>CAMYKW010000121.1 GCA_947259175.1 uncultured Gammaproteobacteria bacterium | reverse complement strand
CGCGTGATCGGCGCCGCGCGCATCGGCGAGCAGGGCGACATAGGCGGCGCGAAAGGCCGGGTCGTCGCGCACCAACGCCGGCCACGGCGTGGGTTCCGCCGGCGCAGCAATCGGCGTCATCCGCACTTCAACCTCAGGACTGCCCTGGCGCAGCAAAATATACCGATCCACGGCCACGTTGGTGAATCGAAACCGCTCGCCATCCGGCCAGGTCACGGCCACGTCCACCGGTCCCGGTGTCTGGCCCAGGCCGATGTGCACGCGCGGGTCGTTGGTGCCCATCAGCCCGCCGCGGACGACGGTGCGCGTGTGCGCACCCGTTCCGGTGTGGATGCGGATCTGCGCACCGATCGCCTCGGTGCGGCGCCGCGTGCGCAGGGCTATACCGAGCCAGTGATAAGCATCATGTTGATTAATAAGCAATTGCCCTAACTCATTGTTATTAATGATAAAGACGTCGACATCGCCGTCGTTGTCGAAGTCGGCGTATACCGCACCGCGGCTGGATAAGTGGTCACGCAGGGCGATCCCGGCGTCGCGGCTCGCCTCACGCAAGCTGCCGCCGGGGTGATTCAGCCATAGCTGGTTGGGCTGCCCGGTGGTCACCTGGTAATGGGCGTCGGCATCGGGCGTCACTAGGCCGTTGGGCGCGAACAGATCGAGCGTGCCGTCGTTGTTGAAATCATAAAGCCCCGCGCCCCAGGTATGGCTGGCGCTGCTGAGCTCGATGTCGCGGAAGGCATCGCGCGCTATTTCCGTGAAAAGGGGCGCGTCGGGCTTGTCGGCGTGCCGGCGCAGCAGTTGCAATACGCTCCCGGCGCGGGCGCCGAGCAGCAGCTCGGTCGCGCCGTCGTTGTCGATGTCGCCGGTCTGGATGGAGGTCGCCGCGGCGGCGTTGACAAATCCCAACTTGGCGGTGGCGTCTTCGAACTCAGCGCCATTGCGATTCAAGAACACTTTATCCGGCGAGCCGATGTCGTTGGCGACATACAGATCCGGGTGGTGATCTTGATTGAGGTCTACCCAGGCCGCATGCACACTGCGGCCGCTGGGATTACCGACCTGCAGGCCGTCGGTGACGTCCTCGAACCGCAGCGCACCCAGATTGCGGTACAACCGGTTCGCCTGGCTGTCGAAGAACTGCGGCTGCATTTCCCGCTTGATGATGCTGCGGAACCCGGCTTCGTCTTCGCGCGTGGCCGCGCCGCGGCGGTAGGCGAGGTAATTGGTCACGTACAGGTCCAGATTCCCGTCGCCATCGTAGTCCGCCACCGCCGCGGAGAATTGGCATATAACTCGTTGGGGCCGAGGTTGGTGAGGTACAGATCGGTGTCGCCGTCGTTATCGAAATCTGCGGCCGCACACCCCATGCCGGTATATTTTGTATCCAGCCCGGCCCGTTCGGTCACGTCCATAAATCGATTCGCGCCCAGGTTACGGTACAGGCGGTTGCCGCGGCTCGCCTGCCACCATTGTTTCTTGCCGTAATAGCGGCGTTCACCGGTGCCGCCGATCATGAACAGATCCATCCACCCGTCATTGTCGTAATCCAGCACACACGCCCCGGCGCCCATCGCTTCATCGAGTCCGGCAATCTTGCCGCTGTGTTGTACGTGGGCACCCCACAGGCCTGCTTGCAGGGTTTGGTCCGTGAACACCGGTGTCACGACCGGTTTCAGGTGTGACGGTGCGGACTTTAATGCGCTACTGGGAGCACGCAATTCACCCAGTGGCCTACGCTCGCTGGGTTGCGTGAGTATCAGGCTGGCCAGAATACCGACGGCGAGCAATACCAGCCAGGATCCAGCTTGCATAAAACCTCGCGCAAAGCGTGGATTGATAGATACCAGCGTGTCGTTGTTATTGGAATGGGTCATGGCATAAACCAGTTTAACGACATCAGGGTTGATTCTATCTTTAAGACAACAGGATAGCCTGAATTTATGAAGTGACAGATCAGCACAAACCTCAGCGGCTCGGCGGCGAAGGTTGACGATTTCCTAGGTTATATCTAAAGTATTTGAAAACAAATTCGGATGCATCAAAACAACGAGTATTCAATAGCTAGAATTTCAAGATACTCATAATAATTAGAAATCCAAGCCCAAAGGGGATATTAGTTAATGAAAGCCCAAAGGGAAAAGGAGGAGGCGTGTTTGTTTTCGCCGGTGAACTGGATCAGAGCGCCGGTTGTTTTGCAGTGTTCATATTTTGACACAACCGCGGCACCCTTCCCGCGTCGGAAGGATCGTCCGTGACCGCCGCCAAACGTAGCGGCTGTTTCCTCGATGGGCTGCGCAAGTCCACCTATTCGATTTTAACCCTCTCGCTATTGCTGTTTGGCAGCATCCAGTCCGCTTGGGCGCAGTCCGGTGTCAACAGCCTGTGGGCCGCGGACGACGACGCGGTGATCAAGGTCGACTCGGCCACAGCCCAAATCCTGTTTGAGATCCCGGCGCTCGCCGGGACCCGTGCCCTGGCGCTTGACGAGATCCGCCGCATCACCTGGGCGCTCACCCCGGACGGCATGCTGCATGCGTACACCTTTGACGGCGGGGCGATGCATGCGTTCGCGGTGCCTGGCGGTACCGGCGCCGAGG
>CAMYKW010000120.1 GCA_947259175.1 uncultured Gammaproteobacteria bacterium | reverse complement strand
CATGCCGATAGGCGTCTCGAACCATCGGTTGTACCGTTTGGGCCAATTGTCAAAATTCTTCTTAGAATCAGTAGGATGCGACATCCTGGATCTTGTTTTTTCGATCAGATTGGGGAGCAAAGCAGAACTCTAAAACGGTCATCTATGGGTGTCCAGAAAATGAGTACTGCGGAGACACTCAAAGTTTCATGGGTGTCTGAAATTGCGGGCGGAAACAGCGGCCTATGGGAGTCTAGAATGGCCGAATTCAGGCGCAAGAAGCAGGTGTTGCGATTTATGGGTGTCTCGAATCAGGTGCTCGAGATCTGTGGGTGTCTTGAATCAGTTGTTGAATCAGTTGTTAAGATCTATGGGTGTCTTGAATCAGGTGTTGTTGAATCAGGTTGAATCAGGTGTTGATTAAGATCTATGGGTGTCTTGAATTAGGTGGAATCAGGTGCTGGGGGGATCCTCGCTGTCGGGGTCATCGTCGTCATCGGGATTGGGATCGGCGCTGTCCGGGTCATCGTCGTTGTCATCGGCCGACTGGCCGCTTACGCCTTGTCCATCATTGCTCACGTCATCGCCGCCACCGCTGGTGTCGTCGTCGTGCTCCACCTGCACGGCACTCGGGGTCGCGCTGTTGGCACTGGCGTTGACGACAATGTTGGATACCTGAACGGTGGACCCGGCCGGCACTGCGCCGATGTTGAAGCCAATTCGCTGGGCGTTGGCCAAAGTCAGCACGAGTTGGAAATTTTCGCTGGGCGTCACTCCCGGCAGGTTGAACCGGCCCGCCGCATCGGTGACGGTCCGCTGGCCGCCCCCTTCCACCCCGATACCGCTCAACTCGCCGGTTTGCGCGATGACCTTCGCTGCTACCAGATCGACGATCACCGCCAGCATACGCGCGGATAACGACCCCTGCCCCGGCGCTTGCGCCACCACTTGCGCCACATTGCCGTTCACCGTCGCCGTGTACCGCCGCCACATGAGCTGAGAACCAAGATCGCAGCGGCCAATACGGCGAGACGAATCTTGAAGCGGTTGAGCAGGTCCATGGGCTGGATTAAAGCAATGACGACAGCGACAAAGAGTATGTGGGAAAAATACCCACGTCAAGTATAATACCGCTAATCGTGGACAACCGGGTGTGCGCGAGCGCTCGAATGCCGAAAACTGAATCCGATAGCCAATCCGGAGCGCCACCGGCGCTCGTCGTCGCGGTCAAACGCGTACTGCGGCCGCTGGTGGGCTTGCTGCTTGATCACAACCTCACCTATACGTGGCTGTCTGGGATTTTGAAATCGATATTCGTCGAGGTCGCCGAGCGTGAGTTCCGCCTGCCCGGCAAGGAACAGACCGACAGCCGCATCACCCTGCTGACCGGGGTGCACCGTAAGGACGTCCGGCGGCTGCGCCGCGAACCGGCGGTGGACGAAACGCCCCCGGCGAGCATCTATCTGGGCGCGCAGTTGGTCGCGCTATGGATCAGCGACGACCGGTTTACAGACCCCGCCGGCGAACCCCGCCCGCTGCCGCGACGACGGCAAGACGACGGCGACCCGAGCTTCGACGACCTGGTGACTTCGGTAAGCAAGGACATCCGGCCGCGCGCGGTACTGGACGAGTGGTTGCGGCTGGAGGCGGTCGAGATCGACGACCAGGACCGCGTGTGCCTCAAGGCCGACGCGTTCGTGCCGTCGAAGGGCTTTGAGGAAAAGGCCTACTACTTCGGCCGAAATCTGCACGACCACATGGCTGCGGCGCGCCACAACGTGCAAGGCGGCGAACCTCCGTTTCTGGAGCGCAGCGTTTACTACGACGAATTGACGCCCGGATCGATCAAGGTATTGGCGGGGATGTCGGAAAAGGAGGGCATGCAGGCGCTCAAGGCCCTGAACCGTCGCGCGCGGCAGCTGCAAAAGCGCGATCGCAATGCCCGCGACGCCCACCACCGCATGAATGTCGGCATTTATTTCTACCAGCATGACGAACGTGAGGACGGCGCCGAACCCGACCCGGATCCGCAGAAGAAGTAGTCCAGCGCACAGCGCCGATCGATGTTCCACACCCCGGGTGACACGCGCACCGCGTCAATGTCGCCACCGCGCCGAGGTTTCCCTGATGAACGCGCCCCTTTCACGCCCAGCCCTACCGGCAATCCGCCGCTTCGTTGCGTTTATCGGGAACCAGAGCCCCGGCTTGCGCAATAACCTGATCTCGTACTACAATTTTGTGGGAATATTTCCCACACTAATTTACAACGGAAACCCGGCATCCCAGGAACAGCCGCTTTACCCGGAGTGAAAACAACCACAGAGGTCCGAACTATGAGACAGACAACCAAGACACGATTTGCGATTGTGGGCTGTTCGCTCACGGCGCTGACATTGATCCTGGCCGCGTGCGGCGGCGGCGGCACGTCCTCCGGAGCGGGCGCCGGCGGGTCGGGGGTGGCCAGTGTTACCGGCACCGTCAACGGCGGGTCCGCCGCCGCCATCGACATCTATCGCGGCGTCGGTCCGGGTTCGCTGGTGGCCACCCTCGGTGACATGATGATCACGGCCGCCCATGCCGCCCCGGTGCCGGGCGTCGTGGTTGAGGTGAATTGCGGTCCCGGCGCGACGTTCACCGACAGCACCGATGCCGGCGGCCGGTTCCGCGTCGATATCTCGTCGCTCGGCGGCGGGACCTGCACTACGCTCTTTGATGGGGTGCAAGGCCCGACCGTCAACCTGGCGCCGGGCATGCAAACCGAGATTGACGTAACCCTGGCCGGCGGCGCGGTGACCCTGGTGGGCATCGAACAGCATATCGACGATTCGCCACGGCTGGATATCCGGGTTGACGACGGCATCGACGATGTTGCCGGTCGCAGCGACGACGACAGCAGCAGCGACGGTATCAGTAATGACGCGGTCAGCCACGACGACGACAGCCAGAGTGTCGACCACGCCAGTGTCAGCGA
>CAMYKW010000119.1 GCA_947259175.1 uncultured Gammaproteobacteria bacterium | reverse complement strand
ATGTTCGATCGGTTTTCCGCCGCCATGGACAACGCGCGCGCCGGCAACGGCCCGACCTTGATAGAGGCGGTAACCTATCGATTGTCCGATCACACGACTGCGGACGACGCCAGCCGTTATCGCAGTGAAGCGGAATTGAAGGCGAACTGGGAACACGAACCCATCAAACGGTTGCGTCGGTATCTTATCGCCAATGGATACTGGGATGAGCCTCGCGAGGAGCAATTGCAGCAGAGTTGCGAGCAGGAGGTGGAACAGGCGGTCCAGGCGTATCTGCAAACACCCGATCCGGCGCCTGAGAGCATGTTCGATTATTTGTACGCTAATTTGCCGGCGGCGTTGCAGCCGCAGCGTGACGATTTATCGAAAAAGGTCTGATAAACGTGCCGGAATTGAACTTGATTGAAGCGGTAAACACGGCCCTCTCGTTTGAGCTGGCCGCAGATGAGAATGTCGTCGTTCTAGGGGAGGACGTGGGTGTCAATGGCGGCGTGTTTCGGGCCACAGTGGGTCTGCAGGAGCGATTTGGGAAACAACGTGTCGTGGACACACCCTTGGCCGAGACACTGATCGCCGGGGTCGCGGTGGGCATGGCGTCGCAGGGACTGCGACCGGTGGCGGAAATTCAATTCATGGGTTTCATCTACTCCACGGTCGATCAAATCCTCAATCACGCATCGCGGCTGCGGAACCGGACCCGGGGCCGCTTGACCTGTCCGATGGTATTGCGCGCCCCTTACGGGGGCGGTATCCATGCACCGGAGCACCATTCCGAGAGTTACGAGGCGATGTTTGCCCATATTCCCGGTTTGCGCGTAGTCATTCCTTCTTCACCGGCGCGGGCTTATGGTCTGCTGCTGGCGGCGATCCGCGATCCGGATCCGGTGATTTTTCTGGAGCCGAAACGAATCTATCGGTTAGTCAAGCAGGAGGTGGCCGACGATGGCGCCGCGCTGCCGTTGGATACCTGCTACACGCTGCGGGAGGGCTCGGATGTGACCTTGGTGTCCTGGGGTGCGATGCTGCATGAGACCCGGCAAGCCGCCGGGCAACTGGCTGATGACGGTGTGAGCGCTGAAGTTATCGATGTCGCGACTGTGAAGCCGCTTGATATGCAGACCATCCTGGAATCCGTGTCCAAGACCGGGCGCTGTGTGATCGTGCATGAAGCGGCGCGCACCGCGGGTTTGGGCGCCGAAATAGCGGCTCAGCTTTGTGAACACGGGTTGCTCAATTTGTTTGCGCCGGTGAAGCGTGTCACCGGCTACGATACCGTTATGCCGCTGTATCGTCTCGAACAGCGTTACCTGCCTGGGGTTGAGCAGATCGTCGCCGCAGTGCGGGAAGTCATGGAGTTCGGCTGATGGCCAAGAACATTTTCAAATTGCCGGACTTGGGCGAAGGGCTGCCCGACGCGGAAATCGTCAAATGGCACGTCGCCGTCGGCGACGAAGTCAACAAAGACCAGCCGTTGGTGTCGATGGAAACCGCCAAAGCGGTGGTGGAGATACCGGCGCCGTGTGAAGGAAAGATCACCAAGTTATACGGCGGTATCGGCGATATCATCGCCACCGGAAGTCCGCTGGTGGAATTCGCCGGCGGTGAGCCGCTCGAATCCGAACCACCGTCGGCGGACAAAGGCACCGTGGTCGGTAAGGTCGCGGTGGGAGAGGAAGTGGTGACCGAGCACGCGATTCAAATCGGTAAGGCGGCGATGGGGGTGCGTGCGACACCGGCGGTGCGCGCGCTGGCGCGCAAACTGGACGTCGACCTGTCGTTTGTCACCCCGAGCGGTAAGGACGGGGCGATCACTGCCGCCGATGTACAGCGGGTGGCGAGAATCCTCAAGGAGGTAGGACCGATGGAGCCGCTGCGCGGACCGCGGCGGGCGATGGCGCGAAATATGTCTGTGGCCCGCGCCGAGGTGGTACCGGTTACGGTATCCGACGATGCGGATATCCAGGCATGGATAAACGGCGATACCACCATGCGCCTGATTCATGCCATTGTCGCCGCCTGTAAAGTGGAACCGGCTTTGAATGCCTGGTACGACAGTCATGCAGTGGGGCGCCGGGTGTTGAAGAAGATCGATCTGGGTATCGCGCTGGACACCGAAGAAGGATTGTTCGTCCCGGTCTTGCATGATGTCGGCAATCGTGATGCCGAGGATCTG
>CAMYKW010000118.1 GCA_947259175.1 uncultured Gammaproteobacteria bacterium | reverse complement strand
CGTCAGCAGCGAACCGCGTCCCTGGGTGCAGGCGAACGGACATCCGCGCCGCGCCGGGGTCAGCGCGTTCGGTTTTGGCGGCACCAATTTTCACGTCGTCATGGAGGAATACCAAGGGTACACCAACGCCGCCACGGTAGCGCTGCAACAGTGGCCGAACGAACTGTTCGTATTCCGCGCGCCCTCGCGCCAATCCCTGGCGGCGACGGTCGGACACTGGCAACAGGCGCTCGCTCGCGGCAGCACAGCCACGCTGCGCGATCTGTCATTCACACTGTGGAAGCAAGCGACCCAGGCGCCCGCGGCGGACAACGAAGCCCGGCATCGATTGGCGGTTGTCGCCGCCTCGATCGAGGATCTGCAGCAAAAGCTTGCTTGGGCCGTGGAAAGGCTCGCCAACCCCGATGACGATCAAATTGATGATCAACGAGGACTGTATTTCTCCGCACAGCCGCTTGCCGAATCGGGCAAGATCGCATTCTTGTTTTCCGGGCAGGGATCCCAGTACCCCAACATGCTGGGTGATCTGGCGATGCAGTTTCCGGAGGTGCGCGCGTGTTTCGAGCGTGCGGATGAGGTGTTGGCACAGCAACTCGACAAACCGCTGAGCGCGTACGTGTTCCCGCCCCCTGCTTTTACGCCTGATGAACAGCGTGCGTGTCACGAAGCCCTGACCCAGACCAACATCGCCCAACCGGCGATCGGCGTTGCGGGCGTCGCCATGTGTCGGTTGTTGGAGGCCCTGGGTGTGCGCGCCGACCTGGCTGCCGGACACAGCTACGGGGAATACGTGGCCCTGTGTGCGGCGGGCGTTTTCAGTGACGACGCACTGACGGCGCTATCGGAAGCGCGCGGCCGATTCATGGTCGAAGCGGCCGGTACGGAACCAGGCGCCATGGCGGCGGTGCATGCCAGCGCGGAAACCGTGCGTGCGGGTCTGCGGGATATCGAGCACGTGTGTCTCGCCAATATGAATGCGCCCCAGCAGTCGGTGATCTCCGGCACGCGGGACGCAGTGGACCGGGCGATCGAAGTGTTCAAGGCGCGCGACATCCATGCCCAGAGGCTACCGGTTGCGTGTGCATTTCATTCACCAATCGTGGCGCCTGCTCAGGCCAAGCTTACGGAATTTCTTTCCGGGCTGACTATGTCGGAACCGCAGATGCCGGTGTATTCCAATACTACCACCGCACCGCATGATCAGGATCCCGACGCCATCGCCATACAGTTGGTCGAGCACCTCATGGAACCGGTCGATTTCGTCGGCGAGATCGAGGCCATGTATGCCGCCGGTGCGCGCATCTTCGTAGAGGTGGGTCCGCGCAACGTGCTGTCCGGTTTGGCCGACAAGATTCTGGGAACTCGACCGGGCTTGGTCGTGGCGTCGGATCAGAGCGGGCGCCCCGGCCTGGTTCAGCTTCTGCATCTGTTGGCTAAACTTGCGGTGCAGGGTGTGCCGGTGGCGCTGGACCGGCTCTATCGTGACAGAGTCGTCACCCTCGTGGATGGTGACACCTTGGACGTCCAGCGTGAGCCCCTTGCGCCGACGACTTGGTGGGTTAACGGTTCACGGGCGACGTCGACCGGGACCAAGCTCAGGGATAAATCATCCCGGATCCCAGAGAGCGTGACGCCGGCGGGCCAAGCCGGTCGAAACGGCACAGTCGCACCAGATCCGGCGGCGGTTGCGCGCGCGGGGAGCACCCGACAGGACGCTGCAAACCCGGCGCCGGCCAGCGCTGCACCACCGCAAGTCCCGGGCGGCGGCTCTGCGACGCCCGATATGCCGGTCACGCCGGCGGTCGTGTCACCAAGCGCGGCCACGGAGTTATCCGGCGCGCCGGATGGTGTACAAGACGCCATGGTCCAGTTTCAGCAGTTAATGACCCGTTTTCTAGATACGCAGCGGAGCGTGATGTTGGCATATCTGGAAGGCACCGGGGATGAGGGGGTTCCAGAACAAACGCCGCTGGCCGCTGCGACGCCAACGGACACCGTGGCAAGTGAGTTTTTGCCGGAGGTTGCGCCCGCACCGTTGCATCAAGCCGTAACGACCACGCCGCCGGTACAGGTCGTGCCGGAGCCGCACGCCGCTGCACGGCCCAGTGCGGAACCACCGGACAAGGATTCATTGGTCGCGGGTCTTCTGGCGATCGTCAGTGAGCGCACCGGTTATCCGCCGGATATGCTGAATCTCGACCTGGATCTGGAAGCGGACCTCGGCATCGACTCGATCAAGCGGGTG
>CAMYKW010000117.1 GCA_947259175.1 uncultured Gammaproteobacteria bacterium | reverse complement strand
CGATCTGTTGTATTGGAACTCCGATTCCACGCGCATGCCGGCGGCGATGCACAATTTCTACTTGCGCAACATGTATCAGCAGAACCTGCTCAAGGAACCGGGCGGGATCACGCTGGACGGGGTGCCCATCGACCTTTCGAAAGTCAAGGCCCCGGCCTATTTCTTGTCCACCAGGGAAGACCATATCGCTCCCTGGGCGTCGACCTTCGCGGGTGCGCAGGTGTTTTCCGGGCCGGTGCGATTTGTGCTCGGCGGCTCCGGACATATCGCCGGGGTGATCAATCCGCCGGCGGCGGGCAAATACGGCTATTGGACCAACGCCAAAAAGATCAAGGATGCGGACACCTGGCTCGAATCCGCCACGCACACTGACGGCTCGTGGTGGCTGGATTGGGACAACTGGGTGAGTAAATACTCGGGTGACAAGATCCCCGCGCCGGCCCCCGGCGACGGCGAGCTGGCCGTCATCGAGGACGCGCCGGGTTCCTATGTTAAAGTGAAGGCCACCAATTGAGACGCCCGCTCCCGCGAATGGCTGATGATTTGGGAGTACACCGGTATGCCGACGATTATCGCACTGCAAATACCATCGCTTTATCGCGGAACAAAACCCCCTGCGTGAGCACGGGGAGATTCAATTAACTTTCGACTCGCAGATATCGCGCGATTCGATAAGCATCGATTGCTGAATTGCATGTTCCGCCTCGTTGCATCGCCGGGATCTTGAGCGTCGTCGAGATGAATCATTGCCAAAGTTGCTCGATGGCAAGTTATACAATTGTTGTACGCCTCACAATTACGTTGCCTTTCGTGCGTTCTCACACCCGTAACGAAAGAGGTTTCGATTGTTACAGTTTTATTACAGTGGGTTGGTCATCTTATTCCCTGCATACGTGACCTGCACCGGCACTTCGGCATGACTCCAGGCGGCCCGAAAAGCCATTATTCAGCTACAACTACCTCTCTAACTTTTAAAGTCCGAGCACAGGTGAATGGGTGGGTATTGGGTTTTGGTGGACGTGTTGTTAAGATACTCATGAGTAAAGGACTTGGTATTTGTTGACCATTCACCACGGACCGTTCGTATACGCCCTGAAGAGCTTCGCCTCAGTCCGCAGCAGTACCGGAAACCTCTAAGAAAAATTCTTGCCAAAAATATCCCGAAACATTACCTGGAACATTGGAACGATGACGAGTCGTGTGGGTCGTTTAATAACAGGTCTGCTGCCGCCGATGGCGGCAACATTGTGCCTGATGACGTCATCCGCCCTCGCTGATGACAAAGGCGGCGGCGATCTGCGCTCCGCGGTGCAAAATCCGATCAGCTCGCTGATCAGCCTGCCGTTCAAGTTTACCTTCGACGACGGCGCTCCGAACGGCGACGCCACATTTCTCAACATTCAGCCGGTGCTGCCGATCACCGTCGGCAATTGGAATCTGGTCAACCGCGTGATCCTGCCGATCATCGACCTCGACGGCACCGTGTCCGGCACCGCGGAGATCCCCAACCCGACGCCGGGCGAGGGCACCAGCGGGCTGGGCGACACCAACTATTCGATATACTTCTCGCCGGTGAAGACCGGCAAGGTGATCTGGGGTGTGGGGCCGTCGCTGATGATGGACACCGCCTCCAACGACCAGCTCGGCAGCGGCAAGTGGAGCGCCGGGGTGACAGCGGTGGCGCTCACTCAACCCAAGTGGGGCAGCGTCGGTATCCTCGGCCGCCAGCTGTGGTCGTTTTCCGGCGACGACGATCGTGCCGACGTGAACCAGTTCCTGCTCGAGCCTTTTGTCAATTATAACCTGGACAAAGGCTGGTTCCTGCTCACCGATATGGTGATGACCGCCAACTGGGATGCGGATTCCAGCCAGCGCTGGACCATTCCCTTAGGCGGCGGCGCGGGCCGACTGTTCAAGATCGGCAACCAGGCGATCAACTCGCGGCTCGAGTACTACTACAACGTCGAGCGCCCGGACGGCGCCGCCAAGCAGCTGGTCAGCTTTACCTGGCAGTTCCTGTTCCCGAAAAAATAGTATTCCGGGGACAGTTTGTTTATTTGTGGATAGTTTGTGATTGATATTTATTCCAGGGACAGTTTTGTTATTTGTGATGTGAACTATTGATGCGAGCCATGCTCGATCACACAGAAGTCACGCAGGGCGAAGCTCTGAGGTAAGTAACTGCCCTCATCAACGCCTAAACCTTACCCCGAAAGGAGGAGATCATAACCGTGAGACGACCAAGTTTTGTGACACTGTTACTCTGCGCTGTAGTTGCCGGGCTATCGGGCCCGGTTTTTGCCAACAACAAGCCCAA
>CAMYKW010000116.1 GCA_947259175.1 uncultured Gammaproteobacteria bacterium | reverse complement strand
CAGCCGCGCTGGAATTGGGAGTGATCATGAGCACAATACGCAACCGAGTCATCGCTAAAGCGACCCACCTCACGATGGGATGCATCCTGGGCGCCATCGTCGCAGTGCCGATTCCGGCGGATGACACCGAAGTGTTCGTCGGCCTGGCCGGCAATCAGGTCTCGGCGAAACCCAACGTGTTGTTCATCCTCGACACCTCGGGCAGCATGAACACCCAGGTCACCATCACCGAGTCCTACGACCCGAATGTGACCTATGCCGGTTCTTGCGATCCCGACCGGATCTACTGGGCCGAGCAAGGCAACCCACCTGATTGCAGCGGCGACGATGACACTTCGGGTGACGACGAGTTTGGATGGTTCAATGCCAGCCAGCTGCGGTGCGCGGCGGCGGATGCTGCGCTCAGCAGCACCCCCGGCTACTACACCGACCAGATCGCACGCTGGCGAACGAGCGACAACGGTTCGTGGCGCACACTCCACGCCGACGTGACCAATCCGACCCATGTGGAGTGCAAGACGGATTACGGAGTGGACGGCGAAATCCCCGCCAGTGCGGAGACGTATATCGCCAACGGCAATGCAGGCCCGTGGACGTCCAACGTGAACAGCGCGCTCAACTGGGGAAACGACATCGGCGACGTGTACACTTTGTACAGTGCCAATTACCTCAACTATTTCAACAACCATCAGGTCACCCGTGTCGGCACGCGCATGGAGATCGTGCGCAACGTCACCAAGGACCTGATCGACTCGGTGGCGGGAATCAATATTGCGTTGATGCGGTTTGACACCAAGACCACGCTGCCCAATAACGGCGGCAGCGGCACCCCGGGCGGCGCGGTGGTGTTCCCGATGCGGGATCTCGATGCCGCGGGGACGCGGGCCGACGCCAAGGCGATGGTTGATACATTTACCGCGTCGTCATGGACGCCGCTGGCGCAGACCTATTTCGAGGCGTTGAAATACTGGCGCGGGCAGCCCGCCGATCACGGCGTGGATGCCTACAATAATATCCATAGCCACGCGGACACCTTGACCAATAACGGCCAGGACTATGAAAGCCCCATCCAGGTGTCGTGCGCCAAGAACTACACGGTGCTGTTGACCGATGGCCTGCCTACCCATGACCGCGACGACGACACCGAAATCAACACCCTGCTGGCGACCTCATCGGCGATGACCGACAAGACCTGTGGCCATGGTCCCAATACCAATCCGGTGGACAGTTGCCTCGATGAGCTCGCGGAATTCATGTACACCACCGACAACGCCACCGCGGCTTTGGGCAATGAGGTCAACGGCGATCAGAAAGTGGTCACCCATACCATCGGCTTTTCCGTCGACGACCAGTTGCTGGATGACACCGCCGAAAAGGGCGGCGGCGATTCATACTTCGTCACCGACGGCACGCAATTGGCCGCGGCGCTGAGCGAAATTATTACCGAGATCCTGGCCGTCAATACGACATTTACGGCGGCGGCGGTTTCGGTCAACGCCTTCAACCGACTCACCCACAACAATGAACTGTATTTCACCGTGTTCAAGAACTGTATTTCACCGTGTTCAAGCCGGGTGCGCGTGCGCACTGGGACGGCAACGTCAAACGCTTCGCCATCGCGTTGAAGACCGACGGCGCCGGCAACACCATCGACGCGGACGGAAACGGCGAGCCGGATATCCACATCGTGGACGCCAACGGCGTCGCCGCGGTGGACGAAGCGACCGGTCTGTTCAAGGAATCCGCCGAAAGCGTCTACACCCCCGCATTCGATGCCCCCGACGGCCAGGAGGTGGAGCTCGGCGGGATCGCCAGCCGCTTGTACAACATCGTCCTGGCGCAGCACGTGGCCGATACCCGCAAGGTCTATACCTACACCGGCACCGTGGCCGACCTTTCCAACGCCGTCAATCAGATACATGAGAACAATGCCAACACTGCCGCCAATGCCACCGGCGTCCTGACCAAGGCGATGTTGAATGCCGCCGACCTGAGCGACGCGGACTTCCTGGAGCTGATCAAATGGAGCCGCGGCGTCGATTTACAGGACGTAGACGAGGACTTGAGCGTCGTCGATGGCCGCCCGCGTATGGGCGGCATCCTGCACTCGAAACCGGTGATCGTCACTTACGGCGCCAATCCGAATACCGGGATACAGGACAATACGCTGTATGTGGTCACCAACGACGGCTATCTGCATGCGGTCACCACCCACGACCCCGCCGGTAACGCCAGCGCGCTGGAGTCGTTTGCCTATGTGCCGGCGAACCATCTGGGTGATTTGCGCACAATCTACGACAACGCGGCGTCGTCCACGCTCCACTACAACATCGATGGCGCGGTGGAGGCGTGGATTTACGACGCCAACGGCGACGGCGATATCGTCAATACCGACAACAGTATCGACACCGGGGAACATGTATACCTGTATTTCTCGGAACGACGCGGCGGCCGCGCGGTGCATGCGCTGGATGTTACAGACCGCGCTCATCCCAAGTTCTTGTGGATGATCGACGGTGATGATGCCGCCGGCACCGATGCGTTCACCCGTCTCGGGCAGACCTGGTCCAAACCCAAGCATCGCAAAATGCTGGTCGGGACGCAGGTCAAAGACGTGGTGATAATCGGCGGGGGATACGACACCACCTACGACGCGGTGGATACGGCCCGCGCCAACCTCGCGTCACTGGGAAATGCGCTGTATATCGTCGATGCGAACAATGGCGACCTGCTGTGGTGGGCGGGCCGGCAGGAGATAGGAGGACCGGTGCCGAATCTGGATCTCAGCGACATGTATCACAGCATTGCGGCCGACATCACCGCCATCGACCACAACGGCGACACCTTGATCGATATGCTGTTCGTCGGTGACCTCGGCGGGCAGATCTGGCGGTTCGATATTGACAATACCACCACCGGGACGCTCGCCGACCGCGTCACCGGCGGTGTCATCGCCGATATACAGAAGGCTCATCAAAATGCCGCGGCGCCGAATGCCGCCAACAACCGCCGCTTCTACGATCCGGTCGATGTGTCTCTGGCCGAACCGTCCGATGGTTCACCGTATCTGGCGCTTGCCGTGGGTACGGGTTTCCGTGCGCATCCGCTCAACGAGACGATCACCGACCGCTACTATCTCATCAAGGATACCAATATTGACGGTCCGCCCATCGACGCCAACGGCGATATCGCTTACACCCGGTTATACGAGAACGACCTGCTGGATGTCACTGATGTGGTAACCCAGTCCGACTTCGACGGCCTGTCCGCAAACCAGCAAGGGCATCTAACCAAGGGTTGGTATATCACCCTGGAGGGAGACGGGGAAAAGGCGGTGAGCGGCTCGCTGACGCTCAACGGCGTGCTGATCTTCACGACGTACACGCCGGCGGAGGCCGAGCAAAACGTCCAGGGTCAGGAATGCTCGCCGGCGCTGGGCACCGGCAAGTTCTACGAAGTCAGGATCAATGACGGCCGCCCGGCCATCGATCTGGACGGCATCGGTGGTGTGAACGCGCTGACCAAAACCGATCGCTCGCGCACCTTGGGCCGGTCGGGCATACCGCCGCAACCGGTGACTGTATTTCCCAACCTCGACGGCGTGACTTCCGGCACCATCGTGATCGGTAGTGAATTCGTGCCTCCGGATGTGGAGAATCCATTCGTGCGCACCTTCTGGTATCAGCAGGATGCGGCGGACTAGCGTGCATACGGCCCCAAGACGACGGCTACTCCGGACCGGTGCGCCGCCACATCAATCGGGGGTCACGTTGATGGAATTGATGATCGTGTTGGTGGTGTTGTCGATTCTTGCAGCGATCGCCGTTCCGGAGTACAGTAAGTTTACCCAACGCGCACGCCGCGCGGACGCCATGGAGGCGTTGCTGAACTTGAGCGGCAAACAGGAACAGCACTATTCGTCCACGCTTTCGTACACCACCAGCTTCGCGGACCTCGGCTGGAACGGCGGCACCGCGGAAAGC
>CAMYKW010000115.1 GCA_947259175.1 uncultured Gammaproteobacteria bacterium | reverse complement strand
ATTTACCAAGCAAGGCATCAAAACTCCGATGGCGCAAACCTTCGACGTCAAGGACGGCAGGATCGCCAGGATCCGTCTCATTTTTGACACGTCCCATTTTAAATGACCCAGTCTTGGTCTTAGTCTTCGAAGGTCTGCAGGCGGTCTTTGAGCAGGGGGTGGGTGGACAGAAAGCCGAACTCGTCCGACTCGTCGCCGCTTTGCTCGTGCAGCCGGCGCATGATGTCGGTGAAGCGCTCCGGGGAAATGCCGTGCCGGTCGAGGTAGTCGCGCGAGAACCGGTCCGCCTCGGTCTCGAACTCCCGTGAGAACTTGGTCTGGATAAGGATCGTCGGCACCGTCGCCGCGGTTGCGGTGACGGAAAAGATGTCGCCGGTGACCGAGGCGATGACCAGGGCGACGGCGGAGTTCTGCAGGATCATGCGCAGGCTGTGCCGGTGTTCGATGTGCCCCAGTTCATGGGCGAGGATGGACAGCAGCTCTTCATCGTGTTCGCTCAAGTGCACCAACTCGTCGGTCATCACGATGAGCCCCGAGGGCAGCGCGAAGGCATTGGCGCCGATGGCGCCGCCCTGGCGGAATTCCAGGCGGTAGTCGAACGGCGAGGCCAGCGACGCAGCCATGCCGCGAAATTGTGCTTTGATGCGCGCCTGGGTCGCTTGCCGCAGTTCGCTCGGGTGGAAGAACACTTTGTCCAGCACCTGCATGCTTTGCTTGCCGAGCGCGGCGCTGGTGGACGCCGGCAGCGCCTTGGCCACGTGATCGGCGAGCGCCGGGATGCCGCGCTCGATCCAGAACCACATCACGCCAATGGTCAGCACCACCGCCAGCAACACGTAGCGCCAGCGGCTCTCCAGCAGGTGCAAGGCGCGGCTCGCCCAGTGTGTATGCTCCGCCTCGCGCAGCAGGCGATCCACGCTATCGTTATCCCGGGTTTCAAAACTGGCGCCGTCCGCCAGGCGCAGGATGCGTGGCGCATTGGCGAGGCGATTGGAGACGCCAAGGTCTTTAACCGCGACGGTCCGATCGCCGCCCGGCGCGTGGATGGTGCAGGACCCGCTGCCGTCGCAGCTGAGTGTGCTGGGGTACGGCTTCGTCGATTGACCGTCGAAATACGTGCCTTCGATTTCGATCACAAACCTATGTCCACCCCCAGCAGGTCGCCGAACTCCTCCCCGGTGGCCGCGATCTGCTCCTGCTTCCCGGCGACGAATCGATCGATGTCTTCTGTTGGCAGTAGCTGGATGTTGTCGAGCCGGTAGCGCGTCATGCGCACCCGCGCCCAGGGGATCAGCAAGCCCACGGACAACGCGATCGCGGCGGCGTTGCTGAGATAGAGCCAGAACAGGCGTCCGGTGCGCAGGGTGCTGCGGAATCTCACACTATCCAGGGATAGGTTGTTGAATACAATATTGGTGATATTCGCCTTCAAAAAGGCATAAAACAACAATCCAACGGTCAGCATAATAAGATACAACACCGCGAACACGGCAATGAGGGCGGGGGTGGCGACCGTCTCGCCGTCGCCGCCGCCTTGCGTGTTGGCCAGCAGGCCGGAGATGCCGCCGAACCCGATAATGCTCAGAAACAACATCGCGGCAATGACGATGAGAATTGCGACTGCGTAATAGACATAAAACTCCCGCAAACGCACCCGCAGCGCAAACGGGCTGCTGCCGAACCGGCTGTTGTCGGCGATGAATAGCCAGCGTTTGTAGACGTTGTAGGGATGCAGCAGGCCGAGGGTGAGCACCGTAGCGATCGGCAGGACGAGGTACACGCCGACGGCCTCGCGTTGTGTGCCGACGAAATTGAAGCGGATATTGCGATACGCGGTATTGCGCATCCTGAAAATCAGCGATCGCCGCACCAGCCACGGTAATCCGAGTAGAAACAATGTCCAGAATGCGAACTCGAGGAGCGGATAGAAATAGGTGGTGGCGAAGTAGACCGCCAGCACCGCGGCGGCGATCAGCCGCCCTTTGAGGATTTGTTCCGGCCGCGCCAGGTACTCGAAAGCGGCGCCTTCCAATTGCGTGTTGCCGTAAAAGTAGCGGTGGGTCCGCACCTTGGCCCAGGCGGAGTAGATACCCAGGGTCAGCAAGGTGAGTAGTACGTTGACAATCCATACGCGGAAGTACTCGCCTGCGCCGCCGTTGAACTCAAAGGGCTTCGCCGAGGGTTCCGCATCGGCAGTGTCGAGGTCCTGTAGCAGCTCGGTTTGCGAAATTGCCATGTTGTATTTTCCGTGATCCAGTACTCATTAAATCATAGTACAAAAGGCGTCAGGACTTTATGGTGCCAAAGTTGGCTGTTGGTAATCATCCAAGCCGCGGAACTAGAGAACAGATGCTGGATCCAACTCACGAGATGGTTGAGAAATCCCCAGGATACTGCATCCCGACACGCAAGCTTGCTCGTCGTCAAGCGTGGCCGCACCGTAAGTCACCGGCCGCGTGCGTCCTGTGCTAGCATCGCAGATCCGAACGGTGAATATCCGGCTCATTCGCACGCAGCCAATCATGTCCAGCTTGATCAAGGTTTTTTTCCTGGCGCTCATGTTTCCGGCTATGTCTTCCGCGGTTGAGGTAAAGCCAGCGCCTGCGGTTGCCAATCAGGCCCTGTTGTGGGCTGCCGCCAACGGCCGTCCCGACATGGTCGACTATGCGCTCGCCAAGGGCGCCGACATCGAGGCGCGG
>CAMYKW010000114.1 GCA_947259175.1 uncultured Gammaproteobacteria bacterium | reverse complement strand
CTGGTCGGGGTGAGTGGATTCGAACCACCGGCCCCTGCCTCCCGAAGACCATTCCTTACGTATTAAACATTTATAAATCAATCAATTACGCGCTTGGGCCCAGCGCAATTGTGACTAGGAGTGACACACAGGGACACGTTATGCCAAAAGCCAGTCACATTCTCGTCACACTGGCTTTGAAGCTCAAAGTAACGATGCGCGTCAGTGTTTCAAGCGCGAATCTGGTCGCGGAATTAATGATTACCCGACGCATCGACACAAGTGTACGCGCACCATGACATTGGCCGTGGTTCATTATTATATATTTGAAGAATCAGTGGGACTACTTCTGACTCCCAACATTTGATCGTATCTCTATTCAACGCTCGCTTTGTGCTGCACAGGGATGAGCAACGCGTCGCGCGCCATATCGACTATGGGGAGTTCGATGGCATCGCGGAGAACCCAGTTGGCGTAACGGCGATTGAACTTGCGGTAACGCAGCACGGCGCTGACGGTCAGCGGTGATTTCGCCCAGTACGGCACTGAAAACTGATAGGTCAGAATATCGGTCTCGCCGGGGTCGATGACGCGCTTGTAACTGATCCCGGTCATGTTGAACAAATCGTGCTTCCACACCTCCTTTCCGTGCCGGTCTATGGGCACCGATTTGTAAAACAGGGCTTGGGGGTCGACAAACCCGGCACTCTCGTACACGATCTTGTTCTGCGCATCGACGACGCGCACATGCACCCACGCCTCGTTGATGTCAGTGGTCCCCGCGGGAAACGCATGGCCGACGCCCGCGTTGGTGACTGCGACCTTGAGCGCCGCAGATTCGCCCAGGTATAAGTAGTAGGGCGCCTCGGGCATGCCGGCGAATGTCGTGTTGGAATATTGCTTCCCTCGTACTGCATCTGCGCGGGCCGGCTGTTCGATCTTGAGCCGGATCTTGTCGGATTGCAGGAAACGTTCGACCTGGAACAATTGCTCGCGGTCGCCGTTGAGCGCTGGGATGACCGTGTTCGCCCCCGGCCAGCGGTGCGAGCGCACCCGGCCCTGGGTGTCGCTGGACGGATCGTCGGCCTCGATCAACGGCATGTGACAATCCTGGCAGCGCACCACCAGTTGCCGGGAAAACGTGTTGTGGGTCTGCCCCGAGTAGTGGCTCTTGCGCCACGAGTCGTAATCGTCCTGCATCTTCACCCATCCCCAGTTGTTCATGTCCTTGTCCATGAACTGTACGTGGCAGGTGGCGCACAGCTCCGGGCGCTTGGAATCCGAGAACAGGTACCCGTTCGATGGCGCAAAGCGGTAGCTGCCGACGCCCTTGAGGTGCACGACCCCGGTGGTGCCGTGGCAGGTCAGGCAGCTCACGCCTTCGCGATTGGCGGTGGTATCTTCGATCCCGCCATGCATACCCCCCGGCGCCAGTTGCCCGGTCAACAGGGCGACCGGCGCGTGGCAGCCCTCGCAGTAACGTGCCGCCTCGATGCCCCGCGCCTTGACCAACAGATCGATGTTGCGTTCGTAGGCGTCATCGGACGCCGCCTGCGCATGCAGCGAGGACAACCACTGCTGGGTGACCTCGAGGTGGCATGACGCGCACGACTCCGAGCGCGCAATATGGGATTCGGTAACGAAGCCGCCGTTCAGGGTTTGTGTCTGCGACGGTAGAAACGGTCCCGGACCGTACGGGTAGGTGTACTCGGGCCGCGCTTCGGGCGGTTGCGCGTAGAGGGCGTCATAGGCCAGCGTGGCAATCGCCACCATACCGGCGCTCACCACCACGCCCACGACATTGGTCTTGATGAGCGCCGGGGACAGCGTCATCAACACGTCGCGGCGGGTGCGCTGTTTCTCCGGAAACAGCAGCAGATGGGCGGCGAGATGGGCGATGATCAGGCCCACTGCGGCATGGGCGGTCCACACATGGACCGTGTGCACCCAGCCGAGGGCCTCGGTGCGCCCGAAGATCAACACATGACCGCCGCTGACGATCATCGCCAGCACGCAAAGGGCCGTGAGCCAGCCAAAGATGATCACCACCACGCGGCGGATTCCCAGGGTGCGGTAGAAGTGGACGAACACATAGGGCAGGATGGCGACCGCCAGATAGGTCCCGCTCAGGGCGTGCAACAAATAGGTCCACTGCTTCCAGTGACCCGATCCCGCTACGAAATAGGTGGCGTAGCCGCTCAACGCACTGATGGTGAGCGCCAGCACGATCAGCGGCGAGAAACGCTGCTCGCGGTCCAGCAGATTCGATTGCTTGCTCACTGGCGTAGTAACCCTGTCTTGGCGCTGGCCACGGTGTGTATTCGCTCCGGTTCCTCGAGCACCGCCGACACCGCCGCCGGCATGACGTGGAACAGCGCGCGCGCTGCGGCGAATCGCGCCTCGCGCTGCTCGGCCGGATTATTCAACACCCGCCACGCATATTGTTTAGCCTCCGGGGCCGGATAATGGCGCAACCTGGAGATCGCCGCCAACGCCAACGGGTCATGGCGGCGGCGGCACAGCTTGAGCACCAGCGAGACCTTGTCGCCGCCGGCCGCAAGGGTGTCCAGCAGGTGCGTGCGCAGCGCAAGGGGACGTTGCGGATCGAGCAGAATCTCTTCCTGCCAGCGAATCGCCCACGGCTCAACACGCCCCAACAGCGTGTCGGCAGCGAGCTGCCACACCTCGCGCGCCTCGTCCGCGAGCCCGGCGCGCAACACGGCAGGGATATCGGCGAAACGTTGGAAGCGGGCGGCGCGGTTGCGCCAGGCGCGCAGCGCCGCATGACGCGCCTGAGAATGAGAATCGTGCAACAGCGACACGGGGAAGGGCACGCCCAAGGCCGTGTCGTGCCGGCCGAATGCATCGAGAACGGCCAGCCGTTGCGCGGCGCCGAGTTGCGCATCCTGGGCCCAGTTTAGTAACGCCGCGTCATGGAAACCCGCTAGGTCCAGTAGATGGGCATAGGGCCGCAGCCGCTGCAAATCCGGCGGTGCATCCGCCGCATCCACGCCGAGGAATGCGTGCACGGCGGCGATGGACAATTTATCTCCCGCCGGGGGGTGAAACGCCTGCATCACGCGCTCGCGCGCCGCCGGCGCGAGCGGCGCGCACCGGGTAAACAGTTCCTGTGCCGGAACCGCGCCCGTGGCGGCCCATGCGTGACACTTAATAAGTAGAGACGTGTGACCCGCTGCGTCCTTATTGCGAACGATCAGTGACGCCGCGTGTTCTCCGCCGATCACGCCCAGCGCTTTAATATGGGCGACCTGTTTGCCGGGTCCGGCGTTGGCGGGCGCTGGCCCGACGAACCGGGCCAGCGTGTCGCGATCGAACACCGGATCGCTACCGCGCCACAGCGCGCGCGCTAAGTCCCGCTGATCATTTTGTGACAGATCATTGCGCGTCAAGGCGCGTTGCACCTGGGCGGCAAGCTGCGGATCATCGAAACGGCGCAGCGCCACCAGGCCCGCGGCCGACACCGCCGGCGACACGCCGGGCGCGCGGATCGCCTCGGTCACCGCCGCCGCCGCGCGCCGCTCGCGGATCTGGCCTAGTGCGCGTAAAGCGGTCACCTTAATCGCATCGTCCTGGTCATCCAGCATCGAGATCAACGGACCCACGCCACGAATGTGCTCGGCGGCACCGAGCGCCGCCGCCGCGGCCATGCGGACCGCGTCGTCTTCATCTTGAAGAGCTTCGATCAGCCGGGTCACGGCCAGGCCCTTGCGCACCACCAAGGCCTCCTCCTTGTGGAACAGGCCGGTCAGTGCCGCAATCGCCGCAAGCCGCACCGTCGCATCGGGATCGTGGGTCGCGCGGATCAGCCACCGGAACACGAATTCCTGCTCTGAGCGGGCCAGGGCGTGGACGGCCCGCCGGCGCACTGCCGGGGACGGGTCCTCCAGCAGCGAGACAAAATAGGGGATCGATATATCGCGCGGTGCTTGATCGAGCAACTCCACGGCGGCGAGGCGCACGCCCTCGGCGTCATCGGTGATGAACGCCTGGAGTTGCTGCAGCGCGTGATCGGCGCCGCGCGCATCGGCGAGCAGGGCGACATAGGCGGCGCGAAAGGCCGGGTCGTCGCGCACCAACGCCGGCCACGGCGTGGGTTCCGC
>CAMYKW010000113.1 GCA_947259175.1 uncultured Gammaproteobacteria bacterium | reverse complement strand
ACCGCCCGGGTACAAAGTGTTACTTAAGCACTCTAACGAATTAGCTATATCAATCATATTGTTGACGCTGAATTTCGCCGCCTTGGTGCAATATTCGGGTTAGTACGGCTCCTGTTTTTGAGTTGCGATATACCGGCTAAGGCCGTTCGGGTGCAAACACCTGCATCGCGGCGAGGGTGCCGTTAATGAAGCTGAAGGAAATGCCAAGCCGCGGGTAGGCAAGTTTTTTTACCCTGCCGCGAGACGCAGCGCCCGGATACAAGCGCGCGACTTCGGCGGGCGTCATGCCGAAGCGCGCCCCCTGAGCGGATTGATAGAGAGAATCCGGCGCGCCCGCTACGGTGATCGCTGTGATTGAATCTTCTCCACTGAGCATCAACACCGTGCCGTCTGCCGCCTCGTACATCCACTTCTTGGTCTTGTCCAAGCGCCGCTTTTGCGCCGTCTTTGGCTGGCCCCATATCTTTGCCGCTTGCGCAAAAGATTGCCCAATATGGACGCGATGGAACCCCGTGCCGGGCTGCAGGAACATATCCTGCTGCAGGTAGTGCAGCACCAGATCCGCCGGGGTAACGGGTCTATCCGGTGCTTGCTGGGCGAAACCGGCGCTGCAGAACAACAATCCGAGCGTGCACGCTACCGAGCGGATCTTTTTATTGTAAGCGGTTCGGCAAGACATCAAGCTGAGTATAGCAGGGGGTTGAAAAATAACGTACGAATGAGGTTCACTTTATTTTCGAGTTGCGTTTAAATAACGTCTCATGATTCGGGTGGTGCAAGGGGACATTACCAATCTTCACGTGGACGCCATTGTCAACGCCGCCAACACGACGTTGCTGGGTGGCGGCGGGGTAGATGGCGCCATTCACCGCGCGGCGGGTCCGGCGCTGCTCAAAGCATGCAAGAACATCGGCGGTTGTCCTACCGGAGAAGCACGCATCACACCGGGATTCGATCTGCCGGCCAGGTGGGTGATACACACCGTTGGTCCGGTATGGCGGGGCGGCGATCAGGGCGAGCCGCCCCTGCTGGAATCCTGTTACACGCGGTCTTTGGACACCGCGTTGGATCACGATATCCGTTCCATCGCGTTTCCCGGAATCAGTACCGGCGTTTACGGCTACCCCAAACAGGAGGCGGCCGGCATTGCGCTGGGGGTAATGCGTCACTACGAAGACCGCTTCGAAGAAATCGTGGTTTGTTGTTTTACCACCGAAGACAAGAAGTTATATGACACGCTGTTAGACACCGAGTGATCGACTGAAAATGCAGCGATACGTCGGATTATTTGCAGTTGCGTTGTTCGTATATCTGTCGGTGTTGCCGATAGAACTGGCGGCGGTTCGTTTTAATCGTTCGGATCTATTCGGCATCGATCAGTCAGTCATCGCCGAAGCGCTCACCGACTATGCCGAGCGCAACCAATATCCCGATGAACTGATGCTATCCGGCCTGGATCAACAGTACCTGGGACGAGTCGAATATACCTTCGACACCGATCTCCAGGACGTTCTGGCGGGACTCTACCGCCGTTACCGGCCGGATTACGCCGCATTCGTCGCCCTGGAGCCAACCACCGGTGACGTCATGGCCCTGTTCAGCTGGGAGAAACAACACAGTGGACTCGGCAACCTGGCCCTGCGCAGCGACTACCCGGCGGCGTCCATATTCAAGATCGTCACCGCGGCGGCCGCCCTGGACCAAGGCAAGTTGGAGCCCGATACGGTCCTGCCTTTCAACGGTAAACGCTCCAGTCTTTATAAACGGCAGGTATTCCGGCATCGTGACAATAAATGGACCCGGCGCCCCACCCTCGTCAAGGCGTTCGCCGAATCGGTGAATACGGTGTTCGCGAGGATAGGCGTATTTCGCCTGGGCGCGGACACCCTGCAGGATTACGCGGCACGGTTCGGCTTCAATCGGGAGCTTAACGGCGACCTGATGATTCGACCCAGTATGATGTCGTTGTCCCCTGACGATGAGTGGTCGCTTGCCGAAGCCGCCTCCGGTTTCACCCGCGCGAATACGCTGAGCCCGTGGCACGGCGCGATGTTGGCGGGCGCCGTGGTCAACGACGGTGTTATGCTGCGGCCACACATTGTGAGGGCGGTTACCGATGAATTCGGATTGCCGCTGTATGCGCGAGAAATTCGCGATTTGCCACCCTCGATCAGCCCCGAGGCCGCGGGCAAGCTCAGGCGATTGATGCGCGAGACGGTGCGCCGGGGATCGGCACGCAGCGGTTTCCGCAAGTTTTTCCGCGGTGAGTTCGCGGATATCGACGTGGGTGGCAAGACCGGATCTTTGACCGGCAACTCGCCCCAAGGCCGAACCGACTGGTTCGTGGGATACGCCAGCCGCGGCGAACGTAAGATCGCTTTCGCATCGCTCACCGTCAACATAGAGCGCTGGACAGTGAAGTCGGCTTATGTGGCGCGCAAAGTGGTAGAGGCGTATTTTAGCGCCGAGGAATAAAGATCCCGTCCCTCACTAATTAAAGCAGTTGCAGACCCGGCTAACGTCGTTTCCTGGAACTGAAACCGCGGTTGCCCGCGCAGCGTAACAAAAATAGGGGCTAGCCCATGAAACGCGGATAGAGACGTCGAAATGCGTTGTTTTATGGGGCGTTGGTTGAGCCCTGCACCGTAAGGGACACGAACCGGTGGATACATTCCGCGACCCGCCGTGAATCCATCCATGGAGGCTCGGATGCCGCATCCGTGCGGCTGAATAGTTCCACCCATTCATGTCGACGCATGGGGTTGAGATTATCCTAGCCCGCATTTCTCACCAGGATCCCGGATGCTGGCGCAGGACTCGTGCGGCTGCGTGCTGTGCCTGGAGCGAGACCCATAGCGAGCTATGGGTCGA
>CAMYKW010000112.1 GCA_947259175.1 uncultured Gammaproteobacteria bacterium | reverse complement strand
TCTCGATTGTGTATCGATTTCATCGCGGTACTTGCCAGAAACAGGCGAGCGGTGCTGCATTTGTGCAACAGTTTTGACCATGCCTCGATCACCTGGGGAGTTATCTTGTATTGGGCCACCAGGCTGCCGAAGGTGAGATATCCGTTTTTCAGGCAAGGGGGGTCAATGATATCCGGCGTTGGGTGGTTGACCGCAAAGGTCAGATAACTCAGCGGCAGCCTGATCACCTGTTCGCTGTAATAACGCTGCTCCTTGGGCGAAACGGTTTCATCATCGCCGATGATGTAATCAAAACCGGGCAGCCCGGAAGTTGCATACATATTAAACCAAGCCATGGTGACCGGTGCCGGCCTGTTCACAAACAGCGCCAGGCGATTCGGGGTGCTGTAGGCGTTGAGATCGACGAGGATGTCGATATTCTGTTTGCTGACGGCCGCCAGCAACGCCTCGTTGTCCAGCTTTGTGACGTAGTGAATCCGGTCGCCGGCATGGTGCCTGTACCCCGTAAATTTTTTTTTCGGGCAATCTGCAAATAGATGTAGCTGAAAACGAGAGCGATCATGATGATTGATCAATGCCCAAACCGGCTTCATGTAGTTCGGTCTGTCAAAATACGCCGATAGATAGCCGACACGGATCTTGTCCTTTGGGTTTGCAGATCTATCGGTGCCGGTTGGGGCGTTCGTTCCGCTGTGCCCGGCCAGCGACAGCGCAAATTGTTTTCGCAACGCGTAGATCTGTTTTTGATTCAGGCCGGGGGCGTTCGGGGCTATGGTGGCGAGATTCAGCCACGCATCGGGCGCCGGTTCGAGCCTGCTCGCGATACGCAAATGTTTAATCGCCCGGTCCACTTCGCCCAGCCGAAAGCTGGCCCAGGCCATATCGTGATGGGATTCGGGATTATGCTTACAGAGTCTGATACTTCGCTCGAAGGCGCCTAGCGCCTGGGCGTATTCACCGAGATCGAACAATGCCTTGCCCATGGCCAGCCAATGCTCCGCGCGGGCCACGCCCATCTGCGCCAACCGGTCATACAGCCGTAACGCGGGCAGCAACTGGCCGCTCTGGTGCAGGGCTCGCGCCAACAGCGCGACGACTTCGGGATTGTCCGGTGCGGCGTCATGCGTGTTCGACAAGAGGCGCGCGGCCTCCCTAGGGCGACCGCTGTCGAGGAGCCGGCGCGCTTGCGCTACGTGTGCTTGACAATCAACGTGCCTCAAACCTAAAAGGACATCGCTTGATGGCGGGAGATACGGAAAAACAGATCGGCATGGCCCGGGGTTCGGAAGCCATGCCGATCATGTGCGCGACAGGTTTTTTCGCTGAAATTAACGCACTGTGCTCAGAATTTCTCGCCGCAAGAATCAGGCGCTTCCGTGTACGTGACCTTGATCTCTTCATAATTCAGCGCCACATCCACCATGCCGCGTTCGTCGTTGCCACTGGCGTTGATCTGGTAGCTGGTGATCAATACATTCGACAGTTCGTATTTCAGATAGCAATGCTGGGGCGTAACATCGATCGGTTCGCACGCGGACGACGGTGTGCCCTCGCAAAGATCGACCTCAACTCGTGGAAAAACTTCACCCTTACTTGCCTTGATAAACAGTTCCGGTGAAGCGCTGTCTATTCGCATGGTGGCCGTTACGTCTTGGACCAACGCGCCGCGGCGGCGTGACTGGCCGGTGGCCCCGCCGCCAGGTTTATGTATACCTTGACCAAAGGACAAAAGGTCGACCCAACCTTGGTGGCTGCTGTCCCGGGCCTCGCCATCGATGCCGTCATATTTGATATAAGCGGCGGATTGAGCGGTACTGCTAAGACCAAACACCATCGAAACAGTCGCCATCGCGGGGTATATGATCGTACTGAGAATGCGTTTTAACGTGTTGTTCACGGGCTCCTCCTTCGCTGAATTGACAACCAGAAACATTTGAACCGTTTTCAAACCACATCGAGTCCACTTAAATGCTGCAGCAGACCGCAATAGACTAGAGCACCGAGACCACCAAGTCTAGATATAAGGAATAAGGGTCTTTCATTGCCACATCGTTGTGCATTGTCTGAGCGAATTCTAAAATGCGGGCGTGTGTATTGTGAACGCCATACACTAGTGTGTTAATTTGCATGTTCGATTGACCCGCTGTCTGCGAGTTTTGCGTTTAATAATTGACCCTACGCTTAAGCGAAAATCCTGTGTACTTGCGTTGAGAAACGAAGAACGTGAAAGGAGTGCGGCGGACGATGCGTTATTTAAAGGCCGGTTTACTGACCGCGGGACTGTTATTGGCGTCTGGATTTATCGCGGCAGAGCCGATCCAGCCGCCGCGACTGGTATTACAAATCACAGTCGATGCGCTGCGTGGTGATTTTCCGAAACGTTATGCCCATGTGCTGGGCGACGGCGGGTTTCGGTACTTGATGGATCAAGGTGTCCACTACACCAACGCCCACTACCAGCACGCGAACACCGAGACCATTGTCGGTCATGTCTCGCTGGCGACGGGGTCCGTGCCCGCAGCACATGGCATGGTGGGCAATGTGTGGTTCGACCGAGAAGCAGGACGCCTCGCGTACAATATCGAGGACCCGGACCACCATCTGCTGACCGCTGGCGCTGATGTTGATCAAGATACCGAGATCGATCCGACGCAAAAGGCGGCCAAAGTAGACGGCCGTTCGCCGGCAGCTATCCTCTCCTCGACCTTCAGCGACGAACTCGCGGTGCACTATGGCGGAAAGTCGAAGATCTTCGGGGTGTCGGTCAAGGACCGCGGCGCGGTGTCGCTGGCGGGGCACGCGGGAAAAGCGTTCTGGTTTTCGAAGGCCAGCGGTGAATTCGTCACCAGCAGCTACTACTACGATCAGTACCCGGACTGGGTGAAGGTCTGGAATGCGCGCAAGCTCGCGCAGGCCTACGCGGAGAAGTCCTGGGAACTGATGCACGATTCTTCGAAATATCTGTTCGGTGACGCCGACGACCGCGAATACGAGATCGATTTCCCCGGCTTCGGCCGAACTTTTCCGCATCCTTACGGTGCGGCGGACGACAAGTACTTTACGACCCGACTGACACTCAGCCCGGCCGGGGACGAGTTGACCCTGGACTTCGCCACAGCGCTACTCGACAACGAGCAACTTGGCCAAGACGAGGTTCCCGACTACCTCGCCATCAGCTTTTCCTCGACCGACTATGTCGGCCATATGTTCGGCGCTTCCAGCCTC
>CAMYKW010000111.1 GCA_947259175.1 uncultured Gammaproteobacteria bacterium | reverse complement strand
AATGCGGGCTCTCAATTTGGGATGACGACGTTGCAGGTTGCCAAGGGCGGCTTTAAGCACCTCACGTTCAATATTCCCCTCGATCCCCATCACCGCCGCGCCCATGCCCGCTCCATCAAATGCGTCGTGCCACTCGCAAAACAAGTTATCTATCGGGCTGATCGGGAACGAGTCCGAAGAGCCTGGACTTGGGTTGTTAGATTTGGGGTGAGGCATCTTGCAGAAGCTTTGGCCCTTAATTCTCAATAGATTTGCGCTGAATCACTTTAACCGAACGTCACGAAGCGAACTCAAAATAACTGCCGTTATGATTGTCTCGTTGTTGCACCGCCGCTAACTTTGGAGCTGCTACTCCTTACTTTTCCATAGGTGTTCGCTACCCAATAGTGATCACATTCTGTTTGCATTTTGCGGAATATGCATAAGTAATTAGGTTCCAGTTACCATCCTCGCCGCAGCTCTTGGGTCACCGAAATACTGTTATTCAAGATGCTTGTCCGGGTCGTAGATTCTTCCTCGGCCGCGTGACCCGCCGCATTACGATCTTGAAGTAAAGCCGCTCGAACCACTCCCGCGGAATATACCGCCGCAAGGCTACCACCAGGCTCGCCTTGCGACCGACCATGTAGCGCAGCTTGGGATTGTGTACAGTCAGTGCGCGATACACGGTGACCGCGACGTCTTGCGGCGTGGTGCTCGAAGCACGAACGAGTTGGTCGGCCTCTTTTTCGGCTTGGCGGAACCATTCATAATAGGGGCTGTCCGGATTGTCGGCGCCTGCAGCGATACCGCGGTTCGTGGTCCAGCGCTCGGTCTGGATGATGCCCGGTTCTACGATCACCACCCGAACCCCCAAAGGCTCGACTTCCAAGGCCAGCGATTCGCCGAAACCCTCGAGCGCAAACTTGGTCGAACAGTACGCGCTCACCCCCAGCGATCCGATGCGCCCCGCCACAGAACTGATGAGCAGGATGCGGCCGCGGCCCTCCCGCCGCATGTGGGGCAGTACCGCACGCGTGACCTCCATAACGCCGAAGACGTTGGCGTCGAACAGTTGGCGAATCTCGGCGTTCGCCAGATCTTCAAAATATCCGCGCAGGCCGATCCCCGCGTTATTGACTAGTCCGTAGATGCCGCCGGTGTCACGCACCATTGTCTCCACCGCTTTGTCGATGCTGGCCTTGTCGGTCACGTCCAGCGGCAGAATGTGCAGTTCGACTCCGCGGTGTTTGGCGGTGGCATGCAGCGAGTCTGCGCCGCTCATGTCCCGCATCGTCGCATAGACCTGGAAACCCTGTGCCGCCAGATACAGGGCCATCTCTTTTCCAAGTCCGGTCGAGGCGCCGGTGATCAATACGCTTTCTGCCATCAGATGTTTACCTCACGTTAAAACTATAACTGGCATGTCGTTTTTGCATCAGCCCGGTTGGACGAAGCAGGCAACGTCGGGTGCGGCAATAGTATCACGCGCGCCGGTTTGGAAACGCGGCGCCGCTCGATCGCAGGAGTAAGAACTGGACAGCGAGAGGCGCGCAGCCGGCGATGGCGGTAGCAGGGCGTCCGGCAGGCGGAAAGTGCGATCAGAGAACCTGGCGCGTGCCCGGCACTTGAGCGAGTCTGTCAGTCCGCGCCGGGGCCTACGCTCTTCTCTTTTACCATTGTCGGCGGTGAAAAACCATGCACCTCGCCAGCCAGCACAAACCCTCAGCGCGTCCGCCTAAGGACTGTAGTGCGGTCAACCCGGTGTCCAGCAGCTCATCTGCCCGCTGCCGGGCTCGTTGGATCCCCAGCATCGCCGGGTAGGTAGCCTTGTGACGAAATTGATCGGACCCTCGGCGCTTGCCCATGTCTTCGGTTTCAACTTCGATGTCCAGAATATCGTCGCTGATCTGAAACGCCAGTCCGATGCAATCCGCGAAACGTTCGAGTGCGCCAATCTGTGCTGCATCGGCAGGTGGAGGACATGCCGCTGGCATCAGTACGCTGGCGCGAATCAAGCGGCCGGTTTTCAGACGGTACATATTTTCGATTTGGTCCGCATCCAATCGCTGCCTTTCCGCCGCCATGTCCAAAGCTTGGCCAGCGGACATACCGCTGGCGCCGCAGGCCTCGGCCAACAGGGAGATAAGTCGGGTCTGCGTGTCGGGGTACTGCGCCAATGCCGGATCAGTCGCCAGCACTTGAAACGCAAGAGGCTGCAACGCGCCAGCCGCCAATATCGCGGTCGCTTCGTCGAAGGCCCGATGCGTGGCCGGTCTGCCACGACGCAGATCGTCATCATCCATGGCCGGTAAGTCATCGTGGACCAATGACAATGCGTGCATGAACTCGATCGCGGCGGCGGGTGCATCCAGGTGGCGAGGATCGACGTTCAGGGCCTCGCCCGTCATATACACCAACAAAGGACGTAGCCGTTTACCGCCGCCCAGGACTGAATAGCGCATAGCCGAAAGCAGTCTAGCGGACGCTGAGCCCGCATCGCGCAAATAGCCGTCCAGTGCCTGCTCAATCCAGTCGCAATACGCGCGGGCGCGTTGTTCGCAGCTCGCGCCTGCCCGATCTCGGGGTGCCAAACCGTTATGCATGACGGCGCTACCCCGGGCGATCAGACGCGATGAAAACAAACACGAACGCTTACCTTGGTGTCATTTGCCGCCATCCGACGGATGCGATGGTTGCGAAAGACGGCGGCGGGCCAGGAGCAGTGCGCGCACGCAGAACGCGGTGGTCAGGCTGGCGCTGCCCCAGGTCAGTGTGTGCCGTATGCGCCGCGACGCGCGGCCCACGTCCATTTTGATCCACGGGGTAGCGAGCCAGCTCCCATCAGCATCCTGCCGCTCCAGCAGGCGATCGACCGACGAAACCAACACATCGTCGGTGAGGGCGCCGCATTCATCCAAAGCCCAGAGGGCGAGCGCGGTATCCAGCGCCGTGGTCTGCGGCACGCCCCAGCCGCCGTCGGGTCGGCGGCTGCGTCGCAAGAACGCCACCCCCCTCGAGAGCGCAACGGACTCGGTCCCGGTGCAGTGGAGCAGTTGCAACGCCAGCCCGGTGCCGTAAACCGGCCCCCAATACCACGTCGCTGACCAAGAGCTGTTATCTTGCTGGCGCGAGGCGACATAAGAGGCCCCGCGCCGGCAGTGATCAGCAAACGTCTCCCGGTCATAGCGCCACAGCGACGTGTAGAAACGGGCACAGACTTCGATATCCGCACCTTGGCCCCAGAAGCGCTTGACGCCGCGGCGCATCGCCTGCAGCTGGGGCGCACTATTGCGTGGGTCGAGAATCCAGGTCGCCACAGAGCCGTCCGCCGCCGCGGTCGTCAGCACCCGATCGACGGGCGGTCGGCACAATGCGGAGTGCTTCGGCGCTGCGCGGGAAAACAGCGTCAAGACCGCGGCCAGTGAGTCGACGTCGGGTGGTAACTCCGGGAGGTCTGGAAAATACGACCAGCCCCCGTAGCGGTTGCGGAGACGTCCAGCAGCGACATGATCTGCCTCGCGCACGGCGAGCGTTCGCAGTCTTGCCGCGCGCTCGCTGGACGGTCCGAGCAATGCTGCGATATCCAATAATACATTGCCCAAGACGGCGCGCGCGAAGATATCCGAAGATTGTTGCTCCCACCGCACGCGAAAGCCGGCACGGCGGGGAAACTTCATTTCGTGTGTCGTGTCCGGAAAGCCATCCCGTGCTTGGGCGAAGAGAAACGCCAAGCCGCCCTCGACAGCAGTGTCGAGGGCGGCAATCGTCGTTGACGGGAACAGGTCCGCTGCGACGACGTCAGCTGGTAACGGTGAA
>CAMYKW010000110.1 GCA_947259175.1 uncultured Gammaproteobacteria bacterium | reverse complement strand
TCAAGCCATAGCTACGGCTATGACTTTCGTTCCAGTCCGGCGTTCAGCCGCCCCTGTCCTGCGCCAGCTTCCCAGATACTGATGCAATATGCGGGCTAGCCCGCCAGCGCATCGGCAACTGTGTCGTGATGCACACTTATGGCCGCAAAACAATTTTCGGCGCCGCCGCCTTGCCTTCGTGAATGTCACGAAATGCTGCTGCGCCCTCGGAGAGCCGGCGTGTCTCCACCCAGTCAAGTGCGCCAAGGGCACCGCTGTGGAGAGACTGAATAGCAGCACGCAGATCCACCGCACTATAGGTGTAGTTGCCCAGGAAGGTGATCTCATCCAGGGTCATCCTGCGGGTGTCGAGTCCCGGCTCGTTGTCCTGCAGGCCGACATGCGAGATGACACCACCCGATTTGACCAAGCTGCACGATGCCGCGCGCGTTCGACCACTTCCCACCGCATCGATCACCAGATCGAAGCTGTTTTCTTCAGGCAGGTGATCGCCCAGGGGGTCGTAGACCTCGCAGCAACCCAGCTCTTCCGCGGTGTGCCTTCTCAGGGGATTGGTATCGCCAAGGTAGACATCCGTACAACCTTTGCCCTTCAGCATCAACGCCGCAAACGCACCGATCGAACCGCCGCCCAACACCAATGCCCGGCACTCCGACAGGGGTCGGTGCAGCACTTTCTCTGCCAGATAGATCGCATGCAGTGAAGTGGCTGCCGGCTCAGCAAGACTGGCGATAACAGGATCCATATCCTGAGGCATATCAAGAAGATTGCGTTCCGGGATGGTGACGTATTGCGCAAACGCGCCGGCGAGGCGCATGCCTATAAGCTCCCTGCTTGCACACAGGTTGGAACGACCACCCTGACAATGGTCACAGGCACCGCAAGTCATCAGCGGATTGAGCACCACACGCTTACCCCGTTGGGCGCCGTTCTGAACCAAGCCTGCGGCCTCATGCCCGAGTATCAGCGGAGGAACTCGCCGCGCATCATGACCATGATAAGCATGCATGTCAGAGCCGCAAATACCCACTGCCTCTATCTCGATCAGCGCCTCACCGGGGCGTGGAACCGGATCCGGTTCGTCGCGGTACTGCACCTCCAGGGTATCGGTGTATACGAGTGCTTTCATGGTTTCCTCGGCTATTTCGCGGTGAAGCCCCCATCGAGATGGATAACCTGTCCGGTGATGTAGTCCGATGCAGGAGAGGCCAGAAACACGGTCAATCCGTCCAGATCGGCAAGTGCTCCATTGCGGCCGATGGCGGTCTGCGCAGCCAACCTGTCCAGCAGTTCGGCGTTCTCATAAACCGGTGCGGTCAGCTCCGTGGGGAAAAAGCCGGGTGCTATCGCGTTGCAATTCACGCCATGTTGCGACCAGGCCTCCGCCATCGCGCGCGTAAGCTGAGAGACGCCGCCTTTGGACGCGCCATATGCCAGGCCATTCGCAAAGGCGCGGCTCGACTGCAGGGACGCAATGTTTATCACCCGGCCCCAGCCATTTTCCTCCATCGCTGGAACAAATTCGCGAGCCAGAAAAAAGGGCACTGCCAGATTGAGATTCAGCGTCGTGTCCCAGCTCTCGAGCGTGATCTGTTCCGCGGGCTGGCGGAAATTCACCCCCGCGGCGTTGATTAGTATGTCGATCTTTCCAAAAGGCATCGCGGAGCGCTCGGCAAATTCCGGCAGCCGCGCACGATCGCTGAGATCAGCCGGAAGTGCCGCCGCTCTTGCCTCCACCGCTTCGATTTCAGCGACGGCCTCCCGCAGTTGCGCCTCGCGGCGACCGAGCAGCACCACCGCCGCACCCGCCCGCGCCAGCGCCAAAGCCTGGCGGCGGCCGATGCCGGAGGTCGCACCGGTCACCAGGGCGACCTTGCCCGTGAGGCCGAATTCCGCCATCAATCCATCGATACAGGCTGCAGATTGAAGGATTCATTTGGGAAATACTTGAACAGGCGATCGTCACCGGTGCGCGCATGCGCTTCCATCCCTTCCAGGCGCGATATCCGCGCCGCCGCTGAAGCCACCTCGCGGTTTGCCTCCCGGCTCATACGCTGGGTGGTAACGGTTTTGATGAACTTTCCCGCCGACAAGCCACCGGTGTACCGACCCGCGCCTTTGGTCGGCAGTATGTGATTGGTACCTGAGCACTTGTCACCGAAAGCCACCGTGGTCTCTTCACCGACGAACAGTGACCCATAGTTGCGCAGGCGATCAACCCACCAGTCCAGGTCGTCCGCCTGCACCTCCAGATGCTCTGCAGCGTAACGGTCGCTTACCGTCGCGGCTTGTTCCCGGTCGGAGCAGTGGACCACTTCACCATAATCGCGCCAGGAGGCTTCCGCCGCACTGCGTGCGGTATCCGGCAATTTAGCGATCAAATCCGGTACCAGTTCCATCACCTTCTGACCCAGTTCCCGGTCCGTTGTGATCAGCCAGCAGGGAGTATCCAGCCCATGCTCGGCCTGCCCGACCAGATCGCTGGCCACGATGGCTGGGTCGGCGGAGCTGTCCGCGATAACTGCAATTTCCGTGGGACCGGCGAACAGGTCGATGCCGACCCGACCGAACAACATGCGTTTCGCTTCGGCAACAAAACGATTCCCTGGACCGACGAGGATATCCGCTGCGTGGCCCGTGAACAGACCGAAGGCCATTGCGGCGATACCTTGCACACCACCCAGCGCGAGGATGGTGTCTGCGCCGCACAGATTGGCGGTGTAAATAATCGCAGGATTTACACCCGCACCCGGTTTCGGAGGTGAACAGGCGATCACATGATCCACTCCCGCCGCTTTTGCGGTGGCCACCGACATGATCGCCGATGCCACGTGCGAATAACGTCCGCCGGGAACGTAGCATCCGGCTGTCGCGACGGGTATCTGCTTCTGCCCGGCAAACAGACCGGGGGAGAGTTCCACTTCAAAGTCGATCAGCGCTTCCCGTTGTTTCGCGGCGAAGCCGCTTACGCGGTCGTAGGCGAATTGAATGTCGTCTTTTACCTGCTGAGGCACTTTGGCCGCGGCTGCAGTGATCTCCTCCGGTGTGACCACGATGTTGCCGGTGTAATTGTCCAGTTTTTCCGCATACTCCCGGACTTTCTCTTCGCCGCCGGATTCAATCGCAGTGAGCATCTCGGATACGATCTTACGGGTCTGTTCCTCACCGCTGGATGCGGTTTTCTCCGCTTTTTTCAAGTATTCAATAGTCATCGATCTGTGTCTCTAAACTACGTGAGTGGTTGAGCTGCCGACTGTTAATCCAATGCCCACAGCGAAAGCTCCGGTACGAACGCGAGCAGCAGCACGACAAACAGCATGGCAAGAACGTAGGGTACTGCTTGGCCCGCCACCTTGAGTATGGGAGTGCCCGTCAGCCCGGACACTACAAACAGGTTCAAGCCGAGCGGCGGGGTGATGAAGCCGACCCCGAGGGATGTCACCATCATGATGCAGAAGTGAATCTCATTCATGCCGATCTCCTGTGCCAGCGGCAGCAAGATCGGCGAAAGAATTACAATGTTCGGCGTTGTCTCCATAACACAACCTGCGACAATCAGGATGAAGATCATCATCAGGATAATCACGGTATCGCTGTCGGTCATCGAGGTCATCGTGTGTGCAAAACCCTGCGGGACCTCGAGAGCAGCCAGGGTCTGCGCCAGCGGCAACGAGAATGCAATAATCGGTACAATCACCCCGTTTACCTTGGCCGAGCTCGCCAACATCTTGGGAAAGTCGGCAAGGGAGATGGTGCGCTGAAACAGGCCGATGATGATTGTCGTCACCACCGCCACCGCCGCGGCTTCGGTTGGAGTAAAGATACCGCTGTAGATTCCGCCGAGGATTATGAACGGCACGATCAGTGCATAACGGCCATCGTATACGGCTTTCCAGATACGCCTGAGCGAGAAGCCCTGATCCGCGTTCTCGTAACCCTTTATCCGGTTCATGATGATATTGGTAATCATGATGGACAGCATGACCAAAACGCCTGGAATCGCTGCTGCGAGAAACAGCGTCGACGCGGATATCCCCAGGATCAGGCCGATAATGATGTAGGCAATCGAAGGCGGTATCAGAATCCC
>CAMYKW010000109.1 GCA_947259175.1 uncultured Gammaproteobacteria bacterium | reverse complement strand
CGCGATGCCGCTGGACGCATTGTCCCGCGTCGTGCCGTCGCCGGACAGGCCCACCGCCGAGTAATCCAGGCTGAACGCGATGCCGGTTTTTTCCGTGAGCTCCTTCTTCCAGTTGTTCCAGGCCTCGAGCGGGTCGCGCTCGATGATCGATACCGCCGGCGCCCGGTCCGCGGCGATGGTGCTCTCCGTCGCGTCCGGGCCACCGAAGCCCGGGCTGGCGTCGAAATCCGCCAAAGCGTGCGGCGTTCCGGCATACATCGACAGCCACAACGAAAGCACCGTGATCCTTTTGCACTGCACGCAACGGATATATCTTCTGCTGGCGGTCATATTGTTTCCTCCGTCGTTCCTATTTTATTTACGGATGAACGGGTTCCTCACCACCGGGGTGATGGTGAGCTTCACGCCCCACTCCTGGGCAAAGGCATCGGGTTGCTCGACGTTGTAGAACAGTTGCAGTTGGGCCTTGATGGGCCTACCGCCCTTGATAAAGGTCTTGGACAGACCGATGCCGAGGGGCACAGTCCAGCGGTTGCCGTTGTCGGCCTCCCAGTCGTAGGTGATGGTCGGACCCGAGGCGAATTGCAATCCGCCACCAAGATTGAACGCATAGAAGTAGTTCAGGGAACTGAGACTCGTGTCCGGCTCGTCGCTGCCCCCGCCGACGTTCCACTGATGGGAGAACAGGCCACCCAGCACGCCCCACCTTTTGGTCACCCCGAGGACGAACTCCGGCCCCAGGCGCCACTGATCCGATCCCACCGCGTCGTCGGTGTGGGTGGGCAGCACCCCGAACAGGCCGGCCAGGGTGATCAGCCCGCTTTTCGACGTGCCCCCGTAGGCCAGGTCGAACGGGATATCGCCAAGCTCGACGCCCTTGTCCTCGAAGCTACCGGTAGCCGCGTCGAATACCGGCTGTTGCAGCAACACCGGAAAGGCCGGACGAAAGGCGAGGATCTTTCCGTCGCCCATGGGAAACGGGAACGCGGGCTGGAAGGTGTAGATCCAGCTCTCCTGATCGCCGGCGCCCGGCAGGTCGCCTTTGAACTTCCGGTATTCGATGTTGTTGCCCAGGCTCGACACCGGGGTTGCCGGATTGCTGAGCTCCTTCGCGATCTCTGCCGCCGAAGGCGCGGCCGGCCCGCCTTTGGCCGCCGCTTCAGGCGGTATTCCCTTTTCATCCGCCCGGGCCCTGGCGACCCGGCCCGTGACCGTGAATTCATATGCCTTCTCCGTCGAGACCTCTCGGGCCCGGTAGAGGTCAGGGACTTTCGAGCTCTTATCGAGCCGGTAACATTGCGTATCGCCTTCCCCGGTGATGCACAATTGATCGTCGCCCCGAATCTCCCAGGTCCGTGGAATCAAAGCACCCCAAGCGCGCAATATGCCGGTACCATCGGCGCGATACTCACCGCGGCTCACTTCTCCATTGGGCAGGGTCCGTTCCGCGGTCAACCCACTCATGAATTCGCGTAAGGTATTTACGCCAGTAAGGGCCTTCCATTCATCATTTTGCGCCAGTGCGGAAGCAGGGAAACTAAAGATCAGCAGCGCACTGAGTACCGCAGGGATCTCAAATAATGGATTACACCGTGACCTGTCCCGTATTACACACCTTCCAGTCATGGCCGACAGTTATTTAGGGCATGACTCGGCGACGCCACTAGCAGCACGATCACAAGGGTGTCGCCAATACGTGACGCATAACTTCTTAGTCGAACGTTTGAGTGTTGCTGGAACACTTGATTCATGGATGCGGGGCGCCGAGGCGCACCGTTTTGCTTTGGGCTTTTAAAGTGGATACTGGCCACGCGTGAGTGGCGCCTTCGCTGGCCTAAAATACGGATGTTCCGCATCGACCACGGTGTTTTTGTATACCAGTCCGTCTTTCATGATGAAGTGCAGTTTGCTCTCGTCAAGAATCAGGTCGATGTTATGGGTTGGGTCGCCGTCCCACAGCAAAATATCTGCATAGGCATCTTTGGCGATGGTGCCAAGCTTATAGGTCGGATAAGGATCCTTCGGACCGGACCATTTGAGTACGATGCCCGCGTTGCCGGTCCAATGTTTCAGTGCCTGTGCCGGTGTGAAGCCGGCCTTGACGTTACAGGTCAAATCCTCCTTGATGCGTTCCACCAGTCCCGGTGAGAACATATCCGAACCGCCGACGATGAACATGCCGTGTTGATTCATCCACTTGGCCGCGTTACGTGCGCCTTTTCCTACAGCGACACCTTTCAGTTTTTGCTCGTGGGTAAAAAACGCCGGCATGGTGTCATAAGATCCGAACGAATTAATACTCATGAAGCACTGAAAGCTCCAGACAATATCCTTATCTTTTTTGTACTTCGTCACCATCCGCTTGACCATATCCTCGGAAATGAGAAAACCGTGCTCGAAAGAGCGCGTGCCGAGCCGCAGGTGGCGGTCGTAGGATTCGTCATGATAGGCATGCACGGCAACATAGGTGCCATTGTCTTTGGCGATCTCCACCGCGCGTGCGACCTCGTCTTCAGCCAGGCCCAGGATATCGAGTGGATCGAATTCACTGGCAACACCACCACCCCCCATGACTTTAATGAAAGCAGCTCCGCGGCGAAGGTTCATGCGCGCAGCGCGGGTAACGGCATCTGGACCGTCAACGGACCAGGAGTTCTGGGACAGCTGCGTGACGTCCTGATGATTCTGCAGGATCTCTTGCGGCACGTTTCGACCCGCCCAATCGCCATGCCCACCGGTCTGGGATATCGCGCCACCGGAAGAATAGACACGCGGCCCGGGCAGATGCCCCATGTCGATCGCTTTTGCGATATCCAGCGGATCGCCGGCGATATCGCGTACGGTAGTGATGCCCTTCATCAAAATGTTGTGGTTCATGTGATGGATCGCGAATGCGCCACCTGCGGCCTCGTCCCATCGAGTCTGGTAAGAAACCGTGCCTTCCGGGGGATTAAGCATCACGTGCTGATGCATGTCAATCAGACCCGGAGTCATGGTGCGGCCCTTGCCGTCTACTACGTAGGCGCCTTCCGGTTTCTCAATGTTCTTGCCGACTTCCTTGATGGAGTTGTTTTCCACCAGCACGCTCATGCCCTTCTTTAGCTCGGGGCTAAAACCGTCAAAGACATTGACGTTTGTGAAAAGTATATGGATCGCCTTTTGCTCCTCCTTGGCCTCGGCTTGGGCAGGCGGTGGAGCCGCCGCAAAGGCAGCGTACAACGGCACGGCGCCGACGGCGCACGCCATCAATCCGCGGGTTATCAGGGTGCGAAGTTTCATATTTAACTCCTCGAATTCGTCCAAAGGTCGGTTCGTTTTTCGAGTCCATTCTTACAATCGATTGCGCCCATGCAACGCATGTCGCCCATCCCTACCCTCACACGTCTGGCTATACGAGGCGGTATACGCAATCGGTGCGGAGAATAACGAAAAAGTGTTCCCAAAACCTTGCAGTTTGCATCACACAACCAAGATAATTTGTAGGAAATGCAAGGTTCGGCTTAAAAGCGCTGTACGCACTGGTATGGTTCACGCCCATGCAGGATTCGAATAAACAGCAGGAATTAACAGAGAAATCGCCCCTTCCCCTGGTCCGCCTGAACTTGCTGCTTCCGTTCTTGGAAGCGCTGGACCGTCTGCGGCTGAACACCGACGCCGTACTGACCGCCAATGGCTTGGTGCGCGACACCATCCACGATGTCGATGTGTTCGTCCCGGTCATTGTCGTCCACCGGTTTCTGGAGGATGCGGCGCGCGCGGCGAACAATCCATATTTCGGTGTGCACGTTGGCGAGACGCTGGACCTCCGCCGCTGGTCGCCTTTGGTCGATGCGGTGTCCCGGGCGCACACGCTGGGGGACTTCCTGGTCCGTTTCATTCGCGCCGTGCCGGTCGAGGCGTCGTCGGCCCGCCACGCACTCGAGGTGGGCGCGAGCCATGCGTCCTTCAAGGAGATACGCACCACTGAACAAGAAATCGCGCCCGCGCAAAACGACGCGTTCACCGCCGCGTTCACGCTCGGTCTGCTGCGCCGGGGTGCGGGCAAGAACTGGAAGGCCGAGGACGTGCGTCTCAAGGTTTGCGACCCCAGTGCGCTCCC
>CAMYKW010000108.1 GCA_947259175.1 uncultured Gammaproteobacteria bacterium | reverse complement strand
TTGCTGGTGAACAACGCCGACGCCAATGCGGTGTCCAACGACGGGCGCAGCGCCTTGCACCGCGCGGCGATGACCGGCCGCGTCGAGATTGTCACCCAGCTGCTGGAGGCCAGGGCCGCCGTCGGCAAACGCGCTCGCGACGGCAACACGCCGCTCGGCGCCGCGGTATTTTTCGGGCAGGTGGCGGTGGTTGAGCGCCTGATCGCCGCCGGCGCCGACCCCGACGCCAAGGCGCGCCTGGGTGAGACGCCGCTGATGCTCGCAGTGCGCGGCAATCACCCGGAGATTCTGCGTGCGTTGCTCACCCACGGAGCCGATGCCAATGCCCGGGCGGCGGACTTCGAGCTGAAAACACCGCTGATCCTCGCCGCCGAACGGGGCTTGAGCGGTGCCGTGGGCCTGCTGCTCAAGGCGGGGGCGGATGCCGAATACCGCGCCCGCGACGGCACCACCGCGCTGGCCGCGGCGTTGACCAGTGGCGACACAGTGACCGCGGCCCTGCTGCGTGCTATCGAGGTCCCGCGTCCTGGCAGCGAAGAACTGTAGAACGCGACCTGGGGACAGCGCCTTATGGACCGCCGCGATTTTCTCAAACAGTCCGCGTTGATTGGCGTGGTGCCGTGGATCGGTCCGGCCTGTGCCGTGATCCCCGGCGGCCGCGAATCCATGCTCGAGTTGACCGCGCGGGAAGACAGCGCACAGATCGTGGACGACAGTGGACCACGGACGCGCATCTGGGGCTACAACGGCCGGGTCCCGGGACCGATGATCCGGGTCAAACAGAACGGCTGGGTGCGCGCGCGTTTGTTGAACCAGTTGCCGGTGGCGACCACCATACACTGGCACGGCATCCGCATCGACAACGCCATGGATGGCGTGGGTGGCTTGACCCAGGCCGTGGTACAGCCGGGTGAGACCTTCGATTACGCGTTCAAGGTCCCCGACGCGGGGACGTTCTGGTATCACGCACACACCCGTTCGTGGGAACAGGTGGCGCGCGGGCTGTACGGCGTGCTCATCGTAGATGAATCCGAACCGGTGCCCGTGGATCGCGACTATGTGTTGGTCATCGACGATTGGCGACTGGGGCGCGATGCGCAGATTGACGAGGGCAGTTTCGGGTCGCTGCACGACTGGTCGCACGGCGGGCGGCTCGGCCAGTGGCTGACCGTCAACGGTAAGCCGACGGAGCAGTTCGCAGTTGCGAAGGGACAGCGGGTGCGTCTGCGGGTGGTGAACACCGCCAATGCCCGGGTGTTTACCCTCAGTTTCGGCGCGCTCCAACCGCAGGTGGTCGCCCTCGATGGACAACCGGTGAATCCGCGGCCGCTCGGCAAGTTCCTGACCATCGCGCCGGCGCAACGGGCCGATCTGGTCATCGACATGACTGGCGAAACGGGGGATTCTGCTGCCATCGACATGATCACCCGCCGCGAAGTGATCCCGGTGACGGAGTTTGTGTACCAACCGGCCGCGGGTAAACCGGCGAGTCCGGCCATCCCGCCGTTTACCGGCTTACCTGCAAACCCGCTGGCGAAGGCGCTGGATCTCGCGGATCCGCTGCGCACCGGCCTGCTCATGGAAGGCGGCGCCATGGGCGGGATGCGCAGCGCGCTGCTCAAAGGCAAGCGGCTATCCATTCAGGAGTTGATCAAGGAGGGCGCGGTGTGGGCGTTCAATGAAAACGTGGGCATGACCGACACACCGCTAGTCTCCGCGCGCCGCGGCCAGACGGTGGTCATCGACCTGCGCAACCAGAATCGCTGGCCCCACGCGATGCACCTGCATGGTCATCATTTCAAGGTCATTGAGCGCGACGGCAGCAGCGTGGACGATGACGCCTGGCGCGATACCGAGCTGGTGCAGCCCGGCGAAACCGTGAGCATCGCCTTCGTCGCCGACAACCCCGGCAAATGGCTGCTGCACTGTCACATGCTCGAACACCAAGCCGCCGGCATGACCACGTGGCTCGAAGTCGTATAAGCCTGGGGTCAAGTCTTTACTTTATAACATTGGTTGCAGCGGCGGTCCGCTGGGTGGTTGGCAAAGCTTAGTAAAGGAGGTTGGGGTTGAATGAAATTGTATCAATGAAAGACCTGACCCCGTTCAAGGGATCGTTAAGGAGGCGGGGTTGAGTCAAGATGTGTCAATGAAAGACCTGACCCCATTCAAGGGTGACCCCATTCAAGGGAACGATGTCATCCTGAGGCGCGCCGCGCCGAAGGATCTTGCGTTCCGTACCGGTGTGTAAGTACTTTTAGATCCTTCGCGTTGCTCAGGATGACGAAGAATGGCGATGAAAGACCCCATTCAAGATTTTCTTGCCGCCAGGATCGGAAGGCTATCGATACGTTTCATCTCCGGTGTATTGAGCAGTCCGGGGTTGCGCAGGTAGTCGAGGAAAAAGTCCAGGGCGTCTGCGCCCCAGAATAACTCGCCGTCAACAACGAAGGTGGGCACGCCGAAGACACCGTGCTCGATGGCCCGTTGGCCGTTATCGAGAAGTAGTTGTTTGACCGCGGGCGACTGGAGCGTCGCGCTTGCATCCGCCACGCCCAGTTCATGCAACAGGCGCGACCACGGTTCCTGATCGGAGGGCAGGTGTCCGTCCCGCCACACGTAGCGAAAAATCTCACGAATCGCGGCGACGTCGCTGTCGAGGGCGATGGACAGCCGCAGCAGCGGCAACGGGTTGAACGGATGGCCGCTTGGGAAACGAAATGGGATGCCCTGTTTTTCCGCCATCCACTGCAACTGACGAAAAATGAAGATTCTCTTCGGTGCGATCTCGGCCGGGCCTTTCTGTCCCCAGTGATTGAGCAAGCCTGCGAGCAGCACCGGCCGGCAGCGGACATCGAGATCCGACGGGAGGCGATCCCATTGTTCACACTGCAGATACGAGTATGGTGAGATGAAGTCGAAAAACCATTCGGCCTGTGTCATGACATGAAGTTTCGATCCAAAGAGCGACAGGGTTTATACTGCGGGGCCACGCCAAAGACGTCAAACGGGAGCGGCTGATGTCGCGCATCAGTGCAGAAGAATTTAACAACATCACCCGGGACCGCGTGCCGTTTGTCGGCCAGCTGGGCGTGGTGATGGAGAACATCCGCGCCGGCGAGGCGCGGCTGCGGCTGCCGTTTCGCGATGATTTTATTCGCCCCGGGGGCACGATCTCCGGGCCGGTGATGATGGCGCTCGCCGATCTGGCAATGTACGCCGCGGTGCTCAGCAAGATCGGGCCGGTGGAACTCGCGGTCACCACGAACCTGAATATCAACTTTCTCCGACGCCCGCTGCCCGCGGATATCATCGCCGAGGCCAAGTTGCTGAAACTGGGCAAACGGCTCGCGGTCGGCGAGGTGGCGCTGTTTCTCGACGACGACGATGACATGATCGCCCACGTGACCGCGACGTATTCGATTCCGCCTGAGTACGGTGACGACGCACCGTGACGCAGAAAAAGAATCGCCTCGCACGACGTCAAGATTGTGAGGTTTTTGCATTTCTAGCCCGGAGGAAACTGGTATGGCCAATGAGCGGTTTTCCAACATCAAGGCATGTGTATTCGATGCCTACGGCACGCTGTTCGACGTGCATTCCGCCGTCGGCCGGCACAAGCAGCGCTTGGGCGCCGATGCAGACGCGGTGTCTGCGTTATGGCGAACCAAGCAACTCGAATACACCTGGCTGCGCAGTCTGATGGGACATCATGTCGATTTCTGGCAGGTCACCGGTGACGCCCTGGACTATGCGCTGGACGCCCATGACGTGAATGACACCGCGCTGCGCGAAGATCTGATGCAGGCTTATCTGAACCTCAGCACCTATCCCGAGGTGGTCTCGGTGCTACAGCGACTGAAGCAGAGCGGCATGCGCACAGCGATCCTCTCCAACGGCTCGCCGATGATGCTGGATGCCGCGGTGACCAGCGCCGGGATCATGGAGCTGCTCGATGCGGTGCTGTCGGTGGAGGATGTCGGCATCTTCAAACCGGATCCACGGGTGTACCAGCTGGCCCTGGACCGGCTCGGCGTCACCGCGGAACAGGTCAGCTTCCAGTCGTCCAACGCCTGGGACGCGGTGGCCGCGGCGACCTTC
>CAMYKW010000107.1 GCA_947259175.1 uncultured Gammaproteobacteria bacterium | reverse complement strand
ACCTGATGGCCTTGCTACAGGGTAAACCTCCACCCGACTATCAAAACGCCCACAACCAAATAGCCCTACTGTGAAAGTTAACGGGACAGCAGTGTTCCCGGATACTGGTGCAATATCCGGACTAGCAACCGCGAATAATGAATCGCGCTTGAAAAGCCCTCCCACAAACAGCCGTTCCCGCAAAAAACTGCGGCCACAAAGAGGGGGTGCTTCCACGAAGGTATTATGATACGAATCTGATCAGGAGCAGGCTGCAAATGAATTCTCAATGAAAGTCGTTTTGTGTACCGGAATGATGCGGTCCGGCTCGACATGGTCGTTCAACGTGTGCCGCTTGATCGGCGAGGCGGTGGCCCGGGAAACCGGGGATCAATTCGTGTCCCAATACCTGGATTATCAGAATCTGGACACGTTTCTTGCGAACAACGCGCAATCGCAAAACCTGCTGGCGGTCATCAAAGTCCACTCACCCGCGCAATACGCGCTGCAACTCATCCGCAGCGGCGGCGCGTATAACATCTGCACCATCCGCGACCCGCGGGACTGCGTCGCTTCCCGGCAGTTGTTCGAGGACGAGTCCTTCGAAAAGTCGCTGCGATTTATTGAGACCAATCTGTCCTATGTGGACCTGTATCGCAGTTTCGGCAACACGCTGTTCATCCGTTACGAGGACATGATCGCGGATCCCGCGCGCTATATTGCGGTCATTGTCGAACACCTGGGTGTCGCCATCACCGCCGACCTGGCGGCGGAGATTCACACGCAGACCAATATCGAAGCCGCGCGTTCGATATCTTCGGGCGTACCTGCGCAGAGTCCCGACACCGTGATCCGTGATCAATCGCACTTGGTGGATGTCGCCACCAACCTGCACGAAAACCATATTCACGGAGGCATGTGCGGGCGCTGGCGGACCGAGTTGAGCGAGGACCAGCAACGGCAAGTCAACGACCGGCTGTATCAATGGATTTTCAGTTTGGGATATGAAACCATCGACGGCTAGTGACTGGGGGTCAGGTCTTTCATTGACACATCCAGCAAGACGGCTTTTATGAGAATCCATTTTTCGCCCGCTGTGCGCGACGACGGTCGCGAAAGATGCGGCATTCGTCAGTATCTGACATAAACAAGCTCGCACTCGCGGGAAACGCTATAACGATGTGTCAAAGAAAGACCTGACCCCGACTTGTGTGTCAAAGAAAGACCTGACCCCGACTTGGAGCTGGTGATTGATGTACAAAGAAGACGACTCGTTTTATGCCGCGCAGCAGGGTGAACTACCGGCCGCCGATCAGGCAATCAAGCAACAGCTCGCCGCGGCGCGGCAGAAATCGACCGCCGGCGATGTTCAGGGGGCGCTGGCGATTCTGAACGCCGTCGCCCAGCGCTGGCCCAACAACACGGATGTGCTGTTACAGATCGGCGATACGTTGCAGGCGGCGGGCCGCGACCAGCAGTCGCTTCAGGTTTACCGCCGCATTTTGGCCCTGCAGCCGCAGCACTACAGCGCCCTGAACAGCCTGGGGATCGTGTGGCGCAAACTCGGCAACTTGCAGCAATCGGTGCGTGTGTTGCGCAGCGCCGTTCAACTGCAGCCGAATAACGTCATGGCCCACGGCAACCTCGGCAACACCCTGCGTGACCTGAATCTGCTGGAGGAAGCGGAACGGGAACACCGCGTCGCGGTGCAGCTCACGCCCAACCTGGCCATCGCCTACAACGCGCTGGGGGCGACCCTGCGCGACCGCTTCAAGGTCGATGAATCCATCGATTGCTTTCGCGAGGCGCTGCGCCTCGATTCCGGTTTCGATCTGGCGCGCTCGAATCTCGGCATGATGCTGCTGCTGCGCGGCGACTTCGCGGAAGGATGGCAGGCCTACGAGTCGCGCAAGACCGCGCTGGAAATCGACAAAACCATGAGCAGCCCGCGTTGGGCTGGCGAGGACGCTGAGGAAAAGACCGTACTGGTGATCGCGGAGCAGGGCCTGGGCGACACCATCCAGTTCCTGCGCTATCTGCCCTTGATCAAACAACGCGCCGGCCGGGTGATATTAATGTGCCGCAACGAGCTGGTCGCTCTGGTGCGCAAGGCGCAGTGCTGTGACGAAGTCGTGGCATTGAGCGCCGAGCCGCCGGCCCATGACTACTACATTCCGATGCTGTCGATGGCCAGGGTGTTTGCCACCGACCTCGACAGCATTCCGCCGCTGGTGCCGCTCAACGCCAGCCGCGACGACACCACGTTTCGTATCGAGGACTACGACGGCGGCAAGCTCAACGTCGGCCTCGCCTGGGCGGGCAGCCCGGTGCATACCGGAGACCGCAAGCGCTCCAGCGGGCTTGCGGTGCTGGAACCCTTGACCCATGTCGACAACGCGCAGTTCTTCACGCTGCAGGTCGGGCCAAGACTTCGGGAGTTGAATGAGCTGCTGCTGTCCCCGGGCGCCGCGGAGATCGCGGATTGTTCCGCCCACGACACCGGTCTCGCCGCCGCCGCCGGCATCATGCAGCAGCTGGACCTGGTGATCACCGTGGACACCGTGATCGGCCACCTCGCCGGCACCCTGGGCAAGCCGGTGTGGCTGCTGGTGACCTTCGCCCCCGACTGGCGCTGGCTCCTGGGCCGCAAGGATTCGCCGTGGTATCCCAGTGTGCGCCTGTTCCGCCAACCGGCCCCGGGCGACTGGCCGACCGTCGTCGAACGGGTCAAACAGGCGTTGCTCGACTATCCGCACAGCGATGCACGCGTCGCCGCCGGGTAAACCCTAAGCACCGGCCGCAGCATCGTACATACTTATATATATAGTGACGAACAATCCCTGTGGGCGGCTTTTAGCCGCGATTCATTATTCGAGCCTAAAAGGCTCTCCCACAATTGTCAGACATAACGATCGCGCTCGCTTGCGCTAGCAAAGTAGAAGACAAACCGCTCGCACAGCGGCAACATGCGCGACTCGAAGTTGCTTTCCGAGACTACGCTTCAGAGGCAATTGCGAATGGCGGTCTCCTCCGCGCGTGAGAGAGCACCCGAGCGCGCCAGGCGACGCAGCAGGCGGCGCACCCCGCGCGTGAACTGCCGATCGTTGCCACTGGCGATGGCGATGTCGTCGATCTGGTCGCTGATACTACAACCATCGGGGCCGACATCATTTGTAACGAGGGAATCGCAGCCGTCGATCACCACCGTCGCGCTCGTGTCCGAGGCGGCACAGGCATCGAGATCGTCGCAGACGCCGTCGTTATCGGCGTCGTTGTCACCGATGTCCACACACTCGAAGTTCGCATAGTTAACATCCTGCAACCCGGGCGTGGAGACCACCGAACCGTTATCGGTTCCCGTAATTCCCTGGGTATCCACCCGCAGGGTATCGCCCGCGGTGTGACCGCCGCCATCGGTGGTGATCCCGGTCATGACCATCTGATCCACATCGACCACGTCGTCGCCGGTGTTGCTGGTGTCGATCACCAGGGTATCTATGGGATTGGCGCTGTTGAAGCCGATATCCGGGCTGCCGGCATGACCGGTAATGCCGTCGATGGTGGTGGCGGTGGCGGTCACGGTATCGCCGCTTGCATCGCCGCTGTCGGTCACCTGCAGGGTGTCCACACCACCTTCGTCAGCCCCAGGTTGAACAACCACCTGACCGAGGATGCCGTCCACGCTGTTGATCGGGATTGCCGTGGCCGGTACTTCGCCGACGCGCGGGCGGGCAATAAGATTCTTGAGTTCGTAGACGTCGCCGGCCGCTCCGTCCGGCCCGCCCAATAAGGTGACGGTAATTCCGGCCGACAGGGTCTGCACCCGTAGCACGTCGTCACTGGCATCGGTATTCGTCGTGTTGTCACCATCGAGGATCACGTGGGTGAGCCCGCTGGCATTGTCCACCGCAATCAAGTCGATGGTCTGTGGACCCGGCCCGCCAATGACGTTGAGCGTTTCGACTCCGGTGAATAGTATGGTCGGGAAACCACCCCCACCCACCGTCCAGACCGCGGACACACCGTCGCCGGCGGCCCCACCCCCCGGGGCGAAGGCATCGTCGTCAATCAGTACGGTGGGCGCTATTCCGCCCACGTCGATGTTCAATGTGTCGCCAAAATCCGTCACTCCGGCAATGTTCGTCGATGCCGGTGCCGGATTGTCAATGCCATTTTTGAGCGCCTCCCGGCTTGCGTCGCCGCTAAAGCGGAATGACCGCGCCTCGATAGTCACCTCAGGTCCTTGGTTATGTGTAAACACCGCCGTATTCGCTGCGCTCAGCTCGAAGATGTTAGCGCCGGCGCCCCCCAGCACCACGGCGTTGGCGGCATGGGTGATCACCACAGAGGCGGCCCCACCGTAGGTCATCGGCGGCGCACCGCCGACGCG
>CAMYKW010000106.1 GCA_947259175.1 uncultured Gammaproteobacteria bacterium | reverse complement strand
GACTGCATATTGGCCTGCAGGGTGACGTCGGCCCAACCGGCGGGCCACGCCGCCGAGCCGCCGACACCGACGTTCCAGGTGAAGTCCGCGCTGTCCCAGGCGCGACCGGCGTCCGAGACGTAGGCCCGCCTGAGGTAATGGCCGCCCTCCGAGGCCGCCCAGATATAGTCGGCCAGCCGCTCGAGGTCCACGGTGATCTTGTCGCGCCCGGTGCAGACGCCCATCGCCGGGCACGAGGCCGGGCTGTTGGGCGCGCCGACGGCGCTGCGCCCGTCGTTGGTGGCGTCGCAGCTGTAACCGTCGGGCAGGACATTGGCCTCGGTGATGGCGTCGTCCAGGGTCGCGCCCGCGGTGTCGAGATTGTCCCAGGAAATCCACAGCGTGATGCCGCCGTCGAACGCCATGGTCGCCGCGCGCACCGGGCCGGTTGCGATGAGCAATGCCAAACTGGCCGCAAAGAGTAGCGATTTGGAGCGAATGCCTTTCATTTGAGTCTCCTTCCGGCCGGCGCCGGTGTGGGTGTTACGCGTCGAGCGCGAGTCCGTTTACCGATTGGCCCGGTTCAGTGCGAGCTTTCCGGTCATCTGCCTGAGCATTTTTCGGCGCCGGCCAACACGTATTCACCAGGTTGCCGCGAATTATGAATTGAATACCGGGTATGGGTCTGTGAACTGCTTCACAACAGTGCGGCGGGAAACGCACAGGATGAAACAGGACGCACAACCGCGGCGCGGTTGTTTCGCAACAAGCACAAGGAATAAACGTGCGTTGTTGTTTCGCAACAGTTGCTTTTTAGCGGGAATGGGTTGAAGCCGCGATTTCATTCCTCTCGTTTCAGGGAGTGGTTCAATGCCCCGATTGAACGCCTTGCGTTTGTCGGCGTGGTTTTCAGCAACGACCGCAATCGCGCCGCGCCGAACTATCGGCGAATTCGCTCGCCGATGTTGCAATGAAAGACCTGGCCCCACAGATAAAAGCGGCTGTTTTGTAAAGCAGTTTCAACTGACAGTGCGGCAACTCATTGATCGGGAGCGTAAATTTGACGGGTCCCCGGAAGGGCGATAAGCGGCGTGTTCTTGTCGACAGCCGGGATTCGTTGCCTTAGAATGCTGCAAGTCTGCGGATGTTTGGAGCAAGAGGCCAGGCCCCGTGGGCTTTGAGGTGAATAGTAGTGATCAGTTTCGGGTGCGGGGGATACTGCTCGCCGAACTGGCGCAAATTTGAGCCGCCAATGAGGCCGATACACGCCACTGACTGCCGCGATTGCGTTACGCGTTTTAGCTGCCTTTTGCATGAAAGGTCGCGGTTCCAACCCATACGGACGATACAAAGATGAAATCGGAAACCGGCTTTCTGCGACGCTGCACGATCAGAGAAGCCCGATCGATCACGGTGCTGATCGTCGCGGCGCTGTTTCTTTCTCTAGCCGCATCACCGGCATTCGCGGTGACCGAGCAGGCCAAGCTCACCGCTTCCAACGGCCTGGACGAAGATGAATTCGGCACCTCGGTGGCGATCGACGGCGACACTGCCGTGGTCGGCTCATTTGACGATGACGGCGCCGATGTCGGTGTGGGTTCGGCGTATGTCTACACGCGCAGCGGCACCACCTGGAGCGAACAGCAGCAGCTCAAGGCCGGCGACGGCCAAGCGCTGGACTTTTTCGGCACCTCGGTGGCGATCGACGGCGACACCCTGGTGGTTGGCGCTGATTTGCATCAACACGGCGCGGTGATCGGCGGGTCGGCGTATGTGTTTACCCGCTCCGGTACCGCGTGGAGCGAACAGGCCGAGCTCATCGCCCCCACGGTGGACGATGAGGACTGGGATGCCTTCGGGTTTTCGGTGGCAATCTCGGGCAACACCGCCGTGGTCGGCGCTCCCGCAAATGTGGTAAATGACGTGACCGGCAATCCGGAACAGGCCGCTAACGGGGCGGCCTATGTCTTCACCCGTTCCGGCACCACCTGGAGCCTGCAGCAGAAGCTCACCGCCTCCGACGGCGCCATCTACGACTTCTTCGGCAGCGCGGTATCGATCGAGGGCGACACCATCGTGGTGGGCGCGGATCGCGACTCTTCCAAGTTTTCGGCCTCGGGGACCGGCCAGCCCGATGGACCGGGGGCGGCGTACGTCTTTACCCGCTCCGGCAGCACCTGGAGCCAGCACGCCAAACTCGAGTCTTTCGATGGAGCCAACGGCGACCGTTTCGGCGTATCCGTGGGCATCTCGGGTGACACCATCGTCGTCGGCGCCAACAAGACCGACGACACCGGTTCGCGCTCGGGATCGGCCTACGTGTTCACCCGCAACCCTGCGCTGGATCCCTGCCCGATAGACAGTCAACCGGACCCCTGGTGCGAACAAGTCGAACTTACCGCCAGTGATGCCGCCGCCTTCGACCAGTTCGGCTATTCGGTAGCGATCGAAGGCGAGACCGTTCTGGTCGGCTCCTGGTTCGACGACGATGCCGGCGATCACACCGGTTCGGCCTATCTGTACACCCGCTCCGGCACCACCTGGACCGAACGGGCCAAGCTGCTCGCCAGCGACGCCCAGGCCGAAGAGGAATTCGGCGGCGCGGTGGCGATTTCGGGGAACTCCGCGCTCATCGGCGCGGTGCCGGGCTCGGACTCGGATCCGACGAATACGTTAGTCTTGCCGGGTTCGGCGTATGTGTTTACCACGTGTTCGTTCACGACCTACGGTACGCTGATCCACAACCGCTGGGAAGAAATCTCCCTGTATTGTGATCCGGGCAGCGCCAATACGGTGGAAGACGTGTTCGGCGATGACCTGCCGCCGGCGGACTATGGCATCACTTGGGTGATATTCGGTAAAAACGCGGCGGGGAGTAACGTCATGTTGGGTTTGTCCGATGTCATGGAACAGGGCAAGGGTTATTGGGCGATTCATATTATCGGCGGCGTCGATGACGAGGTGATTTGGGACGCGACCGGTACGGAAACCCCGGTGGTATTACCGTCCGTACCTACCGTAGTGAACTCCAATTGCCCGTCTACGGAAGGCTGTTACGAGATCCCATTGGTGTCACCCACCACCCCCGGCACGCGCACCAATTTGTTGGGCCATGCGCTGGAGGAAGACGTCGACTGGTCCAAGGTGTTGATCGAGGTGGATGGCACTCACACCTGCACACCCGCGGAGGCGGCGGGCAATAATCTGATCGTGAACACCGTGTGGGACTACAACGGCACCGCCTATGACCAGTTCAACGACGTGGTGCCGCCGGAAACCAGCGGCGGCAGTCTGAAGGTAACCAAAGGATTCTGGATCAAGACCAGCGGCGGCGCGGTCGGCAAGGCCTTGAAACTGCTGGTACCGAAGGGGGCGTTTGCGCCACCAGTGACGACGTGCGACGGCGTTACATCAGTGTCAAGCGGTTGGGGCGTCGATGGGTATGTATACAACGAACGTGAATCGGTTCAGCGAGAATCCGGTGACATTCCCTGGTGGTTGCGCTGGGTGGGTGCGGCGCATGCCGCGGAGGACTTACAGAGAGGGGAGTGGTGGATTCAATTGATTGTAAATTCACCCGATGAAGGAGGTATGGAGGATGGTAGCAACTATCTGGGCTGGCACCGGGACAGCGTCGACGGCAAGGATAACCGCGACCTGGAGGAACTGCCGCCGTTCAGCACGCCGAATTTAACCATCGTGTTTCCGCATGCGGAATGGGGCGCGGATGCGGGGGATTACGGCTCCGATTTCCGCTCGGTCAAGCGCGCTAAGCAGGTAAAGGGTGCTCCCAAGGACGTATGGGATTTTGAAGTGCGAACCGACCTGCCGGGTCGTCAAGTTACCTTGAGCTGGCGCGGACACGGCATCGACAAACGTTTAAAGAGAATGCGTCTGATCGACGTGGACAACGACAAGAAGGTGAAAGCGGTGCGCAAGGGAGCGGTGCAAACATACACGCTGACGCTGCCGGGGACCATTCACCGGTTCAGATGGGTATATCATTACAAGTAAGAGATGGCGGACCTGCAAGACGGGTCTATCGAGGTACACATTATGTCTAACGAAAGCAGGAAACCCGAAGGTGGCGCAGACCAGGCGCCGGAAACCAATGTTCGGTCGGACGAACCCATGAGCGACGAGCGGCGCGAGGCATTGCGTAAGGTATTGCTGACTGCGGCCTACAGCGCTCCGGTGGTTACCAGTCTTTTAGCGCCGCGCGACACGAAGGCACAGTTTAGCCCGCCGCCAGACCCCTAATCAGAAACGTGCGCATCGTAGAGGGTATCGATACCTACGCCCTCGGCGACCACTTGGTGTTGCATAACACCGAGGCGGAAAAGCTGCACTTGTTGAATCCGATGGCGCGGTCCATTTGGGAGGCTTACGCTCA
>CAMYKW010000105.1 GCA_947259175.1 uncultured Gammaproteobacteria bacterium | reverse complement strand
AAGGTGGCCAGGGACAGAATCGAACTGCCGACACGGGGATTTTCAGTCCCCTGCTCTACCGACTGAGCTACCTGGCCATGAGGGATGGGTACGGCGGTGCGGTGAGGCATATTAGACTTCCAGCGGGCGGCGGGGTCAAGACCGGGAATTGCCGGGCCGATGAGACCTTTGCCTTCGGCTCCTTGCTGCTGTGTCGTTCCGCTGCCTCCCGCACGGCGGCATGGGTTGCCCGGAATCCTCAATATTGACACACGTCAAGTCGCCCCGGCCTTTGTTTGCGATAGGGTGTTCGGTTTGTGAAATTGCACGAACCGAATGTGAATACGAAGCGTCGTCAAGTGGAACTGGTGTGCCCGGCCGGCAGCCTCCCGGCCCTCAAGGCGGCGGTGGACAATGGCGCGAACGTGGTCTACATGGGATTTCGCGATGGCACCAATGCACGTAATTTCCCGGGGCTGAATTTCGACGGCGGCGAAGCGACGACGGGTATCGGGTACGCGCGGGATCGCGGTGTACGCGTGCTGCTGGCCATCAATACCTACCCGGGCCCCGGGCAATGGGATAAATGGTGCGCCGCCGTGGACCAGGCCGCGGATCTCGGTGTCGATGCGGTGATTCTCGCCGACGCGGGATTGATGCGCTACGCGGCGCGCACGCATCCGCAGCTCAGGCTTCATCTTTCGGTGCAGGGTTCGGCCACGAACCACGAGGCGATCTCGTTTTATATCCGGCAATTCGACATCAAACGCGTGGTGCTGCCGCGGGTGCTGTCCTTGTCGCAAGTGCGCAACATTATCAAGCGAGTGGATGCCGAGGTCGAGGTGTTCGGTTTCGGCAGCCTATGTGTCATGGTGGAAGGGCGTTGCGTGTTATCGTCCTACGTGACTGGTGATTCACCGAACACCTGCGGGGTGTGTTCACCGGCCAAGGCGGTGCGCTGGGAAGAGTCCGCGGCGGGCCGCAAGTCGCGCCTCAACGGCGTGTTGATCGACGTTTATGGGCCGCAGGAACCGGCCGGCTACCCGACCCTGTGCAAGGGCCGTTTCGAGGTCGACGGGAATGTCTACTATGCGCTGGAAGAGCCCACCAGTCTGAATGTTTTGGACATCCTCCCGGAGTTGGTTAACGCGGGAGTTGCGGCGATCAAGATCGAAGGTCGGCAGCGCAGCCCGGCGTATGTGGCGCAGGTGACCCGGGTGATGCGCAGCGCATTGGATGCCTGCGAGCGTGATCCGAGCGGCTTTGCGCCCAAAGCGGAGTGGGTGGCGCAACTCGATAAGGTGGCGGAGGGCCGGTGCCATACCCTCGGCGCCTATCACCGCCCGTGGCAGTGACATCGGCTACACCATGGCAAATTCAATGAAACTGTCGGTCGGCCCGCTGTTGTATCTGTGGCAGCGGGAGACGGTGTTCGAGTTCTATGAACGCTTGTGCCGGTCGCAGGTGGACGTCGTTTATCTGGGCGAGGTGGTATGCGCCAAGCGCCGGCAGCTGGCGTTGTCCGACTGGCTGGAAATCGGCGACCGCCTGGCCGGCGCCGGCAAGCAAGTGGTGCTCAGCACCCTGGCGCTGCCGGAGGCCGAGTCGGAGCTCAGCGCCATGCGACGCATCGCGGAAAACGGCCGTTTCACGGTCGAGGCCAATGATATGGGCGCGGTCAATATGCTCGCCGGTAAAGTTCGTTTCGTTATCGGTCCCCATGTCAATGTCTACAACGCCGAGACATTGAATCTTCTCGCCGAGGCCGGCGCCAAGCGCTTCGTGTTGCCGGTGGAGTTGGGGGCCGAGGTGCTGACGGCGTTACAAGGGCAAAGGCCGGAGGGGATGGAGACCGAGGTTTTTGCTTTCGGCCGTCTTCCCCTGGCTTTCTCGGCGCGGTGCTTCACCGCCCGGGCCCATAATGTGCCCAAGGATGCGTGCGAATTTGTGTGCGGGGAATATCCCGCCGGCCTGCTGCTGCATACTCGCGAGCGCGAACCGTTTCTGACGCTCAACGGCGTGCAGGTGCAGTCTGCGCGCACGCAGAATCTAATCGCGGAGCTTGATACATTGGGTGCGCTCGATGTGAATGTAATCCGCTTGTCGCCGCAAAGCGAAGGCATGGATGAGATCATCGAGACGTTCCGCATGGCGCTCGACGGCCGGCTGCCAATACCGCAGGCGAGTGAATCGTTACTGCGCCTTGTCGCTGACGGGTGTTGCGACGGTTATTGGCATCAGCAACCGGGCATGAATTGGCGTGCGGGTGCGTGATCCGGGCGGGTAAAGCTCAGGCTTGATGCCCGAGCAGCCGGCCCAGCGGTCCGTCGCGCAACGCACCCAAGGTGGCTTCGACATGGGCCTTGAAGTCGAATTCCATCGAATCGAGCAGATTTTTCATGTACAAGCCGGTCTCGGTGTCGCCTTCGATGCACAAGCGGCGTTCGAAAAACAGCGTGTCGGGGTCCTCGCGACGGGTGGCCAGCAGCCAGAAGTCCTGGAGCCGTCCGCGAATACTGACGTCTTGTGCGGCGTTGGGTGCGGCGGCCAGTTGTCCCTCGGTGATACGGAAGCGCAGGCGGCACGGCGCGTCTGTGATGTCGATGGCGATCACTCGGCCGTCGAGCTCCGGCAGGCGTGCGGCGATGGATTGACCGGCCAACAGCCGGTTCAAGACGCGGCTCACTACCGCGGTGTGAATCGGGTCGGGGACGACCCGCAGCGGCAACAATAATGGATTAGGCAACGCAAGCATGGTTCAAATAGTAATCTCGTTTACTGATAGCGGGTGATGAAAACGCTTAGTTGTGATAATACCGTAGATTCACACCGCATCGCGACTCGATCCTCACAGCGAGCAATAACAATCCAATGACCTATCACAGCTTAAGGGAATTTATCACCCACCTGGAGTCCCAGGGTGAGCTCAAGCGTGTCTCACAAACCGTGGACCCGAACCTGGAGGTGACCGAGGTGTGCCGGCGCACCCTGCAGGCCGGCGGGCCGGCGCTGTTGTTTGAGAATCCCAAGGATTCCAATATCCCATTGATCGGCAATCTTTTTGGCACCACGAAGCGGGTGGCGCTGGCCATGGGCCGGTCGTCGCTCTCCGAGCTGCGGGAGATCGGGCGCATGCTCGCGTTTCTGCGCGAGCCACGCCTGCCCAGGGGCTTGGGCGAGGCGCTGGAAAAGCTGCCGGCATTCCGGCCGGTGTTGCACACGCCACCGCGGGAGGTGAAGGATGCGCCCTGTCAGGCCAATGTGCTAACCGGCAATCGAATCGATCTCAACGAACTGCCGATCCAGAAGTGTTGGCCCGGCGACGCCGGCCCGTTGATCAGTTTCGGCCTGGTGATCACCCGCGGGCCGTACAAGGAGCGGCAGAACATCGGCATCTATCGTCAGCAGGTGATCGCCCCCAACAAGGTGATCATGCGCTGGCTGGCGCACCGCGGCGGCGCGATTGATTTTCGCGACTGGCAGGAGGCCCATCCCGGCGAACGCTTTCCGCTGACGGTGGTGATCGGCGCCGATCCCGCCACCACCGTCGCCGCGGTGACGCCGATTCCGGACACCCTCTCGGAGCACCAGTTCGCGGGTCTGCTGCGCGGCAGCCGCAGCGAGGTGGTGCGCTGCCGCACCAACGACTTGCAGGTGCCGGTGTCGTCCGAGTTCGTGCTCGAAGGTCACATCACCCCGGGCGAGGACGCGCTGGAGGGTCCATTTGGCGATCACACCGGTTATTACAACGCCCAGCAGCGCTTTCCGGTATTTACCATCGAGTGCATCAGCCACCGGCATCAGCCGATTTATCACAGCACTTACATGGGGCGTTCACCCCTCGACGAGCCGTCGATCCTGGCTACCGCCCTGAACGAGGTGTTCGTGCCGCTGCTGCAACAGCAGTTCCCGGAGATCGTCGATTTCTATCTGCCCCCCGAGGCGTGTTCCTACCGGGTGGCGGTGGTCAGCATCAAAAAGCGCTATCCAGGCCACGCGCGGCGCATCATGTTCGGCATCTGGTCGTACCTGCGGCAGTTCACCTACACCAAGTTTGTGATCGTGACCGACGACGATATCGACGTGCGCAACTGGCAGGAGGTGATCTGGGCGCTGTCCACCCGCGTCGATCCGGCGCGCGACGCGCTGATTGCCGAGCGCACGCCGATCGATTATCTGGATTTCGCCAGCCCCGCATCCGGCCTGGGCTCGAAGATGGGTCTGGACGCCACCAACAAATGGCCCGGTGAGACCAAGCGTGATTGGGGCACCCCGATCACCATGGACGAAGACGTGGTGCGCCGGGTCGACGAACTGATGAAGGAAATCGAGTAAGCCGTGCGCTGCGAGCCGGCGCGATCCGGCTAGCCCGTATATTGCATCAGTATCCGGGAAGCTGGCGCAGGACAGGGGCGGCTGAACGCCGGACTGGAACGAAAGTCATAGCCGTAGCTATGGCTTGAGTGAAGTCC
>CAMYKW010000104.1 GCA_947259175.1 uncultured Gammaproteobacteria bacterium | reverse complement strand
AAATCAACGAGGCAGTGCAATCGGCGAGGTCTTTGGTGGGTTAATTTTTGACAACTTCCCTATAGTTTTCCGTCAACAGGGAAGAAAGTAGAGAAAAGTTCGCTGCAGACTTAAAGCACCATGCTGTTGGTTAACCGTGCTTACGTTTTTAGGGGTTAATAGGGTTGGGTTTGACTTAATTACCAAAAACTCTCCATAGATCGGCGAACCTTGGATTACGCGCTCTTGGCCCTATACGGTGTAGCCGCGGACGTCCTTTCCGAGTCACCCGGTGAAACGACGTTAACCAATCCATCACGATTCTGTGATACCAGGCCCATTACCGGGGATTCTGGCATGCTAAAATAGCACTCAGAGGTGATCGATATGGAAACGCAACCGAAAGATCCGACCGAAGAGTTGATCAGCGAGATCAACCGAACCCCGGAAGAGTATCGCCCGTTACTGCTGCGCATCGTGCGATCGTTCCGGGAAGGGGTTATGTTGCCCTCTGCGGATACCAGCTTTAAGGCTGGTTGGCGGGACGCGATGGAAGACAATACCCAACCGGTCGACACGCTGTGGGAGGGAATCGACGCCAAGTAGATGGAGATCCTGTACACGGAGGCCTTCAAGCGCCAAGTACGGCGCTTGGCGCGAAAGTACCGCCACATCCGCTCTGATCTGGCTCCCGTTATCGAAAAATTGGAGGCGGGGGAGATCCTGGGCGACCAAATCCCAGGTGTGGACTACACGTTGTACAAGATGCGCGTGCGCAATCGAGATGCCCAACGCGGCACGCAAGGCGGTTACCGCCTGATCTATTATCTAAAAACCGATGATCAAATCATTTTGATCACGGTGTACTCCAAAAGTGACCAATCGGACATCGACGCTAACCGCATCCGCGAAATCATCGCGGCGTTTGAAGCAGCGCGGCAATAAATCTATCTGTTGAGAATGACCTCAAGGAAAACCGATTAATGTGATTCCTTAAGATCGCCTTCAGAAAGACATCTTTTGCCGGGTATTTAAAAAATATGTAGCTCGCGCAAACCGAACATAATCAACAAGGTGTCGGGAATCGCTTGTCCTCCCCCAGCGGGATGTGGCAAGAGATGACATGCTTCGGCGCCGCTTCCCGAAACGGCGGCGGCTCTTCATCACAAATCGGTCCGATCTTTCGCGGACAGCGGGTCGCAAAGCAGCAACCCTTTGGTGGATTCAAGGCGCTGGGCACGATGCCCTCAAGCACGATCTCGCGTTTCTGGATGTCTGGATCGGCGATCGGCACCGCAGAAAGCAGCGCTTCAGTGTAGGGGTGATAAGGGGGCGCGAACACCTCCGCTGTGGTACCGCGCTCCATGACCCGCCCCAGATACATGACGACGACGCGGTCGGCGAGGTAGTGGACCACACTGAGGTCGTGGCTGATGAACAGCAGCGTTGTGCCGTGATCTTGCTGGATATCCATTAACAGTTCGGTCACTGCAGCGGCTACCGAAACATCGAGTGCGGAAATCGGTTCGTCGGCAACAACCATCTTCGGGTTTCCGGCAAACGCCCGGGCAATGCCAATGCGCTGTTTCTGACCGCCGGACAGTTGCCGCGGTCGCCGTTTATAGAAGTCGCGCGGTAGTTTGACAGTGTCGAGAAGATCGTAGACCCGATCACGCACTTTGCCCGGTTTGCGTTCGACGCCGAACTTGCGGATTACCCGGCCGATCTGAGCACCGACCGTGTGGCTGGGATTGAGGGTGTCATTGGGGTTTTGAAAAACGATCTGCAACGAGCCCAGCTGCTTTTGCGAGCGTTTCTTCACCGGCCTGCTGCTGATGTCGTCACCGGCGAACACCAACTCGCCGCCGGTGGCTGTTTCCAGACCCATCAGCACCTTGGCAAAAGTCGATTTGCCGCAGCCGGACTCGCCGACGATAGCAACCGTCTCACTCGCCTGGGCTCTCAAACTCAGCGCCTCGTTGGCCTTCACGTAACGCACCGCCTGGCCGCGGATCAATGCGCTTAAAGAGCGATCATGGACGGGGTAATACTTCTGCAGGCCCTCAGCGCGCAGCACCTCCTCGCCGATCTGCGCAGGCGTCTTGGGCCTGGCCTTTCCGACCCGTCGCTCGCTCGGGAGGTCCCGCCAGCGCACGCAACGGACAAGATGTCGGGTCCGTTCCGATGCTGCCATCGGGATCAGATCCTGATCGCACAGCCCCTCGCGAAAGCTGTCACAGCGTGGTCCGAAGAAACAGCCTTGCGGCCGCTCGTGTGGTAACGGTAGCTGACCTCGGATCGGCACCAGCGGGCGGGCGTTTTTGTCGCAGCTCGGCAGAGGTATACAGCCGAACAGGCCCTGAGTGTACGGGTGACTCGGGTGACGGAACACGTCTTCGATGTCGCCGATCTCCACCGCTTCGCCCGAGTACATCACGCATACCCGCTCGCAGGTTTCCAGAATCAAGCCCATGTTGTGCGATATGTAGAGCAGCGCCGTCCCAAACTCCCGGCTGATGTCGGCGATCAGTTTGACGATGCTCGCTTCTACAGTTACGTCCAGTGCCGTTGTCGGTTCGTCGAGTAGCAGCAGGGACGGCTTGCCGAGCAGCGCCATGGCGATTACCGCACGCTGCTGCTGTCCGCCGGAGATCTGGTGCGGATAGGCGGCCAGCAGCCGCTCCGGGTCTGGCAGCCGCACGCTGCTCAACATCTCCAGAGCGCGGGTTTTCGCGGCGGACCGGCTGATTCCTTCGTGGACTATCGGGACTTCGGTCAATTGCGCGCCGATGGTTAGGCTCGGGTTCAGCGCCGCCATCGGTTCCTGATAGATCATAGCGACTTCGGCGCCCCGCAGTTGCCGGAGCTCGTTCCGGCCGAGAGCGCTGAGCTCCCGTCCTTTGAAGCGGATGGAACCGGCGGAAATTGCACCGTTTCGGCCCATGTACTGCATGATCGCCATGGCAACGGTGGACTTGCCGCAGCCCGATTCCCCGACCAGACCGACACTTTCACCCCCCTGGAGGGTCAGGGAGAAATCGATGACGGCCGGGATCTCCCCGGCGCGGGTGAAGTAGGAGATGCACAGACCCTCGATTTCCAGCAGCGGTGTTTCGGTGGATGCGGTCACTGTCAGTCTCGCAAAGAGATTTCGCGCAGCCCGTCGGCGAGCAGGTTGAAGCCGAGCACCAGAGACGAGATGGCGATGCAGGGGATCACCGTCATATGGGGGAAGGCGAGAGCAATGGACCGCGCCTCGTTGATCATTCCACCCCAGTCGGGAGCCGGCGGCGGCAGCCCCAGGCCAAGAAAGCCGAGCACGCCGATGGTTATCACCACATAGCCGAGTCGCAGACAGGTATCGACGATCAGGGGGCCTCTGGCGTTCGGCAGGATCTCCACCAGCATGATGTACCAGGATGATTCGCCGCGTGTCTGGGCCGCTGCAACGTAGTCACGATTGCGCAGGTCCAGGACCAGACCGCGCACGATACGCATGATGCCCGGGGCGCTGGCAAAAGTAATGGCGATGACAATGTTGATACCCGAAGAGCCGATCGTGGTGATCACCAGGATATACAGCACCAGCACCGGGAATGACAAAATCACGTTGGCGAGAAACGACAAAAACTCGTCGACGCGGCCCCGGTAATAACCCGCGGCTAAGCCCATCAGAATGCCGACGAAATAAGCGCTTGCGGTCGCCAGCGGCGCGTAGAAAAGCACGGTCCGCGAACCCCAGATGACGCGCGACAGGATGTCCCTACCCAGGTGATCTGTGCCCAGCCAGAAGATGCCGTCGCCGTTCACATACTCGGTGAGCGGCTTGGCAAACGGCTGTAGGGGGGTGTTGGGGTCGAACGGGGCGATCAGTGGAGCCAGCAGCGCGATCACGACCCAGAAGCCAATGATCCCGGTCCCGATCATGCCAACCCAGCTCTCGCGCAGCAGCTTGAAAAAGCTTACGGCACGCACAGCGGAGGAGACCATCCCTCGGGTGTCCAGCGCGTCTACGAGATCGGTCAACAGGAGCGGCCTCAGCTGAATCGAATCCGTGGATTCAAATACGTGTAGCCGACGTCCGCGAGGGTCTGTGTTGCCGCGGCGACGAACACCGCGACCATGGCGCAGGCCTCGATCAGGTAGATATCCTGGTTCAACGACGCCTCCAGCAGCAACGCACCGAAGCCTTTGTAGGCGAAGAAGAACTCAACGACAATGACGCCCGAGAGAAGCCAGTTGATCTGCAACATGATAACGGTAAAAGGCGCAATCAGCGCATTGCGCAACGCGTGTCGCATGATCACATGCCGATACGGCAACCCCTTGAGAATGGCGGTGCGGATGTACGGGGTGGTCATTACCTCGGCCATCGATGCGCGGGTCATGCGGGCGACATAGCCGAAGTCGTAGATGACGAGCACCATAACGGGCAGCACCAGTTGCCACCAATCGAAGCCACCGGTCATGGTGCTGGTGCCCGGCAGTAGACCCAGCCAGAAGACGAAGATGGCGGCAAGGAACACAGCGCTGGCGAATTCCGGGATGGATGTGGTGATGATGCTGGTGATTGAGATGGAGCGGTCGAGGGCCGATCCTTCGCGCATGCCGGCCAGCACACCGAGCAACAGGGACAGCGGGATCATCACCGCGAACACCCAGAAGCCTAGCACAACAGTGTTCCAGAGGCGCGGCCACAGGACTTCAGCGACCGGCACCTTAAAGCGCACCGATTCCCCAAAGTCACCTGTTACGAAGTTACCGAGCCAGCTGAAATAACGGACCCACAGGGGTTCGAAATAGCCGTGGGCCTCGAGCCACAAGGTGCGCTGCTCTTCCGACGAATAGGGGCCCAATACCTTGGTGGCGACATTGCCGGGTGTGAACTCCAATAGCAGAAAAAGCGTCACCGACACTACCACCATGGTGAGCGCCATGATGCCCAGCCGCCTGACAATAAAGATGATCATCTCAACACCTTCCCCGGTTCAGGTAATACGGTACCGGCAGCAGTTGTCCGGCACCGGCGCCTTACCCTAGCCAGACTTTGTTGAAGTGGCTCTCGTTGGCCACCTGGCAGTACAGGTTGTGCACCTTGTCGGTGGCGGTGAGGAACTCGGAGCGCCAGAATGGTTGGATGAAAATCGCATCGTCCTGCAGGATCGTCTCCAGCTTCTTCATGACCTGACTGCGTTCTCTGGGATCGAGGATGGCGCCTGCCTCGTCGAGCAGCCTGTCGAACTCGGGATTGGAGTAGGAGGTTTCGTTCCAAGCGACGCCGCTGCGGTAGGCCAGGTTTAGCACCTGCACGCCCAGAGCGCGATGGGTCCAGGAAGTGAAGCCGAAAGGCGTGGTCATCCAGCGGTCCCAGTAGGTGCCGCCCGGCATGATGTTGATCGCGACCTCGATGCCGGCGGGTCGGCACATCTCCGCGATGACCTTGACCGCTGTCTGCTCCCAGGTTGGATTGGCCACACAGTCGATGCGAACCTTGAGGCCGTTGGCGTAGCCTGCGTCGGCGAGCAATTTTTTGGCCAGCGCATAGTCCTGCTTCGGTGGCGGCAGCTTGAAATATTCCGGATGAATGGGGGAGACATGGTGGTCCTCGCCCGGTGCCCCGTAGTTCTGGTAGGCAAGTTCAAGCAGCTTGGTGTGA
>CAMYKW010000103.1 GCA_947259175.1 uncultured Gammaproteobacteria bacterium | reverse complement strand
GCTTGTCGATGCCGCGGATCAAGGCGTGGCGAAAATACAGGGTGCCTGACGGAAAGTACTCATAGGGCAGATGCGGCAGATTGGAATGCATGAAATACAACACCGGCTCCGGCGACGCCTGGATCGACTCGATGAACTCGCGAGCCTGCCGATGGCGCCCGTAGTTGTCGATTTCCGCCGCCCGGTGGTCGATCTTGAGCAGTCCGAAGTCGGCCCATGCCTGATTGATCGGCGGCAGCTTGGCGCGCCAGGGCGGTGGCGCTATGGTGTGCAGATAGACCGTGCGCATATCCGCCAGCGCCCGGCGCAAAGTCTCCCACAGCGTACCGTGTAGAGACTGCGCGCACGCCGTCTCCGGGCACAGGTCGGTTATCGGTTCGGACACCCGCATGCGGTACGTGCCGGACAACAGGGTGAACAGGTTGCGCGGAAACTCGCTTGCGGTGGGCCCCGGCACGCGGCCGGGATTCCGATAGCGACCGGTCAGGATCGCCGGCAACGCCTGTTCGGTTCGGGTTTCCACCGCGGTGGCATTGCGGAACCAATAGCTGCGCTCGGCCAGTCGAGCAAAATTGGGAAACCGCTCGGCGTCTATCGTCGGGCCGCCGTCGGTCAACGCCGAGGTCGGGAGCTCGTCGAACACCAGCATGACAATCGGCGGCGTCGATTGCGCTGCCGGGGGCGGCGCGCCGCGCACCGGCTCCGGTGGGAACAGATACTTCGATACCGGCTGGGTGAAAAGAAACACCGCCGGAAACACCAGCACCGCCGGGGTCAACACCGTCGCCAGCGTGCGTCCGGCCCGCGTCGCGGCGTATCCCCACACCGCCAACGCCCAGACAAGCAAGCCCAGGATCCCGGCGACCAACCACGGCAACGACGTCAGTTTCCATACCGCGCCGAACACCATCAGCGCCAGTAAACCGGTGAACACCACGCTATGCAGCAGCGCGCCGGCCGCACGGTGGAGTTTCCCTGCGAACCACACAATTCCCCACAATACGGCCGGAAACCCGAGACTCAGCACCGCGGCGAGAATGGCGATGTGCGCGCCCTTGAGCTCGTGCGCGGACAAAAACGCCGGGTAGCGGCCAAGGAGATCGAACACCGGTTGCGCGACCGCAAATCCCCACAGCACGAACAGGTGATATGTCGGTGGCGGTTTCAAGTTAGCCTGCATATTGCAAAGATATTACAATACCGGCAGTTTTACCCAACCCACACCGCAAACGGAAATCTTATTCATGAGCTGTTTACGCACTACGGCGCCGGTTATCGTCTTGCTGAGCCTGTTCAGCGCGCCCGCCTCCGCCTACATGGATCCGGGCAGCGGCAGCCTGCTGTTGCAGATCATCCTCGGCGGGCTCGCAGGCCTGGCGGTGGCCGGCAAGCTGTTCTGGCACCGGGTCACGTCTTTTTTTCGACCGCGAGGACACAAACCGCAGTCCGATACCGGCGCCACCGAAAGCGAAGACAGTTGAGCCGTCGCGCAGCACCGCCACGACGCCGCGTTTCTGATTATCAATGACCGACCTGCGACTCGAACCGGGATCTTTCCGGGACCGTCACGGTCGCGTGTTCTACGCCGAGGGTGGGGTGTATCGCGGCTTGAGCGCCAAGGCGTTGGCGGACTGGGAGACGTTGTCGCACACGGCGTTTTTCCAGCAGGCCATGGAGCGGGGCGACATCATCGCCACCCGGCGGCTCACCGCCGACGACGTTCCGTCCGCGGCGAGGTACGGCGCCGCCTGGGCCGGATACCTGCAGCACGACTCGGTACCGTTCGTGAGTTATCCCTATGAATGGTCTTTCGGTATGTTGCAGGATGCCGCCAGGCTGCACCTGCGGCTGCTCGCCGAGGCGCTGGACGAAGACTTTATGCTGAAAGACGCCTCGGCGTACAACGTGCAGTGGCTGGGCGCGGCCCCGGTATTCATCGACATTCCCTCCTTCGAGCGCCGCACCCCAGGGCACCCATGGGCGGGATACCGCCAGTTCTGCCAGTTGTTCCTGTATCCATTGATGTTGCAGGCCTATAAGGACGTCAGCTTCCGCCCCTGGCTGCGTGGTCAGATCGACGGTGTTGAACCGCAGGCGATGGCCGGCCTGTTCAGCGGCCGTTTCCGCTTCAAACCCGGGGTGCTCACCCACGTCACACTGCAGGCCAAACTCCAGAATCGGGCCGGCGGCACCCAGCGCGATGTAAAAACGGATCTCGAACGCGCCGGCTTCAACAAGACCATGATCCAGGCAAACGTAAAACGGCTGCGCCGCCTGGTGGAACGCCTGACATGGCGTCGGCCGCGGTCGGAATGGTCGCATTACACCGATCTTGGCCACTATACGGATGCCGACAAACAGGCCAAGGCCGATTTTGTGCGCCGCGCCGCCGCCACCCGGCGATGGGGTTTGGTGTGGGACCTCGGCGCCAATACCGGTGCGTTCTCCCGCATCGCCGCGGACCACGCCGACTACGTGATTGCGATGGATGCCGACGAGCTGGCGGTGGAGCGGATGTATCAGTCGCATCGGGAACGAGCCGTAACGAACATACTTCCCCTGGTGGTGAACCTCGCGGACGCCTCGCCCGCCCTGGGGTGGCGCGGCCTGGAACGCAAGAGCCTGACTCAGCGCGGCGCGCCCCAGTTGAGCTTGTGCCTGGCGCTGATTCACCACATCGTGATCGGCGCGAATATCCCCCTGCCGGAGTTCGTCGAATGGCTGGCGGAGCTGAAAAGCGCGCTGATCATAGAGTTCATCGGCAAGGACGATCCCATGGTGCAGGCACTGCTGCGCAACAAGGACGACGTCTACGACGACTACCACCAATCCGTTTTCGAGGAAGCGCTGAGTCGCGTATACACGATCAGCGAGCGGAAAACGCTCGGCAACGGCAGCCGGATATTGTATTTTGCACAACCCAATTGAACGGGCATGCCAAAATGGACCACAACGACGTCGAAGTCATAGACAAACAGAATGTATTTTCGGGCTATGTCGCCGTCGACAGGTATCGGCTGCGTCACCGCCTGCACCAAGGCGGCATGAGCGAGGTTCTGGATCGCGAGGTCGTCGAGCGCGGACACGTGTCGGCGGTGCTGCCGGTGGATATTGCACGTGACACCGTGGTTTTGATTGAACAGTTTCGGCCCGGCGCGTTCGCCGCCGGGGAAAATCCCTGGCTGGTGGAATGCGTCGCCGGCATCATCGAAGCACGCGAGACCGCGGAACAGGTTGCCCGCCGCGAGGCATGGGAGGAAGCCGGATGCCGGATGGATGCATTGATCCCGATGCACCGATTCTTCACCACCCCCGGGGCGTTAACCGAGAACGTGGAACTTTTCTGCGGCCTCACCGACAGCCACGGCATCGGCGGTGTGCACGGTGCGGTGCACGAAGGCGAAGACATCCTGGTGCGTGTGGCCCCGGTACGCGAGGCCATCGACATGGCCAACCGCGGGCTGATCAAGAACGCCATCACGCTCATCGCGCTACAATGGCTGGCGATCCATTACCCGGATCTCAAGTCCCAATACACGGACCGCAGCGAGACCGCATGAACCACGTACAGTCACCCCCGCAAGCCGTGGAGGCAAACAGGCGCTACGAAGACATCCGCCGGGTGACGGTTGTCGGCGGCGTCATCGACCTGCTGCTTGGGGTGGTGAAGATCCTGGTCGGCAAACTGGCTTTGTCCCAGGCACTGGTGGCCGACGGCGTGCACTCGCTGTCTGATCTGGCCACCGACGTGATGGTGATCTGGGCGGCCAAGCACGCCAGCCGCGAACCCGACGAGTCCCATCCCTACGGCCATCAACGCATCGAAACCGTCGCCACCATTGTGCTCGGCCTGATGCTGGCGGCGGTGGCGGTAGGCATCGCCTACGACGCCCTGGACGATGTGTGGCGTCATACCGAGGTTTCCGTTCCCGGTGGCTGGGCATTGGTGGTCGCGTTGATTTCCGTAATTAGCAAGGAGTGGGTGTACCGATACACGATTCGTGTTGCCGACCGCTTGCAGTCCGAGATGCTGCGCAGCAACGCCTGGCACAGCCGCACCGATGCCATTTCCTCGGTGATCGTGATCATCGGCGTTGCCGGCGCGATGATCGGCTGGGTGTACCTGGACGCGATCGCCGCGGTTGCCGTGGCGGTGATGATTATCTATATCGCCGTCAAGATGGTGCGCAACGGCATACTCGAGCTGATCGACACCGGCGTGGAACCCGAACGCCTGCAAAGCATGACTTCAGTTATTCGCGAAACCGACGGCGTGGTCGACGCCCACGACGTACGTACGCGGCTGATGGGCTCAAATATCTATCTCGATGGACACGTACTTGTAGACTCCAAGGTCAGCGTCTCCGAGGGACATCGCATCGGCGAGGCGGTGCGGCAAAGACTGAAACAGGAGTTCGACGAGATCAGCGACATTACCATTCACATCGACTCGGAAGACGACGCCTCGTACCAGCTTTCGGACGAGCTGCCCCTGCGCAACATCGTCCGGCAATCGCTCCTGGACCGGCTGGCGGATGTCCCCCAGGCCCGGGACATCGAACGCATGACTTTGCATTACCTCAATGGCCGCATTCACGCGGAATTATGGCTGCCGCTGGCGAATTTCGACGACGTCGCCCAGGCCAGGCAGGTGGCCGCCGAGATCCGTCAACGGCTGAGCGACGCGGACGAGGTGGAAAAGATCGACGTTTTGTTCAGTTAACGGTTCACCCGCGTTTCAGGGCGCTGATGCCGTCTTCGAGGCCGCGCAAAGTCAACGGGAACATGCGCTCTTTCATCAACGTGCGGATCATTTGTATGGACTGGGCGTAGGGCCAGCTGGATTCAGGCACCGGGTTCAACCACACCGCGTAGGGAAAAGCCGCCAACAACCGGCCTGCCCACACCGCCCCGGCCTCTTCGTTCCAATACTGACGTTGTCGTCCAGGTTGCGGTATTCGCGTCGGTCCCACAGCTTCACCGCGCGGCGATTGCGTGACCGGTCCTGACCGATGCGCACGCCCTCGGG
>CAMYKW010000102.1 GCA_947259175.1 uncultured Gammaproteobacteria bacterium | reverse complement strand
GGGCGCAGATGATATCGGCGCGCCGGGTGCCGGTGATGACATCGTCACCGTCGGTGCCGATGATCGCTGCCGGGTCGGCGCAATCGCAGGTGCTCGGCAGCAGCACACCGCCGCCCACCGAACGCTGCAGCACCAGCAGCGAGTAAGCTTGGCGCGACCACTGGTTCCACGAACCGGCGCCGCCGAACTGGCCCAAACCGTTTTGAATGCCCATCAGGAAATAGGCGTAGTCGAAGTAGACCCGCGCCACTTCGTTCGGATCGGCATAATAGCCGGCGCCTTCCGGACCCCACATCGCGATGCGCGCCACGGCGGCCGGATCGAGATTTACCTGGCGGCCGGCAAATGCCGGTGAATCACCAGGCGGCAACTTACCGATGTCGTCCGGTCCGATATTACCGGGGGCCGGCGCGATGCCCGAATCGAGGATGAACTGGTAAGCCTTGAACGACGACCACAGATAATAGTAGGTGGACGGCCAACCGTCGCCGGCGTTGCTGATGCCGTTGTACTGATAGCGGTTGCGCAGCCACTCGAGATAACCCTGAACACTCGCGTCGTTGACGTTGGAGCCACCTACCAGTTGAATCCAGGTGCCTGACCCGGTCTGTTGCAGCGTATTGGTATCCCCGACGTTATAACCGTGGCCGCGTTCGTCGGGCGACAGCACCGGCGCCTGGCCGGGTGTCCCATTGGCCACATAGGCGTCGCGGGCTATTTGCGTCGCCGCATCGAGCTGCGCGAGGCGCGCGGCGTCGGTGCCGGCGTAATAGGCGCGCATCGCCGCCAAGCCGGCAATCACGAACTGGGTGGTGGAGGAATCGGCGCAAAACGGGCCCGTGTAACACCAATACCCGTAATCACCCTGGGCGGGATTGGTCTCCTGCGCCAGAATGGTGCGGTCGAAAATGGCATTCAGGGTCAGCGGCACCCCGGGGTTGGGACCGCCGGTGCGCGCATACAGCGACAAGGCCATCATATCCGACCCGTCGCGGTAGGCGTAAAAGGGATCCCCGGTGTGGTTGGCGATGATCCACGCCACCAGCGCGTCCATGTCGGCCTGATCGGCAGGACTGGCGTTGCCGTAACCCTGGGGCGCCGCGTTTGGATCCGCACTCGTGCGCTTTTCGAGCAGCGCCAGCAGTACCAGACCGGACGCATCGCCCGCCGATCCGGCAAAACCGCCGTTGTTCTTGAGCCAGGTGAGGCCAAGATCAATCGCAGCGGCCACGTCGGTACTGAAGTTGGTGATTTGCGCCTGGGCGGCGCCGGACATAAACAGCATCGCCAGCCCGAGCACACTTACATTCCATCGATTTAATACTCGCTTCATGATAACCCCTCTCTGTAGATTGTTCCTCAAATCGCTCTTACACTTCATTTCGCCATGTCCCTGGCCTGGGGCAGCGCACTGTTAAAGCGGTTCGGTTTCCTGGACCGCCGCTCGCGACATATTTCTATGCTTCTTGTTCGAACGGTCCCACGAACCCCGGGTTTAGCAGACCGCTATTCGATATCGTCCCCAAGTTGCACCGTTAAGGCGGCGCCACCCTCGCATCGAACAGCCTACAAAACCTTGTACTTCATTATTTCTACTGCACTATTTCTGAACCGAGGCCAGCCGGTATCCAAGCCGGTGATCGGCGTTTCTGGCGCTTCCTATTCTACGCCGATGGCATCGCGGCGCAATAAAAATTACCGCTAAAACCCGGGCAAACGCATTGATGCACGTCAACACTAATGCGGGTGTTTTTCACAGACGGACGGGCACCGGCCGGCAGAAATGCCACTCATGCAAGTTTTATTCCCAAATTTAAGACACCCATCAATTTACCGTCAAATTTAAGATCAAATTTAAGACACCCATAGATTTACGCATAGATTTGACGGCTAATCTGGCGGTTAATCTGGGACACCCAGAATCCTCAACCCCAAGAACAAACGGGCCCAGAGGTCAATTCTAAGACACCCATGTTTTTTGAATTATCAAGGTCAATTCTAAGACACCCATGTTCTTTGAATGATTGATGAATTTTGACACCCACAAATTCTCACCGTGTTAAATTCATCGGTCTGCAACTAAAATGCCGCCGATGATCCAGATTAATTTACAAGTATCGTGGCGCAATGTTCGCCGGGGAATTTGTTGGTGGGTGTGCGCGGCATTGCTGGGATTGACAACCAGCGTGCCGGTGAGCGCGCAATCGACACAAACAGTACCGGCGAAGCCGGAGATCCAGGACCTTGGGAATCAGCGCTATCGCATCGGCCGCATCGAGATCGACCAAGGCAAGCAGCGTTTCTCGGTTCCCGCCTCGTTCCTCAAACTGGATTCGCCGCAATCGCCGCTCGAATACCTGGCCGCCGCACCGGGCGGGGTCAAGTCCTACGAGACCTTACTCAAGGTCGATGCCTCCGGCAGCGAGTTCAACCTCGCCTGCATTCTCATCGGTCTCAATGAAAATCAAACCAATACCCTGCGCTATCAGTTCGACGAAAAACCGGCCAGCGGCGATCCGGTGTCGCTGTGGGTGAGCTGGGAGCAAGACGGCAAGGTGTACCGTAAAAGGGCTGTTGAGTTGATGAGCATCGGCGGGCAGCCGGCCAAGCCGGAGCTGGACGACTGGGTGTACACCGGCTCGGTGTTCAGCCCGCCGCCGGACAAACGCTTCATGGCGAATGAAACCGGCACGCTGATCGGCTTCGTCCACGACCCGTTTTCAATTATCGAGCATCGACTGGGTCTGGGCATCGGCGCCTATGGCGGGGTCACCCTGAATGCCGCCTATGCGTCGATGATCGACACGCCATTGACCTTGACGGTTGGGCGCGTGGCGAAAAAAGAGCCCGTTACACCGCGATAGAGCATGTACCGCACCGCAGCGACAAGCTGAAGATCCTTCGGCCCTTCGGGCCTCAGGATGACAAAGGGGGCGTGTCTACGCGAGCGGTTTGCACCGTAAACAGAGCACGGCACAAGCACCGTAAACAGAGCACGGCACAAGCACCGTAAACAGAGCACGGCAGAAACAACCGCGAACAACAAACGCTCAACTAAAACCATCGCGCTTACAAAGCGCTCCCACATCCCTATTGTCATTCTGAGCAACGCGAAGAATCTTAAAGCAGCTATAGACCGGCATGGAGCTCAAGATCCTTCGGCGCCGCGCGCCTTAGGATGACATCTGTGGGAACGGTTTCTCATCGCGAAAAGCAATCGCGCTTGCTTGTGCCCGCGCAGCAGGGTGAAAAGCGCTATCACGATTACTGGTCGCGCCATCCCTCGACGTTCACCAGGGAAATCACCTCCATGTCCACGAACGGCCGAAACGGCGCCTGGATGTTTTCCAACAGGTCCGGGTTTTCGGTCTCCAGCAGCGCAAAGGTGCGCGCCCCGTTGGTTTCGGCCCAGTTGCCGGTCAACGCGAGCCCTGCGGGAATATTTCCGTAGAAATTCTTTGCCGCGTCGGCGAGCTGCTTCATATCGTCTTCGCTCAATCCGGAACGGGTACGGCTGATAATCAAATAAAGCATAACGACTCCTCGATAGATGTGATAACGGGGCGGTTCAGTCAGTGGTGACAGCCTTGCGCCGCGCGCGCCAGTGCCAGGCCAGCCACGCGATCACCGGCAACGACAGCGGCAGCACCAGACCCGGACCGGCCAGCGCGTCGGGCAGCAGTGCCGCGCCGTTGGCGGCGAGGGCGCCGGCAAACACGCCGTTGGCGGCCACCGAGGCACCGGCGAACGTCGCCCAGTGCATGCGTCCGGCGCCGGCGGCGAAGGTCATCGCCTCGGCGACCACCGGCACCGGGCGGCTCAAGATAAACGCCACCAGGGTCGGCGTCTGCGGCACGTCGGACGCGAACCGCGACAGCAACAAACGGCCGGCCCAATAGCCGACGACATTACCCACGACCAACCCCAACCACGCCCAAGCCCATCCGGGCAAAACGCCCAGCCTGGCGCCGAGCAAGCTGCCGACGATGGTGGACGGCACCGGCAGCAGCACGTCGACGGCCAACAGCGCCGCGCCGCTGGCTCCAAACAGCAACGCGTTCTCGTCGCGGGCGGAGAGCCAGCGCTCGCCGGGCAGCTCACCGATCACCACGAACGGCACGATCGGTATCAGCAGCACCAGCACAATCAACAACAGCAGGCGTCGCGTACTAGGCATGGTTGAGTAATAGCGGGCACTACGGATCCATTGAGTATAGGTTTAAGGAAGCCCTGAATAATACATCCCGGTATTATCAGCGCTCGAAAAACGAAAAGCACGATTTTCGTTTTTCTCCATAGTTCAATCAGTTAAGTGATTGAACACTGTCGGTGCATCCGTTTACCGGCGGAACCTCTGACAATCAGAGGTTCCTTACACAGATAAACTCGGTGCCGTATATTGTTTGCGGGTAGAATTCGTTACCAGCTCCGTAGTTCACCGAAGAGGTTAGCCCCATGGCGTTCGACACTCTGCCGCACAGCGCGGCGCTCAAGCTGGATCTGATGTTTGAAGGCATACGCTACAGCGAGGCGCTCGGTGCAGCCGCGCAGCATGCATTTCCCAACTTCTACCCGTACCGCTTCAAACCCGGCGAAACCGACCCGACCGGCAGCGGCAAGGCCACCATTCCATACTTGCTGACCTTCGAAGACGGCACCTTGAGCCGTATCCAGGGCAATGGGGAATCGCCGTGGGTGGTGTCGGGAGAATCCTCCAGCGGTTATGTGTTGCAGCACAGTGCCGACGCGAACAAGCGCCTCGCCATCGAGTTCGAGCCATTGCCGCAGTGGATGCGGCAGCAGACCAGCGACGGGCTGTCGATGGCGCAGGCAGGCGTCAGCCTGCACGGCGACATGGCGGTGATCAACGTCGCTCCGGGATGCCAGTACTTCACCGCCGACAAACAGGACGGGGTGTCGATGCGCTGCATCTTCTGCACCTACGGCAAACCGGATGCGCGCACCAACGTGCTCGGTCAGGACCTCGACCAGGTGGCGCTGCCCGATCTCGCCTACCGGCGCATGCAGGAGACCCTGCGCGCGGTGGTGGCGGAGTC
>CAMYKW010000101.1 GCA_947259175.1 uncultured Gammaproteobacteria bacterium | reverse complement strand
GCGGGCGTATGCGGCGCGCTATCCGGAGGGTCTGGACGTGATCCTGGGGTGGACCCAGCTGGGGGATCCGGCGTTGGTGATTCAGCCGCATTGACGGTCAACAGCATGTGGGCGTTTAACGGCTGAACCGAGGAATAATTCCCGCAACACGCCGTGAATACTTCCCGGTAGGCTCGACGGTTCCGGAAATTCTTCCCCGGTTCATCCGTTGACGATTCCTCTGCCAGTAGGCAGGGTGCTTGGCCCTCGTGTACGGTGTCACGAAACACCGTTCTTATCTCAACACAAACCGCTGCCGCAGTAGATCGCGACCACGGGGCGGTGATCGCGCTTGCTGGAAGCACCCGATTCGCCGAATTGCCATCCATTGTGATTGTGAAATATAACTAAGGTACAACCTCGAATAGAAGTTGCAACTATCTGAAAAATCGAATTTATCAATACAGTTACTGCGCTGCGTTTCGATGCTTCGCAAAGAACACGTTCAGGTCGCCGGATCGGCCGCGCGCCACGGACATACACGACGGCAGGGTGAAAACTGTTTCCCAAATCCGCCTCGCAATGGCGTAGAATGATCCGCCGTCCGTTCCGGGCGTCACAACCGCGCCAAGCGATGAGGGGAGCTGTCAATAAAGCACATAAACCCCAACAACAATAACGATTTGGCGATGAGCTCAAAGGAGGCCATATGAAAGTAGTCACCGCGATTATTAAGCCATTCAAGCTCGACGACGTGCGCGATGCGTTGTCCGAGGTCGGCGTCAAGGGCATGACCGTGACCGAGGTCAAAGGCTTCGGCCGCCAAAAGGGACATACGGAGTTATACCGCGGCGCTGAATACGTCGTCGATTTCGTCCCGAAAATCAAGATCGAAGTCGCCGTATCCGGGGATTCCGTCGACAGCGTGATGGAAGCGATCATCAATTCGGCCAAGAGTAACAAGATCGGAGACGGTAAGATTTTCGTCTACGACCTCGATCAGGTGGTGCGCATACGTACCGGGGAGACCGACGAGGAAGCGCTGTAAGGATTCAGATCGGCCTCGGCCGGACCAAGCGATCGAAGAATACGCACAGGAGTTACCTGAAATGAGTGTATGGGTGAACGGGTTGTCGAGCAGTTTGATTGTGAGCTTAATCCTCTGCTGGCCCGGGGTTGCGCTGGCGGGTGAGCAGGTGAGCGCGGGAGACACCGCGTGGTTGTTGACGTCGACGGCCCTGGTGCTGTTTATGACCATCCCTGGTCTCGCGTTGTTTTACGGCGGATTGGTGCGTAACCGCAATGTGCTTTCGGTGCTGATGCAGTGTTTCGCCATCACCTGCATGGTGTCCATCGTATGGGTGTTGTTCGGCTACAGTCTGGCCTTCGGAGACGGCGGCGGCATGCAGCAAATTATCGGCGGGTTGACGAAAGCGTTTCTCGCCGGGGTGACGGTGGACAGCGTCAGCGGTTCGATTCCCGAGAGCGTGTTCGTGATGTTTCAGATGACGTTCGCGATTATCACGCCGGCGCTGATTGTCGGCGGCTTTGCGGAGAGAATGCGTTTTTCCGCGATGCTGCTGTTTTCGCTGTTGTGGCTGGTGCTTGTGTACCTGCCCATATGCCACTGGGTGTGGGGTGGAGGATGGCTGGCGGACCTGGGGCTGATGGACTTTGCCGGCGGCACGGTGGTGCACATCAACGCCGGCGTTGCGGCGCTGGTCGCGGCGCTCGTGATGGGGCCGCGGCGAGGCTTTCCGTCGACGCCGATGCCGCCGCACAATATGACCATCACCGTCGCCGGGGCGGCGATGCTGTGGGTCGGCTGGTTTGGCTTCAATGCGGGCTCGGCGGTGGCCGCGAACGGCTCCGCGGGCATGGCGATGTTGGTAACCCATATCGGCGCTTCCGCGGGATCGCTGGCGTGGATGTTCAGCGAATGGGTGCGTTTCGGCAAACCCAGCGTCTTGGGCATCGTGACCGGCATGGTCGCGGGTCTGGGGACGATTACTCCGGCGTCCGGTTTTGTCGGCCCGATGGGGGCGTTGTGTATCGGTCTTGTCGCCGGGGTGGCGTGTTTCGCCGCGACCCAGTACGTCAAGCGCGTGCTGCAGATCGACGACTCACTGGATGTTTTTCCGGTGCATGGCATCGGCGGCATCATCGGCACGCTCGCCGCGGGGGTGTTCGCGGCAACCAGTCTGGGCGGATTGGGGTTGCCCGAAGGCGTGAGTATCGGCGGACAGGTACTGACCCAGTTGGTCGGCGTGATCGTCACCATGGTGTGGTGCGGGGTGCTAAGCTTCGTTATCTTGAAGGCGGTCGACGCCATGGTGACCCTGCGGGTGAACGAAGAGGAGGAGCAGCAGGGTCTGGACATCGTGCTGCACGAGGAACGTGGTTACGACATCTGATCCCGCCGTCGCCACGCGCCGCCGGTTATTCCTTAAACAGTATAGTTGTCACGGTTAACTCTATGAAAGGCCTCAAGATTCTATCGCTGGTTGCGATACTGGCGGCGCCGTTGTGCGCGGCGCAGGAAAGCTTCGATCGCGGACTGGACGCCTATCTGGCGGGGGACTATCAACAAGCCTACCAAATCTGGAAGCCGCTGGCCGACGGTGGCGACAAGGTGGCGATGTTCAATGTCGGCGTGCTGTATGCGGGGGGAAGAGGCGTGAGCCGGAATTTGCAGCAAGCGGCGCGTTGGTATCGCCGCGCCGCCGAGGCCGGATATGCGCCCGCCCAATTCAACCTGGGATCGGCCTACCTGGAGGGTAACGGGGTCGCCGCGGACAAACGCCAGGCCTTCGCCTGGTGGACCAAGGCCGCGGCGCAGAACCATCCGCAATCCCTGTTCAATCTCGCCACCTTGTATCTACAGGGAGACGGCGTGGCGGCCGACCGGGCCAAGGCCCTCGAACTGTACCGGCAGGCCGCACAACAGGGCGATGAAAGGGCACAGAAGGTGATTGAGCAACTCGCCCCCTCAACAGCGTCGGGAGGTGCAGAGGCAACGGCCGCGAATACACCGGCGGTCGCGTCCGCGCCCGCTGAGTCACCAGGGAATGCGCCGGCCCCGAGTGGCACGGCCGCGACCGTGAACACACCGGTGGAACCGTCTGCGTCCAGCGGGTCGCAGCGGGATGCACCGGGCCCGAGTGACGAGGCCGCGACCGCGAGTACAGCAGTGGCCCCGTCCGCGCCTGATGGGTCAGCGGGGGATGCGCCGACCCCAGGTGGCGATAACCCGCCTGCAAGCACCACAACCGCGGCCGCGCCGGTCGCCGGAAGCGCGGATAAGCCGCCGCGCGCGGCGGGGGTAGAGAACGGCGCCCGCAGAGAGCCTTGGATTCAGGCGCAGAACCCGCAGCATGTGACCATTCAGCTGGTGGTGTATTCGAACGAGCAAACCATACGGCAATTCATCGCCGATCATCGGCTCGGCGCACAAAGCGTGGCGTATTTTCGAGTGCGCCGGGGCCAGAACCACCAGTACAAACTGATCTACGGCACGTTTGCCAGCGTAAAGCAGGCGAAAGCGGCGCGCGAGTCGTTGCCGGAGGCCGTCAAGAAGCTGCAGCCATGGATCCGGCCGTTCGCCGCGGTGCACGCGGAGCTCGAGCAGCGCGGACCCGAGCAAGGAAAGGCAGATGCGGTGAACATCAGCCCGCAGCAGGCGTCTGCGGCGAAACCGGTCGTCCAACGCGAGCGCCGCTGGCGGCGCGACGCCGGCGCCGGCGCGGACAGCGAGCAGATACGCATCGGACAAGCGGCGTTCAATTCGCAGGACTATGCCAAGGCCCTCGCGGTCTGGCGGCCGCTCGCGGTGCGCGGGGTTCCGGCGGCGCAATACAGCCTGGGTTTCATGTACGAGAGCGGCTGGGGTGTGGCGCGTAACGACCAGGAGGCGGCGGGCTGGTATCAGGTCGCCGCCGATCAGGGGCACGCCCAGGCGCAGTTCAACCTGGGGCGCCTGTATATGGAGGGGCGCGGCGTGGAAAAAAACAAAGGTCTGGGGCTGTATTGGATACAGAACGCCGTCGACGGTGACGATCAGCGCGCCGCCGAGTATTTGAAGCAATATCAGGCGCGGCGCTGAGCGTCGGCGCGGTGCCTGCGAACCCGCATCTCCCGGCGCCGGTGGTGCGGAAATCTCCGGATCCCGGGCCGGACCTTGAACCGTCCGGCGGGCATCGGAGTTTTTTATCGCATCAATCGGCTCGTTCTTGTGCTCCGTAGCGCCGGGCACCAAAGGGAACGCGGGGTATAACCGCGATGCGCGTGGCAACGGAGGTGGTCACGCTGGCGGCGCGCGATCCGTCCCGCATCACCCTGGTCCAGATCACGGATTCCCATTTACTGCAAGACGCCAACGCCGAGGTGCTGGGCGTACCGACACGGGAGACATTGCAGCGGGTGCTGACGGCGATACGGCGCAACCATTCGCAGATCGACTTGTTGGTGCACAGCGGCGACATCGCTGAAGACGCGCATCCGGACAGCTATCGTCAGTTTGAGGAGCTGGCGTGCGACGCCGGTGTGCCGGTGGTGTGCGTTCCGGGAAACCACGATGACAGAACTGCGATGATGCAGGGCCTGGCCTCCGGCGTGGTGCACATCAATCGCAGTGCACGCATCGGCGGCTGGCTGATCTTGGCCTTGGACAGCGTGGTGCCCGGAGCGGAGCATGGACGCCTGTCGAGCGTCGAGTTGCAGCGGCTGAACACGGAGCTGGCGACACACCCCGGCGTGCCGGCGTTGGTGTTCATGCATCATCCTCCGGTCGAGATCGGCAGCGAGTGGATGGACGGCATGGGATTGCGCGACGCCGACCGGTTGCTCGACCGCATCACCAACGGCACCGAGGTGCGTGCCGTAGCCTGGGGCCATGTTCACCAGGCGTATGCGACGCGGCGTGGCGGCGTGCGGTTGTTGGCGGCGCCCGCGACCTGTTTTCAGTTCCTGCCGGGCTGCCGCGAGATGGCGCTGGACACCTTGGCGCCGGGATACCGGGTGTTCACCCTGTACCCCGACGGCAGCTTCGACACCGAGGTGGTGCGGGTGGCGGAGGCCTGGGTTGCGCCGCGGTTGAGGTCTGTTTAGCCCGCATATTGCACCAGTCGGCCACCGGCCTTAAGGGAACTGACCGTAAAATCAATGGCATATATCGAATCTTGCCCTTCTCGCCCGGGTTACGTT
>CAMYKW010000100.1 GCA_947259175.1 uncultured Gammaproteobacteria bacterium | reverse complement strand
ATAAAACCCCAGATTCCCCAACTCCGTCGCCGTGCTCCAGTCAAACAACACCACACCCTCTGAACCCAATACCGCTTCAAACGAACGTAAGGTCACCGGGTTGGTGACCACCTGGGTGTAGGCGAAGTTATGGTTGCTGATCGTACCGCCCAATCCGAGCGTAATGGACGATGGCGGCGTCACCGTCTGCGTATTGAGATTGGCCGGCAACGTAGCCGGATCAACCGCGACGCTATAGTCACCCGCCGGTACACCGACGAAGAAATAATCGCCGTTGATGTCGCTGAAGGTGGTCGCGATCACGTTGCCCTGATCGTCCAGCAAGCGCACCACGATACCCTCCAGGCGCACGTCCGGTCCCACCGGTAGCGGCCCCGCATCGGCGTCGGCATCCTCGAATACGGTGCCGGAAATGGTGCCCAAAACCGGATTGTTGTAACCGAAATCGGCGTCGACAAAGCTGGACGTGCCGCCGGCGACAGCCAGGGTAACCTCGAACTGATTTCCCGCCGCCGGTTCGTGATCCGGCGTGTTGGGTGTCGGGAGATAGCCCGCTCCCTGTAACGCCCCCTGGGCGGGATCGACCTGCACGAAGTATGTCCCGTCGTCGACGCCGCTGAAGCCGTACAAACCGCTGTTATCGGTGAAGTCGGTGCCAACGACGGCATCCACACCGGGCGTGAATACACCGTCACCGTCGACGTCCCGATACAATTCGACCACCACGTCGGGAATGCCAACCTCACCCGTGCCCTGGAAGCCATCACCGTCCAGGTCGTTGAAGATCGTGTTCCCGATCGCACCCGCGGATCCTTTGTAACCAAAACTCGTGTTGACCAGCGTCTGCCCCCCCGAAACCGTCACCGAAAGCTGCATTTGGTTCGCGGGCACCGTGGTCCCCGACAGACCGGCCAGTTGCTGGTTGGCGTCTTCGATGCGGATGGTGTATGCACCGTCAGCGATCCCGACAAACGAAAAACCGCCGCCGACATCGCTTTGTGTCGCCGCGATCACCGCCCCGGATCCATCCACCAGGGTCACTGTCACCAGCGCAATTCCACTCTCAGCGGCGCCGAACAGCCGGTCGCCGTCGCCGTCGAGCCACACCTTGTCGCTGATGGTATTCAAGTTGGGGTTTCGATAACCGAAATCGACGTCGCGAATCGCATTCTCTCCGTTAAACGCCGGCATTTCGATGGCGCCCAGCTTGGTCCCGCCCGGGCTCTGTGGACCGGTGGTCGGCGTATACCCCGCCAGCACCCCGCCGGTGTCGGTCACAATCACGCCGTAATCCGGATTGTCCGGGATACCGGCAAACATATAGTGGCCGCCGGCATCGCTCACGGTGCTCAACAGCACGACGTCGTCCGCGGTGCCAAGCAGATTGTCGGGCCCGCGATCGGAGATCAGATCCACGGTAACGCCACCGATGCCCGGCTCTCCCGGATCCTGTATGCCGTCATTATCGACGTCGTGCCAGATGTAGTCGCCGATGATATTCGTGTCCACCGGGTCGGTGACGCTGGCTTCGGCGGGCGATGCGCCGGCGGCGGTCAGCGTCGCGGTGTTGGTGATCGCGGTGACGGTTGCGGGAATTGCGGGGTCCAGCTGTACGGTCATTTGCAGTGGCGGCGATACCAGCACGCTGTTTGACGTCGCGCTCGCATAGACGTAATCACCACTGGCATCGGCGCTGAATACCACGCTGCCGCCCAACGCCCCGGCAGTCGCCGTACAATCCCATGTGAACACGACGGGCGTATCCGCGATCAGCGGCGAGCTGGCGGGAAACGGCCCTGTGCATGCGGCGCCGGCGCCGCCATTGCCGACGATGTTGAGGGCTCCGGGTATGACGTTGGTATCGGCGCTGGTTGCGGAAACGCTCATCCTCACCTGTATGGGATCGCCACCGGTCACCAGGGTGCCGGCCGCGCTCATCGCCGTGGTGGTGCCGGTTCCGGCATAATCGACCACCAATTCCGGCGGATTCGCGCTCCCACTACTGTGCAGGCGCACTTGATTGCCGCCGCTGCCGGGGGCGGCGAGGAGCATGATCCCGTTATTCGGAAACACGCCGTCCACCCAGCGCTGCACCAAGACCGTGGCGTCGACTTCTTCATAGACACCGGCGGTATCCGGATTGAAAGAACCGACCACCCCGGCGTCATAATCGGCGCCGGCGCCGCCGCCCGGGGTGGTCCAGGGATTGTTCCAAGTGGCGGAGTTTTGATCCCAGGCAGTGACCAGGCGATGGACGTCGATGGTGACGTTGCTGCGCTGGCGAGCCACGTAAAAGCGCATGCGCGCCGATGTGATCGTGGCGTTGGACGGGATGCCGGCCAGATCCCATTGCACGACACCACGACGGTCGCGGTTGTTGCTGGTGAGCCGCAGCCGCAAGGTGCCGCTGCCGCCGTTGTTGCTGTTCGGATTCTGTTCGTCGAGGTCGGTGTCCTGCACCGCGTTTAAGGTCGCGGTGCCGCCGCCGCTGGCCGCCGATGCCGGTAGCCCCGGGGTGTTGCTGCCAAGGTCCCACACCACCGGATCGGGGCCGGACGACTGCGCGGGATTCGCCGACTGGAATAGGGTGTTGCCGGGCAGCGGATCAATCACTTGCACGTTGGCGAGCAAGGCGGAGCCCGGATGCCTGGGTCGCAGGGTATAGCCCACAAGATCACCGGCCTGCAGTTCACCACCTGCGTCCGACACCTTGCTGATCTGTAACAGCGTGGAAACCGTCGGCGTGGTGGTCGCGTCGTCCACCGAAAAACCCTCATCACTGACCACCCGGGCATCATTATCGACACCGGTGACCCCGATCCCGTGGTTGACCACCACGTCATAGGTTACGGTAACCGAAGCGCCGGGCGGAATCGCACCGATCACCAGCCCTCCCTCGTCGACCGGAAACGACGTCGCGCCGCTGTCGGGCACCGGCACCCCGTCCTGCAGGGTGCTGTTCAATACATAAGTGGTGTTGGCGTCGAGGGTGTCGCTGAGTATGACATTCGTCAGGGTGGACTCGCCGGAGTTCAGGATCACCACCGTGTAGCGCAGGATATCGCCGGCGTCGATAACGCCGCTGCCATTGACGTCCTGCTGCAAGTTCACCCCCTTGCTCATCAGCACCCGCGGCGCCGGCAGCACCGTGGTGCCGACGTCGATGGCCGGAGCACCGCTCACCGCGCCGTTGGGGTCCTGCCCCCACGCCGCCGAGATCAGCGCCCCGTCGGCGGAGCTGCACGAGCCGTCGGCGGAGCTGAACACGCGGGTTCCGGTCTGGTCATCGTCCGCGGCGTCCTCAAAGCGCGCCGATTCATAAGCCGTTACCGCTCGTGTTTGGTCTACGACCCCGTCGTCGTTGAAGTCCACGCACAGGGTGGTGGCCGCCACCGCGGCCACCCAAATCGGATTGTCGCTGCGCGCCCCATCCGTGGAACCCGGGGCCCAGCCGACCTTGAGGGTGCTCGCCAGGGCCGTCGTCGGCAGCACGGTGTAGCCCCAGTCGTGCACCTGGCCCTCATCGTCAACCGAGCCGATGACGAAGAACGGTTCGCCGCCCTGGGAGCTGAACAACACGCCGGAGTCGACGTCGATCACCACCTTGGCCAGCGCGCCCGCCGGCACCGTTATGGGGCCACCGGGCGTGCTGTCGCCACCGACGTTGGTGCCATTCGTGGTGATCAGATCGACACTGATCGAGTTTCCTGGATCCGGGTTGTAAATCAGATAGGCCGCGTTGTCGCCGGCGACCGTAGTGCCCACCGGCGCAATGTAGCTGTTCGACCAGTCATCGACGGGCACCATCGCAAACCAGCGCGCCTCGTAGTCGGCCTCGATATCGCCGGTCAACAATTGCACCTGCATCCTGGAATTGCTGGTGACTTGGGTACCCACCAGGACCCCGTCGACGGTCAAGCTTTCGCCCTCGCCCAGGGTTTGTGTGACGTCCGGCAGGCCGTCGCGGTCTAAATCCACGTTGACCACGGTGCCGTCAATTTCCGCCATGACCACGATCCGGGCATCCTCGAACATATCGTCGGTGGATGCCGAAAAATCCTCGCCTCCCGGGATCTCGTAACGCGTACCCCAGTCCTGGGTCGGACGCAGTTCCACGGCGCCGGCCAACACCGATCCCGGCGAGCTCGGCCAAGCCGCCTGGGTGATGGCGATGAGATCGGTGGACGCAATTTTATCTCTGCCGTCGAAAAGAAAAACGGCGGGGTCCCGGGGTGATGCCGGCACGTCGTTTTCGAGCAGAATCACGTCGCCGGCGTTCAAGTTGTCGTCGACATCGCTGCATACCAATGGATTGCCGTTGACATTGGGTGCGCAGCCGTTGCTCGCGGTACCGTCCCCCCACACCTCGCTCGTTGCCTGCAACGGATTTGCGATATCGGGTTCGTAGCTGGGTCCGGTGGCGCCGCCGTTGTTATCCTCCCAGTGGTCGTAATACACCAGAGTGCCGTCGGCGCCGACGGTAATGCCGATCTTGGTGACGATGGTGCCGCTGGAGGTCGGTTCAATGACGCCGGCGAACTGTTGTGTCTCTTGCTCCGGCACCGGTACATAAAACGTCGTCACCGGCTGCGGTCCGGCCGACGCCGGCGCCGCGAGCCCGGCACTGAAAAAGATCAACCCAGCGATACAGGTCCGTTGCGCGCTTGCACGATGCAATGCCTCGACAAACATGGCCTAGCCCTTGCGAAATAGTCTCCAAAAGCTAGTCCAAGTACTTGATATTGCAAGATATTTTTGGGTGTTGTGTTAACTCACTGAAAGCATGCGCTTAGTAAAAATTCGTTCAAGTTTTTGAACCGGGCTAAACCGACACCTTACCTGTGACCACCCCTGCTTTGTGGGAAAAAATCACACTTAGCTGGCCCCATACCTCGTTCAGCTGAATGTTCGTATGTCGTATGTCGTGTGTCTTCGGTCCTGCTTTTCGTTCGCCGCTAACAAACGCGGCTCCCCGGCGGCGGTGAGCGTTGAGCGGTGACTGCATTATTTCGCAGGAGCTTGTTGCTGTGGAGGTGTATTTCTGTCGATGTGGTTCGCCGTGGGGGTTTTTACCGTAAACAGAGCACGGCATAAATAACCGCGATTGTTCCATCGCGCTTGCTTGTGCTGCGCGTAGTTTGCAGTAAACCGTACACGAGGGCCAAGCACCCTGCCTACTGGCAGGGGAATCGTCAACGGATGAACCGGGGAAGAATTTCCGGAACCGTCGCCCGCAGGGAGGCGGGCGTCGAGCCTACCGGGAAGTGTTCACGGCGTGTTGCGGGAATTATTCCTCGGTTCAGCCGTTAAATGCCCACATGCTATGGACCGTCAATGCGGCTGAATCACCAACGCCGGATCCCCCAGCTGGGTCCACCCCAGGATCACGTCCAGACCCTCCGGATAGCGCGCCGCATACGCCCGC
>CAMYKW010000099.1 GCA_947259175.1 uncultured Gammaproteobacteria bacterium | reverse complement strand
GCACCTGTTCCACGCTGGTGCGGTAGTTGCAGTCGATCTGACCCGAGGCGAACGCGGCTATCATCGGCCCCGGGTCGTCGCCATGGTCGATATAGACAAATCCCTCCAGGTAGACATCACCGCCCCACCACGGATGGTCGGTGCGCCTCCTGTATTCGGCAACCTCTCCCACCGAATACTTGGTTAGAGTGAAGGGGCCGGTGCCGACCGGGTTTTTCGACAAATCCCCGCCTTCATCGCTGAAGCGGCGGTGCACGATCAGCGCGGGGTAGTCCCCCAGCGCTTCGGGAAGCGAGATATCGGCGCGGTTGAGGTGGAAGCGCACGGTGTGGTCGTCGATCTTTTCGATCGCCCCTTCGGCGGCAACCGTCGACATCACCGGCTTGCCCTCTTTGTCCTTCTTGCCGGTGTCGATCTGGCGGGTCATGGAGCTGAAACGGCCCTGGTTCGAGGATCCGGTGGCGGGGTCGAGCCAGCGCTCGAAATTGAAGACGACGTCGTCGGCGATGAAATCGTCGCCGTTGGACCACTTGACGCCTTTTCGCAGCTTGAAGGTCCAGGTCTTGAGGTCGTCGGATGCCTCCCAGCTCTCAGCGAGATAGGGTTCGGCGGCATTGTCTTTGTTGATGCGAACCAATGGCTCGGTCATGTGCCGCGCCAGGTTACCTTTCTCCGACCAATCGTAGGTGGCCGGATCGGTCATTTCCTTGACGTTCATCGAGCAGCGCAGAATTCCGCCCGCCTTCGGTGCGGTGGCACGTGCCACGGTGGATGCAGACAATCCGAGAACACCTCCAGCCATTGCGTAGGCCGCCGACAGGGACACGCCGAGGCGCGTCGCTGTCGAAAGGAAATCACGCCGGCTGATCTCGCGGTTGCGCAGCAGTTCCTTGAGCTCGGGAACATAGGGGTGCACCGACTTTGAAGATTTTTTCGACATTTGTTTGTCTCTCTGATTTCGTTCAGAAGTGTTGTGTTGTCGCGTGCCGGGGCGGATAACAGACCATCCGTCTATCTAACAGATCAGCTAATGTCCATTCTGCTGATCTCGTAAGTGGATGCGCTTAGCATACTAAGCATACTTTGATATTTTCGCAAAGTTGAGTAGCTGAGAGAGTTCATTTTTCGTTTAGATTGTGCCCAAAAAACAAGTCAGTGCCCAAATATAGGTGTACCCCAATGCTCCAGCAGTGACGCGCCTAACAGATTCTAAAACGGTCGCTCGGACGACGATCAACAGCACATAAGAATTTCTTAATAGTCACGGTTCACGACCCAAAACAGACGTTCGCGACGAGCGTAACCAGAAAGCCTCCGGTGGCTTCTTAGAGGCATTTGCTCATATGCACCTTATTGCCAGTTCTGCCCGTTTCTCGCCACCCAAGATGCGTGTAGAGCTGAATGTTCTCGGGTATATCCGTGTGTGTGCTTAGACGCAATTCGTGTAATCCGAACGCCAAACACTCTGCTTCGGCATGTTCAATTAGTGCACGCCCAAGGCCTAACCCCGAACTCGCCGGGTGCACGGCGACATTTTCCAATAACATAAAGTCGTCGTGTGGAATCAAAATGATTCCGCCGACGATGTCGTGGCCGGTCTCGGCGACCCACACTCGATGATTTTCGATGGCGTGGGAAATTCCCTCCGAGACCGCGGGAAGATCGTTTACTCGCGACGCATAAATGGAATAGGCGGCATCAATGCACGCCGACAGGGCACGAGAATCTCGCGCTTGAGCTCGTCGCAGCTTAAAGTTTGTCATGGGATCATTTTATCTCGCAATGACGTACTGCAGGCAACGACCTGCAGTCGCGCGGCAGTGTTCGAATGATACTGCCGGTCTGAATCAACATACTTGGCCGTAGTAGCGGAGAACCGTGTGACCACTTATGGCCGAACTGAGAAATTAGAAACGAAGGCTGGTAGGTAGGACCTACCGCACGAAAAATAGATACCCCCGCGCTTACGCGCAAGGAGTTCCCGCAAGATCTAAATAGAGCACGTGCTTGGATACCAGATGGCCGCTAATCAGCTAAAAGTTTTCCGACTGTCTAATCACTACAACAGACAACATAAAAAAGCTGGACAGCTACACCCCAAAGATTTTGCAACTTCACAAGAGTTTACAATTCGTCTCAGGTGTAGAGATATCCTAGCTCGTTATAATCGGTCTTACCGCGCTGTCAACTAGCCGCTTGGCCGACACTTTGACGAATGGAAATGTGTAGAGCCGGCTGGACACAGGGTAACGAGAACGTTGATGGAGAACAAAGATGAAATGGCTAGATGATCTCGATGTTCGCGAGTATTTCGACAAACAAGACTTCACCGCTACCCTAGTACCCGGTCTGGTAGTCGTCGTCGCGACAGTATTGCTGCTGCCCCATGTCTCGGTGCTGCATTTGCTCACCAGTCTTTCCATTGGGGGCTTCCTTCTGCTTCTCGTCCTGTCCTACGCGGCGGGCCTGATCATACAAGCTGTCGCTGGCGTCCTCGAATCCTTATGGTGGAAGTCGCGTGGCGGTCTGCCGACGGCCCGGATACGGATGCAACCATCGGCGTTGTTGGAAGCGAAGCAGGTGGAGGCCTTCAATGCTGCCCTCGGCAAACAGTTCGAGGGTCTCTCGGTACCTGCGGCGGAGCTATCGGAAAAGGAGTGGGCTGCCACCACGACCGCGATCTACGCCGCCCTCAAGGAGCGGGACAGTACAACCCGGATCGACGAGCTGGATCGTGGTCGAGGTCTATTCAGTAGGCTCGCGGCAGCCGCAGCGACAGTCGTGTTCGTCGTTATATTCGTCGCTCCGTTCGGCTGGAAGTGGTTCCTCCCCGCCATCGTGATCCTTGGGCTCACTCTGTATCGTATGGGCGTCCTAGGTGAGCGCCATGCGCAGGAGCTGTACACGGAGTACCTGAAGGCACCACCCAAGACGACCCGTAGACCCCGGCGCACGCGCGGCAAGAAAGCCTCGGCCAAGGCGAGCGGCTGAGTAACGCCAGTGTGGGGCTCCACTGGTTGGACCCGCGGCCGTTCCGGAGGTCGTTTCTTAGGACGCCGGGTGACACGTTTGACAAATTTATGAGGGGAAAACCAACACGAATTGAGATTCGATCGTCCCCATTGAATGCCTGATAGAAAACGGCCGGAACACCTTTGGTACCGGACGTCTAAATTCATGTAATTTCGGATGCCCCAAGGGCCGGAGATGGCCGGGAACCGCCTTTCTCAGTTGAATATCTCGAGGAGCGACCATCGGGCGGATCGAAAAATTGGTGATGAATCAATACATCTCGCATTCCAGTCGTGTCATCCCATGGAATGTTCTGATGTTGTCGGCGGGTTTCCTTGGATAATGCTTTTGTCGCCTCACCGATCACTTCGAGATTGCGAATTACCGCGTCCTGCATCATTGTGTTATTGAGGAACGCAGCCTTCCGTCCTCGGTATATGCAATGATCCGATTGATGGCGTCGAGGATGTGTTGGAGATAGACCTCGTCGCGGCTCACAAAGGTTTGGCCTCCCGCGATACCTCGTCTTTCATGTAAGGTGACAGCGCGCCTACGGTAAGGACGTCGACGTGCTTCCCTATTTCTTTCTCAAGATCGCGTTTCAGGGCTATGAGATCGAAAACATCACGGCCCGGCTCCAGGTCGACCAGCAAATCGAAATCACTGTCGCCCCGCTGCGTGCCATGGAGATACGACCCGAAGATTCGTAACTGCGTTGCGCCGTGTCGCTGGCGATCTCCTTGATGAGTTCGGTGTTGAGAGCCATGATTCGATTATAGCGTGCACGCCCATTCAAGTTTCGACGGGGGCTGCGCTAATTGCGAAATATGGGTGTGACCAAAAATGTGACGCGGATCCGTCCAAAATCGCCACTGCGGCGGGCGCATTGTCCGGTGCCAGGTGCGCGTACTTCTCCGTCATGGTCAGCGTGGTGTGCCGGAGCAGATCGTGCACTTCCGGCAGCGGCACGGTGCTTCTAACCAACCAGGCGGCGCAGGTGTGGTGCATGTCATGAATCCGAAAGTCGCTGATACCGGCCTTGGCAGCCCCGACCGGATCGCTACGCCAATCTTTAGGAAGGGAGCATTGCGCGGCCCACTAGGTCGCCACCCTCGCCGATATAGCAACGTAGAGCGCTCGGCAAGCCTAAACGCACTTTATCTGCGGCGTACATTCTCATATTCTTAAGGTGATGGAACGATTCAAAAACATATTGCTCATTCTGAACCCGGAATCCGAAGAGCTGGTCGCTCTGGCGCGGGCGGTCACGCTGGCAAGGCAGAATCAAGCCAGCCTGCATGTGGTTGTCGTCCTCGAGCGTCTTCCCCTCGACTATCTGCCGTTGGGAACGCGTACTATCTTGGGAATGTTGGACCGCGATAGATTGCGGGAAATGATCGAGCAACGACAGCGCAGACTGCTGCGCACGGGGCTCTCGGCGCTCTCGACTGAAGGAATCAATCTGAGCACATCCGTAGAGTGGAGCCACACGCCTTTTCTGAACATTATCCAGAGAGTACTTCGCCAGGGTCATGATTTGGTGATCAAGACGGCGGAGCATGTGACCGGTCCCGCGGCGGTTCTGTTCCATCCAACAGATCGCAATTTGATGCGCAAGTGTCCTTGCCCGGTTTGGATGATCAGACCAGAACAGCATCACACCTATCAACGCATCCTCGCTGCGGTGGATTCGCTCCCCGATGATGAGATCAATGCCGATCTGAATCGACATATCCTCGAACTTGCGAGCTCCCAGGCGGTTCGTGACGATGCAGAGCTTCACGTCGTGCACGCGTACCACGTGCGCAGCAAGCTGTTGCAACTGACCGATGTCAACATCGATGAGTATAGGAACGCGGTTGTCGCTCTACATAGGGAGCGACTGGAAGCGCTCTTGGAAGCGTACCCCGTGCCCAGCCAACGTGTTCATTTGGAGGAGGGATTCCCCGGTGAGATCATTCCCGCAGTAGCGCGTCGCGAACGGATCGATCTGATCGTAATGGGTACTCTGGCGCGCGTCGGGATACCGGGGCTGTTTATCGGCAACACCGCCGAGAGAACGCTCGATCACGTGGATTGCGACATCTTGGCCATCAAACCGAAGGGGTTCATAACGCCGGTGCGATTGCCGGATCAGGACTGACTCGGTTGCCGGTGGCAGTACGGTCGAGGCCTACCGCCCTATCTCCAATCTTAGCGCACCACTGTAGTGCGACTCACCAACCAACCAGCCTCTTCTCGTCGTCGATCTGTGGCTTAGCTTGCCGCTACGGTTCGCCTATGGCGTCTGAGCAGTACCTTGGTGGCCTCGATGACGGTCATTACCATGAGGCTAATGGCGGCCTGCCTGACTGCAGGGATTTGCACGATCAGGGCGACGATCACCAGCTCCCATGCCAAGGCAATGACCAGCCATTTATGCGGTGGAAGGGTGAATATACTGAAGACCAACGATCGGCAGTTGAGCGCGATGACGAATTCCACCCCCACGAACATGAAAAACAGCATTGTCCGTGCGTACTCCAAGTCATCCGATCGGCTGAGGAAGATCCAATAATAAATAGGAATCTCGATAATCACCGCCCGCAGAATGAAAGACTTGACATCCCAATCGAAGACACTCTGATCCGGTGGTCTGGGTGGGCGCTCCATGATATCCGGATCCGGAGGCGCGATACCGAGAGCGAGGGCCGGTAGCCCGTCGGTCGCCAGATTCAGGTAGAGGATGGCGGCCGGAAGCAGGGGCATGAGCTCCGGACCGAAAAGCAGGACTATGCCGCCGATGACCACGACTTCGGCGATATTGGATTCGAGCAGGTAGGCCAGATACTTCTTGATGTTGTCGTAGATCCACCGCCCTTGCTGGATGGCGTTCACAATGGTCGCAAAGTTGTCGTCGGCGAGGACCATGTCTGCCGCCTCGCGGGCCACGTCCGTTCCCGCAATTCCCATTGCCACGCCGATGTCGGCGTGTTTCAGTGCTGGTGCATCGTTGACCCCGTCACCGGTCATTGCCACCACCTGACCCCTGGCCTTCCACGCCCGCACAATCTTGAGTTTGTCCATCGGAGAGACCCGGGCATAGACGGACACACGCTCGACGATATCTTCGAGCGCAGCCTCCGACATGCCTCCCAGCTCCTCGCCATTGAGGACCAGTCCCCCCTTCTTGTATATGCCGAGTTCGCGGGCCACCGCAGTCGCCGTCACTTGGTGGTCACCCGTGATCATGACGGTCCGTATACCCACCCCTGTACAGGTTGCGACCGCCTCCGCGGCATTGCTGCGGGGCGGATCCATCATGCCGACGAGCCCCAGGAATACCATTTGCGATTCCAGTTCCTCTTCGCTTTGCGTGTGCCGGCCGTCGAGCCGGCGATAGGCCAGCGCCAGCACTCGAAGCGCGTCTGTCGCCATCGCTTCGTTTTGCTTCAGAATGCGCTCGCGCTCGGCTTCGTCGAGGTCCCGTATCTGGTCACCGTCGGCGATGCAACTGCAGTGCTCCAAGATCACCTCCGGAGCACCCTTCATGAAGGCGATCGTTTCCCCGTTTCGCTGATGATTGGTGGTCATCCGTTTGCGCTCGGAGCTGAAAGGGACTTCCGCGGACCTCGGCCAGTGCGCACGCGTATCGCTGACGCTGATACCGGCCTTTTCCGCAAGTACTAGAAAGGCGCCCTCCGTAGGATCACCCCTGACGATCCATTGGTCGGATTCCCTCACCAGCTCCGAATCGTTGCAGAGAACGCCGCCCCGCAGAAGAAGCTGTAGCATGTGATCGTCGAGTGTCAGGTCGTTGGGCAAGCGCAGCTCCCCCTCGGTTACGTACCCCGCACCGGTAACCTCGATGGGTTTGGTACCACAGAGAATCCGTCGTATCGTCATCTCACCACGGGTGAGGGTGCCCGTCTTGTCGGTGCAGATCACCGTGGTGGAACCCAGGGTTTCGACCGCCGGCATGCGCTTTATAAGGGCATTGCGTTTGGCCATGGAGTACATGCCGATGGCAAGTGCGCCGGTCACGATCGCCGCAAGAGCTTCCGGCACCGCAGCAACCGCCAGCGCGACGGCGAACATGATCATGCCGAGAAGTAGGTCGAAATCGAGGGTGTCTGTAAGCACGCCTCGAATCAGACTGATCGCGACCACCAGGGCGCAGACCGATAACGAGATGACGGCCAGCCACTTGCCGATTTCCGAGGTGCGCTTTTCCAGCGGCGTTTCAGTCACTTCCACGGTCGCCACTTCCATGGCAATGCGGCCGAACTGGCTTCGCATGCCCGTGTCCGTTACCACACCCTTGCCGCGTCCGTAGGTAATGGTTGTCCCCCCGAAGAGCGTATTGGTACGCTCGGGGATCGGGGTGTCATCCGCCATCGCAGACGTTTGCTTGGCTACCGGCTCGGACTCGCCGGTCAGCGGCGCCTCGTCGCAGCTCAGAGCATGAGCTTCGAGCAAACGAGTGTCGGCCGAGACCCGGTCGCCAGCCTCCAGCAGCATAATGTCACCGGGCACCAACTCCCTAGCGGATACCACTGCTGGTTGTCCATCCCTGAGCACGCGGGCGGTCGGGGCGAGCATGTGTTTCAGAGCATCGACGGCGCGCTCGGCGCGATACTCCTGAAAAAAACCCAGGAGGGCCGAGAAAAAGACGATGATGAGGATGACCAGTGCGTCTAGGACCTGGCCGGCTAAAGCCGAGAGCCCGGCGGCCCCCAGCAACACGATGATCAAGACGTTGCGGAATTGCCCAAGCAGCAGAGCGAGGCGGGAGGTAGCTTGTGCATGTTCGATTTCATTGTGTCCGTGCGCCTCAAGTCGCTGCTGGACCGCTTGCCGATCCAGTCCGATTCGGCCATCAACATCGAGTTCTCGAAGGACCTCTTGAGTTTCCTTAGCGTGCCACAGCGGCTCGACCACCCCTGGGTCGCCCTGTGGGGCATGAGCCTGCTTAACTGCGGATTCCACGGTTTGTCACCATTCAAATGAAGCCTTAACCCGCATTTCTCACCAGGCGCCCAGCTACTATTCCTGGCATGCGGCTGTAAAGACTCGTTACGTTATTTATATGAAGAGACAGCTTAAATTCCTGATGTGGATTGCTGAGAATAGTAGCTGGACTATCCCGGCCCTGGCTCGATCTCGAACGCTCACTCAACCCATAGCTACGGCTATGGGTTTCGTTCCAGCGCGGCGTCCAGTCGCCCGGTCTCTTCGCCAGCATCCGGGATCCTGGTGAGAAATGCGGGTTAAGACTGTAAGCGTTGCATCTGACAATCTTGCCTCGCCCCGGAACCTCTTCTGCTCTTCCGCTCTTCGGTCTAAAACCCCTCAAGACAAGTCCTCGGAATAGAAATTAACGCGCTTTCTCGTATTCCAATTTTAACCCGATCTCGGCTTCAAGATGCCCTTGCCGAACGAGGAGCGCCCGGTCGCGGCCTCGCCTAAGCTATCATCAACTAAAATACCAGCAGAACCTCACAGGAGTCGACATTGGTGTGTTCGTTCTTTCTTCAAGCAGTACGAGAGTATCGGACCTGGAGATACTGATTCCTCGGGCGCTCCAGCGAAGTGAAACGCATTGCCCTCTGATTCGCTAGCCGATTTAGTGTATGCGGGCGGTGTGGGCCGGCCGTTCATTAATTGATCGGCAATCTAACGCGGCGAGCTTAATTGAATCTTAAGCGTTAACCACCCCAGGCGCGGGCGTCGCAGAGGCAGGTGTGCACAGTGCGTGACGCAGACTTGCGGTCCATAGTGAGGATCGACCGCTGGCGTGTGCTCGTATACGCTACACTGTGAACTTGCCGCTGCGAACCCGCTGCTCTTCCATGAGCTCCAGCTCCCGCGCGCCGGACACTACGATATCGCTCTGCGGTATGAAGTCCAGATCGCCGTTCAGGCGTTCGTAGGGAACAGCTTTTAGTATCACCTTTATCGCGTTCAGGCGCGCCAGGAACTTGTTGTTCGAGCGCACCACGGTCCACGGACACTCGATGGTGTGAGTGCGTTTCAGCATCTCGTATTTGACATCCGTGAACTCATCCCAGCGGTCCTGGGCCTGCAAGTCGACCTCACTCAGTTTCCATTGCTTCAGGGGGTTTGTCTTCCGGCTCTCGAACCGTTGCGCCTGCTCCTCCTTGGTAACGCTGAAGTAGAGCTTCACCAGAATCGTTCCTTGTCGTACCAGGTCGCGCTCGAAACCGACAACGCCCCGCATGAAGTCCTGGTATTCCTTCTCGCTGCAAAACCCGAAGACACGTTCGACCATCGCGCGGTTATACCAGCTCCGATCGAACAGCACGATTTCGCCGGCACGGGGGAACTGTGCGACATACCGCTGGTAGTACCATTGAGTGCGTTGCTCTTCGGTGGGCTTGCCCAAGGCAACGACGCGATAGTGCTTCTCGTTCATGTAGCGCGTGACCCGGCGAATCGTGCCGCCTTTTCCTGCGGCATCCCGGCCTTCGAAGACAATGGTCATGCGAAGCTGCTGGTCTTCGAGATAGTTCTGCAAGCGTATGAGCTCGGCCTGAAAAGGCTTGAGGGCCCTTTCCTCCTTGAACCTGCGTTTGGCCTTGGAGTCGAGTCTGCGGAGCGAGTCCACTTCCTGGCCCAGCTGCCGATGCTCCTGTATGTAATCGTTCAGGTTAACTGGTTTGCCGTCGATATGAATGACTGCCGGATTCTCGATATTTTTCACTTGCAACTACCCTGATGTCTGGTTAGTGGGGTCGTTATTCTCAGCGAGCCAACCGGACCTGGCTCGGCTACGCCTTGGCCAGTGCCTTCTCCAAGTAGTCGCATACGGTCTGAACGACCTTGATGCGCGCGAAATACTTGCTGTTTCCCTCCACCAGGACCCAGGGCGAGCCGCGAGTGCTGGTGTACTGGACCAGGTCGTGGGCGGCGGATTCGTAGTCGTCCCAACGTTCGCGATTGCGCCAGTCTTCCTCTGTCAGTTTCCAGCTTTTGTGCGGTGTCGCCTCGCGCTCCTTGAAACGTTTTAGTTGCTCGTCCTTGCTGATGTGGACCCAGAACTTGGCCAGCACGATACCATGCTCGATAAGTTGTTCTTCAAAATCGTTGATTTCCGCATAAGCGCGTCGCCATTCCGGCTCGGTGGCAAAGCCCTCCACACGCTCAACCAGAACGCGACCATACCAGCTTCGATCGAACACGGTCACGTCACCCGCACGCGACAGGTGTCGCCAAAAACGCCACAGATAGTGCCGGGCGCGCTCTTCGTCGGTAGGCGCCGAGAACGGCAACACCTGATAGTTGTGCGGATCGATCGCGGCAATCAGACGGCGTATCGCACCGCCCTTGCCGGCGGCATCCGGGCCTTCGAAGACAACAATGGTGGAGGTGCCCTTGGCCATGGCTTCCCTGTGGAGCAAGTTGAGCTTTCCCTGGTGTTTCCTGAGCTTGGCCTTGTAGTCTTCCTTGGCTAAGGTCAGGCTCATGTTCAATTTCGACAGCAAAGTGGTCGAAGGTAATGCGTCGCCGACATGATCTTGTGGTGAGGTCGCCTGATCGGTGGCGGCTTGGTCCGCATCGTCGATGCTTCGCGGTAGACTCTTGTCGGACGCAGTCGTAGTGGCGGAGTGTTCCAGCGACTTTCTGATGCCGTCGCGGATAATCTTTCCCACCGCGATGCTGCGGAAGTTGGGATCGGCGCCTTCAATGATATTCCAGGCAGCCTTGCCCGTATTGGTGCGCATGATGGTGCGCTCCGCTGCCTCCATGAAGGACTCATAACGCCGCCAATGGTCCCAGTCCTTCTCAGTCACTTGCCAGCTCAACAAGCGGTCGCTTTCCAAGGCCTTGAAGCGGGCTTTCTGTTTGGCCTTGCTGAGATGCATCCAGAACTTCAGTATCAATGCCCCATCTTCGGCGAGGGCATTCTCGAAAGAGACGATCCTGTCCAGACGCTCATCCAGTTCCGCCACGCTGGTGGCGCCGTAGACACGGTCTAGGACCGGTCTGGAATACCAGGAGCTCAAGAACAATCCAATGCGGCCGCGGGGGGGCAGATCGCGCCAATAACGCCAATATTCAGGTCTTTCTCGTTCTTCGTCGGAATGCTCCCGGTAGGCCCGGTTGATGAGCCAGCGGGCGTCCATCCAGGCATTCAGCACCTGGACGGTCTCGCCCTTGCCGCCGCCATCAACCCCTGCGAAGACGATGATCACGGCGGTGCGGTCTTGCTGCAGCAAGGCTCTTTGTAGCTGCAGCAGCTCTTCCCGCAGTATCGGCTCGATCGCCTTATAGTCCTTCTTGGACAGCTTTTGCCCAAGCTCGGCGGTGCTGAACATCAAGAATGCCTGTCTGTATCAGGGGCGTCACGGGAGGAATCCGCTTCGCGTGGGTCGACACCAGGAATGACTTTGCGCTGTCGGGAGGACCGCAGCAGGCGATATGAGGGCCCAGAAGACCGCGTCTCAGCAACTGGGTCGCGTGGAATGCTTGCAGTGATCATCCGTCTGTCCCATGTCGGCGTCAAGGCCGATCGCGGCCCGAGGGCGAGTATATGATCCGCCGCCTAGCGGCTTCAAGCCATGATCTCCGTCAACCACCGAGGAACTGGAGCGAGGCGAGTCAAAGCATGGGTGTCTCAAATTCCGCCTTGTTGTTCCCCGCTCTCCGCGTCCCGTTTAGCCCGACGCTCGCAAGAACTGAGCTGAATCTCGGTCCTCAGCGCCAGATGACCTCGTAAAGTGTTATCGGGTCGACAAATCCTTTCAATGAGCGTGACCCCAATTCAGTCGCTTTAACGGCTCCGTCTAATAATCCATGAACAGCGGCTGAGACCACGATGGTATCTGGTTCAGCACCGTCACATAGCCTGGCAGCCAGCTGGACAGTTGTGCCGAAAAGGTCGTTACTATCCTCTACCGGTTCACCCGCATGAATCCCAATGCGCACCCGAAGCGGTTCGGCGCTGGTGCTGTTGAACTTCTCGAATGATCTCTGGATAACGCATGCACAATCCACTGCGGCAGGAATTTCATTGAAGGATGCCATAATGCCGTCTCCTGTATGTTTGACCTCACGGCCTGCGTGGTCCGCCAACGCGCCGCGCACCAACGAGTCATGTGCACGGACCATCTCCACCGACCGGGTATCTCCCAAACGTGCCGTCATGCCAGTGGAGTCGACAATGTCGGTGAAGAACACCGCACGTAGCGCAGAGTCAACCGGGGTCTCTGTTCCCGACGACGACGGCGCAGGGTCGGAGACTCGACCCAAGAATGCATGGATAGCCGACAGATCCACCTCGATTACATCGGTAGCGACGTCGCCGTGCGCCTCGTCGTGAACGCGCATAGCAGTTTTGATATCCGGCGCATCAATGAGGCAGAATCCCGTCCCGCGTGCCTCATCAAACCAATAAGTGACAAATCGCACCCCGTATCGGTCTTGTAACTCCAGATCCTTGCGGTGGGCCTCCGCAATATCTACTGCGCTTAGCCCACTCAGGTCGTGTCTGTCCAAATATATCGGCACTATTACCTCCTCACGATTTAATATCGTCTGGTGTCATACCAGACATGGATCCAGCATCGGTTAATTCTTTTGAAGAAAAACAAACTGTTCGCTAACATCAGCGTATTATCCCTCGGTTGCGCACTACCCGGTCGATACTCCGACACCGGTTTACGCTGTTCCGTCACCGAAAAACACGACGCATCAATCAATCCACAAATTTAACCGGATCGAGCGGCCTCCGGTTGACAGAGAACGAGAAGATATCCGGTCGTGAATAGTGACCGCACACATCGAGTGAGCGGCGCGCACGGCGCGCTGACTCGCTGTCGATGTCAGCGTAGAGAATTTCCTTCTCCCGATGCAGCGGACCGGCTACGATACCACCCATCGGCTTTACCACAACTGCATCACCGTCATTGATCCATTCGTCAGGATCGAACAGCTGGGCGCGATGGGGAAAGTCATCGGGGACGTCACGCCCTTGAAACGCGGTGGCCGTACCGATCACCCAGCAACCCGCCTCTTTTGCGATGTGGCACATGGTTGCGATCCAGCTATCGCCGGAATCCCAGGTTGGTGCCACGTAGATGTCGATGTCCTGTGCATAGAGCGCGTACCGGGCCAGCGGCATGTAGCTTTCCCAGCAAATGAGCGATCCAAGCCGTCCTGCGGGTGTATTCACGACCTTGAGGCCCGAGGCGTCACCCATACCCCAGACCATGCGCTCCGGGTTAGTCGGCATCAGCTTGCGATGGCGATTGAGGATTGCTCCATCGGGTCCTATCACGACGACCGTGTTATACAGCGTCGAGCCGCTAAACCGGCTGTCCAGTTCATGGATTCCGATTACGATCGTAACGCCGTGTCGTTGTGCGGCATCCTGAAGCGGCCGCCATCGGATATCCTGGTACATATGCTTCCGGAAAAACCAAAAGTGAAGCACCTTCGCTAACCGCTTCGTCAGTTAATGTCAGCGCCCGCTCGATGGTCTTATCTCGATCAAGTAGAACCGGGGGCTTTTGAATAACAGCTACCTTCGTGACCATAATATGCTCCGACGGGCCAGTGATATTAGCACGTCGCCCGGAAATCGCTCTTTTCGTATTTCGAGCTCTGAAAATTCAGGGATGAATAATTCAGAGCTTCCTTAACTGGACATAGCGACTGGTCCGTTCAGCATCCAAATCCGGCCGGCTGCGGAATAACGCATTGCATCAATCCAAGCATTCCAGCCCGTAAACTGCGAGACTTATCCTGCCACTTTGCACCTGGCCAACGAACAACCGGGCCGGAGAACAATATCTCCTGATATCCGCGTCAATTGCTCTCTGATCCTCATTTCCCACGCGTGATCATCAAGGTAATTAGGGCTTCCCGGATTTGATTTATACCGGACGCAGGTCGGCACGTCTTAACGGAACCTCACGAATGCGCCGGCCGGTGGCGGCAAAGATCGCATTCAGTACCGCAGGGGCTGCCACCGCGACCGTCGGTTCGCCGATGCCGCCCCAGAACCCGCCTGAGGGCATGACGATGACCTCGACCTTGGGCATCTCCCTGATCAGCATCGACGGATAACTATCGAAATTCCGCTGCTCGACCGCGCCTTCGTTGATGGTG
>CAMYKW010000098.1 GCA_947259175.1 uncultured Gammaproteobacteria bacterium | reverse complement strand
GTTAGCGCCGGCGCCCCCCAGCACCACGGCGTTGGCGGCATGGGTGATCACCACAGAGGCGGCCCCACCGTAGGTCATCGGCGGCGCACCGCCGACGCGGATCTCACCAGCGGTGACCATGACGTCCTGGCCGGCGGCGTCCACATTGAGTTGGTCGGCGGTGCGGGCCGGCGCCGATGTCGGACCCATCGCCGCGAGCAGCATCAGCGAAATGGCTGTTGTTCGGATAGCGTGAAAACGCATGGACGCAGCGTGTGCCGCAAAGAATGTGAATGTCATCGCACCCCTTCCCGGGTAGTGGTTGATAAGTAACGCCGCAGCGGCGTAGACATTGTTTCTTGCTTATCGACAACCGGCCGCTCATGACAACACAATGAGGTACCCGGGTCCAGCAATGAAGCTGGGATTCGATACAATCAGCGGGGGCTAAGCTTTAAATTGTCACGTTACCGAGGTTTTTGGGGAGCCGTTTGCAAGCGCAATGAATTTGTTCGCGCTTACAAAGTACTCCCACAAAAAAGGTGCCGCTCCCGCCGAATACAAGACGGAAGCCGCACCCACAGGCAAACTACTTATAAGCACGCGCGGATGGCGACCTCGTCGGCGCGGCTGATCGCGCCGGTCCGGGCCAGACGCCGCAGCAGGCGTCGCATGCCGCGCGTGAATTGCCGCTCAGTGCTGGTGCTGGCGGCGAGGTCGGCGATGTGGTCGTTGACGCTGCAGCCATCGGGGCCCACTGCATTGCCGGCGCCGGAATTGCAGCCGTCAATGCTCACCGTTCCGGTCACGTCCGAAGCGGCGCACTGGTCGCTCGCATTGGGTACGCCGTCGCAGTCCACATCGGACGGGTTGGGAATATCGAAGCGCACGATTTGCGTTGCCCACAGGCCACCGGCGCCGACGAATTCATTGGTGTACCAGAACGTGCAATCGTCCACCGGGTCGACATTCATCGAGCTGTAGTCACCCCAGCGGGTGGTTGTGGTTTGCGAATTCGCCCCGGCGATCGCGGTCACCTCGGGCTGCGTCATCATGCCCGCGGCATCACCCGCCAGCCGGCCGGTGTAGCGGATCGACGGAAACGTGGCCGCGCTGGATACGCTGTAGCCGAGCGCGACATTGCCGCCCCGGTCCATGGCGATGCTGCCCATCCAGCGGTTATCCGTATCCGGCGCGTAAGTCCCTTCCTGGAACAGGCCCCAGCCGCCGAATCCCGGCGGCGACCTGCGCAGCTCGAACCAGCGGATGCCGCCTTGGTCGCCGCCGGTGACGTCGGTGACGAAATTGCCCAGCAAGGTCTCGTGGCCGCCGAAGTTTCGGTACTGCAACCGCCACATGATCACTTCACGCAGGGGATCGAGGGTCGTCGCCGTGCCAGGCTGCGCAAAGCAAAAAAAGTTGACCAGTCCGCACAGGTCGGAGTCAAACTCCGCCACCGGTGTGTTGGCGACCTGGGTAAACGAGGAATTGGCCGGCGTCGTAAAATCCACGCTGAACTCCCAGATCTCCAGAAAATCCTGGCCCACAACGTTACTCCCCGCGTTATGCACCTCGTCATCGCGGTGGCGCATGAAATAGTTGGGTGAACCCGCCGGCGGCGGCGGCCCGTCGAGGTCGCTGGGAATCAGGGCCTGGAAGCCGAAACCGGCCAGATCAGGCGCGGTAAAACGCTGGGTGGTTGCCGGGTTGCCGGCCAGCATATTGGTGCGGTCCAACGCGTATACCGCGGAGGGCCCCGTCTCATTGCTTGACACGTAGTAGGCATCCGGCCACACCGCGTATTTGGGGTAGTCGGGGAAGTTTGGCGTGGGGAAGTCGTAGAGGAACCAGCCACCGGTGAGTGGATCATCGGTCTGCGATATGTAGACGCACAGATGATTGCCGACGGTCGCAAATTCACTCATCAGCCACCGGTCGGCGAGATGGTCGTACAACACGATTGGATCACCCCTGCCGTCGGCGCAGGCGCCGCCCCCGGTCCACAGCGTATCGAGCACAAACGGACCGACCAGCGAGACGCCGTTCTTGTCGAAGATCTGCACCACCGAGGCGTTGGTCATCTGGATATAGTGATTCGGTCCGACCTCGCCGACGGTGTCCGGCGGGACGCCTCCTTGGAACGGAATGCCGGCAATATTGAGATCCGGCGGGTTGTAGGCGCGCGGCAGTCCGGGCGGCAGCACTTGCACCCCCAAAGGCTGTTGCTGCTCCAATAATGGATCCAGCTTCGACTTCGGCCGCTGTAACAACTTGCTGAATGGGTCGGGGTCCTGCGGCGGTTCGGTGACCCGTGGCGGAAAATCCGCCGGCGATGCGGGTTCCGCAGCCGGCAGGCCCCGTAAGTCGCCGTGGAAAACCCGAGGCGTCACCGGTGCGGTCTGCACCGCCGATAACGAGTTGTCGCCGGGAGCCCCGCTGTCGGTACCCGCAGCGGGGACGGCGCCCGCCCATCCGAGTGCCAAACTTAGCACAGCGGTCAGGATTGTTTCGACACGCATCTGATTACCCCCCTTTATGTATTGATCAATGTGGTGCTATTTCGATATGCAAACTGCCCTGATGGACATAGCCCAAAAGACGAGTGCTCCTGCCCGTAAATCTGCAGCCATTAAGACCCCGGGCCCCGGGTTCAGGCAATGATTCATGTCATGTTCCCGCCGTGTTTAATTAATGTAGGAGTCTTGGCGCGACACGCGGGCTGGATCTTGAATTGATACCTACATCGCGCTTTCTGTAGAGGCATCGTCTAGCGGTATCTTGGGTGAGTGGTTTTTACCGCTAATAATGATATCGCGCTTGCAAAGCGCTCCCACAGATGATCGGAGTAGGGATTACTGTGGGAGCGATTTCTAACCGCGAACCACGCGCTCCCACAGATGATCCTTGATTGTCTGTTCGATTTTACAAAGCGCTCCTACAGCTTTGTCGTTTACAAGCAGGCGCGAATTGCGACCTCTTCCGCGCGGCTGATCACACCGGTCCGGGCCAGACGACGCAGCAGGCGGCGCATGCCGCGCGTGAACTGCCGCTCGTTGCTGGTGCTGGCGGCGACCGTGTCGATGTGCTCGTTGACGCTGCAACCCTCGGCGTCCACGGCGTTGCCGACACCCGAATCACAGCCGTATCACACACGCCGTCGTCGTCACCGTCACCGCCGGAAGGTATGCACGGTTGGATACATAGGAGCGCCGCCGGGGCGTTGATGCGGCCGAATCCGTAGAAGTTGTCCCGGCCGGCGACATCCTCCGCCGGGTTGCCGACCTGGTCTTCCGCGGTGCTCTGGATACACGAGCGCACCTGGGCATTGGCCGCGCTCGGTTTGACATCAAGCATCAGCGCCGCCAGACCCGCGACATGGGGCGACGCGAAGGAAGTTCCGCTGCCGGTGTTATAGGTGTCGCTGAGCCGGGTGCTCAATACCGACACACCCGGGGCGACCACTTCCAGTTCCGGACCAAAATTCGACGAACCCGCGCGCACATCATCGTCGTCCGTGGAGCCGACCGCCATCACATTGGCATTGGTCGCCGGGTATTCGACCGCACCCGAGCTGTTGCCTGATGCGTTGTTGATGAATAATCCATCGGTGTTGTACGCCTGGTTGAGAGCGGCGTCGATCGCCGCGCTCGTACCGACTGTGAGGCTCATGGTGATAATGTTCGCCCCCATATCGGCCGCGTAAAGAATGGCGTCGTCCACGATGGCGCCGTTGGGCGCCGCGTCGCCGGCCGGCAGGACCATGAGCCGAGCGCCGGGCCCGGCGAAGCCGCCCGCGACGCCCATCACACCGGTCGCGTTATTGCCGCACGCCGCGACGATTCCGGCGACATGCGTGCCGTGGCTGTTGGTGCTGGTCGGGTCGTTGCCACCGTGGTGGAAATCCCAGCCGACCAGATCATCGATTAGGCCGTTGCCATCGTCGTCAATACCGTTGAGGTCGTCGGTGTCCCAAACCACACCATCTCCATCGAAATCCTCACCCGGATTGACCCAGATATTGCATTCCAGGTCTTCGTGATCGACTTCGACCCCGCTGTCTATCACGGCGACTACGATCGCAGGGTCTCCCGTGGTCGTGTCCCACGCCTCGGGCGCGTCGACGTCGGCATCCACGGTGCCGCCGGTCTGCCCCGTGTTGTTCATATTCCATTGGTCGTTGAACCGGGTGTCGTCCGGTGTCGTCTGGCTGTATTTCCCAAAGGTATTGACGTCCACCGATTCGAATGCACCGGTGCCCATCAGTTCAGCGGCAAACGCGATGGGATTCTTTCCGGGAGGCACGGTAATATCGACGAAGCCGAGCCGGTTTTCACGAATGACCTCGGTCGCGAGGGCGGCGTAGACATTCGACTTGTAGTTGTCATCGATTGCCGTAAAAACGTTGTCAGCGAGCACTCCGTCTTTGAATTTCACCGTCACCACGGACGCATTCACTTCGAACAATTGTCCCCGCTCCTGTAGGAACCATTTTCCGCCTTCCTTTTGTTGCACGAAGGTCTTTCCGTTGACGGCGCTGATGGCTTGCGAAAACCCCAGCGACGGGTGCAGCAGTAAAGCCGCGAACAACACACCGCATAACGCCACCTGCAGCATTCCGTTTTGGTGCGTTATTGAGAATCTGCTGGCCATGAGAGTCCTCCTTATGTCGTTAAACTAAAGTGAAGGCAGCTTGATCGAAGTGAGGGCGAGTCGGCGTGCGGTTGGTTGCCATGCTTGAATCCCCACCGCATAAAGCTCGACAGTTCGTACCGTCTGTAGTTGTTGATTCGATCACACCACGCCCTCTTTTACCGCCGCCGGCAAGAACTCAACTTATTTAATACACAAGCCAGAAGGCATGCATTGATGCGCATCAAACACCCCCATGAAGGGGGTTCCCCATCAAGGGGGTCAGGTCTTTCATTGACACATTGTTGAATTCCGCAGGGGTCAAGTCTTGAATTGCCACCTCTTTGAGGTATCTGTGGGGGCGTTTCTAACCCTGCTGCGCCGGCACAAGCAAGCTCGAGGCCGGAGGTTCTACGGTCGTGGCGGGCTGAACCGAGGGAGAACACCCGGGACACGCCGTGAATACTTCCGTGTAGGCTCGGTGCCCAGCTACTATTTTCGGCAAGCAGCGCCAATGGCGTGAGCCGTATTTTCTTTGAAGAAGTACGGCGGGTGTCTCAACTACGTGCCATAAATACTAGCTGGGCAACGGTCCCGGGAATTCCCCCCCCGCTTCAGAACGTTGGCACTGTAGGAGTGGTTTATCACCCTGCTTTGCGAATACAAGAACCCGCGGGTACCCTTACAAACCTGGAAGGTGCCCCCACAACACGGTAATATCGCCGGTCCTTGGCGCCGACCGCGGCGCCAGACTCAGGTTTTAATTCAAGGGGTGTTACACGTGACCGAGACCAGCAAGAAACCGGAGCAGGGCTCCAACCCGGAACAGGCAAAGACCGAACCGAGCAGCGATGGGGGCGGTTCGTCCAACGATCTGCTTAGCGTCAGCGGCGCCGACCTGTACACCAAATCCGGGCTGCAGCCCACCATGGGTAAGCCCTTAAGTTCCAAGACACCCATGAACCTGGGCCAGCCGGGCATGCAGGGCCAGCCCGGCATGAAGGGGCAGATGGGGATGAAAGGCCAACCGGGCATGAAGGGCCAGCCGGGCATGAAAGGCCAACCGGGGATGAAAGGCCAGCCGGGCATGAAAGGCCAACCGGGGATGAAGGGCCAACCCGGGATGAAGGGTCAGCCCGGGATGAAAGGCCAGCCGGGCATGCAAGGCCAGCCCGGGATGAAGGGCCAGCCGGGCATGCAAGGCCAGCCCGGGATGAAGGGCCAACCTGGAATGAAGGGCCAACCGGGCATGCAGAGCCAGCCCGGCATGAAAGGGCAACCGGGGATGCAAGGCCAGCCCGGCATGCAGGGCCAGCCGGGCATGCAAGGACAACCGGGCATGCAGGGCCAGGCGATGCCGCAGGGGCAGCCGGGCCCGCAAGTGAACATGCAGGAGATCAATTACATGTTCGGCCAGGCGCAGCAGGCGCTGCAGCAGGGCCGCAAGCAGGAGGCGGAGAACGCCTGCCAGGAAATCCTGCAACTGGTGCCGAACCACCTCGGTGCGCTGCGCATGCTGAGCGCGCTGCGGCGCGAAGCCGGCGACCAGCAGACCGCCGGCAGTCTCATCAGCCGCGCGCTGCGCGCCCATCCGCACAACGACCAGGTGCTGGTGGAGGCCGCCCAATTCCTGGAAAGCACCGGGCGCGTGCGACGTGCCGAAGAGAATTTCGCCCGCGCGGCGCGCATCAATCCGCGCAACTTCGACGCCCAGGTCGGTCTCGCGCGCCTCGCGCAACACCGCGGTAATTCCGCCGGGGCCGAGTACCATTACCGGCAGGCCTACTACCTGCAGCCCCGCGCGGCGTTCGTGGCCTCGAGCCTGGCGCAGGTGTTGAGCCATCTCAATCGCTTCGAGGAGTCGGAGCGCTTCTACCGCATCGCCGCGTCGCTCAATCCCAAAGACGCCAGCACCCTGCTCAACTGGTCGAAGATGGAGGAGGGGCGCAATGACATCGAACGCGCCAATCAGCTGCTGGAGATGGCGCGGGAGATGCAGCCCGACCTGCCGCTGATCGGCATGACCGAATCGCAGATCGCGCGGCGCAGCAAGGACTACGACAAGGCGGTCGATTCGCTGGACAAGATCGAGGTCGACCGGCTGCGCCCACCCATGCAGGCGGCGTACTGGTACGAACGCGGCAACACCCTGGACAAGGCCAAGCGTTATGACGAGGCGTTCACCGCCTACGACAAAGCCAACGAGACCAACCGCGAGAAGCTGAACATCCGTTACCGCGCCGACCAGGTCGAGGACACGGTCAATCGCATCAAGGCGTTTTACACCAAGGAGATGGCGGACAAGCTGCCGCACGCCAAGCCCCGGGACGAGAAGAACGGCATCTGTCCGATCTTCATTTGCGGGTTCACCCGCTCCGGCACCAGCCTGGTGGAGCAGATCCTCGGCAGCCACCCCGACATCGCGCCGGGCGACGAGCTGTTCTACATTGCCGAGCTCGCGCAGAATGCGCCGCAAATCGTGCAAAGCAGGCAGCGCTATCCGGAGTGCCTGGAGGAATTGACCCAGCCCGACAAGCAACATCTGGTGCAGCGCTTCCGCGACGATTATCTGACCCGCGTGCGCATGACCGCGATCCTGGAGCCCGGCGCGCGCCGCTTCACCGACAAGATGCCGATGAACGAGTTCCACATGGGGCTGATTCATCTGGCGTTCCCGGACACCCACATCATCCACATGGCGCGCCACCCGCTGGACACCGTGCTTGCGAGCTATTTCATCGACGCGCGCCACGGCCAGTTCTGCACCTACGATCTGGAGACCGCGGCCAAACACTATGCGACTCTCGCCGAGCTGACCAAGCATTACCTGCAGTGCTTCCCGAACATCAAATACCTGCGGGTGCGCTACGAGGACGTGGTGGCGGACAACAAGAAGGAAACGGAAAAGATGCTCGAGTTCCTGGGAGAGCCGTGGGACGACGCGGTGCTCGAGTACTACAAGTCCAAGCGCACCCCGCGCACGCCGAGCTATGCCGACGTGAAGCAGAAGATTTACACCGACTCGCGATACCGCTACAAGAACTACCGCGGACACGTCGACAAGATCCTGCCGATCCTGGAGCCGTATATCGAGGATTTGGGTTACACCGTCGAGTAGGCGGCCGCTGCGGCAATGTCTCACACTTGATACATTGTCATTCTAAGCACAGTGAAGATTCTTTTCCCGCTGTCATTCTGAACGCAGTCTGGGATTCTGAACGCAGTGAAGAATCTTTAGTTGTCAGTCGCGACCGCCACCGCGAGTCATCGTGCATGGGAAAAGATCCTTCCTCGCTGCGCTCGTCAGCATGACAATTGTTAGAGCTGCGCTCGTCAGGATGACATTCTTGAGAGCGGCACGTAGTCCGAAAAATGCTCGTCAGGATGACATTGGGGAGAATTGCGCTCGATGTCGCTGCGATCATTATTTGTGGCGCGATTTTTGCCCGCGATCAGTCCATAAGTTTTAACTAATTTTCTAAATGAGTAATACGCGCAAAAAGCCGTTTGAGGCTTGACGCTTTCTGTTGACGTGCAGGCGCAACAGGACTATTCTCACTCCGACTGGTGGGGGGCCCCAGTGACCCCCCACCGGTAAAAAAACCGGTTTACAGGGGATATAACAATCAAAACAAAAGGTTACACCAAATGGGATTCGTGCGTCCGCGCTTTGGGAGGAACGACTCGCTCTCAAGCGTTTTCTCGTCCATCGAACAACCCCGTCATGCCGCGCAAGCGGCGCCTGCGTTTTGATCGTCCCCTGGTCATGAAATGTCCCCATCGTCTCACGCTTGTCGAGCCGCAACGGCTATCCCACAGCGTACATTGCAACCCACCGGCAAGGCCTTCCCCCGGGTCTGGCGCCGGATGGTTATCGCGGTTGCTTGTACTGCGCGAAGTCGCAGTAGAAACCGCTCCCACAAGGAGAGGTGATGCGCCCACAGGGAAACGTGGCAATGCTTCTAGGAGCAGTAACGTAGTCATGGCGCCTGGACGGCGCTCCCACGGTGTGGCGCCGGCGGGAGTTGTCCACAGGCATAAGCGGTCTGGTGGCCGCGATTTTAATCTGGTCTTGTTTCATCGGGTGTTGGAGCTATGAACAGAAAGCAACGAAGAATGCAACGTAAACTCGAACGGCGCGGCGGTGGTTACGGTGGATGCCGGAATCGATGCGGCGCCTACCGAGGAGCCCGCGCCCGAGGCGCCGCCTGCGGCGCCCGCCGAGGAAGCGTCTGCAGACGGCCAGCCGACCGACGACAACACCCAACAACAAGAGCAGCCTCCCGTCGATGTAGTCGCAACACCCGATGCGACCGGCGACGGCACCACCAGCGACAGCACCACAGCCGACGACAGCACCACACTCGACGACGGCGCCACGCAAACCGAAGAAGCCTCCGCAGAAGAGCAGGCGGGCGACGCCCAGGCCGAGGCCGCGGATGCCGCGGCCGATGACGCAGCGGCGGATGCCGAGGCCGACGACGCCGCCGATCCGGTGGTCGATGCCGCAGCGGAGGACTCCGCCGAAGACGCCACCGCGGACACGACCGACGACACCAATAACAACAACCAGCAAAGCAACAACTCGAACAGCAACAACCAAAACAACCAGACCACCGAGGCGGAAGCCGATCAGGTGGCTGAAGACGCCGGCCCCGACCTCCCGGTGTCCGACGGCGACACCGGCGACACGGTCATCGTGTTCGTGGATTCCAACGTGGAACAGCAGGACGTGCTGTTGCAGGACATCCTCGGCGACAGCAGTGGTGATGCGCCCGCGTCTGACGACAGCGGCGTGGCCGCCGATTCCGCGGCCGACTCGAGCGTGCAGGACGACACCGACGCAGAAGACACCACCGGCACCAGCGCCGCCGCCGACAGCGGCGCCGCAGCGACGGACTCGGATGCGGCCGCGCCTGCGGCCGCCGCCCCGGACGTTGTTGCCGGAGCCGATTTCCTGACTTCCGCCGACTCAAATGTGGTGGTGGTGGTGATCAACGAGGACGAGAATGGCATCGACGTGATCTCCGATGTACTCGCCGAGTACAACAACGTCGCCGCGGTGCACGTATTGGCCCATGGCTTCACCGGCAGCATGCGTCTGGGCAACACCGCCCTGCACCACAACAACATCGACGACTACGCGGCGCAGATCACCGCGTGGTCCGACGCCCTGGCCGAGGACGCCGACATCCTGTTGTACGGCTGCCGCACCGCCGCCGGCAATGCGGGCATCGATTTCGTGCAGACCCTGGGCGAGCTGACCGGCGCCGACGTCGCCGCGTCCACCGACCGTGTGGGCGCCGGCGAATGGACGCTCGACTATGTCGTTGGCTCGGTGGAGACCGAGGTGATTGTCGGTGAACAGGCGCAGGCGGAGTACGCCCTGGCGCTGGTCAATATCACCGTCACCACCAACGTGGACGAATTCGGGTTTGGAGGTGGTTACGCACCCGGGTATGTGGGCGGTCCTTACGCGAGCACTGGTTTGTCCCTGCGCGAGGCGGTGGCGATTGCCAACGGATATTTCGATTTAACGGCATACATTAAGGGTGGTCCTTATAACCCCTATGGCGTCTACACGGGCGTCAACGACACCATTTATCTGACTGGCGGGCTCATCTACACGCTCACGCTGGCCGGCGCAGGAAACCTGGGTGATCTGGACATCACCGACGCCGGTTACTACACCAAGATCTACGGTACCGGCGCTGAAGTCATCGACGCCACCGCGTTGGGCGACCGGGCGTTAGAAGTCTCCGGCGGCAGCACCCTGAAGCTGGATGGCGTGAACGTAACCGGCGGCAGCGCCGTCACATTCGGCGGCGGCGTCAAGGTCGACGGCGCCACCGACAGCTTGTTCGTCAATGACACCACCATCTACAAGAACTCTGCAGATTACGGCGGCGGCATCGATAATGGCGGCGGCTATGTCAAGGTGTACGGCAACAGCTATATCTCCGATAACACGGTGAAATACGACGGCGGTGGCATATGGAACGGCTACGGTGGCACGGTCGTGGTACAGGATAGCACCATCGACAATAACACCTCGCCAAGACAAGGTGGCGGCATCAGTTCAGGTGACCTTGGTGGCGGCACACTGACGGTCATCGACAGCACCATCAGCGACAACACCGCCTACGCCGGCGGCGGCTTGTTCAACCATGACTACGCCAAGATCGACCCGACCACTCTCTCCGGCAACACCGCCTACGACTACCAGAACACCAAGGACGCCTACGCCCGCGGCGGCGCCATCTACAATGCGTTTGGCGCGACGCTGAAGGTCGGCACCGATTACTTTTATAACAACAGCGCCTACGCCAAGACCGCCGGCGCCTACGACGCCTTCGCCTACGGCGGCGCGATCTACAACGCCGGCACCGCCTACATCTACGACACCGGCGCCGGGCCCAGCGAATTCGACAACAACGAGGCCCGGGCCTTCGGCGGCTACAACGCTTACGCCTATGGCGGCGCGATCTTCAACGACTACACTTTGTACGTCTCCGACTCGGTGTTCGACGACGTCTCCATCGTCGACGGGTCGGCCAACAAGGCGACTGCCATCGCCGCCAATTACGCGGTGGCTTACGGCGGCGCGATCTCCAACGACTACTACGCCAAAATCTACAAGCTTGCGACTGCTCCGACTGCCTTCGGCTACAACCAGGCCTATGCCTACAGCAGCGGCTACAACGCGCTGGCCGCCGGCGGCGCCATCGACAACGACAATATATT
>CAMYKW010000097.1 GCA_947259175.1 uncultured Gammaproteobacteria bacterium | reverse complement strand
CACGAAAACTGGCGCGCATCGCCTTCGCCCTGATGCGCGATCAGACAACCTTCCGAACACTGCCGTCGGAGGCTTGCATGAACCCATAGAATCTCCCACCAGGGCTCACTCTCAGACAAAGACTGTTCCCCGGGGTAGGAATTGGGGGGGCGTTTGTTTGCTCTGATCCGCGCCTTCCCCCAGCTATTGGATTATGGGACTCCAGTTTAATTGTATAAATTGAGTACACTGTCCCCGGTACTGCGAAATCGTGAATTACAAAGTTAACAACGGCTCAAAAGCGTGACCACACCCCAACGGATGCTGGCCGACGTGTTCGGCTATACCGCATTTCGCGGTGAGCAGGAGCGCGCCATCGATGCGGCGCTTGCGGGCCGCGATAGTCTTGTTGTCATGCCGACCGGCGGCGGCAAGTCGCTGTGCTTCCAGATTCCAGCGCTGTTGCGCGACGGCGTCGGGCTGATCGTGTCGCCGCTGATCGCGCTGATGCACGATCAAGTCCGCGCGCTGCAAGAATTGAATATTGAGGCGGCCTGCCTGAATTCCAGCCTGAGCCATGCGGCGCAGCAGGAGGTGATCGGCCGGTTACGCGCCGGGCGATTGAAACTGCTTTATGTTGCCCCTGAACGCCTGGTACAGGCCCACACCCAGGCGTTGTTTCGCGATATCCCGTGGTCGATTATCGCCATCGATGAGGCGCATTGCGTATCGCAGTGGGGCCATGACTTCCGCCCGGACTACCTGGCACTGAACGAACTGGCGAGCCTGTTCCCCGGAGTCCCGCGCATGGCGCTGACGGCCACCGCGACCCCGGCGACGCGCGTCGACATCGTCGCGCGGCTGGCGTTGAACGAACCCGCGGTGCTGATCAGCGGCTTCGACCGTCCGAATATCCGTTATCTGGTGCAGTCCAAGACCGATGCGCGCCGCCAGCTTCTCAGGTTCTTGAACAACCACCGGGACGAAGCAGGTATTGCGTATTGCCTGTCGCGCAACAAGACTGAGCGCATCGCCGCCTGGCTCGAGACGCAGGGCTTCACGGCGCTGCCCTATCATGCCGGGATGTCGGCCGAGGATCGCGCCGCGCATCAGCACCGGTTCGTCACCGAAGAGTCCGTCATCATCGTCGCTACCATCGCCTTCGGCATGGGCATCGATAAACCCGATCTGCGTTTTGTCGCCCACCTCGATCTGCCCAAGAGCATCGAGTCCTATTACCAGGAGACCGGGCGCGCGGGCCGCGACGGCGAGCCGGCTGATGCGTGGATGGTGTACGGTCTGCAGGACGTGGTGCGGCTGCGGCAGATGGTCGATGAGTCGCCGGCCGACGAGGAGTATAAGCGTCACGAGCGCCACAAGCTCGATGCGCTGCTCGGGTGGTGCGAAGTCACCGACTGCCGGCGCCGGCCGCTGCTGGCGTATTTTGGCGATGAAGGATCCGGCCCCTGCGGCAATTGCGACAACTGCCTCGAGCCGCCCGCCACCTGGGACGGCACCGAGGCGGCACAAAAACTGCTGTCCGCGGTGTACCGCAGCGGGCAGCGGTTCGGCGCGACCCATGTGGTCGATGTGCTGGTCGGCGACGCCACGGAAAAGGTCGTGCGCAACGGGCACGACCAGTTGAGCGTGTTCGGCATTGGCGGAGAACTGGACGCCAGGGGGTGGCGCTCGGTCATCCGCCAGCTTATCGTGCAGGGATATCTCATCGTGGACCAACACCGCTATGGCGCGCTGGTGCTGACGGAGCACAGCCGCGCGCTGCTGCGTGGTGAGGTGTCGCTCCGTCTGCGCGAGGATAAGAAAGACCCGCTGGTGAGGAAAAAAACGCCGGCGAGCAAAAGCATTGTCTCCGAACAGGACCGCGAGTTGTGGGACGCGCTGCGCGCCTGCCGGTTGCGGCTGGCCGCGGAACACAACGTGCCGCCGTATGTCATCTTTCACGATGCAACCTTGATGCAGATGATGGAGGTGCGTCCGGACAGCCCCGGCGCCCTGCTCGGCATCAGCGGCGTGGGGCAGGCGAAACTCGAGCGGTATGGAGAGCAGTTCCTGGACGTCATTCGCGGAGCGGGGTGATATTCGCCGCGCTTTCGCGGTTGAAAACCGCTGCCACAGGAATCTAGACTAATGCGGCAACTCAAGACACGACGTTTCGCCAAAGAGTCTATGAGCACACATTTTTTTGAACTGCCCGAAGAGCTGCCACGTCCGGTTGACGACGGCGCGGCGGATCATTTGCCGGGTGCGGATTTCCCCAGGCTCGCGCTGCCCGCCACCAGCGGCGAGAATGTTGATGTGGCGGCGAATCCCGGTCGGGTAGTGATTTACCTCTACCCGATGACCGGACGTCCCGGCGTTGCCTTGCCGGACGGTTGGGACGACATTCCCGGCGCCAGGGGCTGTACGCCGCAGTCCTGTGGTTTTCGTGACCACTACGTTGCGCTTCAGGCGCTCAACACCTCGGTGTTCGGGTTGAGCACACAGTCCAGTGACTACCAGCGGGAGGCGCGTGACCGCCTGCACCTGCCCTTCGATATGCTCAGTGACGACGGCCTTCGTATCAAGCAGGCGCTCGGTCTGCCCACGTTCAGTGTGGACGGCAATGAGCTGTACAAGCGCCTGACCATGGTCATTGAGAACGGACGCATTTGCAAAGTGTTCTATCCGGTATTTCCACCCGACCAAAACGCCGGCGAAGTGCTGGCGTGGATACAGCAGCATGGCCGCGCCGGCGAGCCGGGACCGGCACGCTGTTGAGCGCGGCATCGGAGGATCGCGTGCCGGGCTGCGTCATTGATCACCTGGTGGTCACTACGCCCTCACTCGGGTTGGGCGCCGAGTGGATTCGCGATGTCCTTGGGGTGCCGCCGCAACCCGGAGGGGAGCACCCGCGCATGGGCACCCACAATCTGCTGCTGCGACTCGGCGAGTCTTCGTACCTGGAAATCATCGCCCCCAACCCCGGCGCGCCGGCGCCCTCCCGTTCGCGCTGGTTCGCGCTTGACACCTTGCCTGCGAACGCCGCCCCGTCACTCGCGGCCTGGGTTGTACGCACGTCGGATATTCAGGCGGCCGCCGCAGCGTCGTCCGAGGCGCCGGGTGATATCGAGGCGATGACCCGGGGAGCGCTCAGCTGGTCGATTACCATCCCTTCCGATGGTTCGCTACCGCTCGGCGGCGTCGCACCGGCCCTGATCCAGTGGCACGCTGAGTCGCACCCGGCGGTGAAACTCCAGGACCACGGCTTGTCGCTCGAGCGCCTCGAGCTGTTTCATCCCGAGCCGGCGCGCCTTACCCGTTTGCTGGAGTCGTTGGCGTTCGAGGGACCGGTGTCGCCCATGGCCGGAGGCTCACACCCGCGGCTGGTCGCGCACTTCAACACACCGCACGGGGTTCGTTCGCTGTCGTCGCCCCAAGCTGGACCATGATGCGCACCAGGATTTCCTGGCCTGCAATACCGTAGTCATGCCCCCCCGCGGTGCTTGTCGACGAATCACCGTGCGTGATCTGTTGCGCAAGCGCACGATTACCGCCACCATGCCGGTTGGCCGCACGCAGGTGCGGGGATCACATACAAACGACTAATTTGCCCATGGGCCACCACGATCACAATCACAGCCACATCAGTAATGAACGTCGCGTGTTCTGGGCCATGCTCCTGACCGGGGGCTTCATGGTCGCGGAGGTGATCGGCGGTATCGTTTCGAATTCTCTGGCGCTGTTGTCTGATGCCGGTCATATGCTGACCGACTTCGTGTCCCTCGCCCTTGCCTGGTTTGCCTTTCGCCTCGCACGCCGCAAGGCCGACATCCGCAGATCATACGGTTACCACCGCTTCCAGGTGGTGGCCGCGTTCGTCAACGGCCTGGCGCTGTTCGCCATCGCCGGCTGGATCAGCGTGGAAGCGGTACAGCGTTTGGCGGCTCCGGTGGAGGTGCTGGCCGGACCGATGTTGGTGATCGCGGTGCTGGGGCTGTTCGTCAATATCAGTGCGTTTGCGATTCTGCACACCGGCGATCGTGACAACTTGAACATCCGCGGGGCGGCGCTGCATGTCATGAGCGACATGCTGGGGTCGGTGGCCGCCATCGCCGCGTCGTTGATTATCCTCAAGACGGGCTGGATGCCCATCGATCCTATTCTGTCGGTGGTCGTCGTGCTGTTGATTGTTCGCGCCGCGTACACCGTGGTGCGCGAATCGGGACATATCCTGCTGGAAGGCACGCCGGAAAACGTCGATCCGTCGGATTTGCGCGAGCAGCTCAAAGCGGCGGTGCCGGAGGTCTCTGATGTGCATCACGTGCATATCTGGTCGCTGACCGACGAGCGGCCGGTGGTGACGCTGCACGCGGTGGTGGCGGACGGCGCGGACCAGGACGACGCTCTGGTTGCCGTGCACCGGGCGCTGGAAGAATTATTCGGCTTGTCTCACGCCACTGTGCAATTGGAGCGGGATCGATGTCCCGATGCGCGGCCCAGGACCGAGGACAGTCGAGTAGCCGGATGAGGGTGTAGTTGTATTCGGGGGTGGTTTACGTGGCTCGATACGAGTCCGTTCGCGAGTTTTCCATTCGCGGCACAGTAACGTTAGCGATACAAGGCCAGCGTACCAATACATAGATTCGCGCTGAACTCGCGGCCGATAGCCACCAGCCCGATCCGTTTAAGCCGGTCTACAGCGAGCGCCGTCTCGGTGCGGTGGGGCGCGAACTCCTCGAACGGCAGATAAATCATTTCCCATTGCGGCACTGCGGTGAAGCTGGCGCGATACGATTGCCAGGGAAGCCGGTTGTCGCGGGTGCGCAGGTGCACGTTGTATTGCTCGCTGTTTCCATGCACCTTCAGCATCACGCCGGCGTAGCTTTGTATGTCAATCAGCGTATCTTGCGTCAGGTCCAGTGCTGCCTGGATGAAGCCGCCGTTGTTTTCGAGCTTCACCTCTCCCTCGAGTCGCAGACAGTTTTGATCGTCGACCACGTCTACCGACAGCCGGCCGTTGGAGACGCCGCCCATGACGCCGTCGGTAATCAAGCGCCACGCGGTGCCGGATGTCGCGCGGTAGTCACCGCTGCTGCGGTCATCGATAATGTGCATATCGTCTTTCGCCATCACCAGTTGAAACGCACCGCACAGAAGCAGCGAAGCAAGCATGCGACACAGCCAAAACCGCACAGTATCTCCCGTCGCCACGGTTTGTCGCGGTTCGTTAGAATTGCGAGTAGAAGGGCGTGTAGTATACGGGATTTGGGCGACCACTTTATGCGGATACGCGGTTGAGTCGATGGCGGTGAATTCGTTATATGGATTTCTCAACATGGGGAGACGGTTATGAAAAATAAGGTTTTGTGGGTGCACCTGTTGTGGCCGGTTGTGCTGGTAATCACAGCGTGCGGCACGAACACCAAGTTGCTCAAGGCGTGGACGGACGAGACCTACGCCGGCGGTCCTTTGCGCAACGTACTGATTATTGGCGTATCCAATGATCCCGGCAAACGGCGCAACTTGGAAGACGCATTTACGAGGGCGTTACAGCAAAACAAGGTCGGCGCACTTTCCAGCCTGGAAATCATGCCTGCGGACGTGAAAATCACCAGGGAGACCGTTGAATCCGCGATTAGCGGCCGCAACATCGACGCAGTTTTAGTGACGCACTTGGTTCGCGCCGAAGAGAAGACCTTCTATAGCGGTCCGCACCCCACTGAGTACCGCTCCAAGCGTGCTTTCCAACAAAACCTGTGGCAGCACTACGACAGCGTGTACGACTACACCCACGATCCGAGCCGGTACAAGGAAAGGCGCTCGGTGGTGCTGGAGAGTAATATTTACGACGCGGAGACGGCAAAACTCGTGTGGTCCATCCAGTCGGAGACCTTGGACCCAAAATCCGCGACCGAGGTTATACAATCACTGGGGTTACTCATTATTGAGAGTCTGAAGAAAGAGAAGTTTATCTAGCCCGAATATTGCACCAAGGCGGCGAAATTCAGCGTCAACAATATGATTGATATAGCTAATTCGTTAGAGTGCTTAAGTAACACTTTGTACCCGGG
>CAMYKW010000096.1 GCA_947259175.1 uncultured Gammaproteobacteria bacterium | reverse complement strand
TCGACCCATAGCTCGCTATGGGTCTCGCTCCAGGCGCGGCGCGCAGCCGCACGAGTCCTGCGCCAGCATCCGGGATCCTGGTGAGAAATGCGGGCTAGAACCGGAATGTGTCAATGAAAGACCTGACCCCCGAGCTGGTGGCGGTCACCCGGCCGCCGCGCCTTTCGGTCCACTCCAGCACCCAGACGGTGACCGCGGGCAGGAACGTCAGGGTCACGATCGCCGCGCCGGCGAGACCGAACAGGACGATGGCGCCGACGCCGCGATAGAGTTCCGTGCCTTCTCCGGGGACGAACACCAGCGGCGCCAGGCCGCAGATGGTGGTGATGACGGACATGACGATGGGACGCAGGCGCGATTCCACCGCTTCGCGCACCGCGTCGGCGGCGCGCATGCCGCCCTCGCGCAGGTTCTCCGCCGCCCGGTGGACGATCAATATCGGGTTGTTGACCACGGTCCCCATCAGGATCAGAAAGCCGAGCATCGAGATCATGTCGAACGGCTGGTGCACGGCGCCGAAACCCAGCGCGGGCAACCAGCTTCCGACCAGATTCATCAGCGCCAGCCCGGCGATGCCGCCGGCCACGCCCAGCGGAATCGTGGTCATGATCAGCAACGGATAGCCCCAGTGGGTAAAGATCGCCACCATGACCAGGTACACCAGAATGAGCGCCACGAGGTAATTACCGGTCAGCGCCCGTTGCGTCGCTTCGAGCTGGTCGCTGGCGCCGGAGATGTCGATGTTGACGCTCGCCGGAATCGCCCCGGTGTCGCGCAGATAGCCGAGGACCTCCTTGCGCACGATCTCCACACCGGTTTCCAGCGCCACCGACTGGGGCGGGATCACGTTGAGGGTGACGGTGCGCCGGCCGTCCACGCGGCGCACGGTGCTGGTGTCCACCGTTTCCACCACCTGGGCCAGACTCGAGAGCGGCACCACGCCGCTGCGGGTATACACCGGGAGATCGGAGATTCCTTCCAGCGAGGCGTTCTTGCCCGCGTCGCTGTACAGATACATATCGATCTTGTCGTCGGCGAGGAAGAACTCGTCGACGAAAGCGCCGTCGGTCAACGCTGCCACGGTGAAGCCGATGTCCACCGTGTCCAGCCCGAGCTCCGATGCCCGCTCCCAATCCGGATGGATCTCGACCAGCGGCTGCGACAGAGACAGGGTGGGCGGGTCCGCCCGAATCCTCGGGTTGTCGAACACCTCCTTGGTTCGATTGTAGGCCGTGGTCGCCGCGGCGTAGATGTCCTCCAGGCCGGGGCCGGAGATGTCGAGGTTGATGCTGCGTGTGCCGCCGTCGTTGCTGGTGATGATCGATCCCCGGGTCGAGAACGAGCGCATCCCGGCGTACTCGGCATACTTCGCATCGATGGCATCCATCAGCGCGTAAACCTGCGACACGTCCTTCGGTTCGCAGATGATGCGCATGCCGTCCGAGTTGACCGACACGATCAGATATTTGATCGCCGGAATCCGGGTCTCACCGCGGGCGAATAGTTCAGGTTCGTGATTCAGAAACGGGAGAAAATGGTTCTGCACCTCGAGCCCGATCTCGCGCATCGTCCCCAGGTTGTAACCCGGGGGCGCGCTCATGCGGGCGAAGATCTTGGGTTCCTCCCCCGGCGGCAGGTACTCCGCCGGCGGGGTCAGGCCGAGGATAACGCCGGCGCTCACGCCTACCGTGACCAGCACACAGGCCAGCCGGCGAAAGCCGGTTGCGATCAGCCACGACACCATCTTCAGCAGACCCGCACCCAGGTGTGCGCCGGATACGCGCGTGCCGGTACCGGCCTTGGATTGAAACGCAAAATTGGCGGCCGCGGTGGGGACGACCGTGATCGCGACCAGCATCGACACCAGGATCGAGGCCGATACGCCCACGGCGATGTCCGAGTAAAGCTGCCCGGCCTCTTCCGCGATGAACACGATCGGCGTGAATACCAACACCGTGGTCAGCGTCGACGCCAGCACCGCCGGCCACACCCGCTGCACGCCGGTAATCGCGGCGCGCAGGCGATCGAGTCCGCGGCGTCTTTCCCACTCGATGCTCTCTAATACCACGATGCTGTTGTCCAGCGTCATGCCGATCGCGAACGCAACGCCGGCCAGCGATATCACGTTGATGGTCCGCCCGGCCAGCAGCAGCCCGAGGAACGCGGCGATGGTGCAGATCGGAATGCCGATCACGCCGACCAAGGTCATGCGCGCCGAACGCAGGAACAGAAACATCACCATGGTGGCGAGCACGGCGCCGAGCGCCAGGTTGCGCCACACGGTGGCGATGGATTGCTCGACGTAGACGGTGTCGGTCGCATTGAGGCGCAGCTCCATGCCGGCGCGCTCCAGCACCTCCGCGTTGATTCGTTCCACTTCCGCCATCATCCGGTCGTTGATGTCGATGACGTTGGAGCCGAGCTCGCGGTTCACCGCCAGGAACAACACCGGTTTGCCGTTGACGAAGCTTTCCCGCCGGACCTGGAAGTGATCCAGGCGCACGTGGGCGACGTCGCCGAGCCGGGTGACGGTGTCGCCGCGGCGTGCGAGGATCAGATCGTCCAGCGACTCGATACGGTCGAAACGGCCGACGGTGCGCAGCAGGTAACGCCGTTTGCCGGCCTCGATCTCGCCGCCGGTGACGTCGCGGTTGCGCCCGCGCAAGGCGTTGCGCACGTCGGTGACCGTCAATCCACGCTCGGCCAGCGCGGCCGCATCCAGCAACAGTTGCACCTGCCGGTCGGCGCCGCCCCAGACCTCGACGCTGGACACGCCGGGCACGTTCTCCATGCGCGTGCGCACGTTGTCGGAGACAAAGTCGCGCATCATGTCCATGTCCAGACCGCGCGGGTTGCCATCCAGCGGCGCGACACGAAAATACATGAACGAATTGCTCGAAAACGCCTCCGCCAGAATACGCGGCTGGTCCACGTTGTCAGGGTAGGAGGGGACCTGGGACAACGCGTTGTTGACTCGGATCAGGGTCTCGTTGATGTCCACGCCGTAGGGAAACTCCATCTCGATGCGCGCCGAGCCGGACGACGCCCTGGAGGTGATGCGCTGCAGACTGGGGATGCTGCGCAGGTATTCCTCCTGCTCGATGAGGATCTCTTTTTCGATGTCCTGCGGGGTGGCCCCCGGCCATGCGGTGCGCACCTGGACGGTGCGGATATCGAGATCCGGGATCATCTGGATCGGCACCCGCAGGGTGGCGACGATGCCCAGCACGACGACGATGCCGACAACCACCGTCATCAAGGTGCCGCGGTTGATGATCTTTTCAAACATTTTGCGGTCGCCCGTTTATCGGGTCACACCGGCGGCACGCACGGTCTGACCCTGTTGCAGCGATTCGTTGCCGCGCACCACGACCGGCTCGCCGGCCGACAGGCCGGCTTTGATCTCGACCACGCCATCGAAGGCGAGGCCCGTCGTCACCAGGCGCTCCGCAACCGTGCGCGTGTCACCGGCGCCATCGACTACCCATACGATGACGCGTCCGTCGGGATAGCGGATCAGGGCGTCGCGGGGCACGACCACGCCGATCCGTCCGGTACCGATGCGCAACACCGCACGCACCGACATGCCGGGCGTCATTCTCACCTTGGGGTTGTCGAGATAGGCGCGCACCAGGAAGGTGCGGGCGTTCGGATCACTCACCGGCACCACCCGCGCCACCGCGGTCTGAAACGTCTCTCCCGGCAGCGCGTCGACTTCAATCGAAACAGGGGTGTCGTGCCCCACGCGCTGGAAATAGCGCTGCGGAACCTGAAGATCCAGTTGCAGACGGTCGACCGCGACCAGTTGCAGCACCGCGGAATCGGGATCGACGCGCTCGCCCGGATCGGCACTGCGCGCCGCGATCACCCCGTCAAACGGGGCCGTGACCGTATACCGCTTCACCAGGGCCGCGACGCGGGCGCGTTCCGCGCCACGGCGTTTGAGAACGGCACGGTCGCGCTCGGCTTGGGTGGCGCGGCTGTGGGTCTCGCTTTCCGAAAACACGCGTTTGTCGAGGAGTTCCCGCGCCTCGCGCAGCCGGCGCTCGGCGTCGGCCAGCGCCGCCTCGGCCTCCTGTTCGGCGGCGACCGCCTGCGCCAGATCGAGCCGTGCGAGTTCGTCGTCCAGCCGCAACAGCACGTCGCCCGTTTGCACGCGCTCGCCCACGTCCACCTGGAGGTCCACGATACGTCCCTCGACTTCGGGGGACAGCCGGGCGGTCTTGGGAGAGGTGAGCGTGCCGGTGAGTTTCAGCGCCTCGACGATGGTCCGCTGTTCCGCGTTCGCCAGTTCAACAGGGGCGGTGCGCTGGGCTTCGGCGCCTTGCACGCACAAAAAAGCGAGCAGCAGGGACTGAACCGTGCGGTTCGGGAATCGCGTGCCTGTTCGCTTCGTCATAGGAGAGTATGTCCCCGGAAGAGTGGTGTGGTCTGTCCGCGCAGTCACTGACTGGGTCGAATTCTCCAGCGATGCCGCAGTGCAGTCAAAAGCTTTTTACGTGCTTATTTGGAATCGGCCGATGTGTACATAAGATTTGCCGCGAGTTGATGACGGTCAACAACAAAGAACCGCCAGCCCGCTACAATGCGCTCATAAGCAATAAAGACTCAAGGAAATCACGCCTGGACAGCCGTTTTTGCTTTACCGGCATGAAATTTGGAAGGAGCCGGGCAGGGGGTGTTGATCGCAAGGAGATCACGATGGACGCAATCCAGACTGTATTCAAGGGAACACCGTATCGCAGCCCGTCCAGGTTGCGGCTTGCGACGCTAGTGGTCGCGTTGCTGTCGATGTTGCCGGCGGCGGCTTCGGCGAACTGGTGGTGCAGCTGGTTTCCCTGGTGGTTCGGATGCGGCGAAGTTGCCGCCGGTTGTGGCGCGGGTCTGACCGAAGTACCGGCATTCGGATCCAACCCGGGAAATCTGACGATGTGTAAACACGTGCCAAACGGCCTCGCGGAATCCCGCCCGCTGGTCGTTGCTTTGCACGGCTGCACGCAACAGGCTTCGGACTATGACGACGAGACGGGTTGGGTGAAGTTCGCCGACAAGCATCAGTTCGCGCTGCTGCTGCCGCAACAACAACCCGCCAACAACGGCAACAAGTGCTTCAACTGGTTCGAGCTGGGGGACATTCAGCGTGACCATGGCGAGGCCCTTTCGATTCGTCAGATGATTGACCACATGAAGGAACACGCGAGCATCGATGTCGGCAGGATCTATGTGACCGGCTTGTCCGCCGGCGGCGGCATGACCGCTATGATGCTTGCGACCTATCCTGAACTGTTCGCCGGCGGGGCGATCATCGCCGGCATCCCGTACCGATGCGCTACGAATTTGAGTCAGGCCTTGGGCGAATGCGGGGTCAGCTTGTCGGGCCTGATCACCGGCATAAAGGACTTGAGCCCCGGTGCGTGGGGCGATCTGGTGCGGAATGCATCGGGCCACAACGGCCCTTTTCCGCGTGTGTCCATATGGCAGGGCGGCGCCGATACCACCGTCAATCCGAAAGGCCAGATTGAGTTGCTCGATCAATGGACCAGCGTCCACGGTATCGATCAAACCCCGGATGAGGAAGACACATTTAACGGCCGGACGCATCAATTGTATAAAGACAATGCGGGTGAAACACGGGTCGAAGCAGTGATGATCAGCGGCATGGGACACGGCACTCCCATCGATCCGGGCGCCGGGGATGATCAATGCGGTTCGGCAGCGCCGTTCATACTCAATGTCGGAACGTGCTCCAGCTTCCACATCGTCAAGTTCTGGGGACTCGATTCACTGTAATGATCCACGAAGCGCTCTACCCGCTGGAGGGTGCGGCGAACCAAAGTCGTCGGTGTCTTCCCAGACGGACAATCGGCGTTAATGCTGGTCGCCGCCAGGTTGAGGCACGTCTCCGCGACGCTGTCTACTCCGCAGCATGATCAGATACCGGAGCCACCTCCAACAGAAAAGTGCGAAACATTCTTGACACTACCATCCAGGTCGTGTTGAAGGAAGTTCGTTCACATGTATTTCACACGCCTTTATTTAGGTTTGAGTTTAGATTATTCATTTCTCTAAATTGTCGTCATCCGGTGCCGTGATGCTGCATTGGATGCATCGAAACAACTATTGCAACCAGATACGCCGTTTCCTTTTGTCGATTCAGACGTAGCCTGCTCTCGAAGATAACTCGTTGCCGTTTGATAAACGCTAAGTCAATCCGTTGGCGTAATTGGTCAAGAGATATGAACCTTTTAACTTCAATCTGAACAAAAGAAAGCATTTGTCACAAACAGAGATATGATCCATGTCGAGAATAATGAAGCAAGGACAACCCCGATGGAAGGCTCTGATTTTAGCCCCGCCATTATTCTTCGTTCTTAGTACCGCGATGGCATACGAAGAACCGCGTTACGCAGTATTAGAAGAGAATGACTCGTTTGAGATTAGACAATACGAAACCCAGCTCATCGCCATGGTACAGGTGCGAGATGACTTTAAAGAGGCAGGAAACCAGGCCTTCAGAGTTTTGTTTGACTATATATCCGGGCAAAATACGAGACAGAAAAAGATCGCTATGACCGTGCCGGTTAATCAACAGCCAGTTTTGGAGGATGGCGAAAAGATTCAAATGACAGTGCCGGTCTTGCAGGCACCGGGGTCAGAAGCGGATAGTGGCTACGAATTTAGTTTCGTCATGCCCGCCAACTATTCCGTGGATACTTTGCCCCTCCCGAAAGACTCCAGAATTACCATCAAGCAAGTGCCCGCAAAACTAATGGCCGCTCGGCGATACTCTGGGTCTTGGTCAGAGAAAAACTACCGCAAGAACGAGACCATTTTATTAGAGGCGCTAAGAGAACGTGAGATTAAAACTGAAGGTACGCCGATATACGCTCGTTACAATTCACCATTCAGCCTTTGGTTTATGCGCAGAAATGAAGTGCTGGTAGAGCTTTCGCGTTAAACGTTCCATTCAGGTCTCGTCCCCGGCTTGATCACGCCCTTCTCACCAGGATCCCGGATGCTGGCGCAGGACTCGTGCGGCTGCGTGCTGTGCCTGGAGCGAGACCCATAGCGAGCTATGGGTCGAGTGAAGGTCAAGTGCAGGTGTGCGAGGACCAGCCAGGGCCGGGATAGGCGTGATTGCCCCCACAGTGTGTATTTCGTTGTTTTGGCACATCTCCATAACTATCAACACGAATTTAGATTCTGGCGCCGCCTGGTGAGAAATGCGGGCTAGCGGTTATCCTTTTTCTCCGTTCTACTCATGGACCACGCGCTAGCTACCGGCCATGGCAGACGCTGAATACCGGTTACCTTGGGAGATCCACCTTTCCTACGGAATGAGCACGGTCGCGCCGAGCGTGGTACCACTCTCAATTGCCTGGTGTGCCCGTACCGCATCCTTGAGCGCATATTCATAATTGATGTTGGCGTCGAGGATGCCGTCACCGATCGCCTTGAATAAATCCCTGGCGGTCCACTCGAGATCCGACCTTTTTGCGACATAATGCATGATCGCGGGCCGGGTGATAAAAAGTGACCCGCGAGCACCAAGATCCTTGATGATATCGATCGGGTCAGGCGGACCGGAAACATGACCATAAGCTGCACAAACACCCATCGGGCGCAGGCTGTCGAGCGACTGTTGCAAGGTATCCTTGCCGATGGCCTCATAGACTACTGCGGCCCCTTCGCCGTCGGTCACGTCGCGCACTTTTTGGACTAAGTCCTCCTTGGTGCGCACCACAGGAAAGTCACAACCAGCGGCCTGCGCAACCTCGGCCTTTGCTTCCGTGCTTACCGTGCCGACGATCTGGGCACCTAGCGCCTTCGCCCACTGGCACAGGATCAAACCCATGCCGCCGGCTGCCGCATGCACCAGAATGGTATCACCAGGCTGCACTTGATAAGTACGGTGCAACAGATAATGCGCTGTCATCCCTTTCATCAGCAGTGCGGCGACCTGCTTGTCGTCGAGCTCTTTCGGCAGGTGTAATAATTTGTCGGCGGGGTAGTTGCGTAATTCGGTATAAGACCCGAGTGGCGGGATGCCGTAAGCGACACGCTCTCCGGCCTGAAATTCCGTGACCTCCGACCCCAACTCCTCGACAATCCCGACAGCCTCGAACCCAATCACTACTGGGCAATCCGGCACCGGCCACGGATGCGACACGCCACCCCGGTGGTAGGTATCGGCAAAGTTTACCCCGATAGCCGTGTGTCGAACCTGAACTTCCTTCGGACCGGGTTCAGGAACCGGCCAATCCTGCCACTGCATGACCTCCGGCGGCCCCTTCTTATGAATGACTTGAGCCATCGACATCACATTCCCCCCTGAAAAAAGTTTTAATTTGTTTCAGCGAATGCCGGCAATGAGTATTGAAGAGAAGTTCGGTCGGCATTCTTGAACGTCCCATTGGTTTCACGCCTTATACGTTCGGGAGGTTTGCCGGGTCAAGTCAAGACTGCATTCGTTATCTGTAAGTTGAAGTCGCAATTAATACAGTTAATTTCTCATGACAGTTATGTTAGGCGGATACAGCTGGAAATACTTTCCAACTCTAGTTAAGAGCGCTGTCGTCCAAAATGTCTTTTGCAATCAATTGACGCAGGACGCCTCTGGTCTTTTCTTTAAACGCGTCTCTGAGAAGCCGGGTGGCCGGCGTAATCGATTGTCGACTCGGGAAGACAAGCCACAGTTGAGTTGGAGTGGGTTTGAACTCCGGCATGAGGCTTACAACATTACCTGACAACAAATCAGTCGACATGTCGAGGCAGGATTTAACCGCGACACCTTTGCCGGCGACACACCAACGTCTGACAAGATCGCCATCGTTGGAGGCGCGGTTACCCTTCATCTTGATTTTATAGCTGGCGCCACCGTGCGAGAACTCCCAGACATCGTACGTTCTGTCGTAGAGCTGGTAGAAAAGCCCGTTATGCGACGGCAATTCATGGGGGTGTTTGGGAGCGCCGTTTTTATCAATGTAGTGCTGTGTGGCACAAAGCAGCGCGGGGACATTGCAAATCTTGAATCCATACAGATTCGCGTCCTTAGGAGCACCATAGCGTAAGGCGATGTCCACTGAATCGCGATAAAAGTCGATGTTACTGTCACTGACATGCGATCTCAGGCTTACATTCGGGTAGGTTTCCATAAACTCATCAAGCCAAGGGATCACCAGATTCCGGCCCAGGTCTGATGACAGCGTAATGCGCAGTTCGCCGTCGACAACGTCCAGGTCATCCTTCGTGTTCCGCTTGGCTTGATCCAGCATGAGCAGGGCCTGCTGGCACTGGGGAATATACCGCTCACCCGCGCTGGAGAGCCGAAGCTGGCGGGTGGTGCGGATAAACAACTCCACGCCCAAGGCGCTTTCCACCCGCTTAAGTGCGGCACTGGCTGTCGCAGTCCGCATATCCAAACTGGCTGCGGCAGCGGTGATGCCGCGAAATTCAGCGACTTTGAGGACAACGTGAAGGTCTTCTAACAGCATATTTTCCAATATGTTTTGAAAATGTTTCTATTATTATCCGGTTTATAGCATGGCAATCGAGATCTAGCATGTCCTCCTGCCCACCATCAACCGGAGGAATGCCGTGAAAGCCGTTGGCTATGTGAAATCTCTACCCATTAGTGATCCTGAGTCTTTAACCGATATCGAGCTGCCTCAGCCGACAGCCACCGGGCACGACTTGCTCGTGAAGGTCGGGGCGATTGCGGTCAATCCAGTGGATTATAAAATTCGCCGGAAAGTCTCTCCCGCCGAAGGTGACTACAAAGTCCTTGGTTGGGATGCAGTGGGTGAGGTTATCGCGACCGGAGACGCAGCCACCCAATTCGAGCCCGGTGATGTGGTCTATTACGCCGGCGATCTCAACCGTCAGGGCAGCAATGCCGAATACCAGCTGGTCGACGAACGTCTTGTCGGCGTCAAACCCAAGAGTCTGTCTGAGGCCGAAGCCGCCGCACTGCCACTGACAACAATCACGGCCTGGGAATTGCTGTTTGAGCATCTCACCATACAACAGCAATCGCCGGGTTCAACTGCGAACACCCAAGAGGTGATTCTGGTTGTGGGCGCCGCAGGTGGCGTTGGCTCTATTTTGCTCCAGCTGACCAAAGCCATCACCGGCGCTACCGTTATCGCCACCGCATCGCGTGAAGGCTCGCAAGCCTGGGTGAAGAAGCTGGGAGCGGATCATGTTGTTGATCATACCCGCCCCCTTCAACCGCAGATCGAGGCCTTGGATATCGGTCGGGTGACGCACGTTGCCAGTCTGAACAGTACCGACTCCTACTTCGAGAGCTATACGGAGTTGCTGGCGCCTTTTGGCAAGATCGCCATGATTGATGACCCTGCAAAACCCTTGGATGTGATGAAGCTGAAGCTAAAAAGCCTGTCGCTACACATCGAGTTTATGTTTGCGCGCTCCATGTTCAAAGCGGCCGATATGAATGAGCAGAATCGCTTGCTGAACCGCGTTTCCGAGCTGGTTGACCAGGGCTATATCCAGACCACCGTGGGTAAAAACCTCGGCGCCATCAATGCCGCCAACCTGAAGGCCGCGCACGCGGAACTGGAAGCGGGCAAATCAATCGGAAAGATTGTCTTGCAGGGGTTTTAAACGCACGAAACTCGCTGTTAACGCTAATGAGCGCAACAGGACAAACCAGTGAACGAAAAGCTTCTTTGGATAGTCGAAGCCACAATTAGATCTGGACACAGAGAAGCCTCGTTGCGCTGAACCTGGGCTTTAACCAGGCGGATATAGAGACGAAGTGGAAACGGCCGGCCGATGCCCTGCTGCCAGAGTTCGCTGAATGAGATAGGCAAAAGCATGAAGAAAACCATTTTGATCACCGGTTCGACCGACGGCATCGGGTTGGAAACGGCCAGGATGCTGGTCTCGCTGGGCCACCATGTTCTGCTGCACGGACGTAATCCGGCGAAACTGGCGCAAGTGGAAAGAACACTCTCCGGGCTGACGGATGGAGGACGCGTTGAAAGCTACGTGTCTGATTTGTCGCGTATGGCCGATGTCTAGCC
>CAMYKW010000095.1 GCA_947259175.1 uncultured Gammaproteobacteria bacterium | reverse complement strand
TCGACGTTGGTCTCGCCGGGATAGCCGAACACCCGGCCGATCCCTGCCTGGGACAAAAACCTGGCGATGACCTCCGAGGTGTTCATGGGTGTCTCGGAATCGGTCTCGAGGTATTCATGGGTGTCTCGGAATCGGTCTATTGTCGCAATTCATGGGTGTCTCGGAATCGGTCTCGGAATCGGTCTATTTCATGGGTGTCTCGAAAGTGCATGGGTGTCTCGGAATTGGTCTATTGTTGCAATTCATGGGTGTCTCGGAATCGTCGGAATCGGTCATGTCTCGGAATCGGTCTATTTCATGGGTGTCTCGAACGGTCTATTTCATGGGTGTCTCGAAAGTGCAGCGTTTCATGGGTGTCTCGAAAGTGCAGCGTTTCATGGGTGTCTCGAAAGTGCAGCGCTTATTGTATATCCCATCTCGCCGTGGCCGCATTGACCACGGGCAGGCTGAACTCCCGTGATCGGCGGTTGTCACTGTGAATTAAAGGAAACGATACGCAGTATTAGCCATGAAACCCTTTATCTTAGGATCAGGAAAAATTATCATTTGACTTTTGGCCACAGGGGGTGGTCGATACCATGAGCAGTGAAAAAATCTCGAAAATCCACGTCGCCGAGGGCGAGGATTTCTCCAAGGCGCACGTATTCGGCCGGCGGGTCGAGACCACCGTCCGCTACTCCACCGATCCCCGGGATATGGGCTGGGTGAGGGAAAACGTCCCGTGCCAGACCGCCTGTCCCGCCGACACCAATATCCCCGCCTACATCCGCATGATCGTGGAGAACCGCTACGGGCGCTCCTACGAGCTCAACCGCATCGCCAACGTGCTGCCCGGGGTGCTGGGCCGCATCTGCAGCCGCCCGTGCGAGCCGGTGTGCCGCCACGGCTGGCCGGGGAACGGCGATCCGGTGAACATCTGTCACTTGAAGCGCGCCGCGGCGGACCTCAAGACCGAGGGCCACCGCATCCGCGAGGACCTGTACTCGCCGTCGGGCAAGACCGTCGCCATCATCGGCGGCGGGCCCGCGGGGCTCGCGGCGGCCCACGACCTGTCGCTGCTGGGTCACGCGGTGACCATCTACGAGCGCGAGACCCGCGCCGGCGGCATGCTGCGTTACGGCATCCCGGAATTCCGCCTGCCGCGCAACGTCCTCGACGTCGAGGTGCACAACACCACGCGCATGGGGGTGACCGTGAAGACCGGGGTCACCGTCGGCAACCAGGACAGCGACATCAAGCTCTCCGACCTCCATGAGCGCTTCGACGCGGTGCTGTTGACCACCGGCTGCATGGCCGCCATCGCGCTGCCGCTGCGCGATCTGCAGGACGACCGCGACATCGTGTTGGGCGTCCCCAATGCCGAATACGGCCTCGACTTTCTGCTCGAGCTGCATCGCGGCGCGACCAAGACGGTGGGCAAGCGGGTCGCGGTGATCGGCGCCGGCTTCACCGCGCTGGACTGCGCGCGGGTCGCCAAGCGGCTCGGCGCCGAGGAAGTCACCATCCACCTGCGCACCACCGAGAAGTACATCCCGGTGATGGAGGAAGAGATCCTCGAGGCCAAGCGCGAGGGGGTCACTATCCGCGGGCTGCGCACCCCGGTGGGTTTGATCACCGACGATGCGGGCCGCGGCACCGGTGTGCGTTTCGTGCAAAACCGGCTGGGGGCGTGGCGCGCCAGCGGACGCCGCGAGGCGATCCCCATCGAGGGCTCGGAGTTCGTCGAGCCGTTCGACACGCTGCTGGTCGCCATCGGCCAGAGGACCGTCAACGATTACATCGACGTGGAGGTGGAGCTGGATCGCTGGGGCAACGTCGCCATCGGCGAAAACGGCATGACGTCGGTGGACGGCCTTTTCGCCGCCGGCGATTTCGTCAGCGGCGCCTCGACGGTGATTCAGGCGGTGGGCCACGGCCGCGACATGTCGGTCAGGCTCGATGCGTGGCTGATGGGCCGTCAGCGCCGCCGCAAGGTGGTGCGCATCGAGGCGGTGGATGAACCGCTGCGCGAGCGGCGTTTCGATTTCATCCCGCGCCAGCACATCGCCACCGAGTCGGTGTCGGAACGCTTCGCCGATCTGAACACCGAGGTCGAGCTGGGCTTCGACAAGGACGCCGCGCTGGAGGAGGCGAAACGCTGTTATCTGTGTTATCTCAATTACGAGATCGACATCGACAACTGCATCTATTGCCGCGCGTGCATCGATGTCGCGCCGCGGGATTGCATCAAGCTGGTCAAGGACGTCGCCATCCAACCGGACGGCACCTACGGCTCGCTCGAGGAGACCAAGGTGTGGGACCAGGTCGGCGCGATCTGGATCGACAACCGCGAGTGCATCCGCTGCGGCGCCTGCTACCAGGCGTGCCCGACCCGCTGCATCTCCATCAGCCGCAAAGAAATCATGTATCAGGACATCTAAGGCCATGCATCATGTCATCATCGGCAACGGCATCGCCGGCAGCCACGCGGCGCAGGTGCTGCGCGAGCGCAATCCGGACGGCAAGATCACCATCATTTCCGCCGGCGCCTTACTGTTCTACAACCGCTACGACCTGCCGGATGTGTTCCGCGGGCGCTGCGACTGGATCGACTACCTGGTGCATCCGCCGGCCTACTATAAAGAAAACAAGATCAAGCTGCGGCGCAAGAGCCTGGTCACCGAGGTCGATACCAACAAGCGCACCCTCACCCTCGCCCACCGCGAGGTGATGAGCTACGATCAGCTATTGGTGGCGACCGGCGGCGCGGCCTACGTGCCCGAACGCCTGCTCGAATTCATCCCGCTGATGCACAACTTCAACAACTTCCGCGTGGCGATGGAGATGCGCGACGCGCTGCCCGACGGCGGCACCGTGGTGATGCTCGGCGGCGACGCCCTGGGGCTCGATCTGGCGCGCACACTGGTCGAAACCAAGCACAGAGTCGTGCTCGTCGCCGGAGACCGGACCTTCTGGCCCCACGAGGTCAATCCGGAGACGCGGCCGCGCTACATGCAGGCGTTGGAGAAAATGCACTTCGAGGTGATCGACGGCAAGCAAGTCGACCGCGTCGAACAGAAAAACGGCAAAGGCCCCGCGCGGCGCGTGGTGTTCGACGACGGCAGCGATCTGCCGGCCGACGTGGTGATGCCGTTTTACGGCTTATCGCCCAGCATCGACTTCATGAGCAATGCCGGAATCGACATCGAACGCGGCGTCCTGGTGAATCCGCAGCTGCAGACCACCCGCGACGACATCTGGGCGGCCGGCGACGTGTGCCAGATCTGGTCCCCCGAGCACAACGCCTACCGCTTCTTTTACGGTTGGAAGAACGTGAAGATGATGGGCGAGGTCGCGGCGCGCAACATGACCGGCGATGACGTCGCCTTCACCACCGCCCTCGACGAAGTGCTGCAAATTCAACCGGACGGCACCATCACCTCACCATTTTGGGATTACGACTGATGACCTCGATTCACACCGACGTACAGATTGGCATCTGCGGCTCGGCCGGTGACGGCACCATCGCCGTGGGCGATATCCTCAAGCGCGCGATGGCGCGCGCCGGCTACCGGGTGATCGCCTTCGATGAGTATCCGGCGGAGATCCGCGGCTTCGGCAAATGCGTGGCGCGCACCCGCATCACCACCGAACAGGTGTACTCGATGAAGCCCAGTACCGACGTGTTGGTGTCGCTCAATGACTCCCACGCCATCCCCCACGTCCAGGAGGTGCGCGACTACGGCGCGGTGATCTACGATTCAGCGCCGATTTCCCTGATCGAGGAGGGCTGGCATATCTCCGGCCACCTCAATCCCGGCCAGTTGCCGTATAGCCTGGCGATGCGTGAGATCTCCGAGCAGGCCACCGGCGCCAACCGCTCGCGCAACATCGTCGCGCTGGGCTTCGTCGCCGGACTGTACCGGCTGCCGCGGCAGGCGTTCATCGACGCCATCGCCGCCAAGTTCCAGACCAAGGCCGCCGAGGTCACCGAGAGCAACGTCAAGGCGTTCAGCGCCGGATACGACCACGGCGCGCAAGTTTATCGCTTCGATAAGGTGGAAGTCGGCCCGCCGGCGCGGCGCACCCGCAAGCAGGACTCGACGATGATGACCGGCAACGCGGCGGTGGTGCGCGGCTGCCTCGACGCCGGCATCGAGACCTTTTTCGGCTACCCCATCACCCCGGCCACCAGCATCATGGAGCGGCTGGCGGTGGAGATGCCCAAGCACGGGGCGCGGCTGCTGCAGACCGAAGACGAGATCGCGGCGATCTCCGCCACCATCGGTGCCGGTTTCACCGGCGCGCGCACCGCGACCGCGACCTCGGGACCGGGTTTCGCGCTGATGTCGGAGATGATGGGCCTGGGGGTGATGGCCGAGGTGCCGGCGGTGGTGTTCGTGTCCCAGCGCGGCGGGCCGAGCACCGGCATGCCGACCAAGACCGAACAGTCGGATCTCAATGTCGCGGTGTTCGGCGGCCACGGCGACGCCAAGCGCATCGTGCTGGCGCCGACCAACGTCGAGGGCTGCTGGCGCTGCGCCGGGCGCGCCTTCGAGATGGCGGAAGCCTACCAGACGCCGGTGGTGGTATTGCTGGACCTGTATCTGTCGAACCGTTATGAGACGGTGGTGTTCCCGAAAGACAATCCGTTCATCGCCGACGCCAGTAAGCGCGCCGTCCTGGAAAAACCAGACGAGCCGTTCCGCCGCTTCGAGCTGACCGTCGACGGCGTCAGCCCGCGCGCGGTGCCCGGCGAGGCCGGCGGCATCCACACCGCCACCGGCCTCGAGCACAACGAGTTTGGCCGGCCCAACGATTTGTCGGACATGCATCATCAGATGACCGAAAAGCGCCACGAAAAGCTGAACGCCGCGCTCAAACATCCCGGCATCACCATCTACAAACGTTTCGGCGACACCGGCGAGGTCGACGTGGGGCTGCTGGCGTGGGGCTCGTCCTTCGGCGAGGCGCTGGAGGCGATGCTGCTGGCGCGTGCCGAGGGCATCCGCTGCGCCGCGATGAAGGTGGTGATGTTGTCGCCGCTGCCGGTGAAACCGATCCAGCGCTTCCTCAACGACTGCAAGGAGGTCATCGTGCCGGAACTCAATTACGAAGGACAGTTCGCCAATCTGGTGTCCGGTGCCGTCGGGCGCAGCGTGATCCGGCTCAACCGGGTGACCGGCAAACCGATGGCGGTCAATGAAATACTCGACGCGATTCGCAGCGCCGCGGGCAAACGCAAGGTGCGCAAGAGCGCCGCATGAACGGAAACACGAGGTAAATCATCATGTCACCCGAACATCCCGTCTATCTGGAAGACAAACTCGAAGAGATTCGCAGCAGCGGAAGGCTGCAGTACCGTTCCAAATCCCTGCCCACCTGGTGCCCGGGCTGTGGCTACTACAGCATGACCGAAGGCGTCACCTGGGCGTTGAACGAAATCGGGGTGCACAACAAGGACGTGGTGGTGGTGTCCGGCATCGGCTGCGCGTCGCGCTTCCCGTTCTTCATGGAGACCTACGGCTTCCACACCCTGCACGGGCGCGCCCTGCCAGTGGCCACCGGCGTCAAGGTCGCCAACGACAAGCTGACGGTGATCGCGGTCGGCGGCGACGGCGACGGATTCGCCATCGGCGGCGGTCACATCCCGCATGTCGCGCGGCGCAACGTCGACATTACCTATCTGCTGTTCGACAACGGCATCTACGGGCTCACCAAGGGCCAGGTGTCGCCGACCTCGGCGATCGGATTCAAGACGTCGACATCGCCGTTCGAGAATCACGACCAGCCCCTGAATCCGCTGATGATGCTGCTCTCCTACGGTGCGAGCTGGGTCGGGCAGTCCTACGCCGGCCATCCGCAGCATCTCGCCAAGATGATCCGCACGGCGATCGAGCATCGCGGCTTCTCTTATCTGCACATCCTTTCGCCGTGCGTGACCTTCGACAAGACCGACCGCACCTACCGCAATCTCAACTTCACGGTGCGCGATCTGCCCGAGGACCATGACAGCAGCAACCGATTGGCGGCGATGCGCGAGGCCGCCAAGGTTGACCGGCCGGCGGTGGGGCTGTTTTACGTCGAGAAGCGCCCGACCTTGAGTGAAGCCCTGGACGACATCGTCGTCAGGGCGGGAGGCAAGCCGGCGCAGCAGGCCGGCGCCGGTTAGCCGGAAATATTGCAGCAACTTTCCCGGCTGACGGCGCCCGATCAATTCGCCCGTATTTGACGTATTTGAGACGTGACGTATTTGAGACGTGACGTATTTGAGACACCCACAAAACGAGTGACGTATTTGAGACACCCACAATTTTGGTTCAATGGATATACCGCCCGTATTTGAGATGAGACGTATTTGAGACACCCACAAAACGTATTTGACGCCCGTACTTGTGAACGTATTTGAGAGTGAACGTATTTGAGACACCCACAAAATACTACCGTATTTGAGACACCCACAATTTTGGTTCAATGGATATACTACTGAGGCCATGGGTACTGCTTGCCCAAGAATAGTAGCTGGGCTATCCCGGTCCTGGTGAGAAGTACGGCCTAGGAGTTCAGCGCTGA
>CAMYKW010000094.1 GCA_947259175.1 uncultured Gammaproteobacteria bacterium | reverse complement strand
GGGGCATATCCGAAACACGGGGGTCAGATCTTTCTTTGACACATGGGCGTTGAATAGAACTGTGAGAGAGCGGTTTAGGCTCCCCTAGAGTTTGCCGGAGAGCCTTTCAGGCGCCAATGAATAGAAGCGCGGCCGCAAGCCGCTCCCATACGAAACCGCGGTCAAGCCACCAGCAGCCCCAATCGCGCGATGTTGTTCAAGGACTGATTGACGAGCTGCCCCAGATCCTCATCCGAAGACGTGACCGCCGCGCCACCGGGACGGTTCAGCGTTAAGTCCCCATTCTTGATCAACTCGCGCACATGCGCGGTGAGTTCGTCGCTGTTCCGGGTGCCGTCGAGCACCGGCGCCAGCTTCTGCGCCAATGGTCCCAGGGCGACGTATTGGTGGCGCGGTCCCACAACCCGGTTGCCGGCTTCGGCCTGCCGCGCCGCCAGCGGGCTGAGCTTGGGCTGGTCCGAGACCTCGGTGACGCACTGCGGATCCCAGGTGCACAACTGCACCATCTTCGAAGTAAATGCCTGCAGCATGTCGGACGCCAGATTGTTTCGCGCCGTGGGCACCTGATTGGCGTTCGGCCGGATATTTTCGGGCATGCGGTCCAATGCCTTTTGCAGCAGATCCTCGAACGGCAATGACTTGGGCCGAATATCGTTCAGCACCAGCATCGCCGCCTTGGTGATCGGCCGGTTGATGCTGATGCTGCCGCCCAAGCGGTTTCGGATGTTCAGTTTCGTGTCCGGCGTAAACTTGACGTTTTCGGTTTCCGGCATCGCGTTGATCGCGATGCGGAACAACGCCACCTGTTCGGCCGATACATTGCGATTGATCTCGACATCATCGTGCACCAACAGCGTCTGCCGGAACGGGCGATTGCGCAGGAAGTCCATGTACTGTTCTTTGCGGATCATGTCGCTGCTGATGCGGTCCAGCGTCTGCCGGGTCGGCTCGCTGAATCCTCGCGCCAGCATGCTGCCGAAGTCCGACTCGCTGAGGTAACGCAGACCATGTTCGCCGGCCCACTCGGCGAACTGGTAGAAATACATCGGCCGGTTTTCGTCCTCGAGATGTTCATGAAACAAGTACGAGTCCGCCTGGCGGTTGAGCAGGTCGAGCTCACGCTTCAACACCATGCCGTGGGGGTTGTTCTGTTGCGGCACCGAGTCCGAAAGGAACTTGAGCAGCGCCCTGGCCTGGCGAATGCGCACCTCGGGCTTGTCGAACTGGGCGACGTGATAGTTCATCATGTGGCGGATCATGCCGCGCATGTGCCAGCCGGGGTAGGTGTTGTAACTGATGTAGCCGACGCCGTTGGCGCTCAGGTTCTGTGAGTAGATGGTGAGGATGTGTTTTTGAACTTCCTCCGGCACCCAGGAAAACACGCCGTGGCAGAGGATGTAATCGAACTCGCCCCAGGACTTGTCGACATCGAGGATGCTGGCGTGCTTGAGCTCGATGTTGTCCAGCGACAGCTTTCCCAACAGGTCCTGTCCGTCGTCGATCTGTTTCTTCGACAAGTCGACGCCCACGATGCGGCTGTCCGGCAGCTGCGTGGCCATCGGGATCAGGTTGCCGCCGGCGGCGCAGCCCAACTCCAGCACCCGGCATTCGGTCACCGCCGGGGCTTTGACGCCAAACAGCCGGGCCATGGTCGCCAGTTGGTCGGGATGCGACTGGGCGTAGGGGTGGCTGCTGTAAGGGACCACGTCGTAGCTGTACTGTTCCTCTTCCTCCGTGAGCTTTTCTTCTTCGATCACGGTGGCGTCTTCGATGTTCATCTCGTCTTTATTCATGGATTCCTCAGGGGCGATGGTCCGGTAAAACGGGTGATTGTGCTATCAGTGTGATTCTGGGGCAAGTCGCCGGGTGTAAAAGCCTGCTGGGTACCGCCGGAGCGGTTTTCTGCGGGAACGGCACCTTCCTGTGGGGAGCGGTCTCTACCGTAAAAAGAGCACGGTACAAGTACCGTAAAAAGAGCACGGCACAAGTACCGTAAAAAGAGCACGGCACAAGTACCGCAAACAGAGCGCGGCATAAACAACCGCGAATCACTAATCGCGCTTAAAAAATCACCCCAATCACCGCCAAAAGACTATCCGCCCGCCATAAGCCCGTTATAATCCGAATCTTTTCGGCATCAACCCGTTCATCGCATGAATTCCGAAATTTCCGTAGAGCTCCCGGAGGGATCGTTCGCCCCCGGGGACGTGACCTTGTTCGAGCAGCCGGCGCAATACGGCCGCAACGACCCGTGTCCGTGCGGCAGCAACAGGCGGTTCAAGGATTGCTGCGGTTTTCTCGGCGACGTCATGATCACCACCCGGTTGACCCCGGAGGAGCTGCAGCAGGAACTGCAAAAGGCGATCCAAGCCAAGGAGTCGGGCGCCTGGCAGCAGGCGGAGGCGCTGTGCCAGCAGATTCTGAGCGGTGTTCCCAACCAGCTCCAGGCGCTGCGGCTGCTGGTGGAGGTAAAACGCCATTACGGTGACGGCGAGGCGGTCACCGTGCTGTTGCAGCGGTTGTTGCGCCACTTCCCGCACGATGACGATGTGCTGGTGGACGTGGGCGAATTCTTCGAACAACAAGGCGACGCCGCCCGGGCGGAGGCGAATCTGGCCAAGGCGCTGCGCATCAATGCCAACCAATTGCGCGCCCATGCCGCGCTCGCGCGCCTGGCTCAGCGGCGCGGCAACGTCGGAATCGCCGAATTTCATCTCCGCGAGGCGTATTACCTCGACAACGCCGATGCCGAAGTCGCCGCCGACCTGGGCCGCGTGCTCAACCAGTTGGGACGCAAGGCCGAGGCCGAACACTATTTTCGCATCGCCTTGTCGCTGCGCCCGGACGAGGCGCCGACGCTGTTGTCGTGGGCCGATATGGAGGAATCGCGGGGCGACCTGCCCACGGCGTGGAATCTGCTGGCGCGCGCCCGCGCGATCGATCCCCAGTTTCCCGTCATTCCGCTGGCGGAGGCCGCGTTGCACGCCCGCGAACAGCGCTACCACGACGCATTGGCCAGCCTCAAGCTGGTGGATCGCCCGCGGCTCAACATCGCCGCCATGAGCCTGTATTACTTCACGCGGGGCAGGGTGCTGGACAAGCTCGGGCGCTATGAAGACGCGTTCGAAAGCCTGCGCCGCGCCAATGCGGTGAGCAGCGATCGCATGGGGCTGCGCTACGACCCGGACTGGCATCGCGCGTACGCCGAGCGGCTGACGCGGTTCTTTACCCGCGAACGCATGGAATCGATGCCCAAGGCGCGGTCGCGCAGTGACGACGAAAACCCCGTGCCGATCTTCGTCACCTGTTTTCCACGCTCCGGGGCGACGGTGGTGGAGCAGATATTGAGCATGCACTCGAATATTTCCGCCGGCGACGAGATGTTTTGCATCCCCGACATCCGCAACCGGGCGGCGGCGATGATGGGCGTCGAAGCGCCTTACCCCGAATGCCTCGCCCACGCCGGCGACGGACCCGAGTTCGCGTACCACTGCCGCGAGGAATATCTGAGCAACGTGCGCCTGGCGGGCATCCTGGAGCCGGGGGTCGGGCGCTTCACCGACAAGCTGCCGTTGAACGAGTGGGACCTGGGATTAATCAACATGGTGTTTCCCGATGCGCCCATCATCCACGTCGTTCGCCATCCCCTGGATGCGGTGTTGTCGGCGTTTTCCATCGACGTGCGCCACGGCGGTATGTGCGCCTTCAACCTGGTGCACGCGGCGCAGCACTATGCCCTGACCATGGACCTGGTCGAGCATTACGAGAACAATCTCGACGTCGACATCCTGCGCGTGCGTTATGAGGACATCGTGCGCGGCGTCAAGAAACAAACCCGCCGTATGTTGAAGTACCTCGGTGAGGAGTTCGAGCCGCAATGCGTCGATTTTCATCTCAACCCGCACCGCCCGCGTAGCCCCAGCTATGCCCAGGTCAAACAACCGCTGTACAAAGATTCCGTGAACCGGCACAAACACTACACCGCCCACCTGAAGCCGGTATTCACAATCCTGGAGCCCTACATAAAAAAGCTCGGTTACTAACCGCTCCCACAGATGTCATCCCGAGGCGCACCGCGCCGAAGGATCTTGGGCTCTGTGCTGATCTCTAATTGTTTCAAGATCCTTCGCGTTGCTCAGGATGACAAAGGAGTTGTGAGAACGGTTTTTGCCGTAAAAAGAACACGGCACAAGTACCGTAAACAGAGCGCGGCACAAGTACCGTAAACAGAGCGCGGCACATACAACCGCGAACAGTTCATTCGCGCTTACAAAGCGCTCCCACGGGTGGTAGTCAAATGTGGCAAAGAAAGACCTGACCCCACTTTCTGTGATATGTTTTCAGGCGTCGCTGAGCGGTCAACAAATAATATCAAGGATCTCACCGCTGAGGCTGACCCATCAACCGCCGCCTGAGGAGGTGACCAATGTCCGGTTTATCGTTCGCAGCACGTCGTATGTCCATCCTTATCTATCCTGTGCGATCCAACGCCTTCTGGCCGGCGTTGTTACTCACAGCAGCCCTTTCTTCAGGCTGTGCGACGCACATCAAGGTGGATGCATCCGGCAAAGACGTCACCGCGACCGCCGGCGAGATCCGGGTCAGCGGCAGCGAGCCGGTGGCCTACAGCGGGGCGGCCTCGGTGTCGATCACCCATGCCGCCGACGTCGTGGTGCAGGGGGACGGCAGCAATAACACACTGAAGCTGAGCGCCACCGGTGCCCCGAACACCGCGGTGTTCACCCTTGATCAGGGGCCGGACATCAGCATCGAGGCGCAGTCGTTTTCTTTTAACGGCGGCGCGGGTCGCGACCTGTTCCGTGTCGATGATTCGCGCGGCGCTCTGCCGCGCTTTGCCGGCCGCGCTCCCGGCGCCCACAGCAATGCGTCTTTCGACAATAGCGGGTTGACGCCCGCCGATGCCAACATCGGCATCCACTTCCGGGGCGACGGCGATGATGACCTGGCAATGGCTTTGTCGATACCCAACGAAGTGTCGTACTTCGCCGACGCGCACGGTGTCGCCAAGAGCGGCGTCGTCAATTTGAATGGCGTGGCGACTATGTCTTTCGAAGGTATTGCGCCGATCGATTTTCTTGGCGCAGGCGCGGGATCAACTCTGGTCATAGACGCCACCTCTACGCCAGCCACGACCGATTTAATGATTGACGACGATTGGTTTTCGGCACCGTGGCCGTTTCCCGGATTGTTTGGTGCAGGGACGGCTGGCGATGGCGTTACCGCGATCGTCGGCAATGGCGGTATAGAGAATTCCCGCTTCCAAAATTTCGGTGCGGTCATAGTGAGGGGAGGCGGTGGCGCCGAGACCATCGATCTGATCGCCATAGATCATGACGGCGTGCTGACCAGTATTACCCTAGATGCTGACAACACTGTCGGCAGCGATGCCAGTGACGACACACTGCGCGTGCAAACCCTGCCCGCCGGAGTTACCGCCACCTTGATGGGCGGGCCGGACACCGGTGTGGCCGGCGACACCTATGAGCTGGCGAATCAAATCGCCCGCCCACGGGCCGGCGAGGTGCCGGCCACTGCGATCCCGGTGAATTCCGTGGACGGCATCCTCGGTCAGGTGGTCGTGCAACCGGGATCTGACGAAGGTGGTGTCGAAATCCTGCGCGTGATCGACAGCGGTGATGCGACCGGGGATGCGGTGATCACCACCGCCACCAGCATCGACGGCATCACCGGCCATGCCGGCGTGGACATTACCTTCAACAGCGCCGACCCGGTGGATAGTTTGATCATCGATACCAGCAACACCGGCGACGATGTGGTCGATGTGGATCAGCTGGTCATGACCGAGATCACCGCCGACGGCGGCGGGCACACTGCCGGTGACACGCTGCTGGTGGACACCCAGGCGATAGACGCCACCGACAGCGGCGCGGTGATCGCGACGCCCGGGCTGATGGACGTCAATTACAGCAACTTCGAGACCGTCAATCCCTGCGTGTCCACCGACGACGACGGCGACGGCGTGTGCAATGTCGATGATACCTGCCCCGCGTCGGATTTGAGCGCCACCGTGGTGATCGACGCCTGTGATTCCGGCGCCGCTAACGCCGTCGGTCCCGACGGCTGCACCATCAGCGATCAGATTGCCGATCTCGACGCCGGCACCAGCAGTGATCGCGCATTCACCAGGGGTGTGCGCCGCCTGTTGCGGCGACTGACCCGGTCGGGAGTGATTTCCGGCGCCGATGAGGCGGCCATTCGCAGTTGTCTTTAACGACTGGGGGTCAGTTCTTTCATTGACACATTGTCAAGACCTGGCCTGCTTTACTTGACTGTTGCGATGGTGTGCCGGGATTCTGGGACCGCGGTTTTTGCGCCCCCAGCCCTTCTTGTCATTCTGAGCGAAAGCGAAGAATCTTTTCAGCGCCGGATGACACCACACTGATCGACGGCAAGATCCTTCGGCCCTTCGGGCCTCAGGATGACAAAGGGGACGTGGCTGTGGGCTTGTACTCTACTGTGCGGGCGCTAGCCCGGATATTGCACCAGTCGCCCAGCTACTATTTTTGGCAAGCGATTAGAACGATTATGGGCTGTATTTTCATGGAAATGACGTTGCGAGTTCCGCGACGGCAT
>CAMYKW010000093.1 GCA_947259175.1 uncultured Gammaproteobacteria bacterium | reverse complement strand
TATTCTTGTTAAGCATCGAAAGGACTCGTACGGTAATTCTACGAAGATGCATCGTAAATTCGAAAATAGCTTGCCTAGAATAGTAGCTGGACTATCCCGTCCCTGGCTCGATCTCGAACGCCTGCGCTTGCGCTTCACTCAACCCATAGCTACGGCTATGGGTTTCGTTCCAGCGCGGCGTCCAGACGCCCGATCTCTTCCCCAGCATCCGGGATCCTGGTGAGAAATGCGGGCCTAGCCCCGATATTGCACCACGGCGATCAGCGCAAATAAATCGGCGGCATTTCCCGCTGGCGTTCGTAATCCTTGATGTAAAACACGATCGGCACACGCAGCTCCAGCTCATTGCCGACGATCTCCGGCGGCATCGACGGGAACGGATCCGCCCGCCGCACCATCTGCATGGCCTCGCTATCCAACAACTTGTGTCCTGAACCGCGCTCCAGATGCGAGGTAACCACCGCGCCGTCACGGTCAATGGTGAACTGGACTACGGTGGTGCCTTGCTGTCCCTCCAACCACGCGTCCCGGGGATAGCGCATGTTTCGCTGCAACCACCCCTTGAGCACTCCGGCGTATTGCGCGGTGACGCCGAGCACCTCGCGTTGCGTTACCGGCGATATTGGAGCGGGCACCGCGCGCGCCACCACATCTTCCGCCGGTGTCAGCGGCCGGGTTTCCGCGGCGTCCGGTTCGGCAACGATCGGCGCCGCCTGTGGAACCGTCGGCGTCAGTTCATCCAATTCGCTGCGCGCCGCCGACGCCGGCTTCAGCGGTGTGACGTCTTCACCCGTTGTGGCCTGTGGATGAATCGCCTCCAACTGTAACGATGTCATCGCCGCGGGCGGGCCTGCGGTGGGAATATCGGCCGCGACGCGTCCCGCGTCATGGGCGATCCGTGTCGCATCGCTCGCCGCCGCCATGGCCTGCGGAATCGGCACCGACGCCGCGGCGGGAACCTTGGGCTCGGTAACGGCGGGCAGCGGCGGCTGTTCGGAAACCGGGCTGGGTGCGCTCAATGCTTGCGACGCTTCGGTAACCACTGCCTGGGCGGGTTCCGGCAGCGACGCCGACGGCGCCGCAGTCGCGGGACGCGGGTGCACGGCGTCAATCGTGTCGCGCGGCCGGGTCAACTCGCTGGTTACGTCGCTTATCGACTCGGCCGGTTGTGGCAAGGATGCCGCGTGTTCCCGCCGCTGCGCCAGCTTGTCTTCCAATGCAATGACGATGCCGGTGCTCACCATCGGTGGATCGATACGCGCCCTGGGTTGGCTCAGCCACAGCAGCGCGAACACATGGGCTGCGGCGGCAACCGACACCGCTGTCCACCAGTGGATTGCGCGAATCTCCATCACTGCGCGGGCCGCTCGGTGAGCAACAACAGCCGCTTCACGCCGGCTTCCTTGAGCTGCTCCATCAACCGGATCAATTTAACCGCATCCAGGTCGGCGTCGGCCTTGATTCTTACCCGCAGCGCCGGATCTTCCTCGAGGAACTTTGCCACTGCGCTCGTCAGCAGGTCTTGCTCCAGTTCGTCGTCATCGAGCGCCATGCGCCCGTCGTTTGAAACCAGAATGAGAAGGTCGCGGCGGCTATCGACCTGGCCCCCGCTGGCCGAAGCGGGAGGCTGTACGTCCAGCACCTCCGGTGATGTCAATCGCCCCAACAACATGAAGAATATCAGCAGCAGAAAAACGATATTGACCAAAGGAACGACACTCGGTTCCTTGTAGTCTCGGTCGCTTACGCCTCGTAGCCGCATGCCTTCATGCCTATTTGCGTATCAGGGAAATGTCCTGGACGCCGGTCGCATACAACGCGTCGAGCACGGTGACTACCCGCTGCAGCGCCACACCCTTGTCCGGCTGCACCAGGAACTGACGCTCCCCGACCGTCTGGATAAATTGCGCAGCGCGTTCCTGGAGCTGATTCACGGTGATGGGAATCCCGTTCAGGTCCATGCCGCCGTTACGCCGCACGCGCAACAGCACCGTGTTCGACGTCGCCGCCGAGTCACCGACTGCCGGTGTCGTCAATCCAACCGCGCGTTGATCGGAAAAACTCGACGCCAACATGAAGAACACCAGCAGGATAAAGACGACATCGACCAGCGGTGTCAAACTAACGAGCGGCCGCCGGCGGCGAATGCTGTTATTCGACGCCTTGGCCAGTATTTGCGTGTAGGTTTGGGATTCCATGGGTCCAGGGTTGCTGCTGTATCGCCACGGTGAATACCTGTGTCGCGGCGCTCTCCATGGTGTGGGCGGTTCTCTGCACCACGCGTTCCAGCCAGTTGAGCACCGCCAGCACCGGTATTGCGATCGCCAGCCCGGCGGCGGTGGTCAATAACGCCTCCCAAATACCGCCGGAAAGAATCGATGCGTTGATGCGGTTGCCCGCCCCTTCGAGTTGTTGAAACGCGTCGATCATTCCAAGCACGGTGCCCAGCAGACCGAGCAATGGGCTCAACGCCGCAATCACCTCCAGACCGCGCAGATATGAGCGCAGCTGCTCCAGATGCTCGGTTGCCACGCGGTCCACCTCTTCGCGTATCAGGTGTTCATCGACGTCCCGCCGTTGTCTTCCCTCAATCGCGACTTCGAGTACCCTCGCTACCGGGCTGCGGCGCCTGCCCAAGACGTGTAATGCATCCTGTATTCTGCCGGAACGATAGTGGTTCAGGACGAGATCAACAAACCGGCGGTCTCTGACGCGCAGCACGACGAACTGGGTCACCTTGATCAAGATGATCGCAAGCGCGACGGTGGACAGAGCGAACAAAATCACCAGGACTGGTCCACCCAGTCTCAGTGCGTCAATTGATTTTGTGAACAGTTCCTCCATCGCCTGGCTCTTCGTGGGGTTTGCCGGAATATGAGCGCGCCCGCGATCTATTTACGGCTATTTGAACAAGGGGACGTTGTTCTTGGAACTCGTGGTCACCAGCTCGATGCACCCATCCAGATTGTCGCCAGCAGAGTTCTGACAATTGATGACGTCGTTCAACAGGATCCGGCCGATGGTTTCGCATTTCAAGCCGTTGATCTCAAACAGTTTTACGCTGGTCTTGTCTTTCGGCAGCGGGCCTCCCTCGATCGCCAGGCGTTTGGTGATGACGCCATCCAGTCCGAACATGACCAGATCCAATTTCAGCGATTGGAACGAATGCGCGGCGCGGTTCTCGAACAGCAGATAGGCGCGGCAGGCGCCCTCCGCCTCCTCGAGCTTGTTCAACTCCAGTTTGAGTTCTTCTGCGCCCGCCGCAGTTGCGGCCGATACCGCGAAGGCTGTGAATAACCAGCAGCCGATGGATTTTCTCAACCGGAAACGCTTGCTTCCCATGCGCTTTGAGTGGTGTTGTTTATCGTTGCTGTTCATTGAACTTCATACCTCGATCCGGCTGCGGATCCTGCCAAGCGCATATTATACCCGTCAAAAACAAATACTCCCGCGGTTTCTATGGCGAGCCCCGGCAAAAGCGCGATGCGGCGTGCCGATCCGGTATCCGTCGCCCGCCGGCGGGCGTTGAAACCAACTTTACGCACACGGAAGTCGGGGCATTTCGAACCGGCGAACCGACTCCAAACCTTACAAGTTGCATGGAAGCTCCGGTAGAACTTCGGCTGGGATGCGCAATCCATTATATTTTAACCCCGATCCCGAACCGGAATCGCAAATCGAACCGCAGCGAGGCACTGCATGAAAAAACTAATTGCGTCATTTGTCCTGGGCGGCGCGCTCGGCGGCGTCGCCGGATTTGCCGTGGCGATCTTTGTGTATCCCTATATATTTCTCGCCGATATCGTCGCGGACGAGCGCATCGGCGATGTCGGCGGCAAACAGCGGGTGGCGACCGGGGAATTCATTCATGCCAATCCGTCCGACCCGATTCACTATGGGAGCGGTAAAACCTCGGTGTACCGGGATGTCGTTCACCTGGAACAGGATTTTACGGTCGGCCCGGGGCCCGCCTATCACGTGTATCTGGTGCCGGGGAATGAGGCGGTCACACCGGATACGGACGTAGCCGCCGCCATGTTTGTCGACCTGGGGCGATTGCGCGCGTTCCGGGGAAGTCAGGTCTACCGGATTCCCGAGGGCGTCGACGTGATGAACTACGGCAGTGTTGTAATCTGGTGCGAACATTTCGGCGTGTTGATATCTCCCGCAAAGCTCGTTTATCAGTGAGCGCCGCCGGTTCCAGATCCGTGTTTACGGATGCCGCGGCGGAAACCTTCGCCCGAATGTTACGCCAAGGCGTCCAGCTGCTATTCAGGGCACGTAGATGATGAGGCGCATCTATCGCTGGATCGACCGCAACATCCTCGAGCTTGCCAGGGAGATGCGCCTTTCCTATCTGCCGCCGTTGATGGTGTATGTGGCCGCCGGCGTTTCCGGACTCACCGGCATCGTAGGAACGTTCTTCGTTAAGGATTATCTCGGATTGTCGGCGGCGTTTCTCGCCGCCCTTGGTTTCTGGGCGGGCATCCCCTGGGCGCTCAAGATGCCGTTGGGACATCTGGTGGACTTGTTCTGGCGCTGGAAGTCGGCGCTGGTGTTTCTCGGCGCCACGCTCATTGCCATCAGCCTGGTCATTATGATCGGCCTGCTGGGGTACACGGACTTTATGCGCGGGCTGCTGCCGGTGGACGCCTGGTATGTGATCAGCGCGTTATTGGCGCCGGTGGGCTACGTAGTTCAGGACGTGGTTGCGGATGCCATGACCGTGGAGGCGGTGCCGAAGGTGGACGACGAAGGGCGGCCGATTGATCGCGACACCCGCCGCCTTATGCACACGACCATGCAGACTCTGGGCCGGGTGGCCATTATCGGTGGAAGCGTGCTGGTGGCGGTGGTGAATATCGTAATGTTTCAGGGCGCGGTGGCGTTGCCGGAAGCCGAGAAGGTGGAGATCTACCGGATGATCTACACCCTGGCGTTGGTGATTCCGGTGATCTCAGTGTTCGGCGTGGTGCTCAGCGAGGCGCTCAAGATCCGCGACGCCCGCCGTCTACGGCGCAAGGGTTTCAGTAAGGACGAGATCAAACGCATGCTCAAGGTGCAAACCGAAGCACCGCAGGCGAATTGGTGGATACTGGGCGGCAGTTTGGCGTTCGTAGTGTTCACCCTCGCCATGGGGCTGAGCGATTTCGCCTATAACCAGGAAATTATTTTCGCCGGTTCGATGGTCATCGTGCTGTTTCTCATCAACCGCCTGATCCGGTCCCTGGACGCCGATGCGCGCAGAGTACTGGTCGGAACCGCTTTGCTGGTTTTCGTATTTCGGGCGTTACCGGGTCCCGGCGCCGGTTCGACATGGTGGATGATCGACGAGTTGAAATTCGATCAGCAGTTTCTGTCTGTTTTGTCCCTCATCGGAAGCAGCCTGACCTTGCTGGGCATGTTCATCTTCCGGCGGTTCATGGCGGAACGCTCGATGGCTTACATCATCGGTTTCCTGACGGTGGTCGGCAGCATACTCTCGCTTCCGATACTGGGCATGTTCTACGGCCTGCATGAATGGACCGCCGCCCACACCGGCGGGGTGGTCGATGCGCGTTTCATCGCACTGGTGGACACCGCGCTGGAATCGCCGCTGGGCCAGATCGCAATGATACCCATGCTGGCTTGGATCGCGCATTCCGCACCCGCCGACCTCAAGGCGACTTTTTTTGCAGTAATGGCTTCGTTCACCAACCTGGCGCTGTCTTTGAGTCAGCTCGGCACCAAATACCTGAACCAGATATTCGTCATCACGCGGGAAGTAACGGACGCCGGCGGGGCGGTAACGGCGGCGGCAGACTACGATGACCTGGGCCGCTTGCTGATCACCGTGTCGGCGGTCGGTTTCACCCTGCCGGTGCTGACTATTCTTATTGTCAAACTCAGCCCCTTGAAAGGGGTGGGTGATCGCTAAATCTCGTTCTCGTTGGCGAGCAGAATCAGGCCCTGGCGGTCGGTGGTGTTCGGCAATCCCACGGCCAGGGAACCTCGGGGATAGATGGCCAGAATCTGTAGAAACTCCCGCGTGATGACGCCGTCGGTATAACCCTGCAGTTCGATGGCGCAGGTTCCGTCCCGTTCGCGATTGCTGACCCACGCGAGGAGATAGGCAAGCTTGTCGGGATTGTTATTGATGGTTACCCGGAAAAAGTCGGGTGAACCCTGAATCGGGGCAAAAGTGATCCGGTTGGTGTTCGAGGTGATGAAACTCGAGAGGGAGATCTCCTGTTGATCGGGGAGGTTTTGAAACATCCGCGTCTTGAGCAGGTACAGGTGGTCAATTTTCAGATTCTTGGTTCCCGCCAGGGGGATGTTTTGACAGGTGAACAACAGCGCTTGCACGTCCAGTGCCAACGCCATGGCGCAACAGAACAACAAGGATCTCAGGGTGTTTTGCATCAAGCTTGCCCCCTATGCATATAGAGATAAGTTTAGCGCAGTCCATCCGGGTGCGATACGTGAGACATCCCGGGTATAGACCGCGTCGTGCGGTCATTGGTTCATCGACCTGAACCGTGCGCTGCCGCTGCTCACATTGCCTGACAACACGCGCATCCGGCGATCCCCGATAGCCCGCATATTGCACCAGTCGCCCAGCTACTATTCCCGGCAAGCGATTAGATCGATTATGGGCTGTGTTTTCATGGAAATGACGTTGCAAGTTCCGCGACGGCAGGTTCTCGCACACCTGCGCTTGGCCTTCGCTCGACCCATAGCTCGCTATGGGTCTCGCTCCAGGCGCAGCGCGCAGCTGCACGAGTCCTGCGCCAGCATGGTGAGAAATGCGGGCTAGAGCGGGGGAATTCCCGCACTTTCGGCCTGAGATCCCGGCTTTCCGGCGCGGGGGCAATTTTTGATTTAACGCAAAAGCCGCTTTCCACCGGGCAAGTAACATCGGCGCATGAACAGCACTTCGGACTCACATGCGCTGTCCATAGCCCTGGTGGGCTCGGGGGGCGCCGGTGTCGTGACCGCGGGTAATCTATTACTGGAGGCGGCACGCGCCGATGGAAGCTTTGGATTGATGCGGCGATCGGCGGGGCCGCAGATACGCGGTGGTGAATCCGCGGCATTGTTGCATTTCGCAGCGGCTCCGGTGGAATGCGCCGGCGACTATTACCAGCTCGTGGTCGCATTCGACTGGCTGCATGCGCAGCGATTCGTGGAGGAGATACCGCTTACCGCCGCCAGTTGCGTGTTACACGATCCCGCCGGCGGCGATGTTCCGGAACCGATAGCGCGGACCGGCGCGCGGTTGGTTCCGATCGAAATGCATGCGCCGGCGACGGAGATCGGGTGTGGCCGCGCCAACATGATCGCCCTGGGCCTGGTGTCGGCGATCACCGGAATCAAGACAGAAACCCTCACCGAGATGGTAAATCGATCATTGTCGGCGAAAGGCGAGAGCATGGTGATGGGCGCGCGCGCGTGTCTCGAGCGCGGTGCGGCGCTGGGTCGCTCCCTGGATATTGATCTGCCGATACCCGTTGATCCCGACGGTGCGGATGGGCGTTGGATGATTTCCGGCAACGAGGCCTGTGGTTTGGGCGCGCTAAAAGGCGGCGTGCGTTTCGTCGCCGGTTATCCCATCACGCCGGCGAGCGAAATGCTGGAATGGCTGGCGCCGCGACTCGCCGGGACCGGCGGTTGCCTGATCCAGGCCGAGGACGAATTGGCGTCGGTGAATATGATCCTCGGCGCTTCCTATGGAGGAGTGCCCGCCATGACCGTCACCTCCGGCCCCGGACTGGCGCTGATGACCGAGGGCATCGGCCTGGCGGTGGCCAGCGAAACACCCATCGTGGTGATCGATGTCATGCGCGGCGGACCGTCCACCGGCATCCCCACCAAGTCGGAACAAACCGATCTCAATATCGCACTGTACGGCATGCACGGTGAGGCCCCCCATGTGGTGGTGGCGCCGGTTTCGATTGCGGATTGCGCGTTCACCGCGCAATGGGCGGTCAATCTCGCCGAGTCGTTGCAGACCGCGGTGATCGTTTTGAGCGATCAATTGCTCGCGCAGTCCCGCACGGTGACCCACCGTCCGCCGGATATCGATTTCATCACCCGCCGCGTCACCGCGCAACGCCGCGACGAGGCTTACCGGCGTTACGCACTGAGCGGTGACGAGGTGTCGGCGATGGCAATCCCCGGCTCGGCGGGCTTGAGCTATACCGCCGACGGCCTGGAGCACGATGAGCGCGGTACGCCGTCGACCGGCGCTGAGGATCATCTGCGGCAACTCGACAAGCGCTCGTCCAAATTGACCGGCTTTGACTATGGTGACCATTGGGCCACGGTGGAGGGCGACGGCGAAGTGGCGGTGGTGACTTGGGGTTCGTGCACCGCCGCCGTCCGCGAGGCGATCCGCAGGGCCGGCGCGGCGGGGCTGCCGGTGCGTCTGATCGCACTGCGATTGCTGGCGCCGCTGCGAACGAAGCAGCTCAGCCAGGCGCTCGCGGGCGTGAATCGCGTGCTGGTGGTCGAGCAGACGTTTTCCCGCCAGTTCTATCATTACCTGCGCTCGCGGTTTGACCTGCCCGGGCGCACCGAGTGCCTGGCGCGCCCGGGTCCCTTGCCCCTGTCGCCGGGGGAAATTGCCGATTGCTTGTTGGCGGGAACGGCGCGGTGAATCCGATCCCCGAACAACCGCGGCCGAAGGACTACAAGTCGGACGTAAAACCGGTGTGGTGTCCCGGATGCGGTGACTTCGGGGTGCTCAACGCCATTACCAAGGCGCTGGCGTCGCTGCGGCTGCCGCCGGAGCAAGTGGCCTTGATTTCCGGGATCGGCTGTTCATCCCGGGTGCCGGCCTACACCAGCCTGTATGGTTTCCACGGAATTCATGGCCGCGCCCTGGCGGTGGGCGCGGGATTGAAGGCGGCGCGTCCGGATCTCAATGTTCTCGTGGCCGGCGGCGACGGCGACGGTTTCTCCATCGGCGGCAATCATTTTCTGCACGCGTGCCGGCGCAATATGAACATGACTTACATCGTTATGGACAACGAGGTGTACGGCATGACCAAGGGTCAAGCGTCTCCGACCACCGCGCCGGATTGGACGCAGAGCAAACTCACCCCGTCCGGCACTCTCTCGCGGGCGTTCCAACCGGCCGCCATCGCGCTGGCGGCCGGTGCTACCTTCATCGCGCGTGCCTTTTCGGGCAAGCCCAATACCCTGGCGCAGTTGATTGTGCTTGCGATGCAACACCCGGGATTCGCTTTCATCCAGGTATTGAGTCCGTGCCCCACGTTTCGTCCCGAGCAAAAAGAGTGGAAGAACATCGTGCGGCCGTTCCCTGCGGACGAGTTGCCGACCAGTGACCCCGCTTTGGCCGCGCTGCACTGTCAACGCGATGACGGCATGTCCACCGGAGTAATTTATGTCGAGGCCAGACCGGTATGGAGCCGCAGTGAAATGGAGAAAACCACAATCGAAGATATCGAGCAGGAGTTCCGTTCATGACCAAGCCGCAGGTAATAGCCACCGAGGCGGAATTTCTTGCGCACGCGTTGGCCTTGGAACAGGAATCCGTGGACCGGTATGAGGAGCTGGCGGATGCGATGGAGACGCACAACAATCGGGAGGTTTGCGATCTGTTCCGCAAGATGGCGGACTTTGGGCGTAAGCACGCGGCCGAGGTCGAACGCCTGGCGGCCGGCACTGCGCTGCCGCGGCTGGAACCCTGGGAGTTCAAATGGGCGGATGACGAGGGTCCCGAGACCGGTGAATACGCGGATATCGATTACATGATGACGCCGGTGCAGGCGTTGCGGTTCGCCCTCGCCAATGAAAAACGCAGTCGCGATTTTTACGCGTTGGTCGCCGCGTACTCACCGGATCGAACGGTGCGAAAGCTGGCGTCCGAGTTCGCCGAGGAAGAAGCGGAGCACGTCACGCTATTGGAGCGCTGGATCGCACGCCACGGCGCCGACACCGCGATGCAGGACGATCTCGACCCGCCGAATATCGTCGACTGAAGCAAGGTCCTGCGGGCGAACTGTGGGAGCGCTTTCTAAGCGCGATGCCTTTGGGCGCGTGAACGCAACGCGGAGAAACCCGGATAGTGATCGGCTTCGAGCATGGTTTTCTCCACCGCGTCGCGCCAGGGTTCGCCGGCTTGCATGCGCGCGAGCAAATCGTGCGCATCGAGCACCCGCGAGCCGCCCACCGCGTGTACGCCGCGGGCGAATAAGGGATCCGGGAGGCAGCCTGCCGACGGGCCGATGACCGTGATCCGGTCGGCGCCGGCGCAGTGGGGCAGGATATCGTCGATGGTGTCGTTCAGCAGTGTGGCCGCGGTGCACAGGATCTTGTTACAGGATCCGAGCAGCGCAGGATCGGTGCTCACCGTGAATTCGCCGTCCGACTGCGCCAACTCGGATCGTTGCTCGACGACCGTGAGCGGAACGCCGCCGGCGCGTAGCCGTTCGACCAGGGATGGGAACAGGCCGACCATGCCCACGTGATCTTGTGGCGTGTACGCCATGCGGTGCGCCGCCGGCGTCGCAAAGCCGGCGCGTTGCAGAAACCACTGGGAGATCGCGCTGGCTGCGCCAAAGGCAAGGCCCCGCCGCCCGGCGTCGCGCGACATCAGGTCCCGCGCCAGGGTCCATGCCGCTGCGCCGGTGCTGCCCCCGATGGCCTCACGCAGGCGGCTCAGTGACTCTTCCTGGGGCACATAGAACAAACCGGCGCTGCCGTCGTCCAGGATCACCAAACCGAAATCGGCATGCGCCTTATCGTGCCGCACCGGCGGCACGTAGACACGGTCCACCCGGGGTGGTTCGAAGTCATCGTGAATAATTCGGGTCAGGGCGAGGATTTCGGCTACGATACTCATTACTATTGATTAAACCCGGGTTGCCTACCGAGGGTCAAACCACGGCGCGGCCCCCGTCTGGAGAAACCGGCTAATTCGCCATGATGCAGCTCGAACCGCATTCCAACCGAAAAACCATCACCCTCTCCAGGGACGAGGAACGCGTCTACGAGGCGCATATCGTGATTCAACTGGGCGCCGGAAGCGCCATCTATTGCGGGCGGCTCGGACGGCTGTACTTTTTCGATTCCGCGGACAAGCAGATCGGGTCCGCCGTACGCGCGGCGCTTAGGGGCCTCGGCGAAACCGCCGAAATACAGCCGGTGGAGCTCGATCAGCACCGCTGTATGGCGGTGGGCAAGAAGGTGCAGTTGTGGGAATCGCAGTTGGCGGCGGTGTTTTCGGCGCTCGCGCTGTTGGGCGTTACCGTCGAGCGGGGGGAATCGGACATCCTGCGCCGCGCAACCCTGGGCAGCGACGGTTCCGCGACCTGAGGTTCGTCAGCTCCGCGGGGCGACCAGCATGAGAATGGCTGCCAGCATCAGGCCATGGGCCAGGGCACCGGCGATGGTCAGCTTGATGGGAACCACCAGCCGCGCGCTGTCACCGGCATATTGAATCAGATACGCCGCCGCCCTGGCGGTGATGATCAGCGGCAGCAGCGACAACAGCGAGATCGGCGGCGCGATACCGCTTATCGCCGCGATCAACAGAACGGTGGCGGCGATGAAGACATTGGCGACATAGATCCATTTTCCCCGTTCCACGCCCAAGCGCACCACCCAATGATGCTTGCCCGCCGAAGCATCCGCCAGCCGGTCCGGAAACTGATTGATGTAAAGGATATTGGTCACCAGCAGCCCATAGGGCAGGCAGATCAGCAACAGTTCCCATTCCCACTGTTGGCGTTGCACGAAGTCGGTGCCCAGGGGTATCAACACACCGAATCCCAATGCCACGCAGGGTTCGCCCCAGCCGCGGCTGTCGAGCATGAAAGGCGGCGCCGAATACGCCCAACCGACAAATACACCGACGGCGCCGATGGCGAGCACGCTCCAGTGGCTGGCGTAGGTCAACAGTACACCGACGCCGACACCAGCGGTGAGCAACAGCAATCCGTAGTTGCGGGTTTGCGCCTCTGAGAGCACCCGGTTCTGAATGAACCGGCTGCCCCCGGT
>CAMYKW010000092.1 GCA_947259175.1 uncultured Gammaproteobacteria bacterium | reverse complement strand
GTAACCCGGGCGAGAAGGGCAAGATTCGATATATGCCATTGATTTTACGGTCAGTTCCCTTAAGGCCGGTGGCCGACTGGTGCAATATGCGGGCTAGGGTTGCGCTACGGCAGTACGGATGTGCTTGGCCTCGCTCCAGGCGAAATAGACCTTGCCGTCGTGGGCCGCCATCTGTGGGAAGCCGCTGGACCGGGACAGGGACATGCCGCTGATCCGTTGCGACTCGCTGGTGGATCCGTCCGCGGAGATGCGCCGTATCCTGATCTCGCCGTGGTCGCCCACCGATTCCAACCAGCTCACCACCGCCGTGTGTGGATCGAGCAAGGCCACGTCGGCACGGCCCACCGCGTGCCCGTCATCGACACGGATCGGGTCGGAGAATGACCGCCCATTGTCGTGGGAGAACGCCAGGTTCACGCGCGGCGTATCGCGCGACGCGGTGAACCACACCACCACCAGTGTGTCGCCTTGGGTGTCGGCGCGCGGACCATCCACCGGACAGCCGTCGATCTTCCAATGGTCCGCGGACACCGGGAACGGGCCGGTCCACGCGCCTTGTTCCCACCATGCGATGGCGATATCCCGGATCTCCTCGCCGGAGCGGTCGCGATAGAGCACCGCCGGGCCGCGTGCGGTGTTCACCGCGGACGGCTGACAGCAGTCGCACACCCGCAAGTCTATCGGCCCCTCGTAGGTCAAGGCACCGTTATTGTCGACAAACACCCCTCGCAGCCCCATCGAGCCCCCGGACTGCCTGGAGCCCCAGGTGTTGTTTCTGCCGTCCAGCCAGGCGACAAAAAACTGTCCGGAGTCGAGGGGCAACAGGCTCACGAAACCGTGTTCGGTCTGGGTGCGGTCATCGTGGGGAACAAACGGGCCGGTCCACGTCCGGCCGCGGTCGCCCGACACCACCAGGTTCAAGTTGTAGCCATAAGTCCTGGAGCCGCTCTTGACCAGGAAGCTGGCCAGGATATTTTCCGCGGCGTCGGTGGCCACCGCCGGAACGTCGGCCCAGTTCACAAACCAGTGGGATCCGCCGGCCGCTTTTTCCGGAGCCGACCAGCGCCCCTGGTGTAGGCGTGAATACCACAAGCTGTGTCGCTGCTTTTCCTTTTGTATCCAGCTCAACACCAGGTGTTCGCCGTTGATGTCGGAAAGGTGGGGTACCGCAGCGTCCGCTCCGGCGGGAGACTGCATTTCCTTCGCCGTCGCGAACAAAGGGAACGTCGCCGGGTCGTCGCCACAAGCAACAAGCATGAACGTCAGCGCCAGGCAAGCCACTTGCCCAAAGATGGTCAATTCCGAAGCTGTTTCGCGTTTTCCGCCGGAGCCGCATACGGTGGACAAACTTCGCGTATCCGTTACCATAGCATGGAAGATCGTAACACGATTGAGAAATCCTATGAGCCGGCATGCGAAGCTCACCGCACAAAATATTTCCGTTCAGTGAGCGCCTTGCGCACTGAGTTCAAGATGCACCAGGACATCGAGACCGAAAAACCACACCTGACCACACGGCGCGGCTTCATCGTGCTGTGCAGTTTCGCAGTGCTCGGCCTGTACGGATTGTGGGCCGGTTACGGCGCAGTGCCAACCGGGCTGGGGAGCGCTCCGCGTGCCATGCCCGGCGCCATGACTGGAAGCGGGCCCGCCGAAGACATGGACTCCCACGTACCGGTGGAAGAATTCAGGCGTCGCGCCCAGGCGTTTGTGGAGGCCAATTTGCTTCCCGACGGCAGTGTCAGACCGGCAGTCGCGGATCGCGCCAGCACCGCCTACATCAGCGAGCCCGTTGAGGTGTACCTGATGGCCCGGCAGTACAGCTATTGGCCGGCGGTGCTGCGTCTGGGGAAAAACATTCCGTACCGGTTTCGCATCATGGCGATGGACACCGACCACGGCGCCTCAATCCAGTTCAAGGGCGCCGCATATATGATACGCGCCCGTGCCGAACACATGATTGAAAAGGTGCTGGTTTTCAAGGAAAGCGGCGAATACCCGATCTTCTGCACCGTCTACTGCGGCGTCGGTCATGACCTGATGAAGGGCAAGATCATTGTCGAATAACACGGCGTATTGGCAGCGATGAGAAGTAGCGGGCTGATCGACGGCCTGTCCCGACTTGGTGCGGGAGACAAGAGGCTGCTCAAGTGGTTTGTCGTTATGGCGCTGTTGAGCCTGGCGATCGGCCTGCTGAGCGGCGCATTGACCGGTATCCGGCGCGCGGGATTTCTCCCGGTGACGCCCGGGCTGGGATACGAGATCCTCAGCCTCCACGGCGTCACGATATTCTTTTACTGGCTGTACTTCATCCAGGCGGCATTGGTGTTGATGCTCGCCTGCGCCCACGGCAACGGCGTCGGCCGGTTGGTGGCACGGCCGCTCGCATGGCTGGCGCTGATGCTGATGATCACCGGTTTCGCACTGAGCGAAACCACCCTGGCGATGAAGGTGCCGTTGTTGTACGACGGACATCCCAAATTGGTCACCGGCGACACCCTCTTGCCCGGTCTTTTTTATTTGGGCTATGTGGTGATGAGCATGGGCCTGTTCATGGTAGGGACCGTCGCCATCTTGTCCGCCTTGATGCCGAAATTCGAGGGCGACGTTGCGCCGTGGTCTGCGGTCACCTTCGCAACCGTGGCCTGGGCGGGCCTGCTTATCGTCAGCGCCATGGCTGGTTTCAACGTCTTCCTGCCGCCGCTGCTATGGGCATTTGGCCTCGGCCCCGCGATTAGTGATTACGCGATGAAATGGCATGTGCTGTTTCACAACATGCACTATCTGCCGCTGATGGCTACGGTAATCATCTGGTACGTGCTGGTGGAGACAATGACCGGCGTGCGGTCGATCTTCGGTTCGTCGTTCTCCAAGATTGTTTTCGCCAGCTATCTCATTCTGGTACCGCCGACGTTCCTCTACCATATGTTCCTCGACCCCGGCCTTTCGGACGCGGTGCGGGTGATCGGTTCTCTTCTGTCCCTGTTTTTAGCCATCCCGACGATGCTGGTGTATTTGATTATCGTCAGCTCCCTGGAGTCCTATGCCCGGGCCCAGGGCGGCAGCGGGTTGTTCGGCTGGATGCGCATGCTGCCTTGGAGTAACCCGGCGATGACCGCGATTGGCCTCGCGGCGATTAACCTGGCGATTGGCGGGGCGCTGTCGTTCGTGCTGATACAGGAACGCCTCGCGCCATTACTCAGCGACACCTTCTTTGTACCCGGGTATTTCCACTTTCTGACGCTGGGTACGGTGACACTCACCTTCATCGCCGCACTTTTATATGTAATTCCCGGAATCACGGCTAGCCCGGTGTGGCGTCCGCAACTGCTAAACAGGCTGCCCTATATCATCACCTTTGGGCTGCTGGTGTTTGGCGCCGCCGGCGTGACTGCAGGCTATAGCGGGGTGCCGCGCCGGGTGTTCGATATCGGCTACGGCGGCGAGGCCCCGGTGGGGTGGGAGTCGCTGATGGTGTTCGTCGGCATCGGTGCGATGTTCATGAGCGCCGGCCTCGGTGTGTATGTATACGCACTGGCCCGCATGTTGTGGCCGAGCCCCCACGCCGCCGGCGAACCGGTGCTTGCGCTGCCGGTAGTGTCCCTGGGATCGCAGCGCGTAGGGCGGCATCCGGCCTGGATCGGGCCGTTGTCGGTACTGGTGGTGCTTGGCGCCATGGCGGTGTTTACCATACTGGGCTTCGAGCTCATGCAGAACGTGCCGCTGTCCGCGACCGGCGGCGGTCATGCGCATCACTGAGCCCGCGTTGAGCGATTCGCCGCGGTGAACAATCTCGACACCAAATTGATGGCGGCCGTTACTTTGGTGTGGGCGATTTTTGCGCTGGCTTATGGGTGGCTCGGCATGCTGTCGAGCGCCGCGACGTGGGGCGCCGGGGCGTGCATATTTCTCATTTTTACCGTAGCCCTTACGCTGGCGCAGCGACGACACGCAGGCTCGTCGCGGACCGCGGCGGCACAGTCAAAACGCGCGCACAATCTCGACACGTCGCTCATCGCCGCGGTGGCGGTGGTGTGGTCTATATTCGCGATTGTCTATGGGGCGCTGGGCATGACGATCAGTGCGGCCACCTGGGGCGTAGGCGCGTGGCTTTTCCTGGGGTTGACCGCGGGGCTGCTAGTCGCCGGACGCCGCGCCGGGCTCCGCTGAACCCGGCACGGGACGCGGAATCCGGGAGGCCGGGCGCGGCACAAACTTGTCGTCCGTGTCACCGGACCCGATACTCATAATCGATCTTCGCCACACCCGGGCTGGGGTTGGTCCACATCAGACAGTACTCTGTGCTGACGCCGGCCTCCAGCTCGCCGCTGCGGCGCACGGCCGGTTGCTCGGGAAGCGGGTACACAATTTCGTCCCCCTGGTGATAGTGAATGTTGAAAGCGACTGTCGCGTTGGCGTCGAAGCGATACACCAGCGTGTCGCCGGGCGCGAGATCGAGGCACGTTTCCGATGATTTCCCGGTCCACACGTTGATTGCAGCGGCGCCGCTCCTGGCCTGTTGATGACATCCGCACGCCACGATTGCGACGAGTGCCGCGAGGACCATACCCATCGCGCGCGGCAACATTGGGCCGCCGCGCGGCCCCGCCGGCGAATGCGCATGCTGCGAATCACCATGGCCACCGGGCCCGGCGCGTGTTAGGGTCAGCGCGTCATCACCTACGCAATCAATCGATACAGCCATGTTTACGTTACGCCCGCGACGCGGCCTGGTAGACCGCATGTTGCTTGCCACAGCACTGTGGCTGGGGCTGATGGGTTGCGGGCAGACGGAAACCACGGCGGCGCAAAGCGCCGCGGCGCCGCGTGACCCGGTGGTGTTGCAGGCGGCAAAGGCCGAGCACGCGGGCGCCGTACAGAAGAAGTGGGACCGTTGGGTGGTGTGGTGCGGACACAACATCTGCGACGGCTCCTATACGTGGGAATTTCCTGCTGCAGGCACTTATCGCTTTGTGTGGAAGGACGTGGTCCACAAGTGCGCCGGCGCCTCTCCTTATGCGCTGTTCGTCGACGGCGACAAAGTCACCGGCGGAAAGATTCCTCAGCACGGGAGTTGCGACGGGTGCACGCCGCAAAACATCGTTAACAACCCTGGCGAGCGTTACGCGACGCGCGCCGATATCGATCTCGGCAGTTACCGCGTTGCCAGCGGGCGCAAGGTGAAGCTGTGGGTGCAGAACGCCTTTGATTGCGGCATTCAAAACCCCGGCGCCTATGGCGGCCATTTTCTGGAGATTATCGCTCACCCCCAGGATTGACGGGCGTGTGCGTTCCGCAGGCACGTACTCTGCCGGTCACCAGTCGTTGCGCAACTGGCGCAAGCGTAAGAACACGGTCTTTTCGTCCGGGTCGTCCGGCAAGTCCGGAAACACCTCGCGCAGTTGCGCTATGACCGTGGGGCTGTGGAGACGGAAAAATGTATTCACCTCCCTTTCCAGCGCCAAGTTGGTGACCAGCGCGCGATCGGGGTCTTGTCGCCGGACCGCCGCGAGCAGGCTCTGCGCCGCCTCGTTGTCGGGTTCCCGGTCGAGGGTGAAATTCAGGTTGTTGACGATATAGTCGTGCCCGGGATAGATGTGGGTGGTATCCGGCAGCGCCGCCAGCTGCCGCGCAAAAGTCGCATACAGCTCCTCCGGATGGCCCCCGTTGTGGCAGTTGCCGGCACCGGCGTTGAACAGGGTGTCGCCGCAAAACAGGGCGGGCATGTCGGCGTGCGCCAGCGCACACACGTGGCTCATGGTATGTCCCGGAGTATCGAGGACCTCGAGCTCAACCGTGTTGCCGATTTTTACCACGTCTCCGGCGCGCAGCCCGACATCGACGCCGGGAATGTTGTCGCCCGCCCGGTGGTGCGCCAGCAGTTGCGCCCCGGTGGCGGCAATGACCTTCGCATTCCCACCGGTATGGTCTCCGTGCTCGTGGGTGTTTAAAACCTGGGTGATGTCCCAACCGTGCTGTTTGGCGGCGCTAAGGCATTTCTTGTGGTCCAGGGGATCAATCGCCAGCGCCTCACCGGTCTCGGCGCATGCGATCAGGTAATTGAAATTGCGCCACGCGTTGTTGGTCCAGATCTGTTCGACAATCATCGGTGTCTCTTGGTAGTTGCAAGGCTGACGATGGTAACACGGCCCACGGACCGCGGCAGTTGGCCGGCCGGTGCGATCGGTGTCGGTGGCGAGAAGCCCTCGAATTTACCGTCGTTTACACATGCGTGTAGTCACCGATACGGCCCTTCACTAGAATCGCGCCGTTTTCAATTCAATGCGAGAAACAGTCATGCTTCAAGATTTCAAAGAGTTTGCAATGCGCGGCAACGTCGTCGATATGGCGGTAGGCATCGTGATCGGCGCCGCGTTCGGCACCATCGTCAAGTCGTTCGTCTCCGACGTGTTGATGCCACCCGTCGGTTTGCTGCTCGGCAACGTCGATTTTTCCAACCTGTTTGCGGTAATCAAGGCGGGCACCACGGCGGCCCCCTACGCAACCCTCGAGGCAGCCAAGGAGGCCGGGGCAGTAACGCTGAACTACGGCGCATTCCTCAATACGGTGATCAGCTTCGTGATCATCGCGTTCGCGGTGTTCATGGTCATCAAGGCCATCAACAGCCTGCAAAGAAAGGAAGACGAAAAGGACGAGGAGGCCCCCGCGGAACCACCGAAACAGGAACAGCTCCTCTCTGAGATCCGCGATATCCTCAAGGCAAGATAAGCGCGTCGCTGCGGCGGTGCCGGCCTAGCCCGCATATTGCACCAGTCGGCCACCGGCCTTAAGGGAACTGACCGTAAAATCAATGGCATATATCGAATCTTGCCCTTCTCGCCCGGGTTACG
>CAMYKW010000091.1 GCA_947259175.1 uncultured Gammaproteobacteria bacterium | reverse complement strand
ATAGGGTCTGTGTCGATCTGTTGGGAGACTTCCCGCTTCCTGACAGGGCCGTTGTAGTCGACTCCAATCCAGACAAGAAGGATTACTTAGAGGCTGTGCCGGTATATGAACCCATGGCGATGAAGGAATTCATCCTGGGTGCAAAGCTGATAGTGATAAACACCGACTTATTTGCCGGAGAAATAGTTGACTTCATTAGAGACAAGATAGGACGGAAACTATCGAGGGATGAAATAGTTATTATAAAGAGTAGTGATCGGGATTGATGAATCGCGGTCCCGGGCACTATGGCGGTTCGCTTACAGAGATGCCGCGTTTTCGGCGACGATCTTCCAGCTTTCGCCTTCACGGACCAGGGACAGAGTCTTTCTGGTCACATCCTGATACAGATTCGAGGTGTACCGTTGTATGAAAGAGACCGAAGCCGACGTTTCGGTTTGTTCGTACACTTGTATATCACTTATTTGAATATCAATGGATTTGGGCTTGCCCAACCGGGTTCTGCGATAACGCCGCCATTTCTCGATGCTCATACCGCTTCTGGGTTTGAAATTCTGGGAGTAGAAATCCAGATATGCATCGACGTCTTTATCCGACCAAGCTTGTTTCCACTGCAAAACCAAGCCGGCTATCAAGTCAGGCGCTTTGGATGGTGGTCCGGCGGTACTGGTCACCTTCTCGGGCTTGGCGGGAGGGGGTTCGGCCACGGCCGCCGCAGGCTCGGCGACGGCCAACTCAGGCGCTGCAGGATTGGCTGCGGCCAGCGCTGGCGCCGCGGCAACCTGTCGAGACCGGGGAATCGGGACGGGCTCGGCAATGGGGCCCGCCTTCACGACAGAAACCGGTGGTTGTGGTGTCACCAGCGGTTGAATAATCTGTTCTGACACCGTCTGTGAATCTTCATCCGCAATAATCCAGCCCTCATCCGAAAGTTGCAACACCAAATGTATATCGAAATATGCCTGCTTGGTGTCGTCTTCGATTCTTTCGTTTAATGTGACCTCGGCCAGATTCTGGCTGGGAAAAACGATATTGACGTTGGTAATTGTTATCTGTTTTGGATCCCTGAATTCCTCCAGCCATTGCTCTTTCGTGGTGCCCCTCCTCTCCCAAATATCCTGCCGGTAGGTTGTAACCACCCCTTCGAGATCTGCTTCCGCCCTGGCATCAGCCCAGAACTGGATCAGCTCTTTAATCCTGTCTGTATCCCGTTGTTTTTCCCCGTCGCTTTTGATGTACAGAAAAGATCCCGTACCCGGTGTAAGCTTTTCTTCCTGTGACTCGGTAACCATTATGGGTTGACTCGCCCGTTTATCGATTCGCCATCCGGAAGAGGTGAGTTTGAGTATCAGCCGTTCCTGGGAATGATGCGAGCCGCCCGTAGTTCGGATGGCCTGGGTGAACCGCATGCGGGCGTCGGTGGGTGAAACGAGAGATATAGTGGGTTGACCGATCTGTACGCTGGTTGCTTTCGGGACTATCGCCTGGTCGACGGCATTATTCTTGTTAAAAGCACTGGTGAACAGATTTTTGTGATTGTCACTCCCTTCCAGTAACATCGCGTGCACGTACTCGACCAGCATCTCCTTGATCGCCGTTTCCTCCTTTCGATTGAATTCCGTCAACGGCGCAGACGTTGCTTCCGCGGTTTGTTTCTTCGGAGAAAGCGGGCTCGGTGCGAACAGGTAAACCGCCAGGGCGGCAACGGCGAGCAGCGCTATCGCGGCAACGATCAGCAGACGGCCGCCGATGCGCGGTGGGCTATTTAGGCGTAAAGTCGAGTAGATACGAGTCTTGTCAGATCGCATCCGCAGCACCCCATGCAAGTACCAGTTGAGCCGATTAATCGTAGCACAGTAGACGCGCCCCGCGTCCGGAACGTCGTCACGGTCGCGGTGGCCGGCGCCAGCGCTTTCATTATACCGACAACATATTGATTAATAAGCATTAAATATAGCCGCTGGCGCGGGCCGGCGTTACTTGAGCATCGTGGCCCGAGTCGGCTAGACTGTGAATCATAGATTTCGATTTACGATTCTTGAACCTGTTACGCCGTACGTATTTGATTTCAGCCACTCACCGTGAAATTCTCCACGCGCGGGCCGCATGACTGCGCCTGACATGCGCTCACCCCAGTGATCCGAAAACTCTTCATTAAAACCTTCGGCTGTCAGATGAACGAATACGACTCGCTGCGTATGCGTGACGCCCTGCGTGCGTCACATCATCTGGAGGTCACTATGGATCCGCAGGATGCGGACGTGCTGATACTCAATACGTGCTCGGTGCGTGAGAAAGCGCAGGAGAAAGTATTTTCCCAGCTCGGCCGTTGGCGCGAGCTGAAGGATCAACGGCCGGAACTGATTATCGGTGTCGGCGGTTGCGTCGCCAGCCAGGAAGGGCAACAGATATTGGATCGCGCGCCCTACGTCGATGTTATTTTTGGTCCCCAGACGTTGCATCGATTGCCGGCATTGATTGATGAGACCATCAGGGTACGCAAACCGAGTATCGATATCGATTTCCCGGAGATCGAGAAATTCGACGATTTACCGCCGCCGCGAGCGGAGAAAGTGAGCGCAACCGTGTCGGTTATGGAGGGATGCAGCAAGTATTGCAGTTTTTGTGTTGTTCCGTATACGCGTGGTAACGAATTCAGCCGCCCGTTTGACGACGTCATAGAAGAGATTGTGAGTCTCGCCGAACAAGGCGTAAGGGAAATCACTCTGCTGGGGCAGAATGTGAACGGCTACAGAGGCCGTCTGCATAACGGTGAAGCGGCCGATTTCGCATTGTTGCTCCGATATGTTTCCGAGATCGACGGTATCGGGCGTATCCGCTATACGACCTCGCATCCATTGGATTTCAGTGCGAGCCTGATTGAGGCATACGCAGACCTCGGCTCGCTGGTCGGCCATGTGCACCTGCCGGTGCAAAGTGGATCGGATCGGATTCTCGCGGCGATGAAGCGCCAGTACACGGCGGCGGAATACATTGATTTGACGGATTGTCTGCGTGACCAACGGCCCGACATTTGCATTTCCAGCGATTTTATCGTTGGATTTCCGGGGGAAACGGACGAAGATTTCGCCGCTACCATGCAGTTGATCGAACGCGTCGGTTTCGATCAATCGTTCAGTTTCTTATACAGTGCACGGCCCGGTACGCCGGCGTCCGATCTCACGGACGATGTGCCGCAACAAATAAAACAACAACGCTTGGCGGTGCTGCAGAATCGAATCGATGAATTCGCCCAAGAAATCAGCCATGGAATGATCGGCACGCTGCAGAAAGTCCTGGTGGACCGTCCGGCAAAAAAGGACCCCAGCCAACTGAGCGGCAGAACCGAGAATAATCGTGTAGTTAATTTCGATGGACCGCAGGGGTTGATGGGGCGATTCGTCGATGTTGAAATCACCGAGGCGCTGCCCAATTCCCTGCGTGGAAGATACTTGCCCGGTGAGCGATCCGCGAACCGGTTACAGGCTTCCATAACAGCCTATTGATGCATTCGCATTCATCGTGAGCGCTAAAGCAACTGCGGTTACTTTCTCCCTGACGCCTACCAATAATGAGCGGTTGGCCGGGCTGTGCGGCCAGTTTGGCGCCCATATCAAGCAGATCGAATCGTATCTCGGGGTGCGCATAACGAATAGAGGCAGCGTATTCAGCATCAGCGGTCAACCCGAATCAGCCGAAAACGCCGAGCGTGTCTTGCAGCAATTGTATCGGCACACCGAGGGCAACATCCAATTGTCGGCGGAGACCGTGCATCGCACCTTGCGGCAGGTGGAAAACAAAGGGCAACTGGCGACAGACGAGTCACCGCTCGTGGTGGATACGCCGAAACGAAAAGTCACGGGGCAGAGTAGCCGTCAGCATAAGTATATCAAGGGCATATTAACCTATGATGTCAACTTCGGTGTCGGTCCGGCGGGAACAGGCAAGACTTACCTGGCGGTGGCGTGCGCGGTGCAGTCCCTGATGAGGGAAGAAGTCAGCCGCATTGTTCTCGTGCGCCCGGCGGTGGAGGCCGGCGAGAGACTGGGTTTCCTGCCCGGTGATATCGGGCAGAAAGTGGATCCGTACTTACGCCCGCTGTACGACGCGCTGTATGAAATGTTGGGGTTCGAAAAGGTTGCGCGGCTTATAGAGCGAAACATAATTGAATTGGCCCCCCTGGCCTATATGCGCGGGCGGACCTTGAATGACTCGTTCGTAATCCTGGACGAAGCGCAAAATACCACGGTCGAACAGATGAAGATGTTTCTTACCCGGATCGGCTTTCGATCCAAGGCCGTGGTAACCGGAGATATAACGCAGACCGATTTGCCCCGGGGGGCGCAATCGGGCCTCCAGCACGCGGTTGAGGTGCTCAAGGACGTAGAAGATATTCACTTGACTAAATTCAAACCCCGGGACGTAGTAAGACATCCCCTGGTGCAGAAGATAGTCGAAGCTTACGAGTTACATGACTCTAAGGGCGCCAAAGACACCGAGCATGATGGTTGAACTAACCACCGAGGTGCAAAATGTCTCTGCCGAGCCGGGTGTTCCTGATTCGGCTTTGATCGAAGCATGGGCCGCGACGGCATACGTCAAGGTCGCCGGTGAAGATGCTGATTTAACCGTGCGCATAGTGGATGAAGATGATGGGCGGCGGCTCAACGAGCGGTACCGTAAAAAACCGTCGGCGACCAACGTATTGTCGTTTCCATTCGAAAATCCACCGGAAGTGAAAACCAATATCCTGGGAGACATCGTCGCCTGCGCGCCGGTGATTTCCCGTGAGGCGTGTGACAGCGGCATACCGCTCAACGCTCATTGGGCGCATCTGATCGTCCACGGCGTGTTGCATCTGTGCGGTTACGATCACGAAATCCGCGAAGACGCACGAATCATGCAGCGGTTGGAAACAGAAATTATTAAAAGTTTAGGCTTCTTAGACCCATATAATTAATTAGATGGACAACAGCGAAAAACCTCCGTCGTATTTACAACGTATTACCGAACGTATTAAAAGTCGTTTCACCCCGGTTCCAATTTCGCGCGCGCAACTCATTGAGTTGTTGATAAAATCGCAGCGCCGCGGTCTGTTGGACCAAGATGCGCTGGATACCATACAGCGTGTGCTGCAAGTAGCCGACATGCAGGTTCGGGACGTGATGATCCCCCGCCCCAAGATGGTGGTTGTCGACAAGGACAGTCCACCGGAGGAGTTCTTGCCGGTATTGGTGGAGAGTGCGCATTCCAGATTTCCCGTCATAGACGGGGACCGCGACAAAGTGCTTGGGATATTGCTGGCTAAAGACGTGCTCCGTTATTTTGAGGAAACGCATAAATACAGATTCAATATGCGAGAAATGCTGCGTCCGGCCGTATTCATTCCCGAGAGTAAACGCTTGAACGTACTGTTGACGGAATTTCGCGCGAACCGCAACCACATGGCGATTGTCGTTGATGAATACGGCGGCATTTCGGGCCTGGTGACGATCGAGGACGTTCTGGAGCAGATCGTGGGAGAGATCGAGGACGAACACGATACGGAAGAAGATGCGGAGATGATTCTTCAGCATGACGAGAAGGAGTATGTGGTGAAGGCGTTGCTGCCAGTGGAAGAATTCAACTCGCATTTTGATACCGAGTTCGATATAGAAGAAAACGATACCGTGGGTGGGTTGATAATCCAGGGACTCGGCCATGTTCCGAAACCCGGGGAATTCATCGAACTGGATGGATATCGCTTCGAAGTCCTCAACTCGGACAGCCGCAGAGTTCACTTGATTAAAGTCAATGTGATCGAGAGCGTCGATCTGGAAGAAGCCACACCGGCATCATAGCCCGCATTTCTCACCAGGCGCCCAGCTACTATTCTCGGCAAGCAGTATCAATGGTCTTAATTCGTTTTTTCATTGAAACAAAATTTCGGATGTCGCAACTACGTGTCATGAATAGTAGCTGGACTGCACGAGTCCTGCGCCAGCATCCGGGATCCTGGTGAGAGATGCGGGCCAGGATGCGGTATTTTGCAGCGCTGTCGGCAGGGGCGTTGGCGGTACTCGCTTTTGCTCCCTTCAGTTGGTCTCCGCTCGCAGTACTGTGTCCCGCGCTGTTATTCTATTTTTGGCTGACTGCGCCGGCGCGGCAAAGTTTCTGGTTGGGATTTTTGTTTGGCGTCGGCATGTTTGGTGTCGGTGTTTCCTGGGTTTTCGTGAGTTTGCACGAGTTTGGAAACATGCCGTTGCCTTTGGCAGGCATCGTGGTCGCGATATTGGTTTTGTATCTGTCCTTGTTTCCAGCGGCAGTCGGTGGCTTGCAATCGTTGTGGTGCGGAACAAACGTCACGGTTCGATTGATATTGGTCGTTCCCAGCCTGTGGGCGGCGTCCGAGTGGTTACGCGGCTGGTTATTGACCGGTTTTCCATGGCTGAGTCTCGGATATACGCAGGTGGCGTGGCCGTTGGGCGGCTTCGCGGCGGTGACCGGCGTTTACGGCGTGAGCTGGGTTACCGCGGTAACCGTCGGTGCATTGGTTGCACTTGTTGCGCAGCGCCTTCGTTTCTCGCCCTTGATCATCGCTGTCGTCGTCGCGCTGATGACCGGCGGTTGGGTGCTCGAGCAGACCGATTGGGTCGAGCCGCAAGGCGACCCGGTCAAGGTCGCCCTGGTGCAGGGGAATATCAAACTGGCGGACAAGTGGCGGCCTGACAAACAGGCCGGTATTGTCAAGAGATACCTCGAGCTGAGCGACCACACCGGCGCGAAATTGATCGTCTGGCCGGAGGCGGCGTTGCCGCTTTATGCGGACGAGTTACCGCGGTCGTTTTGGCGCCGGCTCCGTGAGCATCCCGCAGATTTCGTGTTCGGGATCCTCGAGCGCCGCAAGGATGACGCGCAGCTCAGGCACTACAACAGCGTGGTGGGCGTGAGCGACTCGATTGCGTTTTATCGCAAACGGCACCTCGTACCGTTTGGTGAATTCTTGCCTTTGTCTTCGATACTGGGGTGGTTGCTGGATTATCTGCATATCCCGATGTCGGATTTCAGCAGTTGGC
>CAMYKW010000090.1 GCA_947259175.1 uncultured Gammaproteobacteria bacterium | reverse complement strand
CGCGGGTGATCGCGTAATAGCGTACGTGGTTGTTTTGAAATGTGTTATGCTCGAAGTCCCTGTAACAGAATGAGTGTGACAACGCCTTCACACGGCAGAGGTCGCAGGTTCGAAACCCGCATCGCCCACCATTTAAATCAACCAATCGCGGTTGAAATGCGCTCCTATAGGACTGGCTCCCCCGTAAGCCGCAGTCCCCCAGGCAGTCCATGACCGACTCAGTCTGGCCGGTACAAGCTAGACTGATAGCTGGCTTGTCGACCGCTATTCATAAACCCTTATAGAGGAGCACCACGTGTCATTGAAATCACTTGTGTTGGTGTCGGCGTTTTCACCGCTTGTCTCATTAGCCGGGTCAGATGCAGTACAGTTGCGCTACGGGTGGTATGAGGGTATTGAGGCGCAAGTGGAATATCGGTTCAGCAAAGTTTGAGACGGTGCCGATCAGGCGCGAACTCGAAACTTGAAAGGACATTACGTTTTGTCTACAGCGGCGCATCCGCAAGGGCTGCAGGTGAATTTTTCAGATGTTTAAGGGTACCTATGAGACCAACGAACGTACGGGCAAGTCGGATAAGTTGCAGTCCTTCTTTCATAATGTGCTCAGTACTACGCCCTGCTACGTCATCGACCAGAATGGCGGATTCGCGGGCGTCGTCGGATTGAAAGCACTCGCGGACGCGATGCGCCGGGAAGTCGAAGTCCTTTTTGCAGACCCACCGAGAAACCTGAAACAGCAGTTGGAGAATCTGATTGACAATGCACTCTCTGAACCGCAGATGTTGTGTTCGCTCGCCAGCCAGTGGAACCGCGATGTCGGCCAATGGATCGAAACCGAAGATGAAGGCCGATCCCACAGGTGCCCGCAATCTTCCATCAGCAATTATTCCTGCGGGAAGCCGATGGCAAAAAAACGGACCGGCGTTGCCGGTCCGTTTCTGATCGTGCTGACGACTGGAATTACTTGGGTTGCGTGCCGGGAACGGCTTTGGCCCATGACGAGGGATCAAACCAGTTCATACCGCCGCTGCCGCCGGTCATCCCGGGCATTGCATAAGCGGCCGGATTCATCCACTGCATATAGGTCATTGGATTCATGAACGTCCCGTAGCTGGCCGGATTCATCGGCTGCATGTAGGTCATCGGGTTCATGTAGGGGGCGTAAGCGGACGGATTCATCCACTGCATGTAGGTCATCGGATTCATGAACTGTGAATAAGCCGCCGGATTCATCCACGCCATCATGTTGTTGGGATCGAGAAACTGCATGTAGAACTGCGGGCTCATGAACTGGCCGTAGGTGGCGGGATTCATAAACATCGCGTAGGCGCCCGGGTTCATAAACGTTGCCCAGCCCGAGGGATGCGCCAGATTGAGTTGCCCCTGCGCGCCTGCCATACCCGGCATACCCGGCATGCCCGGCATACCCGTCATGCCCGTCATGCCCATCCAGCTGGAGGGATCGAGCGGATTCATTGCACCTGCCGCGGGGGCCTGGCCGCCGCTCATCCAGGACGACGGATCATACGGATTGGCGGCCGGTGCGCCCTGGGTCTGCTCGGCGGCGTAGGCTTGCGGCAAGGCCAGACTGGCCGCGAGCGTGATGGACAGTAGAATTTTCGTGAGCATGGGTATCACTCCTTTAGAGATGTAGATGGGTGTCGTGTTTAAGTATTCGAATATAATAATATATTAATTAACAAAATTCAACAATAGCTTTGCGAGATTCGACGGCTCCGCGGCTGACGGCCGCAACCCCTCAAGTTCTGCGCCAATAATTCTTATTTAATCAGGGAGTTAAATGGTTCTCTGCGGCGGCAGGATACGTCCGCGATGCAGCGCCGGCACCAGCTGAGAACGATCCTCCCGCGCGGCGTAGGCCACTTCATGGGACAAACCCATGTGCGCCATCAATCGGCCCACCGCCGACGTGGACAGGCAGGCCCGGGCATCGGCGCGTTGGAAGTACCCGGCGGCGGAAATCGCCGCGTCCGTGAGTTTCCAGGTGTTGTCGCGGCCCCGGGTGAGGCCGTCCACAATCCGGCCGGCGGCGTAAAAGTCTTCCACATTAAACGCGCCTTTGGTGCCGGCGCATAGAACAAGCACGGTTTCATCGCCCTCCCGGCGGTTGAGATGTTCCACCACCGCCCTGCCGTTCATCAGCGCGCCGACGAGCACGTGTTTGGCGTTCTGCGCCCGGCGCAGCGCCACGGTACCGTTGGTGGTGCAATAGATGACGCTCCTGCCCTTGAGCGCCTGCCGGGACATCGCCATCGGCGTGGGCGGGATAAAATCGTCGATAAACTGGAATGCGTTTTCTCCCGCCAGCAGGAACGAATCATCGGTGAAGTTTTGCGCCATGTCCCGCGCCTCGTGCTCGTCCATGGCGGGGATCACTTCCGTGGCGCCGTGTTCGAGTACGGTCAATATCGAAGTGGTGGCGAACAACACGTCGAGCACGACGACGATCTTGTCGTTAAGCCGCGAGACATCCAGGTCTTCCTTGCGGAACAGCACATGCAGCTTGCGCATCGACTATGACAAGCCTTTAGCGCGCTCGCGCAACACGAATTTTTGTATCTTTCCGGTCGCGGTCTTGGGCAAGGGACCGAATACCACGGTCTTGGGGACCTTGAAGTGGGCCAGATGGGCGCGGCAGTGTTCGATAATGTCCTCAGTCCCGGTGTTCCCGGCCCCGGCCTTGAGGGTGACGAAGGCGCACGGAGTCTCCCCCCAATGGTCGTCCGGCCGCGCCACCACCGCGGCCTCCAGCACCGCGGGGTGCTTGTAGAGCGCGTCTTCCACTTCCACCGTCGATATATTCTCCCCGCCGGAGATGATGATGTCCTTGGCGCGGTCCTTGACCTGCATATACCCGTCTTCGTGCCACACCGCGAGATCGCCGGTGTGAAACCAGCCGCCGGCGAAGGCCTCCTCGGTCGCTGAGGGGTTTTGCAAATAACCCTTCATCGTGGTGTTGCCGCGCAACATGATCTCGCCGATGGTGTGGCCGTCCTTGGGCACCGGTTCCAGCGAGTGGGTATCGGCGACCATGTAGTCATCGACCATGAACATATTGACCCCCTGCCGCGCCAACAGGCGGGCGCGTTCCGGCAGCGGTTGCTGGTCCCACTCGGGATGCCAGGCACAGGCCACGGACGGACCATAGGTCTCGGTGAGTCCGTACAAATGCGTCACGCGCATACCGAGCTCTTCCATACGCGCGATCACCGCCTCCGGCGGCGGCGCCCCGCCGGTGGCGAATTGCACGATATGCCCCGGTCTTTGCGTCTGCTTGTCGCACTCGTGGAGCAGCATGTTCAACACCACCGGCGCCCCGCACAGATGGGTGACACCGTGGCGGGCGATGGCGTCGAACACCGCCTGGGCATCCACTTTGCGCAGGCACACGTGGGTGCCGGCGACGGCGGTCACCGTCCAGGGAAAGCACCATCCGTTGCAGTGAAACATCGGCAGCGTCCACAAATACAGCGGATGCAGCGGCATATCCCAACTCAGGGCGTTGCTCACCGCGTTCAGATACGCGCCGCGATGATGGTAGACCACGCCCTTGGGGTTGCCGGTGGTGCCCGAGGTGTAATTCAGGCTGATCGCCTGCCACTCGTCGTCCGGCCCGCGCCACGCGAACTCGGGGTCGGCGTCGGCGAGCAGCGACTCGTAGTCGCGATCGGCGAAGTGTTCGCCGCCGGCTTGCGGATCATCGATTTCAATCAACAGCGGCGCGGCGTCGAGTTCAGCCACGGCAGCGCGTACTACCGCGGAAAAATCACGGTCGGCGATGAACACCTTGGCGCCGGCGTGTTGCAATTGAAATGCGATGGTCCGGGCATCGAGACGGATATTCACCGCGTTGAGCACCGCGCCGGTCATGGCGACACCGAAATGCGCCTCGAACAGCGCCGGGATATTGGGGGCCATCACCGCGACGGTGTCTCCGGCGCCCACGCCGAGCCGATGCAGGGCGCCGGCAAGGCGGCGGCAGCGCGCATAGGCCTCGGACCACGAATAACGCCGGTCGCCATAAATGACAGCGGTGTGATCCGGATAGATGCGGGCGGTACGCGCCAGAAAGCTCAGCGGCGATAACGCCGCAAAGTTGGCGCGGTTCTTGTCCAGGCCCGATGTATACGGGTCGTCGGTCATGGGCGTCTCAAGTTCGATGTCCGGTACCGGCACTATCTCAAAATGCGCGGCCACCGCCAATACGCGGCCGCCATCTTCTCGTCGCCGCGCAGCACCCGCGCGGTGGTTGCATGCCCGTTTTTGCGGCCGGCGGCTGATTACAATGATGCGGTCTGGCCACCGTCCACCGTGACCACGCTGCCGTGCACGTAGCGCGACGCATCCGAGGCGAGAAACAGCAACGCGCCGTCCAGATCTTCCGGCACCCCGAAACGGCGCGCCGGAATGCGTCGCACGAGCTTTTGGCCCGCCTCACCGGCGAGAAACTCGCGATTCAGATCGGTTTCGATATAACCCGGCGCCAGCGAATTGACGCGGATACCATGGCGTGCGACCTCCGCGGTCAGCGCCCGCGTGAGATTGATCAGCGCCGCCTTGGACGCGCAATACGCCGGGACCCGGGCGGTCGCGGTCAATCCGAGGATCGACGCCACATTGATGATGCTGCATGTCCGTCGATCCTCGAGTCTGCGCCGGATGACCTCCCGGGCGAGCAACCAGGCGCCGGTGAGGTTGGTATCGATTACCGTGTCCCAATCGGCCTCGGTCTGCTCGCTGATGGGTTTGGTGATCGCAACCCCGGCGTTGTTGACGAGGATATCGATGGGCGCGAAGTCGCGCTCGACCGCGGCGACGCAGGCCGCCACGCTGTCGCGGTCGGTCACATCCAGTCGCGCCGGCAAGACCCGGCCGCCCAGCGCGCCGATCTCGGCCTCGAGCGCAAGCAACTGTCCCTCGCGCCGCGCGGCGACGGCAACGCGCGCCCCGTGGGTCGCCAGGGTATGGGCGAAGTGGCGACCGAGTCCACTGGACGCACCGGACACCAGGGCGCAACGATCTTTGATATCGAACAACGACACCGCCGCGCCGCCTATGCCGAGTCCTCGAGCTCGAGGTATTTAGGATTGTATTTTTTCAGGTTGTCGATGGTCGCGTCGCGCAGGAATTGGCGCAGCGCCTCGCGCTCGACGCCGGGATCATCAAACTTTCCGGCGCGGATGTCCCGCGCCAGCTGTGCGCTCAAGGCATGCAGGAAGTCGACAACTCGCTCACCCTCGTCTGCAATGCCGGGATACAGCTTGCACAGGCGTGCGGTACGTTGGCGCCACTCGGTTTCCTCCTCGGCGCAATCCATTTGCAGTTCGCGCGCCACGATGGCCATGGCGCTGGCCACCAGCAGCGCGTCGTAGCGCTTCTCCCGGGCGAGTTGCGGCGTGAGCTCTTCGAGCAGCCAGCTGCGCGCCGCGAGCAACAGCTCGAGCGCAGCGGGTTCACACCGCATGGCCGAGCTCCGGAAGCGCTTGGTCGATCAGTTTCAAGATCTCGAACTCCATCTCGGGCACCCGGCGCCCGATGAGAGCCAGCTCCAGGGTGCGCTGTTCGCCGGAGGTGTAGCGCCGGTTCTGCTGCAACGCGATGACCGCCCAACGCACGCTCGCCATGACCTCCCAGTAATGCACCCGCTGCGCGTCGATGGACGTGCCCGACTCCTCGGTGTAACCGGCATAAAACGGCTCGCGCCCGGCGATGCCGCCCGCTTCCTGGCGCGGCGCGCTGAAGCGCCAGCTGCGCGAGCAAAACCACGCGATATCCTCCATCGGATCACCCCAGCCGGCGAACTCCCAGTCCAGTATCCCCGTGAGTCCGTGGGCGTCGACCATGTAATTGCCGGTGCGGAAATCGCGATGACACAGGACGACGTCGTCGCCGTCGTAGGCATTCAATTGCAACCAGCGCAGGCCCCACTCCACCACCGGCCGCGGCGCATCCAGCGCGTCCAGGTAACCGCGGTAAAGCGCGATCAAGTGCCGCGCCGGGGAGGTCTCGAGCGGCGCAAGGAACGCCAGGTCGCGGCGCGGCGGCCGGATGCGATGGATGCGCGCCAGCTCCCGGCCCAGGCGCCGGGCGAGTGCGTCGCGGTCGCCACCGATACGGGTGTCCTTCACGATGCGCGGCCCCAGGGCGGTGCCGGCGACCGCGCGCATGACAAAAAACGGGCGTCCCAGCACCGCCGGGTCTTCGCACAGAAACAGCGGTTCCGGTACCGCCACGCCTTGGGCATGGACCGCTTTGAGTAACGCGTACTCCTGCGCCCGGGTGTGGCTGGCGGCAACGGCGGACGGCGCCGACATGCGCAGCGCGAGTTTCAAAGCGCCGTGGTAGCGGCCACCGTCGAAGTGCGCGTCGAGAAGATAGTTTTCCTGTATCGCCCCACCCTTGAGAAGCTCGGCGGATTCGACTCGCACCCGTTGCGCCCGCGCGGCGCCGGCCAGGAACCGCTCCAGCGCGGCGAGCCGCTCATGCTCTATCACTGCCACCGCCAGAAGTCGTTGCCCAGATCGAGGAACGCCCGCGACAGCACCATCTTGTGGATCTCCGACGCCCCATCCACCAGCCGCGCCTGGCGCGCATAACGGTACATCCACTCCAATACCGTGTCCTTGGAGTAACCCAGCGCGCCGCACAACTGGATCGCGGTGTCGACGGCATGGTGCAGGGTGTCGGCCACCTGGATTTTCGCCATCGAGATCTCACGGCGCGCGAAGTCGCCCTGGTCCAGCAGCAGCGCCGCCTTCATGGTGAGCAGGCGGCCTATTTCGATGCGCATCGCCGCCTCGCCCAGCAGCCATTGCACGCCTTCGTGCTCGGCGAGGGTGATGCCGAAGCTCTCGCGCTCGCGCACGTATTCGCCGGCGAGCTCCAGCGCCCGCTTGGACAACCCCAACCAACGCATGCAATGGGTAAGCCGGGCGGTGCCGAGCCGGATCTGGGTGACCTTGAGCCCGTCGCCGACATTTAACAAACGGTTCTCATCCGGAATCTCCAGGCCGTCAAACGTCATTTCACAGTGACCGCCGTGTTCCTCCGGCCCCATGATCGGTATGCGGCGCACGATTTCCCAACCCGGTTGATCACGATGGTATAAAAATGCGGTCAATCCCTTGCGCGCGTCGTCCGAAGTGCGCGCGATGAGTATGAAATGCTGCGCGGCGTCGGCGCCGGTGATGAACCACTTGCGTCCGCGCACCACCCACACGTCGCCGCGCCGTTGCGCGGTGGTCTTCATCAGGCCCGGATCGGAGCCGGAGCCCGGCGCGGGCTCGGTCATGGCGAAGGCGGAACGCACCGAACCGTCGATGATCGGCTGCAGCCAGCGTTCCTTCTGCGCCTCGGTCGCCACCTTGTTGAGGGCGATCATATTGCCGTCGTCGGGGGCCGCGCAATTGAAGGTCACCGGACCGAAGATCGAGCGGTTCATTTCTTCGTAACACACCGCCATCTCCGCAACCGCGAGCCCCATGCCGCCGCGCTCGACCGGCATCTGCGGCGCCCACAGGCCCTGCGACTTCGCCCTGCCCCGTAAGTCCTCGAGCTTTTCGAGGCGGATGTTTTCGTGCTCGTCGTAGGTCTCGGGGTCGTTCTCCAGCGGCAGGATGTGCTCGCCCACGAAGTGCTGAATTCGCTCGCGCAGCGCAGTCAGCCTGGGTGATAATTGGAAATCCATCGGTCGGCGGTGGTTACGGTTGTGGAGAATATTCTGCGAATTATATAGACCCTGCTAAGCCGGCGGAAACGGCCGTCGTATCTAGCCGACAGCGGAGCGCTTGGCCGATACATGGGCCCGAACCAACAGGTCTTATACATCAAATCGTGACTACGCTTGACTCCCCAGGCGGTGTGACCACCCGGTGATGCGCACCGACAGGCGTGATCCACTGTTACCGGTTA
>CAMYKW010000089.1 GCA_947259175.1 uncultured Gammaproteobacteria bacterium | reverse complement strand
CATTATATCGCGTTTGCCGCTCGAACTTCAGAAATGCATTTAACCACGACCATGAGTTCACGTTCCCCGGCCGTTACCGCGGTACCCGAGAGTTTTCAAGGTATCCCTGATCGCTTCAATCTTCCTAGTGTTCGTGAAGGTCACTTTGCGATCTCGACCTTGAGATAGATGCCGAATCGATGATCAGCGCGCGAGTCTTTCCGGGACAGGATCCCGTTTCGGTTGCTTGCGCCTGCCTGGTTTGCGCCGCCTACGAAAATCCAGTCCCCAAGCTGCCCCGACACGATGGTGCTCGCCCGCTGCACGTGGGTGGTGCGCCCCCTCCCGGTCAACACCTCGCGGTGAGGGCTGATTTCGAGATTAACCCGGTTGCCGTTCAGACGCGGCAAGACATAGAACCCCGTGCCGACTTTGCGTCGGCTGCCATAGGTGGCGGTCCCGCCCGGGTAAGCTTGCACCACCTCCGGTTCGAACAGCACGACGCCTGCCTCGATGTAAGCGGGGTTGCCCTCCAGCACCCGCACACGCTGCACGTCCCGCCAGTGTCGCCCGATGCGGTCGCGGGCGACGCGGCCGGATACGGCGCTCCCGGCTTCGGAGTCGTAACCGATGACGCCGGCCGCTTCACTCCGGGCCTCGTCAACAGCGCCACCATGCCGCACAGATATCAACAAATTGGATAATTCCTTGTCGACCTGGGAGAGCATGCGCCGCACCTCCATCACGGTGTGCGGACTTGCACGCAGAATCAACTGGTATCCGGTCCCCGAGACCGCTTCATCCGGTTTCAGCAGCGCGCGGACTATTGGAATGACCTCGTCCGCTGGACGGTTCTTGAGCGGAATGACTTCTATTGGCTGCGCCGGCGCCACGGTCGCCGGCAGCGTGAACAGGGCGAAGACCAATACTCTGATCATCAGCGGGACTCAAGCGGCAAGTTGGCTTTTGTTTGGTTCGTCAATTACAACCGCGCGCGCTTCGCAGACACCTTGTATCCATTATCTCCGCCATTATACGCGCCGTAAAAATTGGGGTCACCCATAGCCGACTCCCGTTATGTGGCACAGTAACGCCATCGTGATACTTCCACGTTGCAGTAGGTCTACCGCATTGGATGCAACGAATACGCGCTCGTATTTTCGTTAATTTACGTGTCGGATCTATACTGATCCGCACCAGTCACCCGTCAGGATCAAGGCCTTGAGAGCCGCGTCCGAAGACGTAAATCTCCACCCCTGGCAGCGGCGCTGCCCCAGAAAATTATCGGTACCCTGCGCGTATCCAGATCGTCACACATCACAGATCTGCGGCTACCTTACGGCGCCAACCCCGGATTAGCATCCGGCAACAGCGCCTCCATACCCCGCCTGCATCAGCCCATCCACCAGCCAGTACCAGTTGAATGTCGACTCTACCGCCAATCCTTGTTTCTGCGATCGATACGGCGATATTTGACTTGCAATCACCGCCAAATCATTGGGTAGTCGCTTCTCAAAAACCACCGTGTCTGCGTCGTAAACCAAAGTCACCAAACTGTTATTTGAATGAAGATCAATACCACCTTATATTTTCATGACCGTCTCCTCTTCCGAACTGTCATTGATTCGTTTCGTAAACCTCACCGTACAGCTTGATTGAGGAGTCGGCTAGATGATTATCAGGTCTTTCATTGACACACCGTCGGGTGGAGATTCTTGTTTCGCGGTTAAAAACCGCTCCCACAGAATCCGAAACACCTGTGGGAGCGCTTTGCAAGCGCGATTGTTTTGCTCGCTATAGGTCTAATAAAGGAGGCCTAGTCTTGATAATGTGTCAATGAAAGACCTGACCCCCAACGTTCCTGTAGATATTTTTATTCAGATCGTCGTTGTTACCACTTAGAGAAAAACTGGAAATGCTGAAAAAGATTATTGATAGCGGTGGTTTTAATGCTCTCGTACAGGCAAGACACGGTTACGTCCTTTATAACAAGAATGACATTTACATTGGCAAATGCATAGAAAAGTACGGTGAGTTCTCCGAACAGGAATGTGAAATCTTCGATCAGCTCTGTGAAGAAGGGGATGTGGTTGTTGAAGTGGGCGCCAATATTGGAGCGCATACGATGGCGATCGCCAAGAAGCTTGGCAAGTCAGGACGCATCTATGCCTTTGAACCGCAGCGAATGGTTTTTCAGATGTTGTGTGCAAATATGGCAATCAACAGCATCGCTAATGCCGAGTGTTATCAAATGGGCGTTGGAGCCAGAGCAGGCTATGTTTTGATCCCAGACATCAGTAGCGAGCATGCCATGAATTTTGGTGGCATCGAGATAGATAAATTTAAAAAAGGCCATAAAGTACCCGTGATAAAGTTAGATGAATTTTTAACACTAACAAGACTCAAGCTGCTAAAGATTGATGTAGAAGGGATGGAGGCGCAGGTATTAAAGGGTGCAGAAAAAACGATCCGAACATTCGGTCCCGTGATTTATACCGAAAACGATAGACGAGAAAAATCCAAAGAGTTGATCGAGCTGATCTGGGCGCTAGATTATGAGGCCTACTGGCACCTGCCCTATATGTATCGCCCTGCAAACTTTGCCGGCGACAGAGAGAACCTGTTCCCGGGAATCGTTTCCTTCAATATGTTGTGTCTTCCAAAAGCGTCTCGGGTAAATATTTCTGGTTTTCGTAAAGTGGAGAATGCCAACGAGTATCCGTTTATGGAGAATTTATAAAACGTCCTACTACTCTCTAAGTAGACTATTCAGATGACCTCGAGTGCGTGTTATTTTCGTTGGCGTCTGGCGATGGCGTGGCGTCCAAGGTCGGTTCGGCAGCCGGCGCCGCGTGCTCGGCGATGGCGCGCGCCATACCGTTAAACACCAGTGCGTGGGACGGGGCGAAAGCATACCAGTACATCAACCCCCAGACTCCGGCGGGATGCCAGTAAGCGGTGACGGTAATGCGTGTCCGCTGCGTGCCCTCGGGTTGGATGTCGAATTCGAGGACGCCGGCGCCGGGCGCCTTCATGCCGAATCCCAGTGTCAAGCGACGCGGCGGATCGACGCCTATCACACGCCACGAATCGATGGTGTCGCCAACGCGCAATTCGCTCGGGTGGCGGCGCCCGCGGTTCAAGCCCTGGCCGCCGATCGCCCAATCGATGAGCTCTCGCAGCGTCCACAGAAAGTTCGCGTAGTAGTAGCGGTTGTCGCCGCCGATGGCGGCTACCTGTGCCCACACCGCGTCGGGTGAAGCGTTCGCCACTGCGTTGCCGCCGGCACGCTTCGCGTAGTAGCCGTAGTTCGGATTGTAATCGCGGAACATCAACACCCCTTCGGTCCAGCGCGCGGCCACCGCGTTCTGGCGCTCTGCTTCGAACACGGCGGCGACCGCTTCGCGGTAGGTGAGCAGATGTTGCGGCACCAGTTTGCGCAGGGCACGGTCGTCGGCCTTGATATCCAGCTTGAGACCGGCGATCAGTGCGCGAGCAATACTGGTCGGCACCGAGGTCACCGCTCGCAGCCAGTACGAGGATAGCTTCGGCGTTAACACCGGCACCGAGATAATGAACGGTCGCTTGCCCACATGTTCTCCATATTGCAGCATGAGCTCCTCGTAGCTGAGCATCTCCGGGCCGGCCGCATCGTAGATCTGTCCCGCGGCCTCGTCCAATTCGGCTACGCGCACCAGATATTCCAGCAGGTTTTCCAAGGCAATGGGCGGAGATTTCACTTTGACCCACCGCGGGGTCACCATCACCGGCAAATTGTTGACCAGATCACGAATAACTTCGAATGCATATGATCCCGGGCCGACGATGATGCCTGCGCGAATCTCGGTGACCGGAACGCGGCCCTTACGCAGGGTGTCTCCGGTGAGTTGCCGCGATACCAGGTGTTGCGAGTCCGCGTTGTCCGGGATCAGTCCGCCTAGATAGACAATGCCGCGCACCCCGGCATCGGCGGCGGCAGCCGCGAAGTTGTCGGCGCCCTGCCGTTCCAGGGCTGCAAAATCCCCTGCGGTGTCCAGCGAGTGCACCAGATAGTAAGCGACGTCGATATCTTGAAGGGATTCGGCGAGTGTCTCTGGTTTGAGCACATCCGCGACCGCGATTTCAACCCCGGCCCAGCGGCGCGCCTCCAGCACCTCGCGGCTGCGCGCGGTGGCGCGCACCCGGTATCCGCGCGCGACCAGCTTGGGCACCAGGTTGGTGCCGATGTATCCGCTGGCGCCGACCACCGCGACACGCAGCGGATCCGGCGCCCGCACGTCTGGCGCGGCTTTATCAGCAGCGGTAGCTTTGGCGTAATGGTTGGTCATTCCAGAACCAAGGAATTGATGTGAGTACCCGAGCATTTTCGCACAGCCAAAGACCCGCGCCTACTCGCGATCGGTCAGGCTGCAAAAATTTCCGTGCAACGTGGCTGAGCGACGAGCCCACGCGACCTTATTCATTAGCGGCGTGCGTGCCTTGCTATTTTCGCCGTGCTGACGGAACCGTTAAACTGCTATGCTTGGGTTTACACAATGCGCACCGGGCAGGACACGATGAGCACCGTACTTCACGAGCAGTCTCCCACATCCCCGCCGTATCTGCCGCAAGGCAATGAGCGGGAGGTGTTCCGATCCGCGTATCACCGGCAGCTTCCGCTGCTCATCAAAGGACCCACCGGTTGCGGCAAGACCCGTTTCGTGCGCCACATGGCCGCGGAGTTGGGTCGGCCGCTGTACTCCGTCGCCTGCCACGACGAGTTGTCGGCGTCCGATCTGGTGGGGCGATTCCTCATTCGCGGTGAGGAAACCGTGTGGCAGGATGGCCCGCTGACGCGGGCCGCACGCGAGGGCGGCATCTGTTATCTCGATGAGATCGTCGAGGCGCGCAAGGACACCACCGTCATCCTGCACCCGCTCACCGATGACCGCCGCGAGCTCTATCTGGAAAAGACCGGCGAACTGGTCAAGGCGCCGGCGGATTTCATGCTGGTGGTGTCGTACAATCCCGGTTATCAGCATCTGTTCAAGAACCTGAAGCCGAGCACCAGACAGCGCTTCGTCGCGTTGACATTCGACTTTCCCACCGCGGACAAGGAAGCGGAGATCATCGTCCTGGAGACCGGGCTGGACGCCGCCGCCGCGCGGCGCCTCGCGGAACTGGGACGCCAACTGCGGAGCTTGGAGGGTCACGATCTGGAGGAAGTAGCCTCCACCCGGCTGCTCATCCATGCGGCGAGTTTAATGATCGATGGATTGAGCCGGCGCGAGGCCTGCCATGTGGCGCTGGTGGAGGCGCTGACGGACGATCCCCTGGTGCAGGAAGGACTCGCCGAGACCATTCGTGCCTACTTCGACCACTGAACACCACACTCCGCCGTCATGAGTCTCGCCGCCCATCTACGCCTCGAGTTCACCCTGGGCCTGCGGCGCGCGATCAACCACTCGCACGCCGCGGTTGCGCTTGCTGACGTACAGCGGGGCCTGCAGGTATTTCTGCACGCGTTGGCGGGCTCCTGCCGGGTCGAGATCGTTGCCGGCAGCGAGGATTCGCGTCGCGGGCTGTTACGGCGCAATCTGGGAACCAAACGGCACTGGCACGAACTCGCCTGGCAGAATCCGGATTATGCCCATCTGCCGCAGCAAATCGCGCGCTTCCCGGACCGTTCCCTCAATCGGGACCTGTATTACTGGCTGGCCGCCTATCTGGCTTTCGAGTCGCAGATTCAGGCGGACACGCGGTACACCCCGGGCTTGGAGCACTTATTGCGAGGCGTCGCGGTCAGCGAACGGCTGGTGACGCAGTATCCGGGGCTGCGCCGCCGCTACGCGCGGCTTTGCCGGGCCTGTCTGCAGGAGCGCGACGCCCATCGCGACTCGATTGCCCGCCAACGTGGCGCCGGCGTCGCGCTGCTGGAGGCCGGCATTAGCAGCGGCCTGGGGAATCCGCGGCGCGTGAACCATCCATGGCTGGTGCGCGCCCTTGACGCCGCCAGACGCGGCGAACTATTACGCGACCCGCCGGCAGAACTTGTGCGCGGGCCGTTGCCCTTCTGGCCGGCTGCCGTTTGGGGCCACCCGGCGCCTCCAGCCGGACAAGAGGTCAAACCGCTGCCCGAATACGTGGATCCCGAACTGCTCAACGAAAACCATCCTGCCGCATTCAGCAGCGACGAACCTTTCTACGAACAAAGCTATGATCCAGGGACACGCGAGGCGTTCACGGACGGCGAGCAACTGACCGGCGCGCTGCTATATCCGGAGTGGCATTACAAACGCAACGAGTATCGGTCCGACTGGTGCCGGGTGTATGAGGCGGTGCCGCCTGCGGTCAGCGATAAAACCCCCGACCGCGAGCTGCAGCAACTGGCCGCGCGCGTCCGCCGCCGTTTCGAGGCGTTCCGTCTGCAGGACCACTGGCAACGACGTATATTGGACGGCGAGGAGGTCGATGTGGACGCATTCGTCGACGCGGCGGCCGAACGACGCGCCACCGGCCACCGCGGCGATAACCTGTACCGTCACCGGATCCGCAACGAGCGCGAGCTGTCGGTGGCGGTGCTGCTCGACATATCCAATTCAACCCAGGGACGGGTCGACGGATTGCACCGCGTCATCGACATCGCCCAGCGCGCGATGTTGGTGGTTGCCGAGGCACTGCAGGGTCTGCAGGATGAATTCGCGCTGTACGCGTTCTCCAGCTACAGCCGCGCGTTTGTCGACTGCCTGCTCATCAAGAGCTTCGACGAGGTCTACAGCGACACCGTACGCCAACGCATCATGGGGCTGGGGCCGGAAGGGTCCACGCGCATGGGCGCCGCGCTGCGTCACGTTGGCGGCGTCCTCGCCGGGCGGCCGAGCCGGCATCGGTTGTTGCTGGTACTGACCGACGGCCGTCCTTACGATCCTGCCGACCGGTACGAGGGACGCTATGCCCTGGAGGACACCCGCCGGGCGTTGATCGACCTGCGCGCCCTTGGGGTATTCCCATTCGGGTTGACTATCGACCAGAAAGGCCAGGAATATCTGCCCCACCTGTTCGGCGTCGGCCGCTACACCGTGATCTCCCAGGTGGCCGCCTTGCCCGAAACGCTGCCGCGCGTTTACGCGCGCCTTACTGGTCTGGAGTAACAACCGCCGCGTCCCCGCTCTGCGGCCCGGATCCGATGATACGCGTGTGCCAAAGATCCGACAGCGTTGCGATCCGCGACTTCACAAGAGGCCGTGGACCACCAGGGGTTGGTGCGAAAAATATTTCCGGTGTAACACCGGTCTCTATCAAGGAGGGTGGCTACCATGGTTGGATTTTGAAAAAATTACCCCTTAACCCATGCGGCTCGAGCGCACATCATGTCTGGATCGATTCTGAAAACCATCGGTGGCTGGCTCGCCGGCTACTTGAACAAACCGATTAAAGGATATCAGGCGTTTTCGATTTCCGATCCGGTCAAGTTGGCGCAGGTAATGCGGCCTTGTGACGTCCTGCTCGTCGAGGGCGACCGGCGCCTCAGCACCGCGATCAAGTATCTGACCCAGTCGACCTGGTCCCATGCGGCGATATATGTCGGCGATGCCCTGGGTCAGGGCAACGACGTCGAAACTGCCCCGGTGCTGGTGGAAGCGGATATCAAACAGGGCGTTATCGGCGTGCCGCTGGGAAAATACGCCGCGTATAACACCCGGATCTGCCGCGCGATCGATCTTACTCCGGAGGATCAGCAACGCGTCATCGCGTACGTGGTGTCGAAGATGGGACACGCGTACGACCTGAAGAACATCATCGACCTCGCCCGTTATCTGCTTCCCATGCCGCCGGTGCCGAGCTCAATGCGACGCCGCATGCTCGCCCTGGGCAGCGGCGACCCCACCCAGGCAATTTGCTCATCTCTTATCGCACAGGCGTTTCAATCCGTGCGCTACCCCATTTTGCCCCACGTCGAGGAACTGGATACACCGGCCCGCAGCCGCTACGGGGACACCGTTCGCGAGATACTGTATATCCGCCACCACAGTCTGTTTGCGCCGCGGGACTTCGACATCTCGCCATACTTCCAGGTCATCAAACCGACGATCGAACATTGCTTCGATTACAAACGGTTGGTTTGGGGAAACGGCGATCACGCGCCGGATGAAGCCGCGTAATCGGTGTCGAAGGTACGGTGCGCGTCGCAGGTCAAGAAGGCATGCGCTCAACGATGCGCCACATATAGAGCGCCAAATATGAGCGGTGCGGAGCAAATAACGAAGCGGCCTCGGCCAAGGCCGCGCTGTCTGCATCATTGACGAAGCGGCCGAGTGTCTTACGCACGGCGCTGTCCCCCTCCGGCCACACGTCCGGCTCACGGCGCGGGCGGTCCGCACCAGAAAGCCGCCGGGCGCATACCGATCGCGGCGGGTCAATATAACAAACGCGGAAACCAGTCACTCCCCCGACCCTCTGGGGTCAGGTCGAACAGGGACCACAACGGCCACAACAGATCGGCATGTCTGGGGTGCTGCCCCTCCTCCGACTGTGTATACAACAGTTCGGCGTTATAGAAGTGGAATATGCCCTGCCGATTCTTGGTGAAAACGTTGATCGCCGGCATTTGCCCCCACTCCTCGCTCTCCGCGACGTAATCGGCGTTGTAGCCGTTGTTGGCTGAAGACAACAATCGCAAGCGGTCCCAACCCCGCGTGCGCGCCCAGCGGCGTATCCGTTGAATGGGCGACTTGGCGACCACGGCAAGATTCACCCGGTCCGTGAATGAGACTGTCTTTACCCGCCGCGAACAGCTCCGAGAACCGGGTCTCACGGATCGTGGCGTCATCCGCGGGGTCCGCGGCTCCTTCCTCGAATATATAGTCTTGTTTCAACGCGCCACCGCTCGGCAGGCCGCGCCGCATTGCCGCGACCTCCTCGATTCGCCGGCGCAACTCGATCTCCTCTTTCAATAAGGCATCGCGCGCCCGGCGGTATGCGTCGCTCTCGCCGGGAAACCGTTTGTCATGAAACCGACCCATGGCGTCACCTCGCTGCATGTGTGATGCGATCCCAGAGCTTAGGATAATAACCCAGAACGGTGCTGAGAATATCGGGTGAAAATCCATTATACTTGCGGCGCGATTTGATGGTAATAACAACCACCAGGAGGAGACAGATGAATACAATAAAACGGCTGATTACGAGCGTCGTATTGGCGGTCGGCGTGTTCGGCCTGGGCGCGGCACACGCCGTCGAACTGCAGTGGTTCGGACAATCGGCATTCAAGCTCACCACCCCCGGTGGCAAGGTGATCATGATCGACCCGTTCATCACCAAGAATCCCAAGACCCCCGAGGCGCTCAAGGATCTCTCTAAACTCGGCAAGATCGACCTCATCGTGGTGACCCACGGTCACGGCGATCACGTCGGCGACACCGCCAAGCTGGCCGAGATGAGCGGCGCCAAGGTGGCGATGAACGCCGACATGGGGCATACGTTCGGCACCCTGGGTCTGGTGCCGTACAAGCAACTCGTCCGCTTCAACAAGAGCGGTCCGATCAAACCGCTTGGTGACGGCATCACCATCACCATGGTGCGTGCGGAGCACAGCTCGGAACTCCTCCACGCCGATCCGGCAACCGGCAAAAAAACCCTGTATCCGGGCGGTGAGCCGGCGGGTTACATCATCGAGCTGGAGAATGGTTACAAGATTTACCACGCCGGCGACACCGGGGTGTTTGCGGACATGGCATTCATCGGCTCGTACTACCAGCCGGACCTGGCGCTGCTGCCCATCGGCGGTCACTTTACGATGGATCCCGCGCATGCGGCCTATGCGGTCAAAAACCTGCTCAAGACCAAGACCGTAATTCCCATTCATTACGGAACGTTTCCGCCGCTAAAGGGAACCCCGGAGCAGTTCAAGACGGCGCTCGGCGACTTCCCGACCAAGGTCATCGTGATGCAGCCGGGAGACGCGCAGAAGTTCTGACACAGGAACGGCATCTACAAGTGTGGGAGCGACTATCAGTCGCGCTTTTTCTATTCGCTGCTAAAAACCGCTCTCGCAATTGTCATCCTGACGCCGCGTGAGCGGCGGAAGGAGCTTGGCGCCAAGAATCAACTCCGCAATTCGATCACCGGTAGATTCTTCACTGCGTTCAGAATGACAGCGAAGCCCGTGGACGCGGCTTGCAGTCACGATTACATTGGTCGCGGTTGGAAACCGCTCGCGCAGGTTTCAGTCGCGGCTGGTGATTTCGATCAAGTGGTAACCGAACTGCGTCTTAACGGGTCCGTGGACCTTGCCCACGTCGGCATTGAACACGACTTCATCGAACTCCCTGACCATCTGGCCCTGATTGAACTCACCCAGGTCCCCGCCCTGTTTACCCGACGGGCATTGAGAATGGTCCCTGGCCAGGCTCGCGAAATCGGCGCCGGTTTCGATTTGATTCTTCAGTTCTTCGCACTGTTGTTCGCTGTTCACCAGGATGTGGCGGGCGCGCGCTCTAGGCATGGTGTTCTCCTGTCAGGGATGTGTAAGGGGATTGGTGACGACACCTGATTCACACCGTGCCGTCGGCGATGGACTTTGCTGATGCCGGCTAGCTTAACATAAGCGCGTTCAGCCGAGCCAGGCGAAGGCGTGGGCAACGGCGTCTTTTCCGTTGGTCATCAATATGTGGTCATGCGCGACGATGACGCGCTGGAAATCCCAATCCAGGATCCGGTCTCGTGAAGCTCGCGCTTTGCTCCTGTCCCTGACCATCAGCCGAATGGTGTGGGACATGCCGAGCGTACGATAGACGCCTAGCAGGCGCGCAACAAAGCGGGTCAACGCCGCGGCGTCTTCCTTAAAGCAGGTGCACAAATCCGTCAATATCAGGGTCCCGCTGTCGCGGTGCAGCCACACAACTTCATTCAGCATCGGCAGACCTGCAAAAACAAGCTGATCCAGATCTTTTCGCCACTCGGGTTCGGGATAATCCGCCAGGATGCGGGGATGACGGATCGTCGGACGCTTGTTCGGCAGTCCGGGCGCCATGAAAAGCAGCGCCTCGGGATAAGCAGCCATGAAGTCTTCAATAAATAAATGATGAAATCGATTCGGCGCGCAAACGTAGGCAACGGCACCGAGTCCATCCAGGCTTTCGCGCAGCCCCGGTCCAGGCTTGACCGGCGAGTGTATCCACAGCTTGCCGTCCGCCAGTCGAACCACGGTCATGCGCGTATGCATGCCGATGCCGGCGAAACTCAACGGCGCCGTGGCGTGCCAGATCTGCCCAGGTATCAATTCGAGTAGCATGCAAGACCCTCCGTCACGGCTAGCGCATGACGAACGGATTGGGCACCTCGGTAGCGGTGGAGATCCACACGCTCTTCACCTGCATGTAGTCCTTGATCATTTCCTGGCCGTTTTCCCGTCCCAGGCCGCTGCGTTTATAACCGCCGAACGGCGACATATAGCTCACCGCGCGATAGGTATTGACCCACACGGTTCCCGCCTGAAGACGATCGGCCATGGTAATGGCGCGACGGATGTTCTGGGTCCACACCCCGGCCGCCAGGCCGTAGATCACATCATTGGCGATTGCCACGGCTTCTTCTTCGTCGGCGAACGGAATCACCGACAGCACCGGACCGAATACCTCTTCCTGGGCGATACGCATCGCGTTGTTGACGCCGGTGAACACGGTCGGTTCGACGAACCAGCCATCACCGCACTCCGGCCGCTCGGCCTTGGCGCCACCGAGCCGCGTTTGCGCGCCTTCATCCTTGGCGATGTCGATATAGTCGAGCACCTTGCGGTATTGGGGTTTATTGGTCACCGGGCCAACCTGGGTATCGACACTCATCGGATCACCCATCTTCGCGGTGTTGGCGAGAACCACCAGTTTGTCGACAAATTCATCGTGAATATTCTCCTGCACCAGCAAGCGTGAACCGGCGATACAGGTCTGACCGGTGGCGGCGAAAATTCCGGAGATCGCGCCCTTCACGGCATTATCCACCTCGGCGTCATCGAACACGATATTCGGCGATTTTCCGCCCAGTTCCAGTCCGACGCGCTTGAGTCCCCGGGCCGCGGTCTCGTAGATCATCTGACCGGTTTTTTCCGACCCGGTAAACGCGATTTTCGCTACATGCGGATGCTCCACCAGCGGCGCGCCGGCGTCCGGACCAAAACCGGTGACCACGTTGACGACCCCCGGGGGGAAACCCGCCTGTTCGAACACGCGCATAAATTCAAGCAGCGACGCAGAGGTGTATTCCGAGGGTTTCAGCACCACGGTGTTACCCGCAGCCAGCGCCGGGGCGAGCTTCCAGGCGGTCAACAGCAGCGGCGAGTTCCACGGAATGATGGCCCCTACCACCCCCAGCGGTTCGTAGCGCGTGTAATTGAAGTTGCCCGGCTTGTCGATGGGGATCACGTGGCTCTCGATCTTGTCGGCCAGACCGCCGTAATAGTAGTACCACTGCGGTACGTAACTCAGTTGCGCGGACATCTCGGCAATCAGTTTGCCGTTGTCGCGTACCTCGATCTCCGCGAGGTGCCGGGCGTGCGTCGTCAGCAGATCACCCAGTTTGCGCAGCAATGCACCGCGCTGTGTCGCGGTGAAACTCGACCAGTCGCCATCGATAAACGCCCGGCGCGCGGCTTGTACCGCGCGGTCCACATCCTCGCTTCCGCCTTTGGGGATCAGCGCCCAGGGTGTTCCGGTAAACGGATTATCGGTCTCGAAGTACTCACCCGAGGCGGACTCCACCCATTGCCCGTCGATATACATCCTGTAGCGCTCGAGCGCCGGGGTTTGCACTTTTACCTGCATGGCTCTATCTCCAGTAGGTATCTGTTAGTGATTGATTCAGCGGCCCGCCGGATCGCCAAACACGGCCGCGCCTTCTTGCTCGCTGGTCAGCGGGACTGTCCGCATGTCCGCGTCCATGCGGCAAGGTTCGATCAGGCGGGCGTGCCCCGCATCCGGCACATAGGCGGTTTGGCGGACCCCTACGTCCTGTAGCACGCGGAACACCTCATCAGGCCAGCTTGGTT
>CAMYKW010000088.1 GCA_947259175.1 uncultured Gammaproteobacteria bacterium | reverse complement strand
CCGCCAGGCCAAGACGGAGCGCAGGGACCTTCGGGACCGCAGGGCCCAGCCGGACCTTCCGGCCCAGCAGGTCAAGACGGAGCGCAGGGACCTTCGGGACCGCAGGGCCCAGCCGGACCTTCCGGCCCGCCAGGTCAAGACGGAGCGCAGGGACCTTCGGGACCGCAGGGCCCAGCCGGACCTTCCGGCACGCCAGGCCAAGACGGAGCGCAGGGACCTTCGGGACCGCAGGGCCCAGCCGGACCTTCCGGCCCAGCAGGTCAAGACGGAGCGCAGGGACCTTCGGGTCCGCAAGGCCCAGCCGGACCTTCCGGCCCGCCAGGTCAAGACGGAGCGCAGGGACCTTCGGGTCCGCAAGGCCCAGCCGGACCGTCCGGCCCACCAGGTCAAGATGGTGCGCAGGGACCTACCGGTCCGCAAGGCCCGGCAGGACCGACCGGCCCACAGGGCCCCGAAGGCCCACCGGGTGAGAGCGGAGGGCCTCCAGGTCCCACGGGTCCCACCGGGCCTCCGGGGGTGGTTGATTCGAGCCTGTTCTATACGGTGAGGTGCAACGCATCGCAGACCTGTGAATGTGGGCTGACCGATCCGAACACGATCGACGACATAATCGTCAATGCCGGGGTTGATTGCGGGCAAGGTTGTCCGGTGTCGGCCCATGTCCCGTCGCCGAGCCTCGGTCCGCCGCAAAGCGCATGGTTTGCACGCTGTACCGTGCCGATTGATACTGCTTGCACGGATGTACCGGTGTATATCGAGCTGTTGTGTCTCGACGTGGATAATGACAATGTTCCGTAACGGCAACTAGCCGCACGGCTGACCAAGACTGAGGGGGGCCGTCGGCTCCCCTCTCAACTTGTTGCGTTGATATTTCCCGCTGTGCAATTGCAGCCTGTTCGGGGTTAAACTGCACCGACGGAACGGCTCGCCGTTAAATATCGCCGTCAACGAATTGAAAATCCCGCTGCGCCATGCCGGTCGGGTAAGGAATCGCGCGGTTCCGGGAGCATCCATGTCAGGCAAGTTCTATTCTTCTCGTCATGCCCTTTTCAATGCCGATAGTCGATCGGCGTTTGCCATGTTGCACATCGCGCTGCTGATCGTTCTCCCGGCCCTGGTGTTCAGCAACACCCTGGGCAACGAGATGCATCTGGATTCGGTCTACCGCGTCGCGCAGAACCCGGAGCTCGAGCAGGTGCGTCCGGTATTGCGCCACTTCAGCGACCCGCGCACCAGCGCCACGCTGCCGCAACTGGCGCAGTACCGCCCGCTGCTGCCGCTCAGTCTTTCGATCAACACGGCGGTCAGCGATGCGTTGGGCATCGACCGGCTGACCGGGTATCACCTGGGCAACATCATCATCCACATCCTGGTGTGCGTCATGCTGTACCTGCTGCTTCGCGAGTTGTTGCGGCACTGGTCACGCATTGACCTGCCAACACAGCGTCTGACCGAACTCGCGGCCGCCGTCTCCCTGTTGTATGCCGTGCATCCGGTGGCCGCGGTGCCGGTGAACTATGTGTGCGCGCGCGACCTGCAGATGATGATGTTGTTTCTGGTCGCATCGTTGCTGGTGTACACGCGCATGCGACGCCGGGGGGAGACCGTAGTCGGTTGGACCGCGGCGCTTGCTCTGCTCGCGTTGTCGTTGCTGTCCAAGCAGAACAGTGTGGTAATGCCGATGTTGATCCTGTTGTTCGAACTGATCGTGGTGCGCACCGCGATCGGCGATTGGCGTTTGTGGGCCCGCGTGTCCGGCTTTGCGCTGGTGGTGGCTGGATTTTTCGTGTGGACCGAGTGGGTGCTGGATTTCTCCGACCTGGATCAGCTCAAGTCGGACAAGCTGAGCCCATGGCTGTACGGTTTGACGATGCTGCGCACGCACGTGTTCTACTATCTGCGCAACGCATTCTGGCCGTTCGAGATGCGCGCCCTGCCGCACATCGACGCCGCCGCCGGTCCGTTTGAGCCCGGTGTCCTGTTGGGCGTCGCGGTGGTGTTGGCGAGTATCGCCGTGGCCCTTTATCTGTGGCGGCGCATGCCGCTGGCGGCGTGGTCGATACTTTCCTACTGGGTGCTGTTTGCGCCGACGTCGTCGATTCGTCCGTTCCGTTACCTGGCCGCCGATTATCGTCAGTATCCATCATTGGCGTTCCTGTTGCTGTTGCTGGTGTTGTTGCTTACGGTGGTGAAACGGCGCGGCGCGGCGGTGGCCGCGATTGCCGCCGGGTTGTTGTACTTCGGGGTATCGACGTATGCGCTGAACCGCAACTGGCACACTGAAGAGCGCTTCTGGGCGCAGAGCGTGCGCTACGGCGCGACGCCGCTGGCGCACATGAACTACGCGCGCAGCATTCAGCGCCGCGATCCGGCGCTGGCGGAACACCACTACCTGGAGACGCTGCGCCGTGTTCCGGACCACGTCTATGCGCACATCAACCTGGGGATGTTATACATCCACTCGGGACGCGCCGACGAAGGACTCGAATTGCTGCGACGAAGCGTTACCCTCGCGCCCCGTTGGGGCTTGACGCATTATTGGCTGGCGCGGGCGTATCGGATGCTGGAGCAGCCGGCGGAGGCGCGCCTGGTGATGCGGCGGGCGGCGGAACTCGACCCGCGCCACCTGGACTATCAATACCAGACTGCGCGGGACTTTCAGCGCGCCGGTGAAGCGGCGCAGTCACTGCCCTTCCTGCAGCGCATCGAGCGCATCTATCCGGGCTACCGGGATGCCGGATTTATGCACGCGTATGCGTTGCAGCAGGTGGGAGATTGGGCGGCGGCGGAGCGCAAGTACCGGCAGTTCCTGGCGCGGCAGCCGCAGCACTTCCAGGCGCGGTTCAATCTCGGCCACGGATTGATGGAGGCGGGTCGCTGCCGTGAAGCCATCGCCGAGTTTCTGCAAGCGCTCGAGCAGCGGCCGGATCACCGCTCGACCCATCACTGGCTCGCGCGGTGCTATCGCGCCATCGGCGACGAGCCGGCGGCCTCCCGCCACGCCGAGCTGTCGGGATTCCCGGTCTCCGGCAGCCATTAGACGATTGCCGCCACAACCAATCGCGCTTGAAAAGCGCTCCCACAGTTTTCTGGTCCAGTTTGATGGCGTTCGCCCTAACTGGTCGCAGACCACGCATCGATACGGCCGAGACAACTGGAAATAGTATCTCCTCTAATCTCATCTGGCATGTCGACATGGCGGTGTCTCCCCGACCGCGCCGGGCCGCCTGCTGCCGTTCTTAAAGAGTCGCGCCCTGTATACTCGCCCTCATTAACCGGAAACAACCCTGACCCATGGAACAAATCGCCAAGACTGTGCTTACCAGCGCACTGCCGCTGTTTCTTATCGTATTGATCATCCTGTATCTGAAGGGCCGGCAACAGACGGGGGTGCTCTACAAGGGCTTAATGACCGTATTCGTGATCTATACGCTGCTTCTCACCAGCCCGGCGGTGACGCAGTTGCTGGCGCTGCCGCTTTTTGCGCAAGTGCCGGAGAACACCAACCAGCGCGCCGATGCCATTGTTGTGCTCGGCGGCGCGGACACCAAGGGCTCGTTGCCCACATACAACGCGATTCGGCGCATAGAGGCGGGCATGGATGTATTGCATTCCGGGCGTGCACCAGTGATCGTCTTTTCGGGCTCGCCGCGGGATCGGCGCCGGGACGGCGAACCCCAACCGTACCGGTTTCTGGAGGTGCTCGCAAAAGGCTACGCGCTGGACCGGGACAAGACTTTTTTTATAAGCGCGAACAACACCTACGAGGAGGCGACCGGGATCGGGAAGCTGCTGACTCCGAAGAACGTGAAGACCCTGATACTCGTAAGTCACGAGCACCATATCCCGCGCGCGGTTAAAACCTTTGCCGCGCAAGGATTCAAGGTGATATCCCATAGCATTCGATCACCAAGGTTTACATGGAACGTTCATCCCAAGTGGCAGAATCTGGATCATTTGTGGAGCGTCATCCACGAATATGCCGGGCTGGCCATTTACAGGTGGCGTGGTTGGATGACGGCTTGAACACGGACCATGTTCCGCGCCCCAAGCCGCATCGCCGGGCACCGGGATTCGCCCCACAATGACGAGCGTCTATCGCGAGTTTCTCAACAAGATCCCTGGATACCGTACTCAATGCAGATCCTTAGCACATTAACCAGTCGCATCAAGTGCATGTTGGGCAGTTGGAAACGCCTCCGAGGAACGCATGTTCCCGATCCGGCGAAGCACCGTCACCGCCTGGTGGGACCGGCCGAGCTGTGGCGCATGAAACGCGAGTTTCAGATTTCGTTTTTGCGCTCGCAAGGCCTGGAGCCCGGCCATACCTTGCTGGACCTGGGCTGCGGAACCCTGCGCGGCGGCCTGCCCCTTATCAAATATCTGGAGGTCGGGCACTACTGCGGGGTGGAGGCGCGCGAAGAGGTCCTCGCAGAAGGACGCAAGGAACTCGCCGAGACGGGCCTGGCCGGCAAGAGGCCGCGGCTGCAGGTAGTCGCCGATCTCGCCGATCTGGACCTGGGTTGCAGGTTTGATTACATCTGGGCGTTTTCGGTGCTCATTCACATGAGTGACGACGTCCTCGACGGCGCGTTGGGTTTCGTGGCCCGGCACTTGAACCCCGACGGCGTGTTCCTGGCCAACGTCAACGTTGGCGCGCAGTCCGACGGTCACTGGCAGGGCTTCCCGCTCGTCTGGCGCAGCTTGGATTTCTATCGTGCCGCCTGCGCTCGCAACACCCTGTCGCTCGCGGACCTCGGACCGTTGCGCGCATTGGGCCATGTCAGCGGCGACGACCCCCAGGACGACCAGCGAATGCTTGCCATCCGGCATGCGGCCTCTGGCGTATAAGACGCATCGCGCCCGCGTGAAAACGAGCAACCCTGATCCCAATGCGCCGCGAGCGCTGCTTCGCTCGTTGTAATTGAACCCGGTGCAGTTGAGCGCCGCGACTTAAAGGTGACCAGATTTAGGAAACCTCTAATCACCTATGTGGTTGATCTATGGAGAAAAACGAAAATCGTATTTTTCGTTTTTCGTGCTCTGAGAATTCATGGATGAATTATTCAGAGCTACCTTAGATATTGCGGTGGGCGCAGCTTTTATGGGAGCGGTTTGTTACCGCGAACTAAAACCGCGCTTGAAGAGCGCTCACACAGTGCGTCGGATGGTGGCCAATAGGACTTTTCAAAGTGTGGAGGAGGCGGACGAGGCTACGCTATCGCTCCAACTCGCCGATGGTTTCGTTCGCCAGGCGCAGTCGGGCGACGAGGATTTTGCTCAGCCGGTCCAAGATCATCAATGCGATCTGGGGACGATCCGTTTTTAATTGCGCAAACGCCGCGCTGGAAATCTGATAGCAGCGCAACTCCTCGCGCGCCTGCACGTCCGCCGAGCGCTTGCCGTGATCGAGCAGCGCCATCTCGCCGAAGATCGCCCCGTCGCCCAAGGTCGCAAGGCGTTTGCTGCGATCGAGCCCCGGGATCTTGATCGAGATTTCCGCGGATCCTTTCTCGATGATGAAGATGCAATCGCCGGGGTCGCCTTGGCGGCACAAATAGTCGCCGGCGGAAAACACCTGGTTGCCGACAACCGCATGCAATGCCTGCCGATCGTCGTCGTTCAAATCCTCCAGTTCCAGCAAGTCCTCCAACGGGCGGGACAGCTCGTGATCCCGTTTCGCGCTCACTTCGTTCAGCACCAGGTCTTCACAGCTTTCCAGGGCCTGATCGGTGTCCGGAAACAGATGATCACTTATGGCGTCGGTCAAGAAACCCAAGTCGTCGAGAAACGTCCACAGCTGGTCACCCTGGTGCAGGTAACTGAACTCGAGGGCCACCCCTTTTTGCTGCAATTGCTTGTAAGTGCGCATCAACACCGTGGCCCCGGAGATGTCCGCATCGTTGACGCGCTTGAAGTCCAGAATGATGTAGCGCACGCCGCGCTTGACGAGCGTATCGATTTCCTGCACCAGCCGGTCGGTTGCGCCGAAAAACAGCGGTCCCTGCAACTCGACAACCGCGATGTTGTCGCCGTGCTCACGGAGCGTATCCATGGCTTTGACATGCCGTTGTTTCTTGGAATGGATCTTCGACCCATGAAACACATTCCTGACGATGGACTTGCTCATCTGGATGATGAAAATGAGAATAGAGGTCACCATTCCGAGGGCTACCGCCGTGAGAATATCAACGGCCACAACGGTGATGGCCACCACAACAACGATGGCCAGGTTCCACAGGTACTCGCGTCGATTGACGAGTTCCTTGTTGAATACATGTCCGATGAGTTGAAAGCTCCATTTGTCGACAATAATCCACGCGGTCATTATCGTCATGCCGGCAACCACAGCTAGGGGAATCAATGCGATATATTGCGCAAACGCGACGACCATCAGCAACGAGATCAGACCGAATAGCGCCCCGGACAATCGGGTGCGTCCCCCGGCCTGATAGTTCGCCGACACCCTCGCCGCCGCGCCGGCGGTAGGAATCGCGCCGAAAAACGAGTTCGCGATGTTGCCCAGTCCCTGCGCAATTAACTCACGATTGCCGTTCGCACGTTGGCCCGACAGGTTCTGCAGGGTCAGCACCGCGAGCAGGGAGTCAACCGAACCCAAAATCGCGACCGTCAAAGCCGCGGTGATGACCAGCGGAAAGAACCGCCAATAGCTGTCATCAGCCAGCGCGAAGAAGCCGAGCAGATAGTCCGGCGCCGGGACGGCGAACGGCACGGCGGCAAGGGTTTCCCCCATGCTGCCGCCCAGGCTTTGCAGTAGATAGTAGAGCGCGGTGCCGCCCAGCAGGCCGAGCAGCGGGCCGGGAACCCACGGGGCAATTCGTTTTGCCTTGAGCCACAACACCATGGTCACCAGGGCAACCAGCACGGATTGAACCTGTATCTGGTCCAATTGGGTGAGCAGGTTGACGCCGGGTTGTTTGGGGATGCCGAGAAAACCCCATACGGCTCCGGCGAGCAGCACGATCACGGTGCCGTTTACGATGCCGGCGATCACTGGATAGGAAATAAACTTCACCACGCCGCCGAGCCGGAGAATGCCGAACAGTATCTGGATCAACCCACTCAGGAAGACGACGAAGAATCCCAGGGTGAGCACCGTGGCCGCATCGTTGGTGAAAGCACCGGAGGCCAACAGCTGGCCGATGAATGAGCCGAGCACCAGCGCGGTTGGCGCCCGGGGACCGGCGATGCTGCCGGGGGTGCCGCCGAAAACGGCGGAAACGAACCCGCCAAACACCGATGCGAATAATCCGGCCAGGATCCCGTGGCCGGCGTAGTGGGGTCCCAGCGGCGCGAATGCCATCAAGCCGTAGATAATGTTTCCCGGCAGCGCCATCACCGCCGAGGCGACTGCCCCCGACAGGTCGCCCTTGATGTTTGAGAGATAGGCCGTCTTCAACGTGCCGGCCGTAATGGGTGTTGCTGCAGACTCGCCGTTGCTCATCGGTTGAACCGGGTCGGTCGGACGGGGAGGTTCATCGCAGTATTGTACTCGGTAATTACTTGCGGTGACGAATCCGTCGGTTTCCGGCGAGGGGAAGTTCGGGTTTGCACAACCGATGCGGGTGCCGGCTGTGCTCGAGCGTAAGCGAAGACGAATTGGCCCGGAACGAGGTGTTGAAATTCACTGCGTGGGATGGGGTTGGAGGAAACATTCCGCGCCCTGGGTCTGGAAATATGACAGTGGGAGTGTGTTTCACGCGCGATTTATTGGCTCGAGCACCGGAAAGCCACGTTCAAATGAGCTGTTAAAAAGCGCAGCGAATCGTTGAACTCTGATAGCATGGCGGAACTACGAAAGGGGCAGGGGCAGAGGTGTAAATCGGATGCTGGTAGCGCCCTTCGGGATCTGTTGGAGTTGGATGTATTGTGGAACAACGGGATCGATCAGCGCAGCGTGCGGACGTGCATTCCAACATGGTGTTGGAGCCCGAGAGTCTGCGCGCCGTGGTGGTGAGTGACTTGCACATCGGATTACCGATGTTCGACAAAGGCGCATTTGTGCACCTAGTGGAGTCTCTGGAAGACGGGACCACGCTGATCTTGAACGGCGACATCATCGACAATCCGTATAAGCCGCTGGAAGCCGAAGACGAGGCGGTGCTCAATCTGCTGCGTCGGGAAGCTTACCGGCGGCGGGTAGTCTGGATCTACGGCAACCACGATGAGGACTACCGCATGACGGATCCTGGCCGCATCGAATTCCTGCGCAACCTGGCGTTGGGTACGCAATTAATGATCGTGCACGGCGATGACTTCGACTCGCTGATGCCGAACAACCTGTGGTTCATCCGGCTGTTCCTGTTTTTTCACAAACTGCGGCTGCGTCTCGGTGCGGCGCCGGTTCACGTTGCGGAGCTGGCCAAGCGATGGACGCCGTTCCTGTATCGCATATTCACCGAACAGGTTAAAAAGAACGCCGTTGCCTGCGCAGTGGAGGGTGGTTTTGCGGCGATCACCTGCGGGCACACGCACCACCCCGAAGACGTAGTGTGCGATGGCGTGCGCTATCTCAACACGGGTTCGTGGACCCAAGCACCGCTCCACTACGTGTCCGTCGACGCCGGCGAGATTCGCCTGGTGGCCTATCGGCACTAGCCCGCATTTCTCACCAGGCGGCGCCAAATTCTAATTCCATGCTGGTTACTTCGGGCTGTTTACTGAACTAACGAGATACACAGTGTTTAAGACAATCACGCCTATCCCGGCCCTGGCTGGTCCTCGCACACCTGCGCTTGGCCTTCACTCGACCCATAGCCCGCTATGGATCTCGCTCCAGGCGCGGCGCGCAGTCGCACGAGTCCTGCGCCAGCATCCGGGATCCTGGTGAGAAATGCGGGCTAGCCATGGGTTGATGACGTACGCCATGAAAGCCGACGGAAAATGGGTTCAAGCCTTGGCGGGTAAAGCCATGACCAGAAGACTCGCTGCCTCGGCATCGACACGCTAAGCTCCTGTCCCATGGACACAGTTTCGGTATTTGTGGACGTACAGAACATCTACTACACCACAAAGCAGGTGTACAACTGTCATTTTGACTATAACGCTTTCTGGAGTGAGGTAACGGCAGCTAGGAAGCTGGTGAGAGCAAGTGCCTATGCTATCGACAGGGGCGATGAAAAACAGAGGCAATTTCAAAACATACTGCGGGGAATTGGGTTCGAAGTGAAATTAAAGCCGTTCATCCAGCGCAGTGATCGTTCTGCGAAGGGCGACTGGGATGTCGGCATTACGATTGACGTGCTGGAATATGCGAGATTGTCAAATGTGGTTGTGTTGGCATCTGGCGATGGTGATTTTGACTTATTGGTGCAAAAAATAAGAAATAACTACGATTGTATCGTGGAAGTATACGGCGTGGCGCAGCTGACTGCTGTGTCGTTGGTTAAGTCGGCTTCGAAGTTCATACCGATAGAACAAAACTTGTTGCTAAGGAATCGGTAGCGAACTCAAATGCGGTTTGTTGGGTACTCTTGGCAATCAGCATCGCCGACTCGGAGCCGGGGTGGCGGGTTTGCATATCGATGCGCCTAACAAGTACGCTAACGTGCGATGAACCTGCGCCGCTGTGACCGGTATCGTGGTTGACACGAGAAATGACACACGCCGGTTGCGCCAAGCGGCGATTGTCGCTGCGTGCTTTGTCGGGATTATCTGGTTGATCTGGCTGCTTGACCTCACCTTCGGTCTCCAGCTTGGGCGGTTTGGCGTCTTCCCTCGCGAAGCGGACGGTCTGGTGGGGATAGTGGCGGGCCCGCTGATACACAGCTCGTTTGAGCATGTGTTCAGTAACACCTTGCCGTTACTGATTCTGGGCAGCGCGTTTTTGTACGCGTATCCCAAGTCGGCGCGGGTCGGGATTCCCGCTATTTACGCGGGTTCCGGTCTGGGAGTGTGGCTATTCGCGCGCAGCAGTTATCACATCGGGGCCAGTGGGCTCACTTACGGCATGATGTTTTTTCTATTTACGCTTGGCATCCTTAGGCGCGATCGGCTGTCGATCGCCATATCGCTGACGGTGTTTTTTCTGTACGGCAGCATGGTGTGGGGCATATTGCCCATCAAGGCGGGGATCTCTTTTGAGTCCCACTTGTCCGGCGCCATTATCGGTACGGTTTGTGCGATCCTGCTGCGCAGCTGCGATCCCGTGCCCGCGGAGAAACGCTACGACTGGGAACACGAGCCGCAGGATGGGGAAGATTCCGCAATTGAGGACCCGCGGCGTTCAGAGGATATCGTCAAGGACGAGGTGGAGCGGTTTCTTGATTGAATATTCTTCAATGACGGTAAATCGGGCCAAGTACGTGTCTACCGACGCGGGTGCCGCGGCTGGTCCAGGCACGCCTGAACTTGGACTTCACTCGATGCGCCTAGCCCGCATTTCTCACCAGGATCCCGGATGCTGGCGCAGGACTCGTACGGCTGCGTGCTGTGCCTGGAGCGAGACCCATAGCGAGCTATGGGTGGAGTGAAGGCCAAGCGCAGGTGTGCGAGGACCAGCCAGGGCCGGGATAGTCCAGCTACTATTCTCAGCAATCCACATCAGGAGTTTAAGCTGTCTCTGCATATAAATGACGTAACGAGTCTTTCAGCCGCATGCCAGGAATAGTAGCTGGGCGCCTGGTGAGAAATGCGGGCTAGGGCTTGCGCTGCAGTACGGGCGGTCCGGAGCCATGGGCGCTGACATACGTCACAAAAACCCGGCCGCACGGCTGAAACACGCGGCTGCCCGGTTCCCCTTGTGCGAGATATCGTGCCAAAATCTTCACGCACTTTGACCAGGAGCAGCAACCATGGCCACCGTTGAGCCTCCCAAGCTGGGGCGTTTCGCCCTGACCGCGTTTGCCGATGTTCCGGATTTCCGCGACTGGACCTACGAGCCCTCCCTCATCCAGCTCAAACGGTCCATCCCCAAACCCCGGTCTTTGAAGGTTGTGGATCAGGGCGAGGAGGGGTCCTGCTCCGGGTTCGGCTTAGCGGCGGTGATCAATCTGCTCAATCAGCGCCGCGGCAACCGCTACGCGGTGAGCCCGCGCATGCTGTATGAGATGGCCAAGAAGCACGACGAGTGGCGCGGCGAACAGTACCAGGGATCCAGTTGCCGCGGCGCCATCCAGGGCTGGTACAACATGGGGGTGTGCCGCGAGCGGCATTGGCGATACGAAGACGGAGATCCGGGCGCGCTGACCGTGGCCGCGGCCAAGGATGCGCGCAACAACACCCTCGGCGCCTATTATCGCCTCGGTGTGCGTCTGTCGGACTATCATGCCGCGCTCAACGAAGCCGGTGCGATCTATTGTTCAGCCAAAGTGCATTCGGGGTGGGACGGGGTCAATAAGAAAACCGGGGTGATCAAGCTCGAAGAAGACGATTTGGGCGGTCATGCGTTTGCCATCGTCGGCTACAACAAAACCGGTTTCTGGATCCAAAACTCGTGGGGCCGGCGCTGGGGCAACAACGGCGTGGCGCTTTGGACCTATGAGGACTGGCAGGCGAACGTCATGGATGCCTGGGTGTTGCGCCTGGCGTTGCCCACGCCCCAGATCTGGCACCTGCCGGTGTCCGGAATTTCCGAGGCCGGGCGCGGCAAGGCGGGGTTTTTCGAACGCAACCCCCCGCGCGCCGAAATCGCCGGGCACTTCGTGCACCTGGACGACGGCCGCTTTCATGACCACGGGCGCTACTGGAGCAACCTCGAAGACGTGCACGCCACCGCCGAACTGGTTGCCAACAGCAACGGCTACGACCACCTGCTGTTCTACGCCCACGGTGGCCTGAACAGCCCCAAGGACGCGGCGCAACGCATCGCCGCGATGAAAGAAACGTTCAAGGACAACCGCGTGTATCCGTATCACTTCATGTACGACACCGGGGTGATGGAGGAGATCAAGGACGTGGTGCTGGGCAAGGAACAGGCCGTGGAGGAACGGGCGGCGGGCTTCACCGACTGGACCGACCGCTTGATCGAAGCCGCCACGCGGGTGCCCGGCCGGGCGCTGTGGCGGGAGATGAAGCGCGGCGCGTCATTGCCGTTCCTGGGCAGCAACGACGGCGCCCAGGTGTTGGCCGCATTTCTGGACGCATTGTGGCGGGCCGGGAATACCGGCATGAAGCTCCACGTGGCTGGGCACAGCACCGGCGCCATCTTGATGGCGTTTTTCTTGGATGCCCTGGAGCGCATCGCCCCGGTACAGCGGGTCGCGAGCTGCTCGTTGCTGGCTCCGGCGGCGACGGTGGATTTATTCAACAGTCATTATTATCCCCTGCTGGTGGCGGACGCGGCGGACACCGGAGTCGACGACATGCTGGTATACAATCTAAACGACGATTGGGAACGCGACGACCACGTCGTCCATGTCTATCGCAAGTCGTTGCTGTATCTGGTGTCGCGGGCGTTCGAAGACGTGCGCGACGCGCCGCTGCTGGGGATGCAGAGACACAGCCGGATCGTCGAGCAACACGGGATCCCGCGGCTCGGTTTTGCATACAGCGACGGCGGGGACTCCGGCGGTGCGGCGTCCAACAGCGAGTCCCACGGTGGATTCGATAACGATCCGGTGACTATGAATCATTTGCTGAAGCGCATCATCGGTAAAACGCCGCAACCGCAATTCACCGAAGACTCTTTGGACTACTAGTGGGGGACGCCATGGCCGATTTCGACGAAGCTTACGCCATCATCGCCGGACACGAAGGTGGTTATGTGAATGACCCGGACGATCGCGGCGGCGAGACCTACAAGGGAATCTCGCGGCGGTTTCATCCGCAATGGGCCGGTTGGAAGCGCATCGATTCGGCAAAGGCGAAACCCGGCTTCCCCGCCGTCCTGGATGATGACGCGACGCTCGGCAATGCCGTCAAGCGGTTTTACAAGAAACATTACTGGGACAAGTTCTCGGGAGATGCACTGCGCGAACAGGAGATCGCTGTAGAGTTGTTCGACACCGGTGTCAATATGGGTGTGCGGCGCGCGGTTCGGTTCCTGCAGGAAAGCCTGAATCTGCTCAATCGCGACGAACGGGACTACAAGGACATCACCGCTGACGGTGTGTTCGGTCCGGTGACCTTGCGCGTTCTGCGCACTTATCTCAGGCAGGAGCGCCATTCCCGCTACCTGCTGCGGCTGATGAACATCCTCCAGGGGGACCTGTACGTCACCGCGATGCGCGCCGACCCGCCGCAGGAAAAGTTCGCCCGCGGCTGGTTGAGTCGTACCTGAATTGTCACCCGCCGGCGGGGCGGGCGTATCGATGCATTAAGGAACCTCTGATTTATTCAGAGGTTCCGCCGGTACATCACGTAAGTCATTGAACTGTGGAGAAAAACGAAAATCGCACTTTTCGTTTTTCGAGCTCTGATAATACAGGGATGGATTATTCAGAGCTTCCTTAAAGCTAACCGGTCATCGCCGTGTTTAGCTGAAAACGCGGCCGGCGCCGAGTTGATCTACCGCCAGCTCAGCCGCGTTCCAAGACGTGTCCGGGATGTGGACGGTGCGCGAACGTTTGGCGCGAAACAGCGCAGCGTCGGCTGTCCGCAACAGTTCGACGGGCATGGCGGTCGTTGGTGTGAGCGTGGCGCTCGCGACGCCGGTGCTGATAGAAAGAGACCGCGGGACATGGGGCGAGTCGTGTTCGATTTTGAGCTTATCCACGGCCCGGCGCATGGCGCTGGCAACGTGCTGAGCTCCATGCATGTCCGTGTTGGGCAACAACACCACAAACTCGTCTCCTCCGAAACGCGCGACCAGGTCGCCGGGACGGAGTACGCCTCGACGTAGGGTGCGGGCGATTTTACTGAGGCAGGTATCGCCGAACTGGTGCCCCAAATTGTCGTTGAATTCCTTGAAGTTGTTGACATCGATCATGATCAGCGAAAGTGGCTGACAGCTTCGCATCGCCCGCCGAATCTCCCGTTCGTAGAGCACATCAAAACAGCGGCGGTTTGGCACCCCCGTCAAATCGTCGCGCAGCGACAGTTGTTGGAAGACGCCGCTGACCCGGTTCAGCTCCGAGATGGCGGCTCGAATGCGTCTCACCGCGGGGCGGAATATGAACAGCGCTTCGAGCGCCAAGACCAGGAGTGCAGTTACCATCAACAGCACTTCGATCCGCTGAAGTTTCGCCACACGGGCCGCAGCCTCCTGCTCGTAGACGTGGACGATTCGATCCATCGTCTCCAGGAAGCGGTCGACATGAAGAACCAGCGTGCCGATCTGTGGCCGCAAGTCGATGGGCGTGGCGTTCGCCGCTTCGCCTATCACAACCACCCGGTCCGCGGTGGTTTTTATGGCCGCAAAATGCGGTTCGAGTTTCGCAAACAGCGCCTGGGTTTCGGGGCTGTTGTTGCCGGGCAGTCCCAGTTCAACGTCGCCATGCCGCAGCCCCGCATGGGATCGTTGCCAGAGGTCGAGATCCATGGCCAACGTGGTCGCGCGCGCCCGTAACCGCTGGACGTCTGACTCACGCTCAGCGGTAAGCACGTGGACATGGATTCTTTGCGACAACATGCGCTGCCGGCCGGCGATGTTGATCGTACGCGCGTCGCGCTCTTGCTGCATCAGAGACAATTGCACCAGGACCTGCCCCGCCACGATCAGCGCCGCCACCAGGCTCAGGGCGAACACGTAGCGGACCGCTAGATTCCGTGCGGGTTTGCGATTGGCGTCTTTGCTGGTTGTTTCTTGTGGTGCTTGCTGCGTGCTCAAAATGCATTCCCCCGGGGTGGCTCGCCGCCGCCGGCAAACGAGGTTTACCCGCGCATAGATCCGTGTACTAGCAAACATAGACCAAGATAGGAATAAAAAGCGCCAGGCCCCCGGGGGCATACGGGTTTACCCGTGCGCAGCGGACGTATGGCATTTTGTGGCCGATGGAAGGTATTTTTTGACGGTATTTTTTGGCTGCCATTAGGTGTGGCGAAGGGATCGGCGCCGCAGCCAGCGCGATCAAGGACAAATTCTTTTCCTGGTTTTTCCGCGCCTCGAATGCGGCCGCCGGTCCGGTCGACAGCGCGTGGTTTGGGCGCGACGGGGCCTGATCGGGGGATAGCCGTACCAAGTCCGGCATCGGCGCCCACCCCCGCGGCGAGGCGGTGGACGACAACGCGTTGGTTCGTGACCGGAGGATGTCTCCGGTTTGGTCTAGACTGTTAGGTATCGGTGTTGATCCGGGTGCCTGAACGACCGTTTACCCGCATGCGCGATTTGGATTTCAAACACGTATTTCATCCGTCGGATTTTTCCGATGCCAGCGAAATTGCGTACGAACACGCCCTGAAAATCGCCCTCGCAGGGGAGATCACCCTCACGGTGGCGCATGTGAATCCCACACCCATCGACAGAGGGAGTTTCCCCAGCACGCGGAATAAACTCATACACTGGCGCTTGATCCCGCCCGACGGCCCGGTGCCGGATGACATCAGCAACGGACTACGCGTAAAGAAAATTCAATTGACCGATCCAGACCCCGTGCAGGCCATCGTGCGCCGGTTGGTCGAAAAACCTGCGTGCCTGATCGTGTTGGCCAACAGCCGTCAGGACATTCGCCCGCGATGGGTAAACAAGGCCGTCTCGGAGCCTATCGCCCGCGACTCATACACCAAGACCCTGTTTCTGCCCCATGGTGTGCGCGGATTTGTCGACCATGACACCGGGAACGCAACCCTGCGGCGGGTGTTAATAGCGGTGGACCGCGAACCGGACCCGCAACAGGCGATTTACACCGCGGTTAAGCTGGCGGACCTGCTGGGGTGTCCCCGGGGTGTGCGCTTCACCAAAGTCCATATCGGTAACACGTTCAACGCGCCGGAGCCGCAACTGCCCGAAGATAAGCGTTGGTCCTGGACGTCCACCGTTCGTCGCGGCGACGTGGTCAACGAAATCCTGAGCGTGGCCACGAATATGCTCGCGGATCTCATTGTACTGACCACCCAGGGGCATGACGGATTTCTCGACGCCTTGCGCGGCAGCACCACCGAAAGAATTCTGCGCGCCGCAAACTGTCCGGTCCTCGCCGTCCCCGCCTGAGCCTCCTGTTCAAGCAAAGCCGATCGGTTGAAAACAACCGCCGCCCTGCGGTTCAGGTCATGGCAAGCGATTCTCTTTGATCATCACCCAGCGCCGACGCGGAGAACGCTCGGTTCTTTCCCAGCGCCTTCGCTCGGTAAAGGGCGGTATCCGCCTTTTCGACGATCTCGCGCACGACGGTGGCATGCGCCGGACAGCATGCGATGCCGATGCTGAGCGTGCACTGCAGGGTTTTGTCGCCAATCTTGATCTGTTCGTTTTCGGTTTCTGAACGGATCCGTTCGGCCACCACCCGCGCGGCTTTCTCGTCGGTTTCCGGCAGGATTACAGCGAACTCCTCACCGCCGTAGCGGGATATGATGTCGATATCTCTGACGCAGCGAAGCAGGACCTTTGCGATCCGCGACAGCACGGCGTCACCGGCCGGGTGGCCGTGCTCGTCGTTGATCTGCTTGAAGTCATCCAGATCGAGCATCAGCAGCGCATGCTTCTGCCCGTATCGGATGTATTTTGTGGTCTGTTCCTGCATCGCGTGCTGGAAGTAACGCATGGTATAGAGCTGGGTCAGCTCGTCGGTGATGGCAAGGGAATAAAGGCGTGCATTTTCCAGCGCTACCGACACGTGCGTGCGCAGCGCGTCGAGCAGTTGAGTCTCGCCCTGGGAAAACGACTCGCCGGCCCGTTTTCGTGCGTACAGCAGTCCCGTGTCCTTGCCCTCTGACCGCAGTGGCACGAGAATCGCATTTCTCTGATCGAGGTGGGTGACCTCGTTGATGTCCCCGTGTAACCAGCGCTGCAGGAATTCGAATTCGAACAGATCCTGAACTTGATCGGACCGGTCGCCATAATCCAAGCAGACAGTCTCCGCATCACCCGCGTTGCGCAGGTTCAACTGGAGTCTGTCCTTATCCTGGGTCTCAAATACGATGGCTCCCAGCTCAACGTTGGCAAAAGAATCCATGATGATATCCAGAATGATATTCCGCAGCTGGTTGAGATCGATGCTGCGGGTGACGCGCTCGACAATTGAGTACAACGTCGAGAGCTCGAAAGTCTTGCTATTGATTTCTTGTACATAGTGTCGGGTATCGACGACCATTTCATTGAACGCGCCGGCGAGTTCCCCCAATTCACCGCCAACTTTGGTATCGATCCGTGTGTCGAACTCTCGATTGCGTATTCCCCGTATGCCTACGAGCAACTGGTCCACGGGTCGCTGTACGAGTCGCTGAACAATGATGATTATGAGTCCGAAAATCGCGGCCAGAGTGATCGAACCGGCCCCGATGAGAGATTTCTGAACTTGCGTTACACGGTTGATGTCTCTCCTGACGTCTTGATCCACGATCATGACACCCAGGTATTTGGCATCTTTCCCGTGACACTCGTGGCATGCAACTTCGTTTTCGATAAGATTCATAGATCGCAACGTATTGGACTCTTCCGTATTCAAGAAAGTAGCCTGGGCCATGGGCCGCTCCTTGGAGGAATGACAACGGGAGCAGGTGGGATTCGTCCAGTCGACGGTGGTGCCGATCTTGGCGGGATTCGAGGATAGATGGACAACGCCGTTCTTGGAGATCACTGATATATCAGAGAGCTGAGTACGGGCCTGAATGGTGGCGATCGTATCCTGAGCCGTGTCATTGACGTTTTTCAGCATCTGGTTGCGTATCGCCGATTTGACGATCTGATTGATCAGAAGAGCCTCGTCTCGCGCGCGATCGATAACCTGCGCCTCCTGATGTTTGAACAGCCAGCCCAGCGAAAGTGAAATCGAAACCAGAAGCACAATGAGTATGGGCGCCATCAGCCGTACATTGAGCCGCTCATACCAACGCATCGGTCACCTCCCTGACTAACGACATGGCGAGGGGGGACCCGTGGCCCACGCCTACTGCTTGTTCGCGTTTATCTCGTACCAAGTTCGATCCTCACCGGCTGTTGATGCAGTTCCTATTTATAGTTCTAGCAGCTTTTTGCGGAACCTGCTTAACCCATGGATAAATAGACGAAAAATAAGCCCGGCGAGGGGCGAGGATGGGGTGCTCGGGCGGGCTAGGTTTTGCCCCTGCCGCCGGCGTCCGACACCGCAGCGGCGATACCCAGCGCAATCAATACCCCGCCGGAGAGCCGGCGTTGACCGCGAAGCACCGTCGGGTGCCGCAACCATTTGCGGGCCGCGCCGGACCCCAGCGCGTAGGCGCCGTCGGTGACGACGCCCAGTGTCAACAACACCAGCCCGAGGACAAACATCTGCAGCGCCGGCTGTCCTCTTGACGGATCGATAAACTGCGGCAACAGCGCGAACAGGAACAATGCTACTTTGGGATTGAGTAACTGCAACATAATTCCTTCCACCCAGATCCTGCGTAAGGACTTCGCGGCCGGTGTGCCGGAGGGTATGGGGGATTCTCGCGTGGTGAGTGAGCGCAGACCGAGGTAAATAAGGTACGCGGCGCCCAGGTATTTGACCACGTTAAACGCCGACGATGAGGTGACCAGAAGCGTAGACAACCCGAGGGCGGCGGCGGTGACGTGAACAAGCGTTCCGGTGGCGACGCCCAAGGTGGCGGCGACGCCCGCATGGCTGCCGCCGTCGAGGCTGCGCGTGACGATAAACAACACGGCCGGCCCCGGTGTAATCAACAGCACGAAGGAGGCGGCGACAAAAACGGCGATAGTCGATGGATCAATCAATTTGGGACGACAACGATCTGGCGCGCGATGGGTTTACACGCATTGTTTATGCCCCGCGCTACATTTGCGCGCTAACCTGCCAGGGAACGAATTCGGCGTCGCCGAATCCAAGTTCCTCCGACTTGGTCTTCTCGCCGCTGGCTACGGCGAGCATTTTCTTGAATATGCGTTCACCGACCTGTTCCAGGGTCTCGGTGCCGTCGATGATGGTGCCGCAATTGACATCCATGTCCTCGGCCATATGTTCATATATCGGTGTATTGGTGGACATTTTGACGCTCGGAACCGGTTTGTTGCCGTACACCGAGCCGCGCCCGGTGGTGAAACACACCAGGTTGCAGCCCGAGGCCACCTCGCCGGTGATCGAGCAGGGGTCATAACCGGGACTGTCCATGAACACGAAGCCTTTGGCGGTGATCGGCTCCGCATATCGATACACTTCGACCAGCTTGGTAGATCCGCCTTTGGCCACCGCGCCCAGGGATTTTTCGAGAATGGTGGTCAAGCCGCCGGCTTTGTTTCCCGGCGTGGGGTTGTTGTTCATGTTGCCGTGATTCCTCGCGGTGTAATCCTCCCACCAGCGGATACGCTCGATCAGTTTCTCACCGATTTCGCGGGACGCGGCGCGGCGCGTGAGCAGATGTTCGGCGCCGTAGATCTCCGGCGTTTCCGCCAACACCCCCGAGCCGCCATGGCGCACCAGGGTGTCGACGGCCAGACCCAGGGCGGGATTCGCGCTGATGCCCGAGTAGCCGTCCGACCCGCCACATTGCAGCGCCACGGTCAGCTCCGACACCGGCACGGCCTGACGCCGCTTCGCGTTGGCGCGGGGCAACGCCTTTGTGAACCAGGCGATCGCCTGTTCTATGGTTTTACGGGTGCCGCCTTGTTTCTGGATGGTCGTGTAGTGGAAGGTTTCTCCCGGGGGTTGTCCCGCGGCCTTGACCATGAGGGGAATCTGGTTGGATTCGCAACCCAGTCCCAGCATCAACACCGCCGCAAAGTTGGGATGCCGGGCGTGGCCCCACACGGTTCGCTGCAGCATGCGGAAGCCCTCGTCGTCGGAGGCGACGCAGCAGCCGGCGCCATGGACGATCGGCACCACGCCGTCAATATTGGCGTACCCATCCAACATGCCGCGCTGCTCCACCTCCCGCGCGATATGTCGTGCGACTGTGGCCGAGCAGTTCACGGAGGTGACGATACCGATGTAGTTTCGTGTACCGACCCGTCCGTCATCCCGCACGAATCCTTCGAAGGTGGCGCGCTCGGCCTCGGCCACCATGGCGGTCTCGGTCGCGTCTACACCGAAGGCGTAATCCCGCTCGAAATCCCCCATACACACGTTGTGTACGTGCACATGGGCGCCGGGTGCGATGTGTTCGGATGCGAAACCGATAATCTGACCATACTTCATCACCGGTGCGTCCTTATCAACAGCCTCGATGGCAAGCTTGTGGCCGCGTGGAATCGGGGCGCGAGCGGTAATGGCGGCCGGTGCAACGCCTTCGCCCTTGGCGATATCCTGCAGCGCAACGGCCACGTTGTCGTTGGGGCTGAGACGAATTGCGGCGTGGGAGACCATCGACTTCTCTCCTTTGTGGACACCGGAACGGCGGGCTGGATAGATAGTTTAGAGGTTAGCAGAAGTCCGACCCGGAATCAGCGTTGGGCCGCGAAAATGATCTGCGGCCGCGATGCACCCGCCGGCGGCATGGGTTCCCGGTAGTGAATGGCGCTAGCCCGCATTTCTCACCAGGCGGCGCCAGGTTGACGGTTGACATTGATGTATAAGGCAATATACCGGTTCTCGCACACCTGCGCTTGGCCTTCGCTCGACCCATAGCTCGCTATGGGTCTCGCTCCAGGCGCAGCGCGCAGCTGCACGAGTCCTGCGCCAGCATCCGGGATCCTGGTGAGAAATGCGGGCTAGTTGGGTCGCGCCAGCTCCGCCCACTGTTCCGGAGTGAGGCGGCCGATAAAGGTAAAATCACCGTCCCCGCGTGCGCGGAACACAACGGCCTCGGCCTCCCCGGGATACACGTCGGTCGCGTCACGCGCGACGTTTCCGTGGGCGACGAGCACGATATTGCTGCCGGGCGGCGGCGTCATGGCGAGGCGCAGACGGGCGCGTTTCAAAATGGCTTCTCGCCCGCCGAAATACTCCGCCACCCTCAGATTCATGATGTCAGTCGTCGTGCCGACGGCTCCCAGATCCAATAACTCGGCGGTCTCCACGGTGCGGCAATAGGGACTGGCCAGAACTTTACTCACCGGAATACGCAACGTCCGCATGTGCGCCCCTACCGCCTTCGCCGTGCGGCGTCCCTCGTCTGACAGCTGGCGGACGCGCGACGCGTCGCAACTCGTCCAGTCCCCGGCGCGCTCAATGTGGTCGCTTTGCGACCAGTCGGTCTGCGCATGGCGGAAGTAGATGTTGTTTCCCCCGGACTGCAGGGTTTTCAGTAACGCGCCCCCCGTCAACACCTGCTGGCTGACCACGTTCGCCGGACTGCAAGCCGTGCCGAGAAGCGCTAACATCAGCGCCAGGCGGTCGATAAATCTTTTGATACCGATGTTCACGGTTATTTTAGCTTTCCACGCGGGATGCATGCGATATCAAGTTCTATGTATGTGCCCACCCGGGATGATAGCGCAAATTGCGCGGCCAGCCGCGACGGATGCGAACGCCGCGGCCGTTCCCGCCGTTGGTGGTTGCGGTGCCGGCTGTCCGGCGCAAGACATGCCCGACCGGCGACCCTCGCGCCCGCCGCCGGATGTTTAGCGTACGGTCTGCCCGAGCATGGCCGGCGTGACCAGGGTAACACCGCCGGGGGTCACGTAGAAGTGTTCGGCGTCGGCTATCGGGTCGACACCGATCTTGGTTCCCGCGGGGAGGCGGCAGCCTTTTTCGATGATGGCGTTCTTGATTACGCAATCGCGTCCGATATCCACTTCGGGAAGTACGATGGAATCTTGTACCAGTGAGAAGGAGTTGACGCGCACGCTGGAGAACAAAATAGAGTGCCTGACCAGCGCGCCGGAGATGATGCAGCCTCCGGATACCATGGAATCCACCGCCGTGCCCCGCCTGAGGTCGTCATCGAATACGAATTTCGCCGGAGGCAACTGCGCCTGGTATGTCCAGATCGGCCAGTTCTCATCGTAAAGATTCAGCTCCGGCGTCACCCCGATCAGTTCCAGATTGGCCTGGTAATAGGCGTCAACGGTGCCCACGTCCCGCCAGTATGCGCCGTCCTGGATGCGCGAGATCGGATACGCAATGACGTTATGCTCGTCAATCAAGGAGGGGATGATATTCTTTCCAAAGTCATGTTCGGACCCCGGTGTCCGGGCGTCCTTGTTCAGTTGATCGAACAAAAATTCAGTGTTGAACACATAGATGCCCATGGACGCCAGCGCGACATCGCTTCGGCCCGGTACGGGTTCCGGTTGGTTGGGTTTTTCCCGGAATCGAATCACCCGATCGTCATCATCGATGGCCATGATGCCGAAATGACCGGCGTTTTCTATCGGCACGTCCACGCAACCCACCGTGAGGTCGGCGTCATGCTCCAAATGGAACTGAATCATCATGCCGTAATCGGCTTTGTAGATGTGATCACCGGCGAGAATCAAAACCCGATCCGGATTGTGGTGACGAATAATATCGATGTTCTGGAACACCGCATCGGCGGTGCCGGTGTACCAGGATTCCAGAACGCGTTGCTGCGCCGGAATGAGCTCGATGTACTCATTGAATTCGCCTTTAAGAAAGCTCCAACCCTGTTGCAGGTGCTGGATCAGGGAGTGCGCCTTGTATTGAGTGAGCACCCCGATGTGCCGGAGTCCGGAATTGAGGCAGTTCGACAAGGTGAAATCGATAATGCGGAATTTTCCGCCGAACGGGACCGCGGGTTTGACCCGCCAATCGGTAAGGTTCTTTAATCGCGAACCGCGTCCGCCCGCGAGAACCAGAGCGAGGGTGTCACGCACCGGATCGTGGAACGCGGATTTAAAGCGATCCAGCTTGCGTCGCTGTTGAACCGGTTTCTCCGCGCGACCGCGAAGCCGCGGCGTGACATTCGCCAGGTGATTCATCCCGTGCAACGATCGGCACACGCCGCGCAATTGATTATCGATGAAACCATCAAACTAACAAATCTTGGCGGCCGGGTGCCGCCCGACAAACGGACGATCGCCGCTAGCGCGTCAAGTTATTCTTGTCATTATCCAGCCCGCAATCTGTACACAGGTTCCCCCGTGCACGATCCGAGCTAGCCTTCAATTCGATACATCGCGTCGATGTGGGCTTCCGCCTCCAGCCAGTCTTGCACTGCGTTGCCGACCTCAAAACCACGCTGTTCGGCTTTGAAGTAAGCGGCTTCGGATATCAATTGATGACGCTGTGCGCCGCTGATGACCGCTTTGACGGACGTCTTCGTGGAGCGTGATCGGGTTTTGACATCCGGTTTCTTAGCACCCTTTCTTGCACCGGTTTGCGCAGCACGACCGGCGCCGGTGGTAATGTTGGATTGTGAGCTCGAACCCGATTTTGTGGTTACTTGCATCAGTCGTCTCCCAGGTATAGTTGCGATTTCGACCATCCTTTTATAACAAACTGGAGGCGGTGTTTTTAGTCAAAAAATTGACATCTATCGAGCATAGTCCAACTTTGCAAAAATGCCAGGAATTGTTGTGACCACTGGATGTTCGATGGGGTGAATTCCCGGCCATTGTGTTCGCTGCACCACCAGGCGCGTTCGAGCGCCGTCAGGACTCAATGCGGCCCGTGATCGAAACGAGCCTGAACACCCCGGTCTCGCCGCCGCGGCGCGGCGGATCCGCTAAGGGGTTGATAGCGCTATTTCACCTGGGATGACCCGACGCGTACCCACACCCCGCGTTCCATGCAGCACAATAACTCGCCACCGCTGGATACGTGCTCACCGAGCGGAAAAGTGGCGTCATTGAAATAACAGACGCCGGACTCGAGCTCCAAATCCTCGTACTCCCATTCCTCTGTTTCATTATCGAAGATAGGTGAAGTCTTCAGTTCAGGATCGGGCGCGCCTACCTCGGGGACTGCGACAGGTTTGGTCATGTTTCCCTCCTGGCATCGGTGATTGAGCGTCTGACCATACAAGTGTTGATTCTAAGAGAACGCGCGCAATGCGTAATTGACTGTGGTCACGGTAGGGCACGATCATCGGTGCCGGCAGACGAGCGCGAAAACGGTTCCGCTGCACCGACGTACCACGATCCATATCCAGGCGCGCACTTTTTCCGCACCTCGAGCGATGAAAAGCACGCGATCCGCCCCGGGTTTTGTTCTGACCTATCCGACGACGTGATGTTTGCCAACCCGGTAAACGGTGGTCGCGCGGGGACCTTTCTCTCCCTGTTCCTCTGCAAAGCGTACTTCATCGCTCAGTTTCAGGTCCTCGAACTCGGCGTTGATTACGCTATTGCGGTGGAAATAAATTTGTCGCCCATCCGCAGTAGTAATGATCCCGTAACCGTCTTCTCCCAGCAGCTCGGTTACGCGGCCATGCGGCGGCACGTCATGAGATTTCACATCTCCTCTTTGGATACTATTGTAATTCTGCAACTGGCGGCGCATCGCGTCGAAAGCGTCGCGTATAGAGACATAAATGTCTTCGTGTGCATGATGTTTGTCCGGCTCTCGCGTGACCACGAGTTCCCTGCCCGGGACGGTTGCGTCAATGCGCACTTGATAAAGGTTGCCTTTGTGTTTGTGTTTATGGGCCGGCTCAATCACTACCCGGCAGCTCATCAGCTGATCGCAGAATTTGTCGAGTTCCTGGGCTCGTTTCCGAATCTTCGCCTCTATCGCGTCGGAGTGACCCATGCGGCGAAATGAGATTTGTAACGGAGATTGCACGGCAAACCTCCTCTAATCAGAGTGGACTGGATATTCGGTGTAAAGCTTGAACAGAAATCGGCGTCACCGATGATTTCTAGCCGGCTTCGCTGCTGGAGAGATTGACGACCACGGGCGACACCAATTGAGCGTATTCCTTGTACGAAAGGCGGATCAATTCAGTGTGTGATCCCGCGTTGAATGCAATGCTCTCATCTTCCGTCAGCGTGGGCGAGACAAAAACTTCCATGCCGTAAAGGTTTCCGAACGGTGGCATTGCGCCGACCTCGCATCCCGGAAACATGTCCTGGAACTCCTTCTCAGATGCCAGCTCGATGTTCGCCGCCCCCGTAGCTTTCTGCAGCAGATCGAGATCCACACGTTGCGAAGTGGGCACCACGGCCATCGCCATTTTTCCGTCTAGTTTGACCATTACCGTTTTGGCCAATTCCTTGACCGGAATGTGCGCGGATTCCGCGGTGTGTTGGGCAGTATAGGTGGTGGGGTGGGTCAGGGTTTCGTACTGAACTTGATTGGCATCGAGAAATTCTTTCAGCTTTCTTACCGGCATTCGATAACCCTCCAATTTCTGCCTGGACCTCAATGTTCATCAAACTGGCCGCAAGCCGCGATGATCTGGGTCAAGAAACCGCTCGACCGTCTCCAAGAGGCGCACCGTGCCGACCCAGAGACGACGCCGGTCCCTGCTTGGAAATCGTCCCGGATACGTCAACGTCATGCCATCACTCCGGAGGCAGGCCGCCGCCCTCCGGGCGCCACGCCTCGACGAGTCGCCGCGCCGCCTCGATTTGCGCGTTGGTCATGCGCTCGGCGAGGGTGCCGCGATGGATGATTGCCTGGCGGATCGCGCCGTGTTGTGCCGCAAGACTGAACCACTTGTAGGCGCGGACGTCGTCCCGGGGTAAACCGCGACCCGTGGCGTATACGACGGCCAGATTGAACTGCGCTTGCGGGTGGTCCTGTTCCGCCGCACGGCGATACCAGTCAAACGCCTGTTCGTTATCTTGAGGTGTGCCCTGGCCGGTGGCGTACATAATGCCCAGATTGTACTGGGCCGGGGCAAGATTTTGTTCCGCAGCCTTTCGATACCAGAACAACGCCTGCGCGTCATTGCGTGGGATGCCTTTGTCACCGTCGTACATCACGCCGAGATTGTATTGTGCTTTGGCATAGCCCTGTTCAGCGGCCTTGAGATACCAGACAAACGCTTCGCGATAACTGCGAAACACGCCATGCCCATTTTCATACATCACGCCGATGTTGTGTTGTGCGCTGGGGTGGCCTTGTTCGGCCAGGCGACGGAAGATGGGCAGTGCGTGTTGGTAGTCCCCGACCCGCGCCGCCGACAAGGCGCGCAACAACTGCTGTTCTTTTTCCAGGTCGGATTCCGCCCACGCCCAGGGCAAGACGGCGAGTGCGCTCACAATAGTCAATATCCTGTTAGACGTGCTGAACATAGGCTGTTACGGGGGCCAGTTTACGCCAAAATTCACGTAAACTGTGAGCCCTTGGGCGTATTTCCCGGGGTGAAATAACACGTTGAAACGGTTGGGGAAAAAACCCCGCAAACGCGGGAATAATATATCAATGCGTCGCGTCGATACTGATCGCGTCAATCGAAACTCGGCTATTGCTATTTAGTTCTGCCTAACAACATGGATCGCGGCTTATTCAAATTCATCCTTCGGCACGGCGCGCGGCAACAACTGGTCATTGTGGCGCTGACTGTATTGTCTCTTCCGTTCTATTACGCAGCGCTGGATTTTCCCCGGCAGATAATCAACAAGGGCCTGGGAGTGGAAGTCGAGCGATTCCCCGCCAGTCTGAAGGTCTGGGGTATTGAGTTGATTCACCTCGAGCAATTCCCGCTCTTGGCGGCGCTTTGCTTTGCGCTCCTGACCGCGGTCACGGTCAACGGGGCGCTCAAATATGTGGCCAATCTCAAACGCGCGCGATTGGGAGAACTGTTGCTGCGCCGGCTGCGATTGAACTTGTGCAGCCAGGCGTTGCGTTTTCCTTCGAGTCACTTCCGCAACGTATCACCCGCCGAACTGGTATCGATGATCACCTCGGAAGTCGAGTCCTTGGGCGGGTTTATCGGAGATGCTATTTCGGTGCCCGTGCTGCAGCTCGGTCTGTTGCTGACCGCTTTTCTGTTTATTTTTGCCCAGGATGTTGTTTTGGGCCTGGCCTCGGTGGCGTTGCTTCCGGTGCAGATTGTTGTGGTTCCCAGAATTCAGCGTCAAGTGAACAGGCTTTCGAGAAAACGCGTGCGGGAGATGCGGAGATTATCCCGGCGGTTCAGTGAAAGTGTGTCGTTGGCGAGCCATTTGCAGACAAACGCCATGGTCGCGCATGAACTCGAGGTTCTGGATCACCGTCTCGGACGGATTCTGGAGATCCGCTATCAGATTTTTCGCAAGAAATTCTTCGTTAAATTCTTCAACAATTTTCTTGCACAACTGGCGCCTTTCTTGCTGTTCCTGATCGGCGGGTATTTTGTCATTCGCGATGAATTGACGGTTGGCGCGTTGGTGGCGGTCGTCGTCGCCTACAAGGACGTGCCCCCGCCGTGGAAGGAACTCCTGGATTATTACCAGGACCAACAAGACGCGCGGGTCAGATACGAGCAGGTGACATCGCGGTTTCGACCGGCGGGGATAGTGCCCATACAGAGTTTCGAGGGGGACGGCGCGGCGATAGAAGCCGGCGGCAGAGTGGAGGCGATTGGTCTCGGCGCCTTGGAGAACGATGATCCGGTTTTGTCCAACTTATCGTTTACCCTGGATGAGAATGAACATGTCATTGCGGTCGGTGCCGATTATCGGGAAGGCCAGACGCTGGCGCGGTTATTGATCGGTTTACAGCGGCCGCATGAAGGAAGCGTGCTGCTGGACGGCGTTTCCAGTACCGAAGTCTCGAAATCAAAAATTGCGCACATGTTCACTTATGTCGATGGTGACCCCCGGTTTTTTACCGGCACGATTATGCAGAATCTCGCCTATGGTTTACCCGGCGCGTCTCAAAGCGGGTGGCGGGAAGAGGCGTTGGAAGCATTGCGCATAGGTGGGCTGGGAGAGTTCCTGGTTGATTTCGGCCTCGAGGCGAGGGTGGACCTGCGCCATAACCCGGAACTCGAGAGAGAGATATTGCGGGTGCGCGGCGAGCTTCGTCAGCGGCTGGCGGACCTGGAGGGCGGGCGCGTATTCAGACCGTTTCAAGTTGACAAGTATCACGATCCCGGGACGGTATTGGAGAATCTCATATTCGGCAGCCTCGACAAGGAGACGGTCGATATCGACCAATTGCTCAGTGCCCGCTGGTTCCGCGCGACGTTACGCAACAACGATCTCGAGGGGGCATTGGAGCAGTTGGTGTTGCTGGCGAGCTCCAACACCGAATTGGGGCGCAGGCGAATGCCGCTTGACACCATCGAGTTGCTCAGCGACCGGGCGTCCGAACTGCAGTCGATTGTATCGACAGTCGGCAATGGCGGCACCGATCCGCTGCTAAAGTCCCAGCGACGGTTGTTGCTGAGCCTGGCCTTGGCAATCGTCATCGATCGCATCGATTTCGATTTTTCCACCGCGGCGCTAAAAGCCGCGATTACCGCATCACGTGCGGCCATGCGCGAAGCCATGCCGTCTGCGATACGGCGGGCGGTGATATTTTTTGACGCCCAGGCCTACAATCCGGGCATGACGCTGCGTGACAACCTCCTGTTCGGGAGGCCGGATATGGAATACCAGAGGGCCGCGCAAAGGGTGGCTGCGGTGCTGGAAGAAGCGATCGAATCGACTGGACTGCACGACCACGTGGTCGCGGCGGCGCTGGATTTTCACATCGGCGTCGCCGGGTCTAAATTGTCCCGCGAATATTCCCAGAAACTGGGCCTTGCGCGCGCCGTGCTCACACCGGCAAAAACCCTGATTGCATGTCACGCGGTATCCGCGATGTCGATGGAAAAAGAACGCACCGTCGTCAAGGCGCTGACCGCCGCCGCGCGTGGGCGGGGATTATTATGGATCACGGAACGCGCGGAATTGGCGCAATACTTCGATCGCGTGTTGGTGTTTGCCGGCGGCAATCTCAAGGAGCAGGGCGGCGCTGATGAGCTGTCGCGGGCGGGGACTTATTTCAGTCGACTGATAACTGATGGTTAGCGGCAGTCAATTCAATCCCGGGAACAGCTGTTTCATGCCGTTCGCCATGATTTCAATCGCGATGGCGGCGAGGATCAGGCCGAACAGGCGATTGATGATATTCAAGCCGATCGTTCCCAGAAGGTCTGAGATCCGCGACGCGACACGCAGCACCAGCCACAAAATCCCGCTCACCAGCAGGATGCAGCCAATCACCAGCAGCCAGTGGAATTCCGCATTGGAACGATGGGTCGCGATGATGACGGTGCTGATCGCTCCCGGTCCCGCCAGCAGTGGAATCGCAAGGGGCACGACCGCGACAGAGGTTTTCGACAACGCCTCTTGCGACTCGGTCGGTGTGGCGCGCACCAGATCCGGTTGACCTCGCAGCAGCGACAGCGACATGAGCAGCAGGACGATACCCCCGCCCACCCGGAACGAGGCGAGACTGGTGCCCATCCATCGCAGCAGAGTTTCTCCTGTGAGAGCGGATACGACCAGCACCAGCGCCACGGTAAACGCGGTAATGGAACCCGTCCGTGCTCGCTCGATAGTAGAGTAGTCTTTAGTCAGCGCCAGGAATATCGGAACGGCCGCAAACGGATCCAGGATGACCAATAAAGCGGTAATCAGGCGCGTGTATTCGGTCCACGACTCCATAATCAAGGGTATCGGGGTCGATTAGGCCGTCAGCCGGTCGCGACCAGAGCGCCGGTGTCCGCCCAAGTCGCCAACCCGTCCGGCCTTCGTGTATAAGATCTGGTTGCCAAAGCCCGGTGACGCTAGGTTTGTTCCCGCTGTTGCGAACCTGTTGCGATTTTGACCGGGAAGGGATCGGTGACGCTGCCGGTGTACAGAACCCGGTGCGGAAACGGAATTTCAATGCCCAGACGGTCAAATGCCTCTTTCAGTTCAATCTGTATGCTGTTTTTCAGATCGAGAAGATTTTCACGTTTTGTCCATACCGAGAACTGCAGATCGATGGCGGAATCCCCGAATCCCTGGAAGATCACCAGCGGCTTGGGCTCGTCGAGACACAATGGATTCTTGTCGGCCAGTTCAAACAGCACCTCACGTACGCGAGCAATGTCCTCCTTATAGGCGATCCCTATCTGCAGGTCTATGCGCCGGATGGGAAACTTCGACAAGGTGGTGACGCTGGTTTTGATGACGGTCTCATTGGGAATGCGTACGTAGAGGTTGTCGAATGTGCGTAGCTTTACCGATAACAGGTCTATGGACAGCACCTCGCCGGTCGTGTCGTTGATCTTGACGATATCGCCCACGGAAAAGGGCCGTTCGCCGAGCAGAAACAATCCGCTGATGATATTGGATGCGGACGTTTGTGAGGCGAAGCCGATGGCCACCGTAAAAATACCTGCGGCGCCCAGCAGAACCGTCAATTTAAATCCGAGTTCGCGCAGCGCGGAAATCAGGAACAGGATCAGGATGGTGTAGAAGACAATGCGCTTGATGAGTACGAGTTGGTGCTTGCTGAGGTGGTCGTGAAACAAACGGTTAAATGCGGCGCCGGCAAATTTGGCCACCAAAAACCCCGCGGTGACGAGCAACACCGCTTTGACCACCGGCATGGCTCGTCCCGATGCCCAGATGTCAGCAAGACCGGTCAACCATTCATTCATGATGTCATTGTTCAGCCGAAGATTGAATGCAGCGCACGCCGTACCACATGGCTATCAGCCTTCTCCCGCGGTTTGGCAAGCAGTTTGGCACCGTCTGCGTGCCGGGGCGCACCGCGATTAATGTGTAACTCCGCGGACGCGACCGCGTCTTCGATTACTACGGTTACGTCGCCGGTCCACAGCGTGCCTTTCGCATCGGTGAATTTCGCCCAGGCTCAGCCGCGCCCGGGTACGCACCGCGTAGCACAACTCGCCCTCCCAGGTCGACGGCCCAAACCAGGTGTCCGATGGGCGTTGATGGGGCACATCGAGCAACACCACGTCCGGATTGGCCGTGCTGGCGACGATCCATGCCGGGGAGCTGACGAAGATGGTGACTTTTACGCCGGGCGATAAATGGACTGCCGTCACCGGGCTGCTCACCACGGGACGGTCCGCCAGCGCCGGCCGCAGTTCCAGATTCGCACTCGTTTTCTTGAACAATTGGCGCCGCACCGCCACCCCGTCGTCGAGACGGTTTCCGGGCAGGTCCACCGACCAGCCGTTGTGATCCTCCCCGAGCACCGGGTTCTCCCGATGCTGGACTTGCCATTCGGTGTCGAGTCTGGACACGGCCAGCGAGGACGCGCCCACCTGCCACAGACCGGTCTGGCCAAGGGTAAACCGGTACTGTCCCCACCAGTGGTCTTGCGATGTTTTCGGCTGTTGTTTGGAGGCCATCAAATGCGCTCGTTAAAATTGCGAACTAATGTGTGTGTTAACACATAATGCGGGGAGAGAAAAGAAAATTTCCCGAGCCGTGAAGTGCTTGAAGCAGCGGTTTGCTCCCCGTGAGAAGCATCCGCCGCGACTCGGACTAACATAGACCTTGGGACTACACGACAATGGATACTTTTATCTGGTTGGGCATTGTGCTCTGCGTGAGCCAATCGGCCATGTTTTCGGGACTCAATCTTGCCATGTTCGGCGTCAGCCGGCTGTGGCTGGAGGTCGAAGTGGCATCCGGCAACCGGGCGGCGCGGCGTGTGTCCGAGATGCGCAGGGATTCCAATTTCCTGCTTACCACCATCCTGTGGGGCAATGTCGGTATCAATGTTCTGCTGACGCTGCTTTCCAACTCGGTGTTGGCTGGGGTTGCGGCGTTTCTTTTTTCCACCGTGGTCATCACTCTGGTCGGCGAGATCGCACCGCAAGCGTATTTCTCCCGCAACGCCCTGCGCATGGGGGCGAAGCTGGCCCCGGTGCTGCGGCTGTATCAATTCGCCCTGTACCCGGTGGCGAAACCCAGCGCGGCGGTACTGGACTGGTGGCTGGGCAAGGAAAGCATCCAATATTTCCGCGAACACCAGCTTCGCGAAGTCATACGTGAACACGTAAACGCCAGCGACACCGATATTGACAAACTGGAGGGGATTGGTGCGCTGAATTTTCTCGCCCTCGACGATCTGTTGGTTACCCAGGAGGGCGAGCCGGTTGATCCCAAGAGCATTATCACGCTGCCGGTTGCGGATGGCCGCCCGGTATTTCCCGCTTTCGAGCGCTCCGCAGATGATGCGTTTTTGCGGCGGATACATCAGTCAGGGAAGAAATGGGTCATAATCGCCGACAGCAACGAAGAACCGCAGCTCGTGCTGGATGCAGACGCGTTCATTCGCGATTGCCTGTTCGAGACCGGCGGATTCAACCCGTATCGCTACTGTCATCGGCCGATAATTGTAAAGTACTCATCGGTTCTACTGGGAGACGTTTTGCGGAGGTTGCAGGTGTTCCCCCGGGATGCAAGCGACGATATCGTCGATCAAGACATTGTCCTGGTTTGGTCCAATGAGCGCAGGATTATCACCGGTTCGGACATCATAGGCAGGTTGCTGCGGGGCATCGCAATACGGGCGCGACAATAACCAACGATTCGTAAGAAATCATTGGCGCGATTTCCCCAACCAGTCGTTAGTCAGCGTAACAATCGCATGATTATAATCCCTGCTCGCGGCAAGTCCTGCATCGGATCTGGTTCCGGAAACACATGCATGGGCTCGGTGGATGACCGGTTCGCGCGATCCTGCAATTCGCCTTCACGCGACCTGTATCTGAAAAGAGGTTCGTTCCGGTGCGGCGCCCGGTTGCATGAGCCCGGGGCCGGGATCTAGGTTGTTTTCGGATAAAGCGCGCCGGCGGCCGTCATTGCTGCAAAAATAGGGCTATCATTCACTGCTGTCCCATGAAACGCGGATAGAGACGTCGAAATGCATTGTTTTATTGGGCGTTGGTTGAGCCCTGCGCCGTAAGGGACATGAACCGGTGGATACATTCCGCGACCCGCCGTGAATCCATCCATGGAGGCTCGGATGCCGCATCCGTGCGGCATACGGTCGCTGAAT
>CAMYKW010000087.1:13659-14609 GCA_947259175.1 uncultured Gammaproteobacteria bacterium | reverse complement strand
CACGGCGAGGGCGGCGCCAACGGCGGCGAGATCTACCTGATGTCCGACGGCCGCCAGACCACCGGCGCCAGCCTGTGGGACCAGGTGACGCGGGCCGATGGCCTGGGCATCCGCATCCACACGTTCTCTTTCGGCGACGCCGACACCACCACCATGGACGGCATCGCAACCGGCACGTCCGGCAGCACCACGCCGATGTCCGAACGCGACGACGCCGCCGAGCTGAAGATGATCATGGCGCGCAAATTTTCCACCGGCCGCGGCAGGACCCCGGTCTTTGTGTACAAGGGCCCGATGCGCGAGCGGATACAGTTCGGCGCCACCGACGCCTATCCCGGCGTGTTCCGGGTGCCGCCGAAAACCCGGGAGCTGCAGTTTTACACCTTCCTGGAAACCGGGGACGCGTCGAATGCGCTCACTATCCGCCTGGAAGATCCGGACGGCAACAGCTTCTCTTCGCCGTTGCCGAATAACGTCGCCAACAAGGGCCGTCTCAATGCGGTGCGCGTGCCCAAGCCCCGTGCCGGCCTGTGGAAATTTCTGATCGCCGGCGTGCCCGGCAAGCCGCTGCCCACGGAACCGATCGAGATCGCGGCGTACGGAGACAATCCCGAGCTCAAGGGCCGCACCTGGTTCGACGGTTTCGGCCAGCTGCGGGCGCAGGTGTACTTCCGCTATCCGCTGACCAAGCTGGCGGCGTACGCGACCTTCTACGCCGGCGGACGGCCGGTGCATCGAGCGCGCCTGTACGACGATGGTCAAACCGGCGGCGACGAGCAGGCGCTCGACGGCGTGTACTCGGCGAATGTCGACTACGGCCTCGCGTCGTGGCGCAAGCGCCTGAACCGGATCGACACGCGCAGCGAGAAGCTGCGCATCGAGGTGGAGTTCGAGGTCACGGAGGACTCGATTCCGGCGCCTTACGCGCATTACGAGACCGGCACCACGCC
>CAMYKW010000087.1:0-13567 GCA_947259175.1 uncultured Gammaproteobacteria bacterium | reverse complement strand
GCTCCCGGCGGCAGCGGCAAACTCCGCTTTACCGTGAGCAACGCGCGGCCGGTCGTCGGCCAGTTACGCGTCTCACTGGGCCAGGGTGTCGAGGTCAAAGTAACCCCTGCGAAGCGGCGTCCGTCGCCCGAACAGAACTACGAGCCGAACAAGACCCAGCGGCCGCCGGTGGCTGAACCGCTGTCGGCGACGTTTGTCGTCCACTACACCGTCCGCAAGGACGCCAAACGCGGGCCGCGCAACCTGCTGGCGCAGTTTGCCGACAAACGGGTCGAATGGCCGCAGGCGATCGTCATCGCGGGCGACTGAAATCCGCAGGATAACGGAGTGAGTGGAGGGGCGCGCGGCATGTGCGCCCCTCCTCGCTTACGGAGTGCAGCCGTGTCGCGCTCACACGCTCGTCGCCATCTGCGATATGGGCAAAGAAAGACCTGACCCCCATGTTCTTTCTCGGATGTCATCCTGAGGCGCACCGCGCCGAAGGATCTTGGGTTCTGTGCCGATGTCTGATTGCTTTAAGATCCTTCGCGTTGCTCAGGATGACAAAGGAGTTGTGTGCGGTTTCTAACCGGGGGCTTTGTCTGTGGAAGCGGTTTTTGCCGCAAAAAGAGCGCGGCACAAGTACCGTAAAAAGAACACGGCACAAGTACCGCAAACAGAGCGCGGCACAAGTACCGCAAACAGAGCGCGGCACAAGCAACCGCGAATGAAAAATCGCGCTTACAAAGCGCTCCCACGGGTCGTGTTTAAAATGTGGCAAACAAAGACCTGACCCCGCCCTCGCGCCCTCGTGACCCCGCCCTCGGGCAAACGCCCCGGGGCCCAACTACACTTAAGGTATCGCTTGCCCTGCCGATGATATTTCTAGTGCCGGACACATCGATACAATCATCGCGAGCTTCACGTCAGCAGACTAGACGCAAACCGTTCCGGTTGCTGCGTTACTTTTCGCTCGCCAGTTTCTTCTCCATTGGCCTCGCCTCGGTCGTTACCTCGACCATGCATTATCAGTCGGCGATGGAATCCCACACGCGCAGCGGCGAACAGGAAAACGTCATGTTGACTCGCGCGCTGGCGTCGGCGCTGTGGCACCACATTGGCCCGCTGTTGTTGTCCGCCAACGTACAACCCGAGACTGAGCACGAATCCGATCATCACACCGATGACCACCACGGTGACACCAACTTGGATCTTGATGAAGAACACATCCGCGACTGGGATAAGATTGTCCAGGATCTGCTCTCCTATACGGATGCATTCAAGGTCAAGCTTTTTGACCGCAATGGCACCACGGTCTATTCGACAAACGCTAAAGAGATCGGTGCTCACGAAGCTTTGCGCGCGCCGCTGATGACCTCACTGGCCGGCGGCGTGTACAGCGAAGTCATCTCCGACATGAGCACGCGATTCGCGGAGGAAGACACGCGTGTCCTTGTCGAGACCTATGTCCCGATCAAGGACGAGGCGGACTCGGTGGTCGGAGTCATGGAAGTCTATCTGGACGTCAGCGAGCGTTTCGCTACCGCCCGCACCGAGGCGGGAAAACACGCCGCCCTGCTGGTGGTGGTGCTCACTGGTCTTTACGCAGCGCTTTATTTGGTGATTCGGCACGCCGACCAGAAGTTGCTGCACTACGATTCGGAACGAGAGGGACATCTGGCGACCATCGAAGCTGCGAAGACGGACCTCGAGCAGCGCGTAGAGGAGCGCACCGCTGACTTAAAGCATGTAAATGCCGCGCTGCGGGAGAGCGAGGAGAAATTCCGCAGCATCGCGGCTTCGGCCCAGGACGCCATCATTATGGCGGAAGACACCGGGCAGATCAGCTATTGGAACGATGCCGCCAGCCGTATCTTCGGCGATGACGCGGAAACGGTCATGGGAAAACCGATGCGCGACCTGCTCGCGCCGGGACGACAGCGCGAGCGCCTCGAACGCAGCCTGGTGCGCTTCGCCGCGACCGGGGAAGGGGCGATTATTGACCATTCCGTAGAGTTCACCGCATTGCGCCGCGGCGGCGAAGAGTTTCCCGTCGAGCTGTCGATATCCGCCGTTCAGATCGATGGAGCGTGGCACGCGGTGGCGCTGATTCGCGATATCACCGAGCGTCAGCGCGCGCAGGCGCGCATCAACCGCGACGTGGATATGCAAAGCGCCGTGTCCACCGCCCAGAAGCTTGCCTTGCAGTCACTACCGTTGACGCAAAAGCTCGACCGCATCCTCGACCTGGTGCTCAACCTGCCCTGGCTCGGCTTTCAACCCCGCGGTGCCATCTTCGTACTCGGCGCCGCAGGGGATGCGCTCGACATGGTCGCGCACAAAGGACTGTCACCCGATTTGCGCAATTCGTGCAGCACCGTGAAGGTCGGTGAGTGTTTGTGCGGGCGGGCCGCGCTGTACCGTGAGCTGGTGTTCGTCGATTGCGTCGACGCCCGCCACACGAGCGGAGACCCCGGGATGGGTTCCCACGGCCATTACTGCGTGCCGCTGGTCGCCGGCGGCGAGCGTTTACTGGGGGTGCTGACGTGCTATGTCAACCATGGTCACCAGCGCGACGCCGACGAGGAATCGTTTTTGCGCGTGATCGCCGACACCTTAGCCGGCGTCATCGAGCGTCACCGCGCCGACGAGCAGGTGCGACAGCTGTCGCGCGCCGTGGAGCAAGGCCCCGCCTCGGTGATGATCACGGAGACCGACGGATCCATAACTTATGTCAACCCGAAATGCACCCGTGTGACGGGGTATGCGCCCGACGAACTCATCGGGCAAAACCCGAGAATACTCAAGTCCAGCCAGACGCCGCAGCGCACCTACGAGGAGCTGTGGACTACGATTCTCTCCGGCCGTGTGTGGCGCGGCGAGATGGTCAACAAGAAAAAGAACGGCGAACTCTACTGGGAAAGACAAGTTATTGCGCCGGTTAAGGATGAACATGCGGAAATCACCCACTTCATAGCCATCAAGGAAGACATTACCCGGCACAAGCGCGATGAGGAGGCAATGCGCCACAACCAGGCGCTGCTGCGTTCCGTCGTCGAGAATACGGACAACGCCCTTATCGTGCTCGACGAGTCACGGGAAGTGATCTTCTTCAACCACCGCTATGCGGAACTGTGGAAGCTTTCGCAGGAGTTTCTGAACAGCGGCCCCGCCTTGGAAGCGGTCCTGCGCGCCCAATGCGCCAACGGCACCCATGAATCACAGGATTTTCGCCGACTGGCCCACGATTGCGAAAGCCAGCTGCAGGATGCCGATCCGAGTATGGTTACCACCATTTCCAGGCCAGACGGCTTGGTGATCGAGTCCTACGCGGTCGAGCTGGCCGGGGTCGGCCACCTGCTGCTGAATCGCGACGTCACCCAGCAACATCACTATGAGAACCAGCTTTTACATCTTGCGACTCACGATCCGTTGACGGATCTGCCCAACCACAGCCTGTTTCAAGACCGCGCCCAGCAGGCGGTGATCTACGCCGCACGCCATGGCTGCCGGGCCGGTGTTCTGTTCATTGATCTCGATCACTTCAAACTGGTGAATGACAATCTCGGTCACAACGTTGGCGACACAGTGCTCAAGATCGTGGGGCAGCGCATCGCAACGGTGTTGCGTGCCGGCGACACGGTGGCGCGATACGGCGGTGATGAGTTCGCCGCCGTGATTTGCGAGGTCGGAGACCGATCGGATGTGGAAGGCGTGGTGCCGAAAATTATCCGTGCGGTGCAAGAACCCATTGATCTGGGGCACGAGGTACTCGAGATCACGTGCAGTATCGGCGTCAGCATGTATCCCGAGGACGGAGACGACGATGAAAGCCTCATGCGACGCGCGGATATCGCGATGTACCGAGCCAAGGAGATCGGCCGCAACAGCTTCGCATTTTATCACCAGGAGATGGAGACCGGTCTGCCCGAGACCATGTCGCTGCGCCGCGACTTGCGCCGGGTGCTGGAACGCAACGAACTGGTCCTGTACTACCAACCGCAGATCGACCTCGGCAGCGGCGAGATCATCGGCGCCGAAGCGCTGCTGCGTTGGATGCACCCCACGCTCGGCCTCGTTCCACCGGACAGTTTTATCCCGTTGGCGGAAGAATCGGCAATGATCGGACCCATCGGTGAATGGGTGTTGCAAACGGCATGCGCCCAACTCAGATCGTGGCTCGATGACGGTCTGCCCCCACTTCGCATTTCGGTTAACGTCTCACCGCGGCAATTCCGTCAGCAGGACATCGCCAAACTGGTGGCCGAGGCCCTGAGCAGGTGGCAGCTCGACGCCAGCTCGCTGGATCTCGAATTAACGGAGAACGTAATCCTGGAGAGTCCCGAAAAGGCGATCTATCTCGATGGCGCACCTTCTGGGCTGCAAGGTCGTGGCGGAGGGCGTGGAGACCGAGGAGCAACTTTCTTATCTACGCCTGCACCGCTGCGATGAGGTTCAAGGATTCTATTTCAGCAGGCCGGTCCCTGCCGCGGAGTTCACGCAGCTTCTGCGCCAAGGCGGCAATTTCGATCAAGCCGAATCCCGCTCCGTGGCTCTGTGCGACTGAAGGCGGGCGCGCCTCCCGCGCCGGCATGCAGCAAAACCGGGGTCTCTCATTGATGTATGCCCTCCGGAACTGTGGCAAAGAAAGACGCCGTTTAGGTGTGCTTCGCACCGAAAGTGTTACCGATGTCTTCGGTATAAAGTGTTACCCATGTGTCCGGAATGGACCACTAAGTTGATAATTGGCTCCGTCGGCAAACGGTCCTTCGAATCAGACATGCGAACACTTTACGAAGCTTGGCGTAGTCAGATGCGCTACCGCTATCCCGTTGTTGCAGTAACGCAATCCTGTGGGCTTCGGACCATCGTTGAAGACGTGCCCATGGTGGCCGCCGCAGCGCGAGCAGTGGTATTCCGTGCGCGGCCAGATCAGCTTAAAGTCGCGCTTGGTCTCCACAGCCCCCTCGATCACATCGAAAAAACTCGGCCATCCCGTACCGCTATCGAACTTCATGGAAGAATGGAACAGGGCCTGATCGCAACCGGCGCAGATGAACGTGCCGTCCCGCTTCTCGTCGTTCAGCGGGCTGGTCCCGGCGCGCTCCGTGCCCTCATCCCGCAGCACGTGGTACTGCTCCGGGGTCAGTCGATTCCGCCACTCGGCCGCGCTAAGCTCGATCTTATTAGAGTCCAATGTCTTCCCTCCTCTGACGGTGGATATATGGGTCAACCACAACGGGACTGTGGCAGACCCCGCCAGTGCAATAACGAAACGGCGTCTGTTCATGATATCAATACCTCGTGTCAGAGCGTTAGCGAGTCAAAATCACGACGACTTTTCACCCCAGAGTTAGTCCAGACATTTGCGTCCAGGCTCAATCTCGACGTCTCCGCGAGGCGTTTCTGCTGTTCGTCGTGATAGAAGATTCCGGTGCGGTACTGGTCCTCCTTGTTCATAACAGTACCTCACTGATTAAAGCTGATGTCAGCCAGGTCTTCAACAAACCCGCTGCTCGCAGTGGCACCTGATCTTGCGGAACATCGTGTGCTGCCAGTTGTTCACACAACTCGGTAAATGTAGCGCCTCCTTCAGCCGCGACCAGCGCCGATTCTTCGTCCGGCATCAGCGAGCGGTACTGAGTCGTCAATCCATCACGCCAGATGATGCAAGCCACGGGCTCAGGCAGCCGCTCAGCCGCTGGAATCGCTGCCGTGTCTTTTGCCGACTGCCGAATGTTCACAACGTTCCAATTCAACCTCAAGCGATGGACGGAGGGATGTAAACGCATTCGCAGGCATGCCCAGGACCCGGGTGGTATTCTGCTGACGTCTTCCACGCCGACCACCGGGGCGTCGGGGGCGTCGAAGGCCTCCGTCAGCAGCCATTCGAATTCGGCCAACTCGCCCAGGTAGGGCTGTCGCCGGTGAACCCGCCTGAGGTAGTCGGGTAGGTGTTGTCCGAAACTGCGCAACGAGAAGCCGGTCGACGGATGGGCATCGAGATAGTCGTGGCACAGGTCGATAAAGCTGTCGTCGCCCAGGACCGCTTTCAGCGCCTCGTAGTCGGCGGCCAGGGCCTCCACCAACCTGGCCCGATAGGCGTTGGCGTACACGGCGAGACGTGGTTTTTGCTGGGACTCCCCCACACTCGCGATGTGTGCGGCGATGGCCGGGTAGCCGGTCATCAGGTAACGTTTGAAGTTCACCTGCAGTTCGTTCAGACCTGGCATCGCTCCGCCTGCAGGGCCTCACCGCCGAGGAGCCGGGCCCGCTGCAGTTCCTCCATGAGTTCGGCAAACGGCGGGAAGCGGTCATCCCGCTCAATGAGGGTAGAGACCCGCCCACATCGTTTCAGTGCCTCTGTATAAAGGTCCCAGACCGGGTCCGGCACCGGATGATCATGGGTATCGATAATAAAGTCGCCGTAATCCGTGTGCCCCGCAAGGTGAATCTGTTGCACCCGTTCAAGGGGGGCGCCGTCCAGATAATCCTGCGGGGCGAATCGGTGATTGACCGCGCTCACATAGATGTTGTTGATGTCCAGCAGCACCAGGCAGTCGGCCTCCTCCACTACCGCCGAGAGAAAGGCCCACTCCGACATCGTCGAATGACTGTAGTTCACATAACTGGACACATTCTCAAGCAGTATCCGCCGGCCCAGAGTGTCCTGGACCTGTCGCACCCGTGCGGCCACGTGGCGCACGGCCTCGTCGGTGTATGGCAACGGCAACAGATCGTGCATGTTGTGGCCACCCTGACCGGTCCAGCACAGATGATCGGAGATCCACGCCGGCTGCACCCGTTTCGCCAGGGCCTTTAGCCTCCGCAGATACACTTGATCCAGGGGGTCGGTACCGCCGATGGAGAGCGAGACGCCGTGCATTACGATGGGATAGCGTTCGTTGATCCGGTCCAGGTAGTAAAGCGGTTTGCCGCCATCGACCATGTAGTTCTCCGAGATGATTTCGAACCAGTCAACGTCGGGTGTCGACTCCAGGATCGTCTCGTAATACTCCGGCCGCAGGCCCAAGCCGTAACCAAGATAGGGCGTTTCATCCGTTGCCGACTCTGGAGCCATGGCCGTGCTGATCGTGTTCATGCACACCTCGTCAAACCGTGTATACAAACGTGAACAAAAGGATGACGGGCGGAACATGTCCGCCCCATCCAGACACCTTTATGATTTGACCTCTCCGCCGATTGCGTCGCAGGCGTGCTTGGACATCTCGACAAAGCCCTGCCCCTTACAGGAGGCGTGTCCCTTACAGGCGTTGGTCGCCGTCTTACAATCGTTGTGCCCCTTGCACGCGTTGACGCCGAAACACTTCACATTGGCAACCTCGGCGGCGCTTGCGGTCATTGGGATGGTGGCGAACATGCTGGCGGCAACCAGGGCAAGGGCAGCACCAGTGGTTTTGCTGATATTCATTTACGTACTCCATTGTTTGGTTGATGGTTGGATGATCCCGAAGGTGGTTCTCCGGAAGTCGCAAATGAAGCTTAGGAAGGTTGTGTAAAGAGGGAATAAAGAAAGATTAAAGATTTTGTAAAGGCTTCCAAATCAGCTCGCGATCCGCCAGGGCAACCGGCTAATCTAACGGGATGCACGTGAGGAGCCACTAGCCGTTCCCAAGCGCCAGCCAATGGACTCAGAGGCCGTCTGGTAATAATGTAACCAAGCGACTTACCAATCAGAGTCTCTTAATTCAGCACAGATTGTTAATGAACCACCCTAATACATCGGATCTGATCCTGATTGTGGAGGACGATAAGAATATCGCCTCCCTGGTAGCCACGTACTTGGAGAGAGAGGGGTTTAAAACGGTGACGGCGAACGATGGAGAGATGGCTGTACAACTGGCCCGTCGCAAGCAGCCGATTTTCATTGTCCTCGACCTGATGCTACCGAAGCTGGATGGTTGGGCGGTGTGTCGGGAGCTTAGGCGCGATTCGGACGTGCCCATATTGATGCTGACCGCACGGGGAGAGGAGGTTGACCGTCTGCTGGGTTTCGCAATGGCGGCTGATGACTACGTCGTCAAGCCGTTCAGCCCCCGGGAGCTTGTGGAGCGTGTAAAAGCCATCCTGCGTCGTACTCAATCCCACGGCACGCCCGGCCGGCGCCTTTTGGTCCACGAGGAGTTGGTCCTCGACCCGGAGAAGCATCAGGTGACCTCGGCAGGCCGCGCGGTGTCATTGACCCCGACCGAATATCGATTGTTGCATACGCTCATGAGTTCTCCCGGGCGGGTCTTCTCCCGCCAGCAGCTTCTGGATCGTCTGCAGGAGCGCGGGCAGGTAGTGATCGACCGGGTGATCGACGTACACATCGGCAAACTCCGTCAAAAGATAGAGGCCGATCCGTCAACACCCCGTCTGATCCTGACCGTGCGCGGTACGGGATATCGATTCGCAGAGTTGGATTGAGGTAGGAATCCCGTATGCGCAACCGTCTGCTGTGGAAGCTGTTGGGTATAAACCTCCCTGTTATTGCAGGCGTCATCCTGGTGGTGTGGCTGGCCATCGACTATCTGGCGGCCAGTTACTTCATGGTGCTCATGAACGAGTATCATATCTCGCCGGACGAGGCACATGGGATCTTTGTCAATGCCATCCACCGTTACCTTCTGTGGGCAAGCCTGTGCGCCCTCGGCTTGGCCGGTGCACTGAGTATTCTACTAACCCGGAAGGTTCTAAAGCCGCTGTCTCAGATGATGGCGGTGACCGGGAGGCTCGCTTCCGGGGATTACACGGCGCGGGTGCGGGTCACCTCCAATGACGAGGTCGGGCGGCTTGGCATTGCGTTTAATCGTATGGCCGACAGCCTGCAAAAGATCGAGCAACTGCGCAAGACCATGGTGGCGGATGCCGCCCATGAGTTGCGTACACCCCTGACGAATGTCCGTGGTTATCTGGAGGCCCTGCACGATGGCGTGATTCCACCGTCCGAGGAGACCTTCGCCATGCTTCAGGCCGAGATTCTGCGGCTGGTGAACCTGTCGGAAGACCTTCTGTCCTTGGCACGGGCCGACGCCGCGAGCTTGGACTTACAGCCGCAACGCTTCTCACTGCGCCAATTGGTCGATGAGGTACTTGCATTCAACCGCTTCAGATTCGAGGACAAGCAGTTGGCGGTTCACAGCGACTTTGCCGATGGCGTAGATGAAATACTGGCGGACAGGGACAAGATCCAGCAGGCGGTGCGTAATCTGGTCGACAATGCGTGGCAATACACCCCCGTCGGGGGCAGATTTTTGGTGTCGGTACAGCGGATTTCCGAGGGAATCCGAGTTATGTTTGCCAACACCGGAGCCGGTATCGCCGCGGAGGACATTCCGTTCATCTTCGAGCGTTTTTATCGAGGCGACAAGTCCCGTTCCCGGGAACAGGGCGGCGCAGGGATCGGGCTATCCATCGTCAAGGAGTTAGTCGAGGCACACGATGGGCGGGTGGGAGCGGAGAGCGATGCGGGCGAGACTCGAATCTGGTTCGAACTCCCGATTCGCGAAAGCGGCGAATCTTTATAGATTCTTCAAGCTTTCTTTATCGGGTCTTTGACATCATCTACAGTGGGGTTGACTCGATACCCGCGGTCCAGTCGAAGGTAGTTGAGCTGCTACCGCGATCTTTGCGTCGTCGTCGCGTGAAGCTATCTGCATTAGCGAGGTTCGTCCATCAACCCCCTGATGATCGCATAACAGGCCAAAAGCAGCACTATCGTGAACGGAAAACCGGTGGATACGGCCATGGCCTGTAAGGCCCCCAGTCCTCCACCGAGCAGCAGGGCGATGGCGACCAACCCCTCGAACGTGCACCAGAATACACGCTGTGACATCGGGGCGTTGATCTTTCCACCGGCGGTGATGGTGTCAACGACCAGCGAGCCCGAATCCGAAGACGTGATGAAAAATACAATTACGAGAACGATCCCGACAAATGATGCGATCGTGGCCATCGGCAATGGCGCCAGCATCTTAAACAGCTTTAGCTCCAACGCCGCGTCCTGCAATGCCGTATAGCCGTCGTTGACGATCTGATTGATTGCCGTACCCCCGAAGGCCGTCATCCACAACACCGAGACGATCGACGGGATGACCAATACGCAGACGATAAATTCTCTGACCGTGCGTCCCCGGCTTACGCGGGCTATGAACATCCCCACAAACGGCGACCACGAAATCCACCATGCCCAGTAGAACGAGGTCCACCCCTGACTGAAGTTTGCATCGTCCCTTCCAAAGGGATTGGACAATGCCGGGAGGTATTCCACGTAGGCCGCCAGGTTTCCGAAAAATCCGGTTAGGATGGCCAACGTCGGACCGACCAAAATGACGAACAGCAGCAGCAACGCGGCCAATACTATGTTGATCTCGGATAGGCGCTTGACGCCGGCGTCCAAGCCCGCGACCACCGAGAGCAGAGCGACCGCGGTAATGGCAATGATTAACACCACCTTGGAGACATCCGTCGCTGGGATACCGAAGAGCAACTCGAGTCCGGCAGTTGCCTGCTCGGCACCAAATCCGAGCGAAGTCGCCAAACCGAAAAGCGTCGCAAACACTGCCAAGGTGTCAATGATATGTCCGGTCCAACCCCAGACCCGCTCGCCAAAAACCGGGTACAACACAGAGCGCATTGTCAGCGGAAGACCTTTGTTGTAGGAGAACAACGCGAGCGAAAGCCCCACCACGGCGTAGATGGCCCAAGGATGAAGGCTCCAGTGAAAGATTGTCGCCGCCATGCCCAGCCGTTGGGACTCGACGACGTCGCCGGCAGCGCCAGCCAGAGGAGCCCAGCTCTGCGGTGTCCCGGCATCCTCCGCAAGCGAGCTGGAAAAATGTGAAATCGGTTCTGATACGCCAAAAAACATCAAGCCAATACCCATGCCTGCGGCAAACAACATGGCGAACCAGCCGGCATAGCTGTAGTCCGGCGTCGCCTTCGGGCCCCCGATCCGAACACCGCCGAGAGGCGTTGCAATGATCAAGAGACAAACCACAACGAACACATTGGCCGAAGCGAGGAAGAACCAATCAAGCACCGATGTGAGCCATTCGCGCAATCCATTGAATAAGGGTCCCACGCTGCTTTGAAACGCGAGCGTCAAGAATACAAATGCGAAGATCGTCAATCCTGATATCGCGAATACGGGGTTGTGGATATCAAGACCGAAGGGGCCGAGCCTGGGCTGCAGATTATCCTGACCGACCTCATAGTCGGTTTCGATAAGCCGGCTCTCACCCTCCGGGGCGGGTATGCCTTGCGGTGCTGCAGAATCACTCATAATCGACCTTTTTTGTCTTTGTTAGCGGAACCCCGCTCCGTACAACATCACCGCACGACGAACACCGATACCTTGCCGTGCATTGCTATGTAGCCCGCGTTCGATGCAAAAAGATATTCTGGAAATCCGGGTATGTGTGAATGGATCACCACCAGGTCAGACTCGGTCTCCTCCGCGGCGTTCAGCAGTGTGTCGTCAAGATCCACGGTTGGATCGTGACTTGTATAGGCCACCGAGCTGACGTCTTTCAGTCCCCGCGATCTGGCCTGCTCTTGTGCAAAATTCTCCAGCTTTTCGGCGAACTCCGCAGGATTATGGGCAACGGGCCCAGGAGCGGCCGCACTTACACTGACATAACAAATCGGTATCGAATAATGTTTCGCTAGATCTGCGGCAGTGGCTAATGCCTTCTCCAATTCATCGACATGGGTCAAATCAACAGGCGCCATTATCTTTTTGTACACACCACCATCCTCTTCGCTATGGCTGGAAATAAAAAGGATTTACCCCGCAGTATCCGTATGAGGGTATCAAAACGAACTGCAACTTGCGAATGCTTACGTCGTGTGTGTCGGTGATACAGGTTATCTGTTTGAGAATAATCCGGGAATAATCCGGGTCGGAGATTAATTTTTCCTTATCGACTCGTTAGTGAATTTAATTGAATGCGTGCAACATACTCTCTGCGAACATTCGGGTACCAATGATGAGCCGCTGCTATCAATTGACTGTTTGCTTACTTAGTTACTGCCCCACTGCCTACCGTATGAATTCTAACAAGTTGTCGTATCCGCGTACGCATGGGTCAGTGCAGGTGGCTTTCGTCCGTTGTGATTGACAGCGAAAGCGGCGTCCTGGTACTGGTGTGAAATGACTGATACTGATTACCTCGCAGACATACTGATCTTGTTAGCGGTGGCGGTCATCGCCATTCCAGTCTTCCAACGGCTGCGCCTCGGTTCGGTGCTCGGTTACCTGGCTGCTGGCGCTATCGTTGGTCCCTGGGGACTCGGTTTTATCGACCAGATCGAGGAAATCCGGCACATCGCCGAGTTCGGCGTTGTCTTCCTATTGTTCATAATCGGTATAGAGCTACAACCCGCACGCCTTTGGGCGATGCGACGCATTGTGTTCGGATTGGGTACCGCACAGGTGATGGTGACCGGGCTGGTCATCGCTGGGCTAGCCCTGATGTTCGGCCAACCGCTCAGCGCCGCCGTGATTATCGGATTCGGTCTGGCGCTCTCCTCGACGGCGTTTGGTCTCCAGATTTTGAACGACCGCGGTGAAATGGGAACAAATCACGGCCGCACCACATTTTCCGTGCTGCTGTTGCAGGACCTGGCGGTTGTACCACTGCTGACACTGGTTTCACTGCTCGATGCTGAAACCCAACTGCTAGAAGGTATCGAGTTTGCGATACTGGAAGCCGTGCTCGTTATCGCCTTCGTCTTCCTCGTTGGACGGTTTCTCCTGTCCCCAATTTTACGTCTTGTGGCGACCAGTGGGACCACGGAGGTATTCACTGCAGCAGCCGTGTTCGCGGTGCTGGGCACGGCGTGGCTAATGGAAGAGGTCGGCCTATCGCTGGCGCTGGGTTCATTTCTCGCCGGGCTGATGTTGGCGGATTCCCACTACAGGCACCAAGTAATAGCCGATATCCAGCCGTTTCGAGGCATCCTGCTCGGCTTGTTTTTCATGGCCGTCGGCATGTCGATCGATTTTGGACTGCTTGGCAGTCAGAGCATTTTGATCGTTGGCCTAGTGCTTGGCCTGTTGCTGCTCAAGTCAGCGATCAACTGGGGGCTATGCCGAATTATGGGGGTCGGCAAGCCGGACGCAATACGAGTATCGCTACTGTTATCACAGAGTGGAGAATTTGGCTTTGTGCTATTTGGGCTGGCGACCGTGAGCGGCGTGCTGCCCGAGGATCTTTTCCAGATTCTGTCATTGCTGGTGGCGCTGACTATGGTCACGACGCCGCTGATGGCGGATCTGGGCGAATATCTCAACAGGCATCTGACCAAAACGGCAGATCGGCACGATGTCAGTACTGACCATATTGATGCCAACCAACCGCATGTCATCATTGCCGGATTCGGCCGTGTGGGACGCCGGGTAGCAAGGATTCTAGAGGCCAGTAAGGTGCCCTACCTCGCCATCGAAAGTAATGCAGACCGGGTGTTGGAAGGGAGGCAGGAGGGCTTCTCGGTATTCTACGGTGATGCCAGCCAGGTCGATGTGCTGAAGGCAGCAGGTGCTGGGCAGGCTGGCGTGTTGGTATGCACGCTTGACAAAGCC
>CAMYKW010000086.1 GCA_947259175.1 uncultured Gammaproteobacteria bacterium | reverse complement strand
CACGGCAACCTCCAGTTTGATCTTGGGCAGAAAATCCACGACGTATTCCGCGCCGCGATACATCTCCGTGTGACCCTTTTGGCGGCCAAAGCCCTTGACCTCGGTCACGGTCATTCCCTGCACGCCGATCTCGGACAACGCGTCGCGTACGTCATCGAGTTTAAACGGCTTGATTATTGCGGTTATGAGTTTCATACAACCACCTCTTACTGGTTATGTTGCTTACATTTCCTTGGAAATAGAAAACACGGCGCGGCCGTCGGCGTTGTTGCCGAACAGCTTTTCGCCGTCGCTGTTGGTATCGTAATAGGTGAGGTCGAAGGTCAAACCGGCGGCCTTCGTGGATGCGCCGACACTCCACCCTGAGTAATCGGAGTCGGCTACATCTGAATTCAACGTGCCAACAGTACCGGCGAGGGTCACCGGCCCAACCGGATATTCGACCCCGGCCTCCAACCACACGTATTTGTCGGTGTCGCCGTTGTCCTTCAAGGAATTGTTGACGCCGAAATAGGCCGAGGCGCTCAACCATTTGTAACTGGCGCCGCCGTAGACCTCGACCAGATTGTCGTTGGCGTTGTTGTCGAAATATTCGTAATTGATAATCCCGATATCGACGCCGAAGCCATTGTCGAACTCGGTGGCGTAACCGCCATAGACGTCTATCTCAATGTTGGCGTCGTCGCCGAAGTCGACGTTGGAGGCCCAAGTTCCGAGATAGATGCCGGTGCCGGTGTCGAGGTCGAAGCCGCCGGAGATTGCCGGTTCTTCCATAGTCTGGGACACGTAACGAAATACGTAGTCCGATGCCAAGGCAACGTTCGCGGACACCGACATGTCGGCGCGTACCGAGACTGCCGATACCAATAGGGCGCCGGTAAGTACAGCACTGTTGATGGACTTTTTCATTGCATACTCCTTCAAAGAGAACGTTACAGAGAAAGGTTGGTAAATCTGTATTTGCGATGGATTAAGCAGAAAACGTGCCAACCCGGATTTACGCTGATTTAACGTGGTGCAGTGCGTGCTAAGCGGAGAGGCAAACCTCCGTTGCACCGATATGAGCGCCCAAGGGCACCATTTCTGTGCAAACCGGCGGCGCGCATTGGTTCGGCCTGGCGCGTTTGCTAGAATCGAAGCTATGGAAAAGCCGCGCGCGATTTTTGAACAGCTTGCCGATGTTGTGGCAAGCGTGTTGCCGAACGATCCCAGCGGCGATTTCCGTAAGAATGTGCAGGCCAGCCTCAAGAGCGCGTGTGAACGCATTAATCTGGTCACCCGCGAGGAACTCGAAGTCCAGGAAGCGGTGCTGCAGCGCACCCGCGAGAAGGTCGAGAAGTTGGAAGGGCAGGTCGCGGCGTTGGAGGCCCAACTGCTAGAGGGGAAAGATACGAGTTAGGAGACCATGCCGACAACCAAGGAGGGTTACCATGTCACTCGCTGTCGTATTCAGCCGCGCCCAGGTCGGGGTGCAGGCGCCTCAAGTCACCGTTGAAGTGCATCTCGCCAACGGCCTACCGCGTTTTTCCATCGTCGGGCTCGCGGAGACCGCGGTCAAAGAGAGCAAAGACCGGGTGCGCGCTGCGCTGTTGACCTCTCGGTTCGAGTTTCCCGCGCGGCGCATCACCGTCAACCTCGCACCGGCGGACCTGCCCAAAGAAGGCGGCCGGTTTGATTTGCCGATCGCCGTCGGCATCTTGGCCGCCTCTCATCAGATTCCAGCCGATCAACTAAGCGGCTTGGAGTTTTTAGGCGAACTTGCCTTGACGGGTGGTCTGCGTCCGGTGCGGGGTGTGTTGAGCGCGGCCATCGCCTGTCAGCGCGCGCGGCGCGGCCTGATCACGGCTCATGACAACGCGTGCGAGGCGGCCTTGATTGACGGAGCGAGGGCGTTCCGGGCTGGACACTTGTTGGAGGTGACGGCGCATCTCAACGGCGTCAGTCCGCTTCCTCAAGTGGACGTGCCGCCGCACGCGAGTGATGCGCCGCTCGACCACGTGGATCTGAGTCAAGTTAGGGGACAGGCGTTCGCAAAACGCGCGCTCGCGGTCGCCGCTGCCGGGGGTCATAGCCTGCTGATGATCGGTCCGCCGGGTACCGGAAAAACCATGCTGGCTTCCCGTTTACCGGGTTTACTGCCGATGCTTACCGACGACGAGGCCATTGAGACTGCGGCGATACATTCCCTGGTGCACAACAGATTGGATCTGGCGACGTGGCGGCGGCGTCCGTTTCGCAGGCCCCACCACAGCGCATCGGGGGTGGCGTTGGTGGGTGGTGGCAGTCATCCCCGACCTGGTGAGATCTCGTTGGCGCACAACGGGGTGTTGTTTCTGGACGAGTTACCGGAGTTCGATCGCCGGGCTCTGGAATTGCTGCGCGAGCCACTGGAACATGGCGCGATCCACATTTCGCGGGCCGCGCGCCAAGCCGAGTTCCCGGCGCGTTTTCAACTGGTGGCGGCGATGAATCCCTGCCGGTGTGGCTGGTTGAGTGACGCCAGCGGCCGTTGTCATTGCACCGCAGAGCAGGTGCAAAAGTACCGCGCCAGGGTTTCCGGGCCATTGCTGGACCGGATCGACATGCACATCGAAGTACCGCCCGTGCCGCGGGATGTGCTCAGCAAAACGCGCGGCGGCGAGGAGACCAGCGCCATGGTCCGCCGCCGCGTCGCCGTTGCGCGAACGCGGCAGCTACAGCGCCAGGGCGTTCTCAACCACGACCTTGAAGGTGACGCGTTGGATCGCCAAAGCGCTCTGAGTCATGCCAGTCATGCATTACTCGACCAGGCCATGGATCGCTTGCAGCTATCGGCGCGCTCGTATCACCGCATCATCCGCTTGGCGCGCACGATCGCCGATATCGCGGGTTGCGATGCGATTGAACCGGCGCACATCGGGGAGGCGGTGCAGCTGCGCTGCCTGGATCGCAGTCCGCGCGCTTAATACGGGTACTGAACATCCTTGTACTAATGGGGTTGTAATTATGGTGACAGTTAACCTAACTAAGTAAGGATTTGCAGAAATGTTTCGATGTCGAAAAACACGAAAAAAGCGCCATAATTGCGTTGACTGTCAGTGTAAGTATTCGTCCTGACCGTTTCGGAAGAAAAATGTTCGGGTTTACCCATGCTTATCCTGCGGTGATGAGTATCGCGCGGAAATCGTTGACATTGGTCATCGTCGGGCCGGTGATGATCAGATCGCCCAGACCGCTAAAGAAGCTGTAGCCGTCATTATCGGCAAGCATGCTTTTCGCGTCCATCCCCAGGGCGCGGGCGCGCGCGAGTGAATCGGGACCGACCATCGCCCCGGCGTTGTTCTCGGTGCCGTCAATGCCGTCGGTGTCGCCGGAAAATGCCCATACGCGATCGGCGCCATTCAGGGCGATGCCCAGGGCGAGCAGAAATTCGGCGTTGCGGCCACCACGGCCGGAACCGCGCACGGTGACGGTGGTTTCACCGCCGGACAGCAATACGCAAGGTGGAGGTACGGGTTGTCGGTGGTGCAGCACCTGGCGCGTGATGCCGGCGTGCACCAAAGCGACTTCGCGCGATTCGCCTTCAATCGCGTCTCCGAGGATGAGCGGCGTAACGCCGAAACCACGCGCGATGGCGGCTGCTGCTTCCAGCGACATTTGCGGAGTCGCAACCATCTGCAGGACGTTGCCTGCCAGCCGCGGATCACCGGGTTTGGGTGTTTCCTCTTTAGCGGCACGCAGATGTGCGATCACACCGGCAGGCTCGCGGATCTTGTACTTTTCGAGAATCGCGAGTGCATCGTCGAAAGTGGTCGGATCTGGGACCGTTGGCCCCGACGCAATGACCGCAGGATCGTCTCCGGGGATATCCGAGATGGCGAGCGTGACGACTTTGGCCGGCTCGGCTGCTGCTGCGAGGCGGCCGCCCTTGATTGCGGAAATATGTTTGCGGACGCAGTTCATCTCGGTGATGTTGGCACCGCTTCTAAGCAGTTGCGAGTTGATTTGCCGTTTGTCCTCGAGCGTGATGCCGGGCGCGGGAAGCGTCATCAGCGCCGAGCCGCCGCCCGAGACCAGGAACAGCACCATATCGTCTTCCGACAAGTCCTGAACCATTGCCAGCATTCGTTTCGCGGCATCCTGACCGGCAGCATCGGGCACCGGATGCGCCGCTTCCACCACCTCGATTTGCTGCGTGGCGACATGATGGCCGTAGCGGGTGACCACCAGTCCCTCGAGCCGTTCGTGCCAGTGAGTTTCCACCGCTCTTGCCATCGCGGCGGCCGCCTTGCCACAGCCGATGACGATTGTCCTGCCCTTCGGGGGATCGGGCAGAAACCGCTGTATCGATCTCTCCGGTAACGCGGACGCGACTGCGGCATCAAAGAGTTGGCGAAGAAGCGCGTGGGGTTCGGGTGTCATTCAGCCACTGGATGGTTCGCCAGTGTTTCCAGTGCTCTGACCATGGCCGAATGGTCCCATTTGGCACCGCCGTGTGCCTGGCAAGCATTGAACAGTTCCTGGGCGGTCGCCGTGTTCGGCAGGCTCATGCCGAGCTCCCGCGCAGTCGACAATGCCAGGTTGAGGTCTTTCTGATGCAGCTCGATACGGAATCCCGGATCGAAGGTGCGCTTGATCATCCGTTCGCCGTGAATTTCGAGAATCTTCGATGAGGCAAAGCCACCCATCAGCGCTTGCCGCACCTTGGACGGATCGACGCCCGCTTTCGACGCGAGCAGCAACGCTTCGCCGACGGCTTCGATATTCAATGCGACAACGATCTGGTTCGCCACTTTGCACACCTGACCGGCACCGATGCCGCCCACCAGCGTAATGTTTTTGCCCATCAGTTCGAAAAGCGGTTTCACTTTAGCGAAGGTGGCCTCGGTCGCCCCGACCATAATTGTGAGAGCGGCATTCTTGGCACCGACCTCGCCGCCGGATACCGGTGCGTCAACATAATCGCCGCCCAGTTTCTTGACGCGCTCGGCGAAGTCGCGCGTTGCGATCGGCGAGATCGAACTCATGTCGATGACGATCTTGCCGGCCGACAGACCATCGGCGACACCGTCTTCGCCGAACAGCACTTTCTCGACATCCGGTGTGTCCGGGACCATGGTCATAACCACTTCGGCCTTGCCGGCGACTTCCGCGGCCGTCTTGCAAGAAACGCCGCCGGCACTGGTTAGCTCATTGGGAACACCGCTGCGCGATTGAAGATACAGCGTGTGACCGCCCTGGATGAGATGCTCTGCCATGGGTTTGCCCATGATGCCCAGCCCGATGAATCCGATGTTCATGAGAGACTCCTTGTTTCTTTGTGTAAGGACTTAACCACAGACATACGAAGGCGCAGCGAACAACAGGAACCCGAATGGAGCAGTTGGGTCATCACCACGATTGCTCAGCCTGCGCATTCACTGATCGCGCAGGGTGAGCCATGTTCATTCTTTGCTTTTGCCTTTGTGCGTGGTCAAGATGATTTATAGATACCCTTTTGCCCAGCCGAGTCCTTCCTCGGTGTTGCCTGCAGGGCGATATTCACAGCCGATCCAGCCTTTGTATCCGATTCGGTCGATGAAGTCGAACAGGAACGGGTAGTTGATTTCACCGGTCCCGGGCTCGTGGCGACCGGGCGTATCCGCAAGCTGCATGTGGCCAATCTTTGAAAGGTTGTTTTCGATTGTTGGCGCCAGGTCGCCTTCCATGATCTGCATGTGATAAATGTCGAACTGGAAAGCGAGGTTCGGCACGTTTGCCTGATGCATGACATCGAAAGCCTGAGCAGAGTAGTTGAGGTAGAAACCCGGGATGTCACGAGTATTGATGGCTTCGATCAGCAAGTCGATACCGTGCTTTGCGAGCTCCGCGCCGGCGAACTGCAAATTCGCGATGTACGTTTCCAGCAACTGCTGTTCGGTGGCGCCGTTCGGTCGCAACCCGGCCATGCAGTGCAATTGCTTGCAGTTCAACGCGGTCGCGTAGTCCAGTGCCTTGCCGACGCCATCCTGGAATTCTGCGATACGTGCCGGGTCGCAGGTTACGCCGCGATCGCCCGCATCCCAATCGCCGGGCGGCATATTGAACAGCACCATGGCGAGTTTGTTCTGTTGTAGATTGTCGGCGAGCTGGTTCTTGTCGTAGGCATAGGGAAAGAGAAACTCGACGCCCTTGAAACCGGCTTTGGCGGCGGCATCGAAGCGGTCGAGGAAATCGTATTCCCCGAACATCATCGACAGATTGGCATTCAGTCTTGGCATTGCAGATGCTCTCCGTTGTTCTGTTTCATTCCAGCAGGCCGGCCATTTCCAGGCCTTCCCGGCCCTCGGGATGGCGACAGTCGATGTCTTCGAATTCCATGATGTTGTCGATCTCGGTGCCCATCGCGATGTTGGTCACTTTTTCCAGTATGATCTCTACCACGACCGGTACCCGGTGATGCTTCGCCATCGACTGCGCTTCGCGCAGCGCATCCTGGAGTTTCGCCGGATCGGTAACACGCAGCCCCTTGCAGCCCAGGCCCTGGACCACAGCCTGGTGGTCGACACCGTAGCCCTGCAGCGTCGGGTCACTGACGTTCTGGTTCTCGAAAGCCAGCTGCACACAGTAGTCCATGTCGAATCCGCGCTGCGCCTGGCGGATCAATCCCAGGTAGGAATTGTTGACCAACACCTGCACGTAGGGCAGGCGGAACTGCGCTCCCACCGCCAGCTCCTCTAACAGAAACTGGAAGTCGTAGTCACCTGAAAGGCCGACGACGGTGCGCGTGGGGTCAGCAGCGACGACGCCGAGCGCGGCGGGAATGGTCCAGCCCAACGGCCCCGCCTGGCCGCAGTTAATCCACTGGCGTGGTCCATAGACATGCAGGAACTGCGCGCCGGCGATCTGGCTCAGCCCGATGGTCGATACGAAGATCGAATCGCGCGGGAAGGCCGCGTTCATCTCCTCGTACACGCGCTGCGGCTTGATCGGTATGTCTTCGAAATGGGTCTTGCGGTGCATCAGCTTCTTACGTTCGACGCAGCGGCTTGCCCACTCGGCGTAGTCTGAGAGTGTGCCGGCAGCCTTGCGTTCGCGTGCAGCCTCGACAAAAAGCTGCAGTGCCGCTCTGGCGTCGGACACGATACCGTAGTCGGGTTCGAAGACGCGGCCGATCTGCGTTGGCTCGATATCCACGTGCACAAAAGTGCGGCCCTTGGTATAGGTCTCAACCGATCCGGTGTGGCGGTTCGCCCAGCGGTTAGCGATGCCGAGCACGAAGTCGCTCGCCAGCATCGTCGCATTACCGTAGCGGTGGCTGGTTTGCAGGCCGCACATGCCGGCCATCAGCGGGTGGTCGTCGGGGATGGTGCCCCAGCCCATGAGCGTGGGAATAACCGGCACGCCGGTGAGTTCGGCGAATTCGACCAGCAGATCGCTCGCGTCGGCGTTGAGTATCCCGCCGCCGGCCACGATGAGTGGCTTCCTGGCCGCCATCAGCATGTCCAGCGCCTTGTCAATTTGCTTGCGCGTGGCCACGGGCTTGTAAACGGGCAGCGGTTCGTAAGTGTCGACGTCGAACTCGATTTCGCCCATTTGGACGTCCAGCGGCAGATCGATCAGCACCGGGCCAGGGCGGCCCGAACGCATCAGGTGAAAGGCCTGCTGGAACACGCGCGGCACCAGCGCCGGCTCGCGCACGGTGACCGCCATCTTGGTAACCGGCTTGGCGATGGATTCAATGTCGACGGCCTGGAAGTCTTCTTTATAAAGGCGCGCGCGCGGCGCCTGACCGGTGATGCACAGGATCGGGATCGAATCGGCGATGGCGGAGTAAAGGCCGGTGATCATGTCGGTTCCCGCGGGACCGGAGGTGCCGATACATACGCCGATATTGCCAGCTTGGGCCCGGGTGTAGCCCTCGGCCATGTGCGATGCGCCTTCCACGTGGCGCGCCAGGATGTGCGCGATTGACTGCCGTTCGCGCAGTTGCGCGTACAGCGGGTTGATTGCGGCGCCAGGGACACCGAACGCCTGGGTCACACCTTCCTTCTCCATTACCAGTACCGCGGCCATCGCGGCCTTCATTCTCGCCATGTTGAGTCTCCTCGTTTGTCCTGACTGTAACCGTAACTTTAATGCTAACAAAACAGAATGATAAGAGCACATTTATTACATATTTACTTTACAAAAAGTATGTAATAGAGAAAAATACGTGTTAAATGAATAAGTTGAAGGAAATTCAGGCATTCGTAAGCGTGACCGAGGCTGGCAGCCTGACGGCTGCCGCGCTGCGCGAAAAGGTGACGCCAGTGATGATGGGCCGGCGTATTGACGCGCTCGAGAAACGCCTTGGGGTCAAGCTGCTGCATCGTTCGACCCGGCACCTAGCAGTTACTCAGCAGGGGGTTGTATTCCTCGACCATTGCCGAAAGCTGCTCGCCGATCTCGAGGAGGCGGAGCGACTGGTTACGGAGGGAAGGCGTAAGGTGACTGGACATCTGGTCGTGTCTACCCCGGCGGCATTTGGCCGCAAGCATGTCGCGCCACACGCGTCTGCGTTCGTTGCGGAGAACCCGGAGTTGCGCGTCTCGTTCAACTTGACTGACCGGGTCGTTGACCTGGTGCGTGAAGGATATGACCTTGGGGTGCGCATTGGCGGGGTGATCGATCCATCTTTTGTCGCCATCAAGCTGGCCGACAATCGCCGCCTCGTCTGCGCCACGCCGAGGTACCTGGCGCGACGCGGCCGGCCCCGTACCCTGGACGACCTGTCCCACCATAACTGCCTCGCCTTCAACCTGCAGGGAGGTCAGCAGCGAGGCTGGTATTTCCAGAAGAACGGCAAGCCTGTGACCATGAGGGTCAGTGGCAATCTCGACTGCAACGACGGCGAGTTGCTGCATCGCTGGTCACTGGAAGGGCTGGGACTGGCCTGGCGTTCAACGTGGGAGATTCAGCGCGAACTTTCCAGCGGTGAGCTGGTTACCGTGCTGGACAAGTTCGCTCTGCCCAGTTACGACATCATGGCCGTCTATCCGCAGCAGCGGCACGTGCCGGCCAAAGTGCGGCTGTTCGTTGACAGACTCAAGCAGATCTACGCTGAGCCATGTTACTGGGAAGGCACAGTCCCCACACCACAAACCGCCAGCGGCTAGAGATGTACGCACCACTAGAGGTAATCGTTGAGAAGGGCTCTGTCAAGTTAAGCAATCGGTCATAACCAAAGTGGGTTCTCCTAGATAATTTGACGCTCATTGTGAGCGGAAAACGGTGTAATTTTGCTAAATCTTGAGTGCGCATGTAACGTCCTGGTGCGATGCCGTCGCACACAGATTTTAGTTAACTCACCAAGGTAAGCCCCCGGCTATGCCGGGGGACTCACCGAGGTTTGACCTATACTTCGGTCGGGGTGAATCTCGAATCTCTGCCAAGAGAACG
>CAMYKW010000085.1 GCA_947259175.1 uncultured Gammaproteobacteria bacterium | reverse complement strand
ATTCCGCCCGCTGCCGGTCACCGATGAACAGGGCAACTACCTGGGCATCCACGAGGGCATCGACATCAGCGGCGAGATCGGCGACCCGATCCTGGCCCCTGCGCCGGGGATGGTGGTCGAGTCGCAGCACTCCCGGCTGTGGGGCAACCTGCTGCGCATCGACCACGGCCGGGACGAGCAGGGCCGCTACATACAGACGCTGTACCTGCACCTTACGGAAAGATGGGTCGAGGCAAACGAGCGCGTCGAGCGCGGACAGCAGATCGGCACCATGGGCATCACCGGCGCCAGCGCCGGCAACCCCACCCACCTGCACTTCGTCGTCTACGCCGGACCGGCCGCCGAGTTTTCTCCCCGGCACAAACCGGTCAACCCGCACTTGTTTTGGGCCGACGGCATCGGCGCCGTTACCTGCTACGACGCCTCGAGCCAGATCCGCGAACAGCCGTTACGCTTCACCTACCCGGTCGCCTGCCGCGGCCGGTGACAACTGTCGGAGCGACACCCTGTGGCAGCGGTCTTTGTTTGTGGGAGCTTAATTTGTGGGAGCGGTTTCTGTGGGAGCGGTTTCCAACCGCGATTCTTTATCTGTCGCGCTTACAAAGCGCTCCCACAAGCAAAGTGTCCCACAGCCTATACTGTCATTCTGGGCCCGTACTGTCATTCTGAGCGCAGCGAAGAATCCGACCCGTCGTTGGTCGTGCTGAGCGCAGCGAAGCATCTTCCGGTGTTGAACACCGGTGGCTATTGATGGACTGCGGATGTCAGCCTCCCCCGCGCTATGCCAGGCGCTCCTTGTCGGTCACATCGAGGATCTCCACCTCGAAAATAAAATCCCGCCCCACCAGGGGATGATTGAAATCCACCTCGACATTGTCGTCGCCCACACCGCGAATAGTGCCCAACACCTCCTCGCCGCTCGGCAGGTCAAATGTCATCACGTGACCGTTTTCGAGCTTCACATCGGCGGAAAATTCTTTACGCGCTATCGTGATTACCTTGTCATCGTCATGCACACCGAACACAAATTCCTGCGCCGGGATATTGAAGCACGCACGCACGCCGGGATTCAGGCCGAGCAGGCGTTGCTCGAGCCCGTCGACAAGGGTTTGATCACCGATGACGAATTGCAGCGGGTCGTCGCGATCCGCGGACTCTACGAGTTGGCCGTCGGCGAGCATCAATTTGAATTCCAGCGACACCCTGGAACCTGCCGCCACCTGCTGTGCGTGCAATTATGTGGTCCCCGTCCGTAACAACCGTATGCCCAGCACGTCCAACACCAGCAACACGGCGCCGATGGTGATCGCGGAATCGGCGATGTTGAACGCCGGCCAGTGCCAGTCCCGGTAGTACCAGTGAACGAAATCCACGACATAACCCTGATACACCCGGTCGATGACATTGCCCACGGCGCCGCCCAGAATCAGGGCAAAAGCCACCGCGCTTTGAATCTCCCGCGGTCCGAGCCGGCGTAGCATGGAAATCAACAGTACGCTCACAATCGCCGCCACGGCGATGAAAAAGGTGTTCTGCCAGCCGCCGGCATTACGCAGAAACCCAAACGCCGCGCCGGTGTTGTACACCAGCGTGAGATCGAAGAAGCCGGGAATAACCGTAACCGGGGCCTTAGCGAACAAGGTGGACACCGCCAACCATTTAGTGACCTGATCGACGACCACCACCGCTACAGACAACCACAACCAGCGCAGCATCAGGCGTATTTCCTCACTTCACCGGCTCCCTCCACATTGTCAACGCAACGCTCGCAGATCTCCGGATGCTCCGAATTAGCGCCGACGTCGGGCCGCCGGTGCCAGCAGCGAATGCATTTTTTGTTGGCCGACCTCTGCACCTCGACGCGCACCCCGTTGGTCGCCTGGTCATCTCCGGCCCGCACGCTGGCAGTGGAGGTGATCAATACGAAGCGCAGCTCGTCCTCGAGCTTGCGCAGCGCCTGGTAATCGCCGTCATCGCAATATACGGTCACGTCGGCATCGAGGCTGGAGCCGATGTCGCCGGCCACCCGCAGCGCCTCCAGCTCGCGGCTCACCGCCTGGCGCACGCGAATCACACCGTCCCAGTACGCGTCATCCATTTCCCTCTGCGCGAGATCGATCTGCGGCCAATCCTGGTACCAGGTGTTCAACAATACTGAATCCGTGCGTTCCCCCGGCATATGCTGCCAAATCTCCTCGGCGGTGAAGCTCAGTATCGGCGCCAGCCAGCGCACCAACGCCTCGAGGATGTGGTACATCGCGGTCTGCGCCGAGCGCCGCGGGATGCTGTCGGACTGCAGCGTGTACAGGCGGTCCTTGAGCACATCCAGATAAAAGCCGCTCATCTGCACCACGCAGAACTTGTGCAGCTTCTGATAAATCAGATGAAAGTTGTAGTCGTCGTAGGCGCGCACGATCTGCTGCTGCAGCCTTTGGGCCTCGTGCAGCGCCCATTGATCCAATGCCAGCATCTGATCGGAGGTTACGGCGGCGCCGGCGTCGAATCCAGCCAGATTGCCCAACAGGTAGCGCGCGGTATTGCGGATGCGCCGGTAGGAATCGGCCATGCGTTTGAGAATCTCGTCGGAGATACTCATCTCGGCACGGTAGTCGGTCGCCGCCACCCACAACCGAAGAACATCCGCGCCCAGGGTCTTGATCACTTTCTGCGGGGCGACGACATTGCCGCGGGATTTGGACATCTTCTTGCCCTCGGCATCGACGGTAAACCCGTGGGTCAACACCCCCTTGTACGGCGCCTTGCCGGTCATCGCCACTGCGGTCATGATGCTGGATTGAAACCACCCCCGGTGCTGGTCGGATCCCTCCAGGTACAGATCCGCAGGCGCGGCGAGTTCGCGCCGCCGGGTCAAAATCGTATCGTGGGTCACCCCGGAATCGAACCACACATCCAGGATATCGGTGACCTTTTCATAGTGCCCCGAGTCCGACCCCAGAAGGTCCGCGTCGTCCATGTCGAACCACGCGTCAATACCCTTGCGCTCGATGCGCAGCGCCACTTCCTCGAGAATCTGCTGCGTGTGCGGGTGCGGCTCCCCGGTGCGGCGGTCCAGGTACAGCGTGATCGGCGTGCCCCAGGTCCGCTGACGCGAAATACACCAGTCGGGGCGGTTCTCAACCATTCCCACGATGCGCGCCTGGCCCCAATCCGGGTGAAAGCTCACCTTTTCGATCTCCGCCAGCACGCCGTCACGCAGCTTCTTGTTGTCCATGCTGATGAACCACTGCGCCGTGGAGCGAAACACGATCGGCTCCTTGTGCCGCCAGCAGTGCGGATAACTGTGCGCGAACGGCTCCTCATGGACCAACGCCTCTTTCTCGCGCAACACCTCGACCACGCTGTCATTGGCCTTGAAAACGAACTGGTCCGCAAACAACGGTGTGTCCGGTAAAAATTTGCCGTCCGGTCCCACCGGATTNNNNGACTCGGTGGTCACATGCTCGCCCAGGATCACCGGCACCTCACGGTCGTAGAACGGATGGCGCAACGCCGCGCGCTCCAAGGCCTCGCCGCGACAGCGGGCCACGATCTCGTAGTCGCTGACTCCGTAGCGGCGCATGGATTGCGACGCCAGCGCCTCGGCGAGCAACAGGCGTTCCGGCCGGCCGTCCTGGCGCTTGCATTGCACCAATACATACTCGAATCCGGCGTGCAGCGCTACTGCCTGGTTGGCCGGCAGTGTCCACGGCGTGGTGGTCCAGATCACCACACTCACCGGGCCTTCCCCGGCGCCGCCGGGGGCGGCGTCCATGCGGTGCAGGAAATCCGTCTCGTCCACCACCGGAAACCGCACATCGATGGCGGGCGAGGTGCGGTCGAAATACTCGACTTCCGCCTCCGCCAGCGCCGAGCCGCAGTGGGTGCACCAGTACACCGGCATCAACCCGTGGTAGACATGACCGCCGGCGATGATCTTGGCCAGCGCGCGCACGGTGTTGGCTTCGGTCGCCGGATCCATGGTCAGGTACGGGCGCCGCCAGTCACCAATCACGCCGAGTCGAATGAAATCCCGTCGTTGCTTATCGATCTGCTGTTCCGCATAGGCGCGGCACGCCTTGCGGAACGCCTGTGGATCGATCTTCACGCCGGCCTTGCCGACCTTTTTCTCGACCTCCATCTCGATCGGCAATCCGTGACAGTCCCAACCCGGCACATAGGGGGCGTCGAAGCCGCTCAAGGTCCGCGATTTTACGATGATGTCCTTCAACACCTTGTTCACCGCGTGACCGATGTGGATGTCGCCGTTGGCGTAGGGCGGGCCGTCGTGCAACACGAATTTCGGCTTGCCGGCCCCGGTCTCGCGCAGACGCCGGTAAATATCGATTCGTTCCCACGCCTCCAGTATGTTCGGTTCCCGTTGGGCGAGGTTCCCCTTCATGGGAAACTGAGTCGCGGGCAAGTTGATCGTGTGCTTGTAGTCCATCAGCGGCGCGCCATTTCTAAGTGATACAAACCATCAGCAGGGCCAAAGCGATAAATCGTATCAAAGGATTACGAACATTTCGCCATATCGGTACGGAAATAATCCCGCGCGTGCCGCACGTCGCGTCCGATCTGCGCCTTGAGCGCGTCAAAGCTTTCGAATCGCTGCTCATCGCGCAGTTTATACAGGAATCGCACCGCCACCCAGTGGCCGTAGATCTCGCGGTCGAAGTCGAACAGGTGCACTTCCAACAGCGTGCGCATACCGCCCACGGTGGGGCGGTTGCCGAGATTGGCGACGCCGGTGAGCGGCGCGTGGTCGATGCCGCGCATGGTCACCGCGAACACGCCGGTCAACGGCGACTTGCGGCGATTGAGATGGATATTGGCGGTGGGGAATCCCCAGTCGCGGCCACGCTTGTCGCCGTGGGCCACCTTACCGAAAATTTCGTAAGGGCGCCCCAGCAGACGCGCGGCGGCATCCAGCTCACCGGCCAGCAGCGCGGCGCGCACATTAGTGCTGCTCACCCGCTCGCCGTCCAGTTCCAGGGTCTCGGTATGATCGACGTGGAATCCGTGCGACTCGCCGGCAGCCTGCAACGCCGCGAAGTCACCGGTGCGCCCGCGGCCGAAACGAAAATCGTCTCCCACCACCAGATAGCGCACGCCCAGGCCGTCCACCAATACCGCGCGGATGAAATCGCCGGCGCTCATCTCCGCCAGCGACCGACCGAAGCGCAGGCACACCACGCGGTCGACGCCAAAACCGGCCAACAGGTCATACTTCTCACGGAAGGTCGTCAAGCGCGGCGGCAGGTCCGGGACCGCGAAATACTCGAGCGGTTGCGGCTCGAATACGATCACCGTCGACGGCAGATTGAACTTGGCCTGCTGCCGCTGCAGCTGCCGGATCACCGCCTGGTGGCCCAGGTGCACGCCATCGAAATTACCGATGGTGGCGACACAGCCGCGATGACGCGGTGCCAGGTTTTGTAAGCCGCGAATCAGTTCCATATTCAGTGGTAGTTGGACGGCGCCCGCTTGGCCACCCAATCTAAGTTGTTACGTCAAGTTAAGGTGTCGTAATTGGGGCCGCGCATTGTAACCCGAATATGCACCAAAACTCCGCGACTATTCTTGTTGGGCAATATCAATTTTCTTAGGTCCTGATTTCAAAGTAGCAGCGCCGCGTGTTTGTCCCGCGCATACCATGAATAGTCGCGGGGCTTCCAATCAGCCACGGCGGAAAAATGCGCCTTGATTATGCCCAGTCCGGGTCCAGCTCCTCGATGATCTCGGCGAGCGGGCGGCGGCTGGAGAATCCGGCGGTGTAGTCGTGAAAATGGGCGATCCGGAGCTCCGGGTACTTCCAGCACAAATAACCCTCGCCGGTGTCGAAATCCACCAGCCACAATCCCTGCACCACCAGTCCCAGCCGTTCCATCTTTCGCACCCAGCCCTTGACCACCGCCTCGTATTCCTTTTCCACCGCCACCATGCGCGGATCGGTCGCCAACATATTTTCCAGCCGCCGCTTGATGGGCTCCAGCGTGTTGTAGGCATCGTGGGTTATGCGGCGCACCAACGGAAACAATTCGTTGGCCTCTTCCAAGGTAAACAGGCGCGGCTCGTCGAGGGAGCCGATCTGGGTGATTTGTGGGGCGTTCGCGGCCACGCTGGTCATTCAAGTCCGGTTTTACGCAACATCAATTGTTTCGGTCTGATACCCAGGACAAATATTACACCAAAATACACCAGCGCTCCGGCGACCACCCAGCCGCCGAGGCGCAGCACGCGGTCGGCAAGATCGGTGTGAATCCACGAATCCAGGTTTCCCGCACCCCACCACAGCACACCGCCCATCACCAACCCGGCCGCCGCCACCTGCGCCACAAACGCAGGCCAGCCCGGGAGCGGAGCATAGACGTCGTGCTGGCGCAGCAACAGAAACAGCAATCCGGCGTTGATCCATGCGGCGAGCGAGATCGCCAGCGCCAGACCGACGTGGGCCAGCGGCACAATCAACAACAGGCTCAATGCGATGTTGGCGGCCATCGACGCAGCCGCCACGCGCATCGGCGTCTTGGTGTCCTGGCGGGCGAAGAAACCCGGCGCCAGCACCTTGACCAGCACGAACCCCAGCAGGCCCGTGGAGAACGCGATCAGGCTCTTGGACATCATGCGCACGTCGTCCGGCGTGGTGGCGCCGTATTGAAACAAGGTGGCGATCATCGGCCCGGCGAGGGCTATCAAGCCGACGCTCGCCGGCACGCCGATCAGGAACACCCAGCGCAAGGACCAGTCCATCAGCCGCGAGAACGCCTGCGGTTCGTCGCGCGCGTGCAACCGCGACAGGCTCGGCAGGATCACCGTGGCCAGCGCAATACCGAACACCCCCAGAGGGAATTCCATCACACGATCCGAGTAGTACAACCATGAGATGCTGCCGGTGACCAGGAACGACGCCAGCAGCGTATTCACCAGCAGGTTGATCTGCGCCACCGAGACGCTGAAGATCGCCGGCAGCATCAAGCGGAATACCCGGCTCACGCCTTCGTTGCGTGGCCGCAGCTGTGGATACGGCAGGTACCCGGCGCGCCGCAGAAACGGCACCTGGAAGATCAGCTGCATGACCCCGGCGATCAACACGCCGAGCGACAAGCCGATGGCGGCGTTGCCCACCCCGGGCACGATCCACAATGCGGCGGCGATCAGTGCAAGATTGAGTAACACCGGCGTGGCGGCTGGGGCGGCGAAATACCCGCAGGTATTGAGGACGCCCGCTGCCATTGCTACCAGCGAAATAAACAACAGGTACGGAAAGGTGATGCGCAGCGAATCCACCGTGAGCGCGAACTGCTCCGGATTGTCGATAAAACCCGGGGCGATCGCCACCACTACCGCCGGGGCGGCGATGATCCCCACCACCGTAAGACCCACCAGGATCAACCCCAGGCGACCGGCCATGTGGTTGGTGAACGCCCGCGCCTCGGACTCGGTATGCTTCTCGCGGTATTCGGTGAACACCGGAACAAACGCCTGAGAAAAGGCGCCCTCACCGAATATCCGGCGGAAGAAATTGGGGATGCGGAAGGCGACAAAAAACGCGTCGGCGACCAAGCCGCTGCCCATGATGTAGGCGAATACCACGTCGCGCACCAGGCCGGTGATGCGGGACAACAGCGTCATCCCGCCGACGATGCCGGTGGATTTGAGCAGCTTGCGCGACATGGGCTAAGACCCGATTCTTAAGTAAAAGCGGCGACTATAGAGACAAATTCCGGCCAGCGCCAATCCCGCCACTATTCCCACCCCGCGACGTCAAGCACCCCGTTCGTCATTGCTCGGAAGTGACGTTTCGGCCCTCCAGCGCCGGTCACGAACAGCGGCGGGGGGCCGCGCGCGGCTTGACAATCACTCGCAAAAAAAGGATAGTTCCGCGCCACTTTTCAAAGAGATTCAGATACGTGGCGAATTCCGCACAAGCGCGCAAGCGCGCCCGGCAAAATCTGCGACAGCGGTCGCTCAACGCGAACCAGCGCTCCGCGATGCGCACCTCGGTCAAGCGCTTCCTCAAGACCCTCGGCAGCGGCGACGTCGAGGCGGCGCGCAGCGCCTACCAGAGCGCAACGTCATTGATCGACCGCGCGGCCGCCAAACACCTGCATCACCGCAATCGCGCCGCGCGCCTGAAACGCCGGCTCAACGCGCGGCTCAAGGCGCTGTCCCAGACCTCCTGATTTCGCCGCCCCGAACCCGGGGCAACCGTTCTTCGCACAGCTTCCCGCGTACCTCCGCCGGCAACCCACGCGCCGTCACACCACGACCATGTTGTCGCGGTGGATCAGCTCCGGTGCGTCGACATAACCGAGGATGGATTCGATCGCATCGCTGGATCGACCGATGATCTTGCGCGCCTCGGCCGCCGGGTAGTTGATCAAGCCACGCGCCACTTCCCGACCCTGGAGATTTTCGCAGATCACCAGTTCGCCGCGGCGGAACTCTCCGGACACCGCGGTCACGCCGACCGGCAACAGGCTGCGCCCGGCGGTCTGCAGGACCTTCACCGCGCCGTCGTCCAGGGTCAGCCGGCCGCAGGGCCGCAAATGCCCGGCCAGCCACTGCTTGCGCGCCGCCATGCGGTTGGTCACCGGCTTGAGTAGCGTGCCGAGGGGCTCACCGCGGCGCAGCCGCAGCAGCACGTCGGGCTCCGCCCCGGCGGCGATCACCGTCGCGGTTCCCGAACGCGCCGCCTTCCCCGCGGCGGCCAGTTTGGTAACCATCCCGCCGCGGCCGACCGCGCTGCCGGTTCCGGCCATCGCCTCCAGAGCCGGATCGCCGGCATCGGCCTCGGTAATCAGGCTCGCCTCCGGGTGATTGCGGGGATCGGCGCTGAACAAGCCGGCCTGATCGGTCAAGATCACCAGCACGTCGGCCTCCACCAGATTGGCCACCAGCGCCGCCAGGGTGTCGTTGTCGCCGAACTGGATCTCATCGGTGACCACGGTGTCGTTCTCATTGACCACCGGGATGATGCCCAGCTCCAACAGCGTGCGCAGCGCGGTGCGGGCGTTCAGGTAGCGCTGCCGGTGGGCGAGATCGGCATTGGTCAGCAGCACCTGGGCGGTGTGCACCCCGTGGGCTTGAAACGCATACTCGTACAGGTGCACCAGCCCCATTTGCCCCACCGCCGCCGCCGCCTGCAGGTGATGCAGCGCGTGCGGGCGTTGCCGCCACCCCAGGCGCCGCATGCCCGCGGCTACCGCCCCGGAGGAAACGATCACCGTCTGCAGGCCCTCCCCGCGTAATTCGTTGAGTTGCCCGGCCCAACCCTGGATCAGCTCCTGATTCAGGCCCACCGCGTGATCGGTCAACAGCGCACTGCCGACCTTCACCACCCAGCGCTTGGCGTGCTTGAGTACCGAGCGGGTCAACATGTCACCGAATCCGCCAGCGACTGCTCCGGCGCCTCCTCCTGCTCCAGTCGTGTCATCACCCGCTGACAAAGCTCCCGGCAGCCCGCGCCGCTTACGGCGCTGACCTGATACACCGGGCCACGCCACTCCAGCGCATCGATCAAGGCCTCGCGCCGCCGCCGGCGTTCGGCTTCCGGCAACAGGTCGATCTTGTTCAGCACCAGCCAGCGCTCCCGCCCAGCCAGTCCGTGGCCGAAACGCTCCAGCTCGGCCACGATGGTCCTCACATCGGCGACCAGATCGTGCTGCTCGTCCAGGGGCGCGATGTCCACCAGATGCAGCAACAACCGCGTGCGCCCCAGGTGCCGCAGGAACTTGATGCCCAGCCCCGCGCCGTCGGCTGCGCCGGCGATCAAGCCGGGGATGTCGGCCACTACAAAGCTGCGGCCGGGATCGACACTGACCACCCCCAGTTCCGGGTGCAGCGTGGTAAACGGATAATCCGCCACCTTCGGGCGCGCTTGGGACACGGCGCGCAGAAACGTGGACTTCCCTGCATTCGGCAGGCCCAGCAGGCCCACATCCGCCAGCACCTTGAGCTCCAGGCGCAACTGCCGCGCATCGCCGGGCTTGCCCTTGGTGGTGCGCCGCGGCGTACGATTGGTGCTGGATTTAAAACACGCGTTCCCCAAGCCGCCGTGGCCGCCCGCCGCCACCAGCAAGCTGGCGCCGACATCGGTGATGTCGCCGATGGTTTCATCGGTATCACGATCGCTGACCACGGTTCCGGGCGGTACTTGTATATATAAGTCATCGCCGCCGCGCCCGGTGCGGTCGCGGCCGGCGCCGGGGCGGCCGTTCTTGGCGCGAAACACGCGCGCGTAACGGAAGTCGGCAAGCGTGTTCAGCCCCGCTTTGGCGACCAGGTACACGTTGCCGCCGCTGCCGCCGTTGCCGCCGTCCGGCCCGCCCTTGGGAATGTACTTCTCGCGGCGGAAACTCAAGCAGCCGTCGCCGCCCTTACCGGCCTGCACCGTGATTGTCGCTTCATCAACAAATTTCATGATCGAAAGATACAAGCGGAGCGGCCATCGGTACAAGCAGGCCGGATCCCTTGCACGCAGGACTTACCGCGGTCGTTCTTGCAACACCCACAAAAAACCCCGCCTTGGCGCCAAGGCGGGGTTATTGGCAATACCAACGAAGGAGCCGGCTTTATATCGTCACGACGCTGATCGTCTTGCGCTTACGCGGCCCCTTGATCTCGAACTTCACCCGGCCGGCCGACTTGGCGAACAGGGTGTAATCTTTGCCCATGCCGACATTGCGGCCGGGATGGAAGGTGCTGCCCCGCTGGCGCACCAGGATGTTGCCCGCCAACACCTCCTGGCCGTCATAACGTTTCACGCCGAGGCGTTTGGAAATCGAATCGCGCCCGTTACGGGAACTGCCGCCGGCTTTTTTGTGTGCCATAACTAATCTCTCGACTTTTAAGTATCTACCGGTAAAAGTACGCCGTGACCGGGAGGCTGCGCCTCCTCGACCGTGCTACTTGTTACCCTCTTGCAATAGCTGCTGGGCCTGCCCGACCCAGTCGTCGCGCTCGATGCGGCCCTTGAAATTGAGCTCGCCGTTGACCCGCTCGATATCCTCCGCGGTAAACGCTGCGATATGTTCAAGACTGGTGATGCCGATGGCGTTGAGCTTATCGACGATTACCGCGCCGATGCCGTTGATGCGGGTCAGATCGTCGGCTGCCGCCGGTGCTTCCGGGGCCGCTGCTTCGGCCGGCTCGGGCGCCGTTTCCGGTGCGGGCTTCTCCGCCTTAGTCGGTTCAGGTTGCGCCTTCGCATCGCCGATGCGCGTGATCTCCAGCTCGGTATAGTTCTGCCGGTGACCGGCGTGCTGCCGCGATCCCTTGCGCCGGCGCATTTTGAAAATACGCAGCTTCTCGCCGCGCCCGTGGCCGATCACCGTGGCCTCCACCGCGGTATCGAGGTGCGGCGCGCCGACCTCGATTTCGTTCCCATCGGCGACCATCAACACGTTTTCCAGGTTGATCTTCGCACCCGGCTCCGCGTTCAGGGTCTCGACCTTGAGCCGTTCCCCGAGCGCCACCCGGTATTGCTTGCCGCCACTGTCGATGACCGCATACATGATTGTTTCCTCAACAAAAAAGCTAGAAAAATGCAGGCGCGCGATTGTAGCGACGGGCCGGGACCAGGTCAATGTCCCCGGGGTTTTCCTGCTGCCGCTTGCATGTTTCCCGGACTCCCGGCATGCTTTGGCTACCGCGAATCGCCGGAAGACCAATCACCCACAAAAACCCTCGGAGTTTCACGCTTGGCCATCCAATCCCTGCCCATCCACACCGCCGACCGCGCTCGGGTCGATCTCAAGGCGATCATGGCTCTGATCGAAGCCGACATGGCGGCCGTGAACCAGCTCATCGATGAGCGGCTGCGCTCCGATATTGCGCTGATCAATCAGCTCGCCGCCTATATCGTCCACAGCGGCGGCAAGCGGCTGCGTCCGGTCACCGTGCTGCTCGCCGCCGGGGCCTGCAACTACCGCGGCGACGCCCACGTCAGCCTGGCGGCTATCGTGGAATTCATCCACACCGCAACCCTGCTGCACGACGACGTGGTCGACGCCTCGGAGCTGCGCCGCGGCAAGGCCACTGCGAATCACGTGTGGGGCAACGAGGCCAGTGTGCTGGTGGGAGACTTCTTATATACGCGGGCGTTTCAGATGATGGTGGAGCTGGGCAGCATGCGCATCATGGAAATCATGGCCGAAACCACCAACCAGATCGCCGAAGGCGAGGTCATGCAGCTGATGAACTGCCACTCCCCGGACACCTCCGAGGATCAGTATCTGGACACCATCCATCGCAAGACCGCCAAGCTGTTCGAGGCCGCCAGCCAGCTCAGCGCCGTAATCAGCAATCAATCCAGCGCCGTGGAGCAAGCCCTGGCGGCCTACGGCATCCACCTGGGCACCGCCTTCCAGTTGATCGACGACGTGCTGGATTACGATGCCAGCAGCGACGACATCGGCAAGAATATCGGCGACGACCTCGACGAGGGCAAGCCGACGCTGCCGATCATCAACGCCATGCAGCGCGGCAGCGATGCCCAACGCAAACTGCTGCAGGACGCGATCACCAACGGTGGGCGCGACCACATCGACGACGTCCGCGGGATCATTGAATCCACCGGCTCACTTGCGTACACTGCGCGCCGGGCGCGCGATGAAGCCGAGCTGGCGCGGCAGGCCCTGGCCATCGTGCCGCCGTCGCCGCACAAACAAGCACTCATGGACCTGGCGGTGTTTGCGGTCGAGAGAAGCTTTTAAGCGATCCGATATATTCTTTTCATTTTGCAGTTGTGCCTTCGGGAGGCAGGGGCCGGTGGTTCGAATCCACTCACCCCGACCAATCAATAAAAACAATAAGTTAGAGGATATACCTGAGTGTATCACTCAACCTTTCCCGACCTCACTCTCGTTGTAAGTTATTGTTAATTGGTTGCACCGAGCCCTGCCGTCAAAAGGCAGTGCCCTTTCTCTAGATCACACAGAGAAGCTTCTTAGTCAGTAAGCGCTTAACCAACAGCGCGCTTGACGTCGTCAGTATTCGTCGGTTCGGTGGTATAGGGTAACAGGGCCTCGACGTCTTCAACGGTTTTCGCGTTGGGCAATTCAGCGAATACTCGTCGCAGATATTGGTACGGTTCGATGTTGTTCGCCTTCGCGGTCTCGATTAACGAATAAAGGTTGGCGCTGGCATTGGCCCCGCGTACGGTGTCGTGAAACAGAAAATTTTTACGACCCAAAACGAACGGCCGGATGGCGTTCTCCACCAGATTGTTGTCGATTCGAAGTCTTCCATCGTCAAGATAACGAATCAGCTTCGGCCATTGGTTGTGAACATAGTTCAGCGCCTTGCCGGTCAATGTCCTCGGCGCGACCTCAGGCAAAGCTTGATCGAGCCAATGGCGCATCTTATCAAGAACCGGTTTGGCCTGCTCCTGCCGGAGGCGATAGCGAACTTCTGGCTTAACATCCTTCTTGAGAGAA
>CAMYKW010000084.1 GCA_947259175.1 uncultured Gammaproteobacteria bacterium | reverse complement strand
CGCGCCCTGCTGATGAGTCGCGTACTCAATTTGGGACGACGTTTGGGAGAGAGCACGGTAGACACGTCGAATCCGGACCAGGCCGAAGAGGCCCAAGCCGTGCTGCAGCTCATCGAACCCGATAACCAACTCATCACGATGGTGGACGTGACGCCCATCAACCGCACGCGTAATTTTCACAACTTCAGCCTGGAGACGCCGGAGTTTTTTGACGATTTGTACCTGCGCTTGATTAACGCCGACACGCCTCGAAGCCGACTGCAGTACCCGTTTCGTCTGTCGGACAATCGGATGTATTGGGTCCTGACCCGCGGCCGTTAGCGACCCGGCATGCGTTCCATCGCCCGCATTATCTGGCGCCTTGCCCGGTATCTAACCATCGGCACGCTCGGCTTCGTCGTCGGTGCGCTCGCTCTTTATATCTATTGGGTGCGCAGCGGCCCACCACTGGAACTTTGGCATACAGAAACACTGACCGAAGAGTTTACGGTGGAAAGGGCGAAAGAGATCGCGAGCTTCCAAGGCTACCTGCAGCTGGAAGACCGGTTATTCGCACAGCTGGAAGAGAAGATTTACGTGCGTACCGATACCGGTCCGGAGTTCGTGCTCGCACGCTACAGCACGGGCAGCGCCGCCGACCCGCACCACCGAAAGCCCAACTGGAACCGCAGCTTCGAGCTATCCGCCGACACCCCGGTCGGCGGCGTGCTGCTATTGCACGGCATGTCCGATTCGCCCTACAGCTTACGCGCCCTGGCTGAGGCCCTTCATCAACGGGGTTACTGGGTCATCGGCCTGCGCCTCCCCGGTCACGGCACCATTCCCTCGGGGCTGAAGACCGTGACGTGGGAGGACATGGCCGCCGCGGTGCGCCTGAGCATGGCGCACCTGGCATCCAAGGTGGGACAATCGCCGATCCACATCATGGGTTACTCCACGGGCGCCCCGTTGGCGCTGGACTATTCGCTCAACGTCTTGGAGGGCGCGGTCGCCCCGCCGCCGGCCAGTCTGGTGTTGATCTCGCCCGCCATCGGCATTACCCCGGCGGCGGTGCTGGCCGAGTGGCAGGTGCGGCTGTCCGCCCTACCCGGCCTGGAAAAACTCGCATGGACCCAGATCCTGCCCGAATTCGATCCGTTCAAGTACAACTCATTCACCAGCAACGCCGGCACCCAGGTGCATCTATTGACGCGCTATGTGGCACAGCGAGTCGAAACTCTCGCCGTCAAGGGTCCGATAGAAAATTTTCCGCCGACCTTGGTGTTTCTGTCGACGGTGGACGCCACCGTTTCGACGGATGCCGTGGTCGACAACCTGCTCGAGCACCTGGCGCCCGGCGGCCACGAACTGGTCCTGTTCGACATCAACCGCAACAAGGTCAACTCATCGATTCTGGTCTCCGACCCGGGCCCGTTGACTACGCGGATGTTGGACAACGATTCCCTGCCGTTTGCCCTCACCCTGATCAGCAATAAGGATAACAAAACCACGACGGTGGTCGGCCGCCGCAAACCGGCGCTGTCCGCCAAGACCGCAACGGAGGCATTGAATGCCGCCTGGCCGCGGGGCGTGATTTCGCTGTCCCACGTCGCGCTGCCGATCCCACCGGACGATCCGCTATACGGTCAACGCACGTCCCCCTACGCCGATGCAACCCTCCAACTCGGACAGATCGACGTGCAGGGTGAACGCGGCCTGCTGAAGTTTCCCGCCGATTGGTTGCTGCGCCTGCGGTACAACCCGTTCTACGATTTCCTCGAGAGCCGGGCTACACAGTGGGTAAACAGCGCCGGTAATAGAACCGATGCGGGTAGCGAGTCCCGTTAACTCCGGGAAGCTATTATTTTGTTCCTGCAACCGTTCGCAGAAAATAATGTCGGAGTCTGAACACGGTCGTAGTCAGCGCTTCGAACTCGTTTGTCTTGGAACCTACAATCTCTGACATTGTCTCTTATCCGAGAGACTGTGATACGGCCACACAACTGATCACGGAGTGCCAGACATCTGTCCCCGTGAAGTAAACCGTGGACGGCAACAGAATCGATCGTGGCAACAGAGGCGAAAACCACGTACACGACTCGATCCGTTAGCCCGTTGTTGCGGTTAGGATACAGACAGCTATAATCACCGGCCCGAGCGACCAGGGCAAACCACGCTGGGTCCGACAGTACCGCACTTATAAGACAAAATATGACCGCCACCGACAGGAATCCTATTCATCATGCAAACTTTGAAAGCGAACATCTATGATAACTTGGTCAATCGTCTCATCGCGATATTGAGCTCGTTTTTCGTATTAGCCGCGTGTGGCCTTTCGATGGTTGCCGGCCCCGCCTTCGCCTCGCCGTACGACCGCGCCGTTACCGCCGAAGATCTCGAGGAAGAAAAGGTCTACTCGCCCTTCGTAGGCAGAAATTATCCCGATCAGGTTCTGTTCGGCGATACCCACTTTCATACCGATCAATCGTTCGACGCGGGCCTGGTGGGGACCAAGCTGGGGATCGACGAGGGATTTCGCTTCGCCCGCGGGGAGAAGGTCATCTCCAATAGCGGTCAGCCGGTGCAGCTCATTCGGCCGCTCGATTTCCTCGTCATCACCGATCATGCCGAATTCATCGGGTTGGCGCCGATGATCCACGAATCGCATCCGGAGCTGCTGGTGGATCCCTGGGGCAACTGGGTGCACGAACGCTTCCACTCGAGCCCGGAGGGTCGGCGGGAGGCCTACGGGAACATCATCGAGCACGGTATCAGGGGCGAGAATCCCTTCAGTTCCGAAGACCTGGCGCGGAGCTTCTGGGTCAATTTCGTCGAGAAGGCGGACACCTACAACGCGCCCGGCCGCTTCACCGCGATGACCGGCTTCGAGTGGACCTCTACCCCGAAGGGAGACAACCTTCACCGCGTGGTAATCTTTCGTGATGGCGCCGACAAGACCGGCCGGACCATGCCGTTTTCAATGTTCGACAGCGCCGATCCGCAAGATCTGTGGAAATACCTAGCCAACTATGAAGACAAGACAGGTGGCAAGGGCATCGCCATTCCTCACAACGGCAACTTGAGCAACGGCCTGATGTTCCGGGAGACCACCTTCAGCGGCGAGAAGATCGACCGCGCCTATGCTGAGAAGCGGATACGCTGGGAACCGATTATCGAGATGACGCAGATCAAAGGCGACGGAGAGACCCACCCGCTGCTCTCGCCCGAGGACGAATTTGCCGACTACGAGAACTGGGACTTAAGCAACCTGGCCGGCACGGCCGCCAAGACCGAAGACATGCTGCAGTACGAGTATGCGCGCGCGGCGCTCAAGTTGGGCCTGAAGATCGGCAAGGAGACCGGTGTGAATCCCTACGAATTCGGAATGAGCGGTGCTTCCGACACCCACACCGCGCTGTCCACCACCCGCGAAGAGAATTACTTCGGTAAGTACAAAAGCGCGGAACCGTCACCGAACCGGCACGATACCGAGGTGGTTCCCGCCCAGGATCCGTCGTTGAGGATCTTTGCCTCACAAGAGTTGGCCTCGGGATTAATGGCGGTATGGGCCCGCGAGAACACGCGGGGGGAGATCTTTGATGCGATGAGACGCAAGGAGATCTATGCCACCACGGGCACTCGAATGCAGGTGCGTGTGTTTGCGGGGTGGGACTTCGCGGCCGACGAAGTGGTGCGCCCAGATTTCTTCGCTCAGGGCTACCGGCGCGGTGTCCCCATGGGGGGCAAGCTGCGAAACGCGCCCGACGGCAAGGCGCCCAGCTTCATGATCCGCGCGCTGCGCGATCCGGATGGGGCCAACCTCGATCGCATCCAAATCATCAAGGGCTGGCTGGACGCGAAGGGCGAGACCCACGAGCGTATCTACGATGTCGCCGTATCGGACGGGCGGGAGATCGGGGCGGACAGCCGCTGCAAGACGCCGGTCGGGAGCACCGTCGATATCGAGAAGGCGACCTACACCAACACCATTGGTGACGCGGTGCTGGCGGCGCACTGGCAAGACCCGGATTTCGATCCAAAGGAGTCGGCCTTCTACTACGTGCGGGTGCTCGAGATCCCTACTCCGCGCTGGACCACCTACGACGCCGCGTTCTTCAAGATTAAGCGCCCTGACAACGTGCCGGCCACGATTCAGGACCGGGCCTACACATCACCCATCTGGTTCGCACCGAAAAGCTAATCCCATGAATATCGTTAACGGTCTTGGCTTGATTGTGGTGGGGCTCGGGGCGATGGGATTCGGTCTGATGCTGTTCTATGCCCTGCTCCCCTTGTTCTATGCCTTCTTCGGTGTCGGCGTCGGCTTCTGGTTGGGCACGATGTTAACCAGCACCCCGCCCGATCAATTGAGCTTGATCAAACTGCTGTTTGCCTTGGGTGGGGGCACCCTATTCGCAGGCGGGGCCTACTTCTTCGAACCGTTCCGGCGCATCCTGATTGGCATCGGGCTGGGATCGTTACTGGGTGGACTGATTGCCAGCGCCCTCGGTTTGACCGGTTTTCTCGGCGTCGTCATCATGGTGATTGCCGCATTCATCGGCGCCGGAATCACGCTTGCGGTGTTTGATACGTTCATCGTCGTGGCTTCGGCACTAGGCGGCACCGGATTGGCCATGGATGGCGGACATCTCATTTTTCAATCCATGGACGTCCTCGACCGCACCGCCATCGCTGGCGGCGCCTACACACCGTTGATCATTTGGGCGGTGTCCGGCGCTGTCGCCATGGGATGGCAGTTTGCGAACCTCGAACGCTGGACCGGGAATGCGCGCTGACCGACTCGTTGTTCAATGACGTTAGCGAGGTAGTGCCTTGCGCTGGTTGAAAGAACCGTTATTCCATTTCCTGTTGATCGGGGCGGGGCTATTCGTGCTCTTTTATCAGGTGGGCGACAACACCGCCGGCCGCGCGGATCGCATCGTCGTGACCGCCGACGACATCGACCGCATGGCCGCCCTGTGGTCGCGCCGCTGGCAACGTCCACCCACGTCTGCCGAGCTCGACGGCCTGATCGAGAGCCGCATCCGCGAGGAGGTACTGTATCGCGAGGCGCGCGCGCTCGGTCTGGAACAAGACGACACCATCGTGCGCCGGCGCATGGCGCAGAAGATGGAGTTCCTGTTCCAAGACATCGCACAGCCGGCGGAGCCCACCGAGGAAGCATTGGAGGCGTTCTTGCAACAAAACGTCGCGCGGTTTCAGGAATCCGCGCGCTTGAGCTTCATGCACGTCTACCTGAGTACCGACCGGCGCGGGAGACAGACCGCCCAGGACGCGCGACTACTGCTGGACGACCTGCGAATTCAAGGCGAGCACGCAGATCCTACTGCCGTCAGCGACCCGTTGATGATCGGCTACCGGTTCGTGGACCGCGGCGAACGCGAAGTCGCTCGCTTACTGGGTGAGGACTTCGCCAGTACACTGTCCACATTGCCCGTCAAACAATGGCACGGGCCGATCGAATCCGCGTACGGTGTGCACCTGGTCTATGTCTACGAACGCGTCGCGCCGCGCGTGCCGGCGTTGACAGAAATCCGCGACCGGGTGCGTGCGGAGCTGCTGTCGGAGAAGCAGCGCGAAGCCAATGAAGCGACGTTCAAGGAGCTGAGGAGCCGCTATGAGATTGTCGTCGACAAACCTGACGGCGAGCGCCTTGCCAACCTGACCGCGCCTTCGCGATGAGATCGCGGTGCTTCCTGCGACTGCTCACGGCGGCCTTGGTGCTGTGGATAACGGGGCCGGTACACGCCCATGAGGTCAGGCCCGGTTATCTGGAACTCCGGGAGATCGCTCCCGCTACCTTCGCGGTACTGTGGAAGTTACCGATGCGGGGCGGTGCGCGCCTCAAGCTCGATCCCCAACTCCCCGACAACTGCCGGCAGAACTCCCCGCCGTCTTCCCAAGACGCGGCCGGCGCGGTGATCAAGCGCTGGTCGCTGGCCTGCGATGGCGAGTTGAACGGCAGTGTCATAACCATCGACGGCTTGGCGCAAACCCTCACCGATGTGCTGGTGCGCATCGAATGGCGTGATGGCAGCGTTCACACGCAACGGCTTACACCCGGCAAACCGTCTTTTGAGGTGACCGGCGCTGCGAGTGTCTGGCAGATCGCGTCGACCTACCTGGGGCTGGGGGTGGAGCACATACTGCTGGGAATCGACCATCTGTTGTTCGTGCTCGCCCTGTTGATCGTCGTCCAGGCGTGGCGGACGCTGGTAACCACGATCACCGCATTCACCCTGGCCCACAGCATCACCCTGGCGGCGGCGACATTGGGCTATGTCCACGCGCCGCAACAACCGGTGGAAGCGGTGATCGCGCTCAGCATCCTGTTTCTGGCGACAGAGATCATGCACACCCGCCAGGGACGACCGGGATTGGCCCAACGGCGGCCCTGGCTGATTGCGTTCGTCTTCGGGCTATTGCATGGATTCGGCTTTGCGGGCGCGCTGGCGGAGGTCGGGCTGCCCGAGCAAGCCATCCCGTTGGCGCTGTTGTTCTTTAATATCGGGGTGGAAGTCGGCCAGCTCCTGTTCGTTGCCGCGGCGGTCGCGCTGTACCGGATGTGGGTGCGTCTCGAGGTCCGCCCGATACGCTGGGCACAGACGCTGCCCGTGTATGCCATCGGCGGCATCGCCGCCTACTGGACCATCGAACGGGTCGCCGGTTTCTGGTACTAGCCTGGATAAAGAGGACCGCGGTAGACCCGGGCCGGCTAAAAAATAGAGGCGGGGCGCCTTGCTACAATATACCGGCAAGACACGGGCATGCTCTGCCGTGCATTACAAAAATTTTACTTATCCCCTTTTCACGTCATTTCGCCGTAATGTTCACGTAGTCCTCACGCCATTTTAGTAGTCTTGCCCACTGACTATCACAGTTCAAAAACGTGGGGCATATGGCGCAGAAAGATACCCGTGGTCAGGCTTCTACTGAGATGGACGAATCAGCCCAACAGTGGCGCGTTGATCCGACTATTAAATGTGCACACATTGACTGTGGCATGGAATCTTGCATGCGTGAGGTCCCGTTTCGCACCGCGGACGCGGCGATACTGGAACAATCCACCCTGGTGCGCAATTTTGAGCGCGGCGACAAGATCTTCTCTGAAGGGGAGGCTGCTGCCGGACTTTACTGTGTACGCAGCGGTGTAGCGCTGTTGAGTTACAGGGATGCGTTCCGCGCGGACAAGGCAGTGAGGATGGTGGGATCCGGAGACCTGGTGGGATCCAGAAGCCTGTTCGCCGAAGAACCGCACATAACAACCGCCGAGGCTCTGACTGCTTGCCACTTCTGTTTCTTCCCCAAGACCACCATCGTGCGTCTGACAGATAGCTATCCGCTGTTTTCCCGCTTACTGTTTCGCAAGTTGGCACGTGACCGGGGCTCGCGAAACGCGTTGTTCATTCGCGAACAGCACCTGCCAGTCAGATTTCGGTTTATCCATTTTCTCCGCATGATGCAGAAGCGAGACGGGATCACCAATGGGGACGGTGGCGTGTGCGTGAAGCTGCCTATCATGCGTCGTCAAATCGCCTCGCTGCTGTCGGCACGGCCGGAATCCGTGGCGCGTGCCATCACCGAGCTCGAGCGTGAAGGTTTAGCGCTGTTCGATGGTCGCAACGTCACCATTCCAGATCCCGGCGCCCTCTACCGCATCGTTGACGACGCGGCTCAGCGGGGCGGGCACGAAAGACATTACTCATAGACGCGGGAACAACCTCCTCCCCCGCTGTCCCCCTGCTGTCCCCCTGCTGTGCGGGGACAAGGCGGGGACAAGGCGGGGACAAGCACTGCGCTCGTCCTCGCATAGCAGGGGAACTCCGCGCAGCACAAGTGTCACGATCATCGCGGCTGGAAACCGCTCCCACGGAAGGCGGTAGCGGTAATTGTCAAGGTACTTGTCGCCTCGGCGGATTGACTCATGCGACTTTTTCCAAAGCAGATTGTCTTTGGCGGTCAACCGATTTGTCGGGATTCAAATGCACTACCTTCACGGGGTCCCAATTCCGGGTTTGTCGACTCCAACGCTCAGGATTTCGCGCTTTGGCCGCCTCGTAGACTCCCTTGCGATGGGTCAATATGGCGCGGTCCAGGCCGGCATGACGCTGCGCCGGGGTGACAAACTGAATCGCGCTGTGACGATGTTCAAAGTTGTACCAATCCACAAATCCCGCCACCCACTGCCGCGCCGCAGCGATGTTGGCGAATGGCTGGGCAGGATATTCCGGGCGATACTTCAGCGTCTTGAATATCGATTCCGAGTACGGATTGTCGTTACTGACAGCAGGACGAGAGAATGAGGGGATGATGCCCAGCGCCTGCAGCGTCGACAGCATGGTCGCGCCCTTCATCGGGCCACCGTTATCCGAGTGCAACGTCACCTGATCCGGATCAATCCCCTCGCGCTGAGCGATATCCCGCAGAATCTCTGCCGCCCACTCGCCGCTTTCCTGTGCATATACCTGCCAGCCAACGATCTTACGGCTGTAGATGTCCATGAACAGATACAGGTAAAAGAACACGCCCCTGACCGCGCTCGGCAAATACGTGATGTCCCAGCTGTACAGCTGATTCGGTGCCGTCGCCTGCAGCGCTTCGGGTTTATGTGCCGCCGTCCGGGGCCGGCTGGCTTGGCGGTGCTGCAGCTGCCTGGCATCGCGCAGCACCCGATAGAATGTCGATTCCGAGGCAATATACTCCCCGCGCTCGGCCAATATGGGCACCATCTGGCTCGGCGGCAAATGCGCGAACTCCGCCGAGTTGGCCAACGCTAATATCTGTTCACGTTCAGCGTCACTGAGCTTGTTCTCTGGCTGGTACTCGCGATGCTTCCGACCATCGTCCTCTACCTCACCGGTTTGACGCCAACGCTGCAAGGCACGCGCTGTGATCCCCAGCAGCGCGCAGGCTTGGTGGCGACGGGCACCGGCCACGCTCGCCTCATCCACCCAGTGCACAATTTGTTGGCGCTGTGGCAGCGAGATCATCCGTCCTCGTCCGCCCACAGCGCCTGGTACTTTTTTTGCAGCACCAACAACGCCGCTGCCTCCGCCAGCGCCTTGTCTTTGCGATTCAATTCACCGCGAAGACCCTTGTTCGCCTCTCGCAGCTCACGCAACTCGGTACGATTGGCTTGCAATCCCTCTGCCGTGCCGCTTTCAAACGTCTCGCGCCAGTGCTGCAAATGATGGCGAAATATCCCACGCTCTCGACAAAACCCGTTCAGCGCCTCTGCATCCATCCCGTGACTGTCCAACAACATCTGCAGGCGCTCAGCTAAACTCCAATCTTGCGGACGTTTCTCAACCGCTGCCGATGTCGATCGCTCTTTGTGTGTCTTCATCCAGTTCTTCAACGTCCAGTGGTTAATGTTCAACTCTTCCGCAACCGCTTTCACACTCCGGTCGCCTCGCGAATATACCTTCTGTAAAGATTGATTGCGAAACGCCTCCGTGTACTTCATTTTCTCTTTCATTTCTCTTTCCTCTAATTTCATTCAATAAAAATTAGAGGCGACAACTATCCTGACACAGGGGG
>CAMYKW010000083.1 GCA_947259175.1 uncultured Gammaproteobacteria bacterium | reverse complement strand
CGCTTGCCAGGTCCACAGCATAGCGAGAAGCAGAAAACCGATCGAGGTGCTGATAAGCAGGACAAGATAGACCCGGGCGCCCTGTTTGGCCTCATCCGTGCCCTTGTGAGCGACCAGCGGATAGGTTGACAGCGTCAACACCTCGTAAAAGACGAACAGCGTGAACATATTGGCGGCGAAGGCCACGCCCATGGTTGCGGACAGCGCGATGGCGAAGCAGATGTAGTAGCGCGTTTGATGTGACTCGTGGTTGCCGCGCATGTAACCGATGGAGTACACCGAAGTCACGATCCAAAGTCCCGATGCGATCAGCGCGAACAGCAATCCCAGCGGTTCCACCTCGAGTGCAAGCGATACCCCGGGCATCACTTCGATCAGCCTCAACCCGGGATGATGGCCCGCTGTGACCGCGGGGATCAGGCTAAGCACGAGCAGGAACAGGGTCGCGGCAACTATCAACGTCACCGTCTCCCTGGGATTGGGGTACTGGTGCAACAGGCCGATCCCGATTGAGCCGAGAAACGGCACCATCACCGCGAGTACAGTTGTCAATTCCGGACTCACGATGCGTTCCCCAGAAGCGCCTGTGCGGCCCGTTCGGCGACGCCGACCGTCAGTGACGTGTCGATGCCGAAGTAAATATTGGCGATAATCAATATCCAGGTCGGGATCAACAGAGTCGCAGGAGCCTCTTTGATTTCAGTCGATCGATCGCCTGGGGTGCCGAAATAGGCAATTTCGATGACCCGCCAGACGTAGACAAGCGCCAACAGCGAGCTGATTAGAACCAACCCCGCCAGCCACCACATTTGCTGCTCCAGGGCGGCGACGATCAGGTACCACTTGCTGATGAAACCAACGGTCAGCGGTATTCCAACCAGGCTCAAACCGCCTAACACGAACGCGCCCATGGTCCACGGCATTGTGTAGCCTATGCCGGCGAGATCGTCGCGTGTTACCGAGCCCACACGGAAGAATACGCAGCCCAGGGCGACAAACAATGCGGCTTTCATGAGCGCGTGATTGAATAGATGAAGGATTGCCGCGGTGACGCCGGTTACTGACACCAGGCTCACGCCGAGCACTATATATCCTATCTGTGCGATGCTTGAGTAGCCGAGCATGCGCTTGATGTCGGTTTGAAAAATCGCGACGGTTGAGGCCACGAAAATCCCGGCTAATGCCATGGGCAGCAAAATCCGGTCGAGCTTCATTGTTTCGAACGAAAATTCAACGCCGTATATGGTGAAAAAGAATCGCAGCAACAGGTAGATCGCGACTTTCGTGGCGGTGCCGGCGAATAGTGCGCTGATCGCCGATGGAGCGTAGGCATATGCGTTGGGCAGCCAAAAATGCATGGGAAAAACCGCAGCCTTCAATCCGATACCGGCGGTTAGAAACGCGAACGCAATTTTAACGGTTCGTGTGTCTGAGACAGAGGGAATGCGTGCCGCAAGATCGGACATATTCAGAGTGCCCGTCATCATGTACAGCAGCGCAATCCCGATAAGAATGAAAGTCGCGCCGATGGTCCCCATCACCAGATATCGAAACGCCGCGGTTAATGCACGCTGATCCCGGCTCAAGCTGATGAGCAAGTAGGAGGAAAGCGAAGAAATTTCGAGGAACACGAAGACGTTGAATACATCACCGGTGATCGCAATACCGAGAAGCCCCGTCAGACAGAGCATCCACCCCGTGTAGACGAGGTAGACATGTTTGCTGTGGACCTCATGCTCGATGCTGGTACGGGCGAACGATATGGTTATCGCGCTGATTCCCGAAATGATCAGCAAGACGAAGGCATTGATTTCATCGATACGGTATTCGATCCCCCAGGGCGCGGCCCATCCGCCCAATTCATAGGAGATCGGTCCGGTGGCTAGAACCTGATCCAACAACGCCAGGGAGATGAACAACGCCACCCAGCTCGCCGATGTCGCCAGCCCCCAACTCAAGCGTGAATGGTGCAACAACAGGCACGTAGGGCCTGCCAGCAGTGGAATGACAACCTGCAGAGCCGGAAGTTGTGTTCTGATCACTAAGAGGCGTTATCCTGTTTTTGTATTTCGTCTTCCTCAATGGAACCATAGGCACCATAAATGCGAACCGCTAACGCCAATCCCAACGCAGTGGTGGCGACGCCGACTACGATCGCAGTAAGAATCAATACATGGGGAAGCGGATTGCTGTACGACGTGACGCCTTCGACCAGTATCGGCGCCGTGCCGCGGTCCAGCTTGCCGATGGAGATGTACAGGATGAATACCGAAGTTTGAAAGATATTCAATCCCACGATTTTCTTGATCAAATTTCCGCTGGCGATTACAACGTACAAGCCGATCATCATGAGAATGATGACCACCCAATAGTTATAGAGACCAAATACCTGCACGGTTTATTTCTCCCGCTGGTAACTCGCGTAGGCGTAGAACAGGCTGATCATAGATGCCGCGACCGTCACGCCGACGCCAAACTCCACCAGGAATATTCCCAGATGTTGGCCGTGTGTGGGTTCGTGGCCGAGGATGTTGTAATCCAGGAAATTGCTACCCATCAATAAGCTCACGACGCCGACGCCGGCATAAATGAGTACGCCGATCGCCGCCAGGCTGCGAACAACGACAGGCGGTGCGACCGCGGTCACGTTCTCCATGCCGAACACGAGTCCGTAGAGAATGAAGGCCGAGGCAAAGATCACCCCCGCCTGAAAGCCGCCGCCCGGACCGAAGTCGCCGTGAAACTGCACATACAGAGCGAACACCAGGATCAATGGCAGCATGAACTTTGCGGTGATACGCAGAATCAGGTAATGCTCCAATCCACCGGTCTTCGGCTCGATTCTTCCTTCGGTGGCGACGCCCAAACGCCCGATGACGCCCACGGCGGCGGTAAATATGACCACCGTCTCGCCAAGTGTGTCATAACCCCGGTAACTCGCCAGCACCGACGTGACCACATTGGGTATCCCGATTTCCTGCATCGATTGCTGCAGGTATCGCGGAGCTACATGCAAATGAGCGGGGGCGTTGGGGTCCGCGTACAACGGTATGTCGAGGGTGCCGTAGATCAAACCCGCGCCGGTGACGACCACCACCACCAGCGCGATCCAATGTCTTGATCGGGGCACCGGACGCTGTTCGCGGCTGGTCAACGCCAACGCGCCCAGCATCAGGATGATGGATATCCCTGCGCCAACAGCGGCTTCGGTGAAGGCCACGTCGACCGCGTCCATGACCACGAACAACGCCGCCGACAGCAGGCTGTAAATGCCAAACAACATCACCGCGGCGAACAACTGGTCCAGCCTCGCTACCGCGAGCGCGGTGACGGTGAGCAGACTGAGCAAGGTGATGTCGATGACTAAGGCGATGACTCCTCCCGATCCTTTTTCTCGGAGGCCAGCGGTTTGAGCTTGCCGTGCAGGGCCGCCTTGGCAAGCGCGTGGGTGGCGGCCGGTCCGGTAAACAGCATGAACAGAAATATCAAGATCAGTTTGGCGCTGGTTTGGGTGAGGCCTGCTTGCAATACCAGGCCCAGGATAATCAAACCGACGCCGAGCGTGTCCGGCATGCTGACCGCATGCAATCGGGTGAAAAAATCGGGCAGCCGGAGTATCCCCACACCGCCGGTGACAACGAAAAAGCTGCCGCAAAGGATGGTGGCCCAACTGAGGATGTCGAGAATCAACGACATCGTCTATGACTCGAACTCATCGGGGCTGCGCGCACCGCCCAGATCCCCGTACTCGAAGAACTTCAATACCGCGACGGTGCCGACGAAATTGATCAGAGCGTATACGAACGCGATGTCCAGGAAGTCCGGCCGCTCGGTGAGGAAGCCGAACAGGGCGATGATCAGCACCGTCTTGGTGCCGAAGGAGTTTACCGCCAGGATACGGTCATAGGTGGTGGGGCCGAGTATGCCGCGGCTCAGGGTAAGCGCCATAGTCAGTAGAATCGCGCATGTGGCTACTGCGAATATCATTTAGTTCTCCGTACGCCGCGCACGCGGCGGGCCATCTCGCCCTGCTCCAAGGCCGTTGCGCCTTCCCGGGTGAGGGCATGTACCGTGATGGTTGCGTCAGTGAGATCAATGGATACCGTACCCGGGGTCAGCGTGATCGAGTTTGCGTAGATGACTTGGCGCAACTCATCGTCATCAGTGGGTACTTTGACGATCGTGGGACTGATCGGCAGCTTTGGATGCCAGACCCGCCTGGCGACGTCGATGTTGGATTTAATGATCTCGCCGAGCAGCCAAATCGAATACACAATCCAGCGCACCGGCCGCAGGTTGACCGGGTGGCCTTCGTGATCCACTATGTCCTGCCGCCGTGCGATCCACACCACGAAGGCGCATGAAACCAGTCCCAGGGTCAGTAACAGCGGTTCGAAGTAGCCGGACAATATCAGCCACACCGCAAACAGGAACACCAGCAAGCTGAAGCTATGACGCATATTCAGATTGTCGAATTGTTATTTGTTTTCCGGCCTGTTTCGCTTGTTGATCGAGGCGGTGTACGGTATACCGCATCTCGCGGGGTGGCGTCTAGCAACGCTTGCTGTCGACGGTATCGGCGGGGGCGGCAGTAAAGTTCGTCAGCGCCGGAAGAAGGCCGGCGAATCATGTTACTTTTCGTAACATAATTTGCTAGGCTATGGCCCATGCTTAGGTCTCCAGACCCGATACGCCGCATCGAGTGGACTCTGCTTGTCACCGCCCTGGCGTTGCTGTTGTTCGCCACTCCGGTGCTGTATTGGTGGGCGCAAGACGACAGCCCCTGGTACTTGGTTTACCTGTTGTGGCTGGTGATTATTGTATTAACGGCCTGGCTGCAGTTACGGCGGAACCGGCATGACCTTTAGCCTGACCTATCTTTTTCTTGCCGTAGTCGTTTATCTTTCGCTTCTGTTCCTGATCGCTTATGCGACTGAACATGGACGTATCCCCAGTCGGGTAGCGCGCCACCCCGCAACCTACGTGTTGTCGCTGGGCGTGTACGCGACCTCGTGGAGTTACTACGGCAGCGTCGGTTTCGCCGAGACGCAAGGCTACACGTTCTTGACGGTTTATTTGGGCGTCACGATCGCGTTCGCAATGACGCCGATCCTGCTGCAACCAATCTTGCGCCTGGTTCGCGACTATCAGCTGACGTCGGCGGCGGATCTGTTTGCATTTCGATACCGCAGTCAAACCGCCGGAATTCTGGTCACGCTGTTCATGATGGCCGGCACCTTGCCGTATCTGGCGCTGCAGATACGAGCGGTTACGGAGTCGATTCATGTGTTAACCGAGGAAGCGCCTCCCAGGTTCATTGCCCTCGGGTTTTGTGTAACGCTGATCTTGTTCGCCATACTGTTTGGCGCGCGGCACATCTCGCCGCGAGAGAAACATGAAGGCCTGGTGGTCGCGATCGCTTTCGAATCCCTGGTGAAGTTGTTGGCCTTGTTGATGGTCGGCACATTCGCGGTGTTTGGCGTGTTCGGCGGCTTCGGTGGTGTCGGACAGTGGCTGGCGGAGCACCCGCAGGCGCTGCAGGCATTGTATCAACCGGCGAGAGAGGGGCCGTGGATCACGCTGATTTTCCTTGCCTTCGCGGCGGCTTTTCTGCTTCCGCGCCAGTTCCACATGACATTCACGGAGAACATTGAGCCGCAAAGTCTGCACGTCGCAAGCTGGGCGTTTCCCTTGTTTTTGTTGCTTTTCAATCTGGCGATCCCGCCGATTTTGTGGGCCGGCACCGCGCTCGGCGCACCTTCGGACCCCGATTACTATGTGTTGGGAATCACCCTGGGCGGCGGCTCGGAGCTGTTGACGATTTTCGCCTTTTTGGGCGGGGTCTCGGCTGCAAGTGCGATGATGATTGTGACTACGGTGGCGTTGTCGGCGATGTGTTTGAATCATATCGTGCTCCCGGCAAGCTACCCTGATCCTACCGTCAACCTCTACCGTTGGTTGCTTTGGGGGCGGCGCGTGGTGATCGCACTCATCGTGTTGGCGGGTTATGGGGTCTACGTGGCGCTCCAGCACAATCAGGGCTTGGTGCAGCTGGGATTGATTTCGTTTGTGGCGGTGGCGCAGTTCGTGCCGGGAATCGTGGGCTTGCTGTATTGGCCGCGCGCGAACCGCTATGGATTCATCGCCGGGCTCGTGGGTGGCGCTACAGTGTGGTTCGCAACCCTGGTCGTGCCGTTGTTGGAGCAGGCCGGGCAGCTGAACCTGGACTTTACGCTTTATCCACTGCTCACGTATACGCAGCAGGATAAATGGACGTTCGTGACGTTCTGGTCGCTGGCGCTCAATAGTTTCCTGTTTGTTTTTGTGTCGTTGGTATCGCGGCAGACGCGCGATGAGCGGGAAGCGGCGCTTGCCTGCACCCGGCAGATCTTCACTTTGCCACGCGGCGTCGTCACCGCCACCTCGCCGAAGCAGTTCATAGAGCGCCTGGCGCAGTCCCTGGGCAATGACATGGCTGAACGCGAGGTCCGACAAGCGCTGCAGGACCTTGGCCTCGATGACGAAGAGACCAGCCCCTCGGAACTGTGGCGCTTGCGTAATCAGATTGAAAGGAATTTGTCGGGTCTCATGGGCCCTGAGATGGCGCGGGAGGTCGTGGACGAACAATTGCAACTGGATCCGCAGGCGCAGACGGTTTTTGCCGACAGTGTTCGTTTGATGGAGCAACGCTTGGAGGCTTCACGGACGCAATTGCGCGGCATGGCCGCGGAAATGGATACCCTGCGGCGCTATCATCGACAGGTGCTGCAGGAATTACCCATGGGTGTGTGCTCCGTCGGCCCGCACCGCGAGGTGGTGATCTGGAATCACGCCATGGTGAGTATGTCCGGTATTGACGCCGGGAAGGTGGTCGGCACGCAAGTGACGGATCTACCCAAGCCATGGTGTGACTTGTTCGACAAGTTTCTCGAAACCGAAGCGCGCGAACTGCTGCAACGGCATCGTCTCGACGACCGAAGCTCTCGTTGGTTCGGGCTGCACAAAGCGTCTCTGGAAGACGTGTTGAGCGTACCGGCGCTCGGCAATCAATCCGCCGGAACGGTGATATTGGTCGAGGACCTGACGGAAACCAAGTTGTTGGAGGCGGAACTGGCGCACAGCGAGCGGTTGGCATCCATCGGCCGGCTCGCTGCGGGAGTCGCGCACGAAATAGGCAATCCGGTCACCGGCATCGCATGTCTGGCGCAGAACATCGAGGCCGAAGCAGAGGATCAACAGGTGCGGCTCAGTGTGCGCCAGATCCTGGAGCAAACCAAGAGAATCGGTAATATCCTGCGTTCGCTGGTCAGTTTCAGCCACAGCGGCGCTCACAATGGCGGCGACCTGGGGGTGTTTCAATTGTGTGATTGCGTGGAGGACGCCATTGGCCTGGTGAAGTTGGGAGATGCCGAGAAACGCATGCAGTGCACCAATCATTGCGACTCGCAGATTCAAATCTTTGGTGACCGGCAACGCTTGTTGCAGGTTTTCGTAAATGTGCTCAGCAATGCTTGTGATGCGTCCAGACATCAAGGCAGTATCGAGATCGATGCCCGGAACGACGCAGATGATGTTTTCATCATGATTAAAGACCACGGGGTGGGCATAGCCGAAGCCGAACTCAATAAGGTGTTCGAACCGTTTTTTACGACCAAGGAACCGGGCAAAGGCACCGGACTTGGGTTGGCGCTGGCGTACAACATAATCCAGGATCACGGTGGACAGATAAGCATCGAAAGCACGCCCCAGGCCGGGACCACCGTGTCCATACGTTTACCACAATACACGAACGCGATGGAATCGGAACATCGCGCGGCGGTGTCATGAGTGAGATTCTAGTCGTAGACGATGAGGCGGTGATTCGCACCGAATTGACCCGCTTGCTTAGCCGGCACGGTTATCAGGTTACCAGTGCGGGTTCGGTGGGGGAGGCCGAACGGGATAATGATCTCGGCAGTTTCGATCTAATCATAGCCGACCTGCGTCTGCCGGGCGAGGCGGGCACTAGCGTGATACCGAAAAGCGACGGCACGCCGGTACTGATCATGACCAGTTATGCCAGCGTCAAATCGGCGGTAGAGTCGATGCGCCTGGGAGCGGTGGACTACATCGCCAAGCCTTTCGATCATGAAGAGATGACCATGGTGGTTGATCGCATCCTCAAGGAAGCGCGCTTGCAACGACAAAACGCGGCGTTGAAATCGGTTGTGCAGCGTGAATATCCGGTGGCCGGAATGATCGGCGAATGTGCCGCTATGAAAGAGGTGTTCAGCCGCATAAACAAGGTGGCGCCAACCGCGGCGAATGTCCTGATATTGGGGGAATCGGGTACCGGTAAGGAACTGGTGGCGCGGGCCATACACGAACGCAGTCAGCGCCATGACGCGCCCATCGTGACTGTCAACTGCGCCGCGATTCCCGAGGAGTTGATGGAGTCGGAGTTGTTCGGCCATGAAAAAGGCGCCTTCACCGGTGCCGTGGGAACCCGGCAAGGACTGGTTGAGGCCGCCGACGGCGGGACTTTGTTCCTGGATGAAGTCGCCGAACTGTCGCCGGGGGCTCAAGCGGGTCTGTTGCGTGTACTGCAGGATGGGGAAATACGTCGCGTGGGTTCGAACAAAGTACGGCGGGCGGACGTCCGCCTGCTGGCCGCCACCCACCGCAACCTCGGCGAACGCGTAAAAAAAAGGCGTTTCCGTGAAGACTTGTACTTCCGTCTGCGGGTGATGGAAATCGAGTTGCCGCCGCTGCGGGAGCGCGGTGATGACATCATCGCCCTGGCCGAATCGTTGCTGGCGCGCACCTGTGCGCAGCTCAATCGTCCGGTGATGAGTCTACAGGCACAGGCCCTGGATTTGATTCGCAAATACCACTGGCCCGGCAATGTGCGTGAGATGGAGAACGCCATTGAGCGCGCGGTGATCCTTTCGGATCGTGAAGAGATCGCACCGGAGTTGCTGGCTATCGAAACCGCCCGCAGCAGCGGGGCGGAGAGCACGCGCGGCAACCAGGAGGTGTCGCTGGATGACTACTTCTGCCAGTTCGTACGCGAGCACGAGACGCGCTTGACCGAGACCGAACTGGCGAGACGCCTGGGCATCAGCCGCAAGACGCTGTGGGAGCGGCGCCAGCGCCTGGGCGTGCCGCGCAGGCAACGCCCGAGTCGCGCCGGGAATGGCGCTCGCTAAGTTATTGTTGCAGCGCAATAAATCGGTATCGGGATTGTTACGAAACGCTACACGTTGTTACGCTACGTAACACAATTCCCCAGGTCTGAGGTTTGATGCCCACGCGAAGAGTATCCCCTAATCCCTTGTCCGCCATTCGAAAAACACGGCGCAGGTAGGGAAGGCACAATTCTTGCATTCTCCTGACCCCAGTGGTTTCTCAGGGACGGGCGCGTGATCGCCGGAGCGGGTGTGACTAAGTCGCGGCGCCAAACCGCTGAACCTTAAAATCTTACAACCAATCAACCCAGACAAAGGGGGAGCAACGATTATGGATGCCAAAATAGTCTGGTTGTTTGTCTTCGTACTGCTGTATTGGGCATATTGCATCTTTTGGGGTATCAAAGGTGCTTTGTCCGCGAAGACGGCGAGCGATTACTTCATCGCAGGCCGACGCCTGTCGTTGTGGGTATTCGTGCTCGCGGCAACCGCAACATCCTTTTCGGGCTGGACGTTCATGGGCCATCCGGGCCTGTTGTATCGCGACGGGTTTCAGTACGCCTATGCATCGTTCTATGCCATTACTATTCCGTTTACCGGG
>CAMYKW010000082.1 GCA_947259175.1 uncultured Gammaproteobacteria bacterium | reverse complement strand
AAGGAGCCCTTGAACGAACGGCAGATCAAAGTTTTGAACAGGGTACTAGACGGATTTGAGGGCAAACTCACGACATCGAAGTGGGCCAAGCTCGCCAAATGTTCGCAGGACACGGCCTATCGCGACATACTTGATCTAATTGAGCGCGGCGCGTTGAAAAAGGACGCTAGCGGCGGTCGGAGCACAAGCTATTCGTTAATAAGCAATTAGACCGTGTCGAATCCTGTCCCTCGCATTTATTGATCTTTTCTCAAGCAGCCATGCGCACATATTCATGATGCAGGCCACCGACGCGAGGGAGTTCGACAATCTTTCCTTGTTCTAGCGATTGGATCGCCCGTCCGTTTGGCGCATCTTTGTCTAAGGATAAATGGGTTCTCGCGCTATGGTAGTAGCGAACATAGCTGGAAAGGATGCGTTTGAGATGGCGCTCTCCCAGGATGATTAGGTGGTCCAAGCATTCCCGACGTATAGAGCCGATTACGTGTCGGTGTCTAATTCCTAATTCTCACCTTATATCAATAGCTAACGCAATCTTGTCATCGGCAGCGATTCTGGTAATCTGCCGACCACATGAAGAACGTTTTGCTGCTTCTTATGCATCTGCTGCCGGTTGTTGCCAAGTTGCTTGGCCCGGGAGGTATCAAGGGCATCATCGCCGAGAACCTTTAACTTAAGCAGCAACCGCTCGTCGTCTGTCGGCCCCGACAACGAGCGCCGAATCTGTTACCCACCGACCGATTTCTATTTGGTCTGTTTTCACTATTTCTCCGTCCCGGTCGCATTGTGATAACGGCCGTGGGTATTCGACCCTCGACGCTTTCGTGTTCACGCTTCTCTTGGTGGACTTACACCGGCCGAAGTAGCCGGAAAATTCAAGACACCGTGTGCAAAGATCGACGATTTCCAATGGCAGTCACATTGCCATGGGTTGGTACAGCTTCCAATCGCCGCATGAACGCTAATCCGACACCCACACGTGGATCACGCCACTGAGAGTGACCGAAGGCGCCGTGAAATCTTTACCGTTTTAATACGTTGATTTGCACTGAATGTTGCGGTAAACGATAACTGTCATCCGTCAGTCGAAAGAACAAAGGAAGAGGGATTTATCCCTGATGTGTTCGGCGCGCTCGATACCTACGATCGGAAGGACTCGCGGTTTCTTCAACTGCGCCGGATTCGTGTCGCTGCGATTGCGGCGTCTCGCGAGTCCACGGATGTCCGTTCAGTCTCCCTACTGCACACCGGCGCCTTGCCGGTCGTTACCCCGGCTGATGACCCACTGAAAACCTTGATAGAGAGGAAACACCCATGGTTAAGAAAGTCAGCTATAAGACTGTCAACAGAAAGCTCGTATTGAAGGTCTTGACGGAGCCCAGATTTCGCAGGCTGCTCAAGGCGAATCCGGCCAAGGCCCTCGGAAAGAAGCGGCTTTCGGCGATAGAACGCAAAGAGGTGGATCTGGTATTGGCGGTGGTCAAGGGCATCGACCGTCAGATCGGCAGTCTTGCCGACGAGCTGCTGTGCGCCAATGGCGGCGGAGGCTGCGGTATTGCCTGAGGTCGATGACCTGCCGAATGCCGAGGTATTAGTCGCTACCACCTGGCAATGCAATCTGCGCTGTAGTTACTGCTTCGTCAAGGATCAGACCTTGCGGGCGGACCGCGCGCGCATGTCCGTTGCGTTGGCGAGGCGTTTGATCGACGCCCTGGACAACGGCATGCGCCATGTCGAGTCGATATGTGTTCACCTGTATGGCGGCGAGCCGCTGACGAACTTGCCGGCGCTGAGGGCGCTGGTGGAACGGGCGGAGCAAAAGCCCGCGGGCCGCTTCACCTTCGCCATCACTACCAACGGGACCTTGCTGTCGGACAAGATCATCGCGCTGTTGGACCGCGGACGGTTCCAGGTGATCCTGAGCATTGACGGACCGCCGCAGGTGCACAACGCCTGCCGCCGCAGCGCGGGCGCCGCACCGACGCACCAAAAGGTGATGACGTTTCTTGATGCGGTAAAGTCGCGAACCCGATGTTGGGTGCGTGGATCGGCCGTCGTGCGCAAGGGCTGGCGATTGCGGGACGCCGAGCGGTATCTGCGCAGCTTGCCGGTGGATTCCATCAAGGCGCAGGCGGTGCGGGTCCCGGAATCGGATCCCTTTGCGCTGTCCGCCGCCGAAAAACAGGATTATCTCGAGGATCTGGATGCGGTCGGACGGCTGGTGATCTCCGACCTCGAGGCCGGCAGGCGGCCGGTGGATGACCGATTCGCCAACCGCGTGCTTCAGATCCTAAAAGGGGATGCGCGCGACAGTTTCTGCGGTGCCGGCATCACCACCTTCGGTTTCGCCCCCGATGGCCTGGTGACGCCGTGCGTGTTGCTCGAGGGGGAGGCGCACAGGCTGGGGCACGTCGACGACGATCCCGAGACCTGGATCCGCGCCGGCAGCCGCTGGAGAACGGCGAATACGGCGCGGGAACAATGCCTGGATTGTTCCGCGCAACCGCTGTGCGGCGGCGGGTGCCCCGCCATCCTCCCGATTTGCGGCGCCAATGAATGTGAGATTATCCGCAAGAATTGTGAAGTCGCCCGGGGAATTTATCAGCACTTCGCGGGGCGGCCGGAGATGCTGCTCCCGCTGGCTGGACTGGAGTGAGCGCATGGACATAGACCGTGCCCCTGCAGGCTTCGATCCGGAGGACATTGCGCCGCCGGCGATGCGCGACCGGGAATGGCCGATCAACTCCTTGGCCCTCGATCTGTCCGGACGCTGTAACCTGGCGTGCCGTTACTGCGCGGAATCCGCCACCCAGCCCAAGCATCGGCGCCGCATGACCGAGACGGTGCTGGACGCGGCGCTGGATCAGCTTGCCGGCGAGCCGGATGTCAATCAGTTCAAAAGTATCCGGCTGGGCAGCGGCGAGCCGCTGCTCGCCGGATCCCTGTTGCGCCGTCTCGACCGCCGTCTCAAGCAGTTGGCGACAGAAGGCCGCGCCGTGCCGCAGGTATTCATTACCACCAACGGGACTCGATTGGACCGGGAGACCCGGGAGTGGCTGATCGGCACCGGTTGGCAGGTGAAGATCAGTCTGGACGGCCCGGCGCATGTGCAAGACCGTTGGCGGGTCACGGCCAAGGGCGGACCGACGTATGCTCAGGTGGCGGAAGTCGTTGCTGAACTTGCGCGGCGCATCCCGGACCGTTTCAGCGTCACCGCGGTGTTGTGCCGGGGGAACGAACCCAAGGAGGTGTTCGACGCCATCGCCGCGCTCGGGGTGCGCCGCATCGAGATGGTGCCCGTCGCCCATCACAGGCAAGAGATTCTTCCTGACCAGGCGGACCGGGCGCGTTATCGGGATTTCGTCCTGGCGTACGCCGGAGATTATGCGTCCGGTCCCAACGGGCAGCCGGAGCTGGTGCGCGTCATCAATGCGGCCCGCCGGGTGATGGGATACGACGTGAAATCCGTTACCTGCGGCGCGGGGCGCAACTTTCTTGGTGTGGGTCCGGAGGGCGATTTGTTTCCTTGCTTCCGGTTTGTCGGGCTGGATCAATTTGTTGTCGGTGATGTGCAGCGGGGTCCGTCTGCCCGGGCCTTGCGTGCGTTTCGGTCCAAAGCCGGGCGTTCCTATGAATACCGGGAACGCTGTCATGGCTGCTGGGCGGCGCCGTTGTGTGGCGGCCCCTGTTTTGCTGAGGCCGAGTTGTTCGGACCCGGCGCGGGGGCGCCCTTTGACGGGCATTGTCATTACGTCAAGGCCGATTCGATGGCAGCCGTCACCTTGGTCGAAAAATTGCGCAAGACGGATCCGGAGCGCTTATTGGACCTGCTCGCCGGTTTGGTCGAATTTTGATCCGTATGCGGCCGGTCGTTGTTCTCGTCAAGCCCCCCGAGCAATCCCGATTCAATTTCGGCACCTTCAGCCTGGGAGTGCTGGCCGCATCCATCAGGGACCTGGCGGTGATCCATATCCTGGACGCCACCCACCTGTCGTTCGACGCGGCGGTGGACAAGATCGAGGCACTCGAACCCGACTGGGTCGGCATCACGACGATGGCGCTGTCCTCGCTGCCCCCGGCGACAAAGCTGATCAAGTCTCTCAAAGCCCGCCGACCCCAAGCCTCGATCGTTGTCGGCGGGCACGGTGCGTCGATGATGCCCCGCATACCCCTGGAGGCCGGCGCCGACGCGGTGGTCGCGGGAGAGGGCGAGTCGGCGTTCAGGCGGTTGATGGAGGAGGGCATCGAGCCCGATTCCCCGGGCGTGATACGGCTGATTGACGGGGCGCTAGAGGCCGGTCCGCGACCGCCCCCGATCAGGCCCTTGGATCAGTTGTCACCGCCCGCCCGGGACCTGATGCCGATGCCGGACAATCAGGTGCACTTGATGGAAACCAGCCGGGGTTGCCCGCATGCATGCCGCTTCTGTGAGACGACACGGTTCTACGGCCGGCGATGGCGCTATCACTCGCCGCAACGGGTGGCGGAGGAAGTATGGCGCCTGGTATGCGAGCTGGGCGCCTGGATCATAGAGATCACCGACGACAACTTCGGCGCCAGCCGCCGGCGCGTGCTACAGATATGCGAGCGATTGCACAACCGGGAGTTGCCCGCGGTGTTCCTGCTCTCCGCGCGCGCCGACGATTTGCTCGCCCGCCCGGAGCTCCTCCCGGCCATGGCGCGAGCGCGTATGCTGCGTATCTCCGTGGGCGTCGAGACCCTGTCGCCGAGGCTGGCCCGTTCTACCGGGAAGTTCATCGCCCTGGAGACCTACCAGGCGCTGTTCGACCGGATGCGGGATCTGGGCATGTTCTCGGTGGCCTCTTTCATCGTCGGCCTGCCGGGGGAAAGCGCCGAGGAACGTGAGCGGACCTTGGAGCTGGCCCTGTCCGCCGCACCCGATTCCGCCCAGTTCGTCCCGTTTTATCCGTTTCCCGGCGTCCCCCTGGCCGAGAAACATCCCGGTCCGAATCCCGCGCCCGAAGCGATCACGGCGGCGGCGCGGCTGACCGCCGCGTTCTACCACGCCGACGAAGTTCGAAGCCGGCTGGATCGGGCGGCTAGGGGCGGAGACATTCGCGCCTCGTTCGCGCAGGGAACACTGGAGAAATACGCCGCCGTCGCTTGTTAGCCATGCCCGTGCGCCGGCCGCGATAGGGACGCGGTTCAGTGATCGTTTGGCGCAAACCTGATTCGCTGTCCGGAACGCATCTCCGCACCCGCAAGGGTGTCTGATCGCCTACACTGGAATATTCTAGAGTTTCTCGACGATCAGTTTTCCCTCTTTCCTATAGGAACGGTATTGGGTTTCGGGCGGTAATTTCTTCCAGATTTCCAACGAGACACCGCCGGTCCGCCGGCCGCCGCCGTATTGTCCAACGTGCACATAGCCGCGCTCCTGTCCCAATTCCACATGACGAACGCGCACATTGACCGGCATCTTTGCACAGCCGGCCAGGTTGAGCCGGGGGATGAAGAGCCGCCCCTTGCGCGACTTGTGGATGCGCACCACACCGTTCTCGATTTGCAGATACGCGGCGCCGGTGATGCCGGTTCGCATTTCGATCTCGTCTTCCTTCAAGGTCCGTCTCATTTCTCCCAAGGGGTCTTTACCGCAGACCTGGCCATACGGCGCACGTGTACCGAACTCGTTGATCAGGTTTGCGTCTCGATAGACCAACGCCTGGACCGGCATCGTGTACGTCACGTCGGCGTCCAGGTCCTCGGTGTCGATCCACAGTCCGTCCACATCGTCGGTGCCGATGACATAGAAGCCGGTTTCCGCATCTTCATCGCCGTCCGGCGCCGGGGCGGCGACGATGTGCGTATTGCGCAGGGCGATGTTGTTGGAGCCGCGGATCACCGGCCAGCCGCCGGCGTTCACGTTGCTGGGGTCGGCCTCGGTTTCGAGCCGCGCCAGCAGGCAGAAATGGTCGTCCCCCCTGATGTTCGATCCCGGCGCCGGCGGTGCCCAGCCGAACGTGACGCTGGTGTCGGCGCCCGCGGCCAATTGCGATATCACGATCAGATTGCTTTCGACAACCCAGTTGGGATCGCCCGTGTAAATACCCGTTGATTGCCACTCGGAAGGGTAGGGAAGATTGGTCGCGGGATCCGCCCAGTGCAAGAACACCTGAATGTTCCGCGCCGTCTGGGTACCCCGGTTGCGAACCGTGACCTCGACCAGATTGTTGATCAGATTCGCCGGGTCATGGGTCGGGTTGGCCACCGGCACGCGGCCCAAGTCCTGGACCTCGATGTCCGGGCTCAACCAGGCGGTGTCTGTAGTGAAAGGCTCATCGCCAATGTCGTTTGCGTGATCCTTGAGCCAGACATCGACATCGGTCGCCGGGGTCGTGCACGCCGTCCCCATCTGCAGGTATCCGAACCCATATTTGTTGCTGGGTATGCCCACCGCGGGTGAACCGGCGGTGTCCCAGAGTATCTGCTTCAGGTCGAACCAGTTCAGTCCCGCGCCTTTGCACTCGAACAGGCACGCACACGCGCCGGCGACGATGGGCGCCGCCATGCTGGTGCCGCTCTTACTCGAGGTCAGTGCCCCGTGTGCGGCGGCGTTTTTGTCCTCGGCGCGCGCCGCAACGACAGTCAGGCCGTTTGCGGAAATATCCGGTTTGACGCGTCCGTCCCGCGTGGGCCCGGCGCTGCTCGAGGCCGCGGCGTTCGGCGGCGCGGGATCGGTGTCGTGACTGCCCACGGCGATGGAACGCAGCGAGGTTGCCGGCGTCGCTATGGTCATGTTGCCGGACACGGGCCCTATCCAGGTGCGGAAGAAACGATTGTTCCGTTCGACCCAGGCGGCAAAATTCCCGTTGATCACGTTGGTTCCCGTCAGTTGTATCGACCAGTTTCCAGGAACGATCGGCGCCGCCGACGAGACATTGTCGATGAATATCGTGATCACATTGTCGCCATTGCGGGGATCGTTCGCACCGTGCACGATCTGCACGGTGTTGCCGTTGGCCAGGGTGGACACGGCGGACGAAGCACCGGGCGCGATGGGCCCGATCACGGTTCCGGCGGCGTCGGGGATGGTCAAGGTGACGTTGAAGGTGTCGTGGCCGTCATACCAGATCTCGATCTGGTCGTTGCTCTCCGGCTCGTCGGTCACGCCATCGCCGTCGCTGTCCGCGGCAACGTAGTTCACCGTGATTGTGGTGTTGCCGCCGTTGGGAACGGTGCCCTGGATGTGTGAATTCTTGTCGTCGGTGTTGCCGGCGGCGAACGTGATCGCCCTGCCGGGGGTCAGCAGCAGATTGTCGAGAAATTGTTCGCCCAAGGTGGTGCCGTCGTGCGGCCCCATGTTGTCGCTGCCGCTTCTGTTGGCGACGCAGGGTTGCCCCAGCGCCGCGGCTCTCGCGAACACATAGGCGAACGCGTCGGAAAGGGTGGCTTGATCGGCGGCGATATAGTTGCTGGTGCCTCCGAGGTGAACATAGATGATGTCGGCCCCCGGCGCCGCGCCAACATTGCCACTTCTTCCATTGCCGACCGCGCATCCCGCGACGTGGGTGCCGTGGGTGTTGACGAGGCTGGCGGTGGAGCTGTAGGCGTGACGCACCAGTTGGTAAGCGGGCTGTGGTACCGGCGCACTCGGCGGTGCGTAGTTGTTCAGTTCGGCATTGATGTTCGCCTGGCTGTATTCGGTGCCGTAAGAGGATCCCCCCACCGGATTGAATCCCGGAAGCGCGGGCGCGACCGGCGGACCGCTCTCCGACGCGTTGGGCGACATCCACTGATGCCACAGGAACAGTATGCGGCTGCCGCCCAGACCATCCCCGCCGGCGCCGTCGTTGTTGCGAAAGTCAACATGATAGACGTCCATGTGGCTGTCGACGATGCCGACGATTACATTGTTCCCGGTGACGCCGGGTATTGCTGAATGCAGTGTATCGAGTTGCGCATAGGGTATGCCGTTTCCCAAATCCGGATAGTTCGGCCGGCCGAGCTCGATGTAGTCGATGGCCGGCATGGCCACCAATTTCTTCATCAGCTTGAGCGGGATGTTGGCGGTGAAGATGTTTCCCGCCTGATTTCTCACCTCTATCCCCATTTCCCTGAGGTCTTCGGCGCTCGCTTCGCTCTTTACCAATCCGGAGATAAACGGTGTTTTCAATTTGGAAAAGGTGGCCACCTCCGCTTCGGCGTGCTTGGGGAAATACAATCCGAACGTGAACGGCACCGGGAATGAAGATACTTTTTCCTGATATTCTTCCTCTAAAGCAGATTTCTTCTTCGGGTCTTTGGCCTTTGAATATCTCCTCCCGAGCCTCTCCAGTTTCTTTATCTGTTGCTGGTACAACTTGTGATCGCGCCGTTTCATTTTGCTCAGCTGGGGCAGGCGTATATCCATCATGCTGAGCAGGCGGTGATCCAATTTTTCGGAAAAGTTGCGTTGATACTCTTGTTCCGGGTTTGTATGTTTGTCGTTACCTTCCATTTACTTGTCTCCGGTCAGGTGGGTCTGCAGTTTCTAGATCGCGGGAGCCTCGTACCGCAAGCCATCATCGAGATCAATGAGGCGGTTGTTCAGGTCTCAGAAATACTAACGGGTATCTTGGGTGGTGTTGAGCCCGCTCGTCTGTGTATTGCGTCGCAATATCAGCGTAATAAATTCACCGTAGTCTTGTAGTTCCTGAAAAATCATCTACACATAGCTTTAAGCCGCCATGCGACAATATGCATGATGCAGTCCGCCAACGCGTTTGACGGAAACGATTCTCCCTCGTTCTTTGGGCTGTATTTCACGACCATCCGGAGCATCTTTAGCGAGTGATAAGTGGGTGCGAGTGCCGTTGTAATACTGAATGTACTTGGAAAGAATGTATTTCAGATGGCGTTCACCGAGGATAACCACATGATCTAAGCATTCACGACGGATAGATCCGATCACCCGTTCCGCATAAGCATTTTGCCAGGGACAGCCAGCCGCTGTTACAACTTCCGCAAGGCCGAGCACCTCTGCCTGTCGTTGAAAAACCCTCCCATATATCGCGTCGCGATCGCGGATCAGGTGCCGCGGATTCTCATCCTGTCCATAGGCTTGTAGAAGTTGTCGCCCAGTCCATTGTGCCGTGGGATGTTCGGTAACGTTGCAATGCAGGATTTGCCGACGATCATTACTCAGCACTAGAAATACAAACAGGATTCGAAACGTCGCGGTCGGTACGGTAAAGAAGTCGAGTGAAACCATTTCTTTTGCATGATTGCGTAGGAAAGTCTGCCAAGTCTGGGAGGGGGGACCCTGGTGGCGAATCATATACTTGGATACGGTGGCTTCGGAGACTTCAATTCCTAGCTTGAGCATTTCGACGTGTATCCGAGGCGTGCCCCAAAGTGGATTGGCTCTACAGATGCGACAAATCAAGTGACGGATTTCAGGGTCAATCTTGGGGCGCCCGCGACCACGGCTCTTCCAACGCCAGTAATACTTGAAGCCTTGACGGTGCCAGCGAACAACAGTGGCCGGTTGCACGACATGTAACGCAGTACGCCAGTTACGCCACATCCGACTGAGCAAAACCCAAAATAATCGATCCGGATCCTTAAGCCGTGGCCGAGGATAACGCTGTTTGAATACTGCGAGCTGTTGCCGCAACGCCAGATTTTCAAGAACTAACTCATGACGTGGGCGAACGAGCAGTATTCTCAACCATTTGAACATGGGCTCCAGACTAGCCGGAGTCCCTCGAAAAAAGCAATAGAATCAACGCGGATGAATATTCAGGAACGACAGGCACAGGAGTCTCTTGAAAAAGGCAATAAAATCAAGCGAGATTATTTTACGGGAGGGACACCCGGTAACCAGGATTCGGTTGGGCGAATTTTTCCTACGGCAAGGTTTCTTGAATTTACTCTCGTTGGAGAGAAATGAGCTTGAAGTTTATGTTTCTCTTCATCAGATAGAGCCTCTAGATGATCAAGGATTGACAATAATGCTACTGATCGTGCACGGTTGCTGCCATCCGCTATTTTTAACGCAATCCCCAGGCTACGTTCAGGCAAGGCCGCCGTGACAACACCCTCGGCACCGGTTTTAGCGAGCACGGAACCTTTGGTAACATCGTTCAATTCACTAACCACATTTCCATGCCCGGCGATATATAGCGGCTCATTGGCGATAGCTTCATGAAGACGATAAATTGCCTGCGCGCGATTTTCTGACAAATCCGCAGGGTTAGCGAAGCGGGCCGTGGCGTGCCCAAGTTGCCGCAAAGGCATGGTAGGTGCAGGTAATCCACAACCATCTACCCCCATTGGATATTGTCTAATATCTATATCAGCCAGATCGGAAAGTGTATCCAGCGACAATTGTTGCAATGGATGATCAAGCAGGTGGTAGCTATCCAATGGTAAATTCAAATGCAGTGCAGTGGTTAAAAATCCGGTGTGCTTGCCTGAGCAATTGTGATGAATCCGACAGCCTTGCTCTCCTGAAGCCAATACCTGGTGGGCGCTCTCAGTATGTTCAGGTAGCACGGCACCGCAGGCTAAATGGTCCTCCGTTAATCCCAGGCGGTTTAACCAGGACAGAACCAGATCTTGATGAATTTTCTCACCCTGATGAGACGAACAGGCTAGCGATAACTCCGAATCGTTGAGGGAGTAATTGTCGCTCGCACCGCTTTCAACCAGATGAATTGCCAGGATCGGCTTTAGAGCAGAGCGTGGAAATACTAGGCTTTCAATATCTCCCCAGCTTTCTACGACGTTACCCTTAAAATCACAAACAACGGCAGCACCAAAATGCCGGCTCTCTACCGTGCCATTTCGTGTAACTTCGACGAAAAGCTCATAGGACATCCAGATGAGACCCCTCAAAAAGATGGTATGTTGACAAAAGGTAAACGATTATTCTTCGGTCGACGATGAACTTCTTCTAATACTATAACCGATAAATATGAGGTGAAACGTACATCCGCGATTATGAGGAGTATTGCAGATTGATGGAAAACTTAATGGCTTGTTTCTGTATGATGATGCCACGCTGGTGCAGAAAAAACATATTCATAGAGAAATATTACTTGGTATTTCATGATTAGCAAACTGTATAGATTCATCAATATACTCTTCATATAGCAGCAACGAGCTTGTCGTCTGAGTCAGAATCCATAAAAGGGAGGGGTGTTGAGGAAGCTCTAGCAAGCCCTCCGGCTAATAGTAGTCCAATTACTTTATCGTAAGCGAATTCACGTGCTATAGCATAGGCTTCAGGGAAGTAACTAGAACCATAGGTCATACCAGGTACCAGGTTAGCTTCCATGAAGAAACATTCTCCGCTTTTATTGGTTTTAATATCTATGCGTCCAAAATCCCTGCTACCCAGAGCATTAAAAGCATCAATGGCCAGCGTAGTGACTCTACTTTTTTCTGCGTTATCGTCAATTCTTATGAGATTTTCCGAATCGTCTATTTTTGTCTGTGCACCTAAAATCCTAAGTCCATTAGTTGATGTCGGTGGTATTACTTCAACGGCAGATACTATTAAATTCTTATTGGATGTCATGATGACAGCAACGGTAAATTCGCGACCATCCAAATATTCCTCTACCAAAACTGGTTGTTTGAATGAGTCGTATAACGACACGACTTTACTTTCATAGTCTGTAAAGCTGGTTACAAGTGATGAATTATCAATTCCGTTTCCATTTGCTGCATCTATAGGTTTTAAAAATAGCGGGAACGTGATCGGCAATTCACTTTCGAATTTATACTGACCAGGGATGGCTATAAAATAACTGGCCGTTTTAATGCCTTTGTTTGTTAAATGCGCTTTAGCGAGTACTTTGTCTGAATCGAATTTCAGCACTTCCCTTGATGAACCAGAGAAATTAACTCTATGCTGGGCAAAAAAATCGGATAACCAAATATCATCTTCATTTTTAACGGGGATATACTTTACCGCTAAGATGACCAAATCGGGCTTTCTTCTGACAACCTCAATTAAATGATCTTTAGTTTTACACACATTCAACCTGACACTGTAGCCCATTTTCTGAATTGCGCCTAAAACATTGTCACAGGCTTTTAGTGATCCAAACCCGGTCTCTTTTAACGATTTATTGGGTGTGGTTATTATTTCTATATGCATGGGGATTCTTCGGGCTCAATACTTAATTAGATTAAATGAATAACAAAACGTCTGACGTTTAAATTCAGGAGCGCATTACAGACAACTAGATACGAGAAGAAGCGATTCCACTAACCGCTATAGGGAGACGAAATGTGAATATTTTTGAGATTGATCGGTTAGCCGCTAAAGCCTAGGCAACTAGATGATCAACTGAAAACCACTGCGCCGTTGCGTTGACTATTTAGAGACTACTTAGAGACTACCATAAATCGGAGAATACTGATGTCTTTATAATCGAAATCACTAGCGTCCGGTTAACTGGATTGTAATTTCCAAAATTCCTATGTATTGCATTGAGTTAGACGAGAAAAAGGGTGGTGTCGATTTGAACGGCGAACGCCGTATCGGTCAGGCTTCCAGGAATAACTTCCCCGGAGAGACCGATGCACACCGGCAATAAAGAAAAGGGGTGAGAAATGAGAAGCAATTACGAATAAAGAGAAAAAGGCGTCAGCGCCGTCAAATGACTTTTTGAGAACGTGTGCATGGCGAATTCCAGGTTCAGGCAGCTACTGGAAGTTGGACTAGATCTCGACAATAAGATTTCCAATGGAAGTCATGAAGGTCAGCCTGCCTGCGTAGGATGTGCCCACTTGCCTCCATTGGTGTGTCGCCGTTGAGGGACGCATGAACGCGATGGTCGTTGTAATATTGTCGAAATTCTTCGAGCTTTCTTTCCAAGTCCGTCGCGTTCCAGAATAAGACGTGATCTAGGAACTCTCTTCGAATCGTTCCAATCAGTCGCTCGACAAATGGGTGGGAGATTGGCACGTACGGTACGGTCTTAATATGATCGACGCCGAGGACGCTTAAATTTGATTTCCAACGATGATACTCGAACAAGGGATGGTTGTCGGAGCTGAGGTAGTGCGGCATGCTGACAACAACGATGATGCTATTGAACATCCGGCAAAGGCTGATGCCATCGATGTCTTGCGGATGGACTGCGAATCCAATAACGCGACGCGTGAATTGATCCATGACGACCATGACCCAATGACTTTTCAGTGTGATTGACTCACACCGAAACCAATCGACGCTCCATAAACTGTCTTTCATATGGCCGATCAAGGTAAGCCAGGAAGGGCCATCGCCAGGTTTCGGGTGATAATGTTTGGCGAGCACGCGTCGTACAACGTCCTTATCGATCTCTACGCCAAATATACTGGAAATGATCAAGGCAATTCTTGGGCAGCCAAAGTCTGGATTTCGCCGTTTGAGTTCGATGATGGCGTGAATCAATTGCTCGGAGGGTCCTTTGGGGCCAGGTTTCGATCGGGTTCGAGGAGAGAATAAGAGACGATACTTGCGTTGAACCAAGTACTGGTGAAATCGGAACAACGTGGATGGCCGTAATATTACTGCCGATTTACGGATACGGCTCGGACGAAGGAATAACGACCAGAATCCCAAGAAGAGACGATCGGCGGCCACTAGATTAGGGGCACGATGGCGCGAGCGCGCAACTATTTGCAGCTGATGCTTGAGTACAAGATTCTCAGCAATCACGGCCTTGGTGCCACCGGGACGGATCAGCTTAGCGATTAGGATAAAGAGATGAGCCGACAGCAGGAATAATACTTTCATGCGACGGCAGGGTAGGGCGTATCGCTGTTCGTGACAAGACTGCTCAAGCGGCCGGTTTTAAGGCAGAATTACGAATTCGCCAGGGACAGGTCATCTCGTAAAAACCTATCGATTCAATCAGAGTCTCGATGCTTGCCGTTAGGTCGAAACTGTCATACAATAGTATGACAGTTTAATCAGGTTTATTGCAACATGCGAATAAATGCGCGGCTCGACGAAGATCATAGACGAAAGCTGGAGTACTTAATGCGCTCGTCGGGATCACGTGTCAGCGACATTTTGAAACAAGCGATTGACGTACTCTATGACCGTACTCAGAAATCTGAAGGCCATTCTGACAAGCTGTTTAAACGAGCTGGATTCGTGGGTTGCGGTGACGGTCCTGAGGATCTGTCTTTGCGGTATAAGGAGGAATTAGAAAAAACGGTCGCCACTAAGCATGGTCATCGCTGACACAGGATTTTGGCTCGCATTGGCCAACCGGAGAGACAAGTACCACGCGATTGCCAAGAATGCCGTTGCTACCATAGATGAGCCACTTATTACGACATGGCCGGTACTCACGGAGACGTGTCGCTTGCTGCTGCAACACTTAGGCACCCAGGCACAACAGAAACTAGTAAAGAGCTACAGCATCGGTGCGTTTGAGATATTCGATCTAACTCGTGACCACATTTCCGATATCCACAAGTACATGAAGAAGTATGCCGATCTCCCTATGGATCTCGCGGATGCGTCTTTGGTCATCCTTGCAGAACACCTTGGACACGGTCGCATTCTCTCGACCGACCAGCGAGACTTCAAGACTTATCGTTGGAAACAACGTAAGCCATTCGAAAATCTAATGTTGTAGTTGTTTTCCGTGATGTATGACACAAATTAGCCAAGGTCAAGTCAAAGTACCGAAGGCACTTGTGCCTCCTATAAATAGGATCGGCTTGTAATCGTTGACTATTCTCAGCGATGACTGAACCATCGCTAACATGTTCCATCCTATCATTGGTGCCGTAGTAGCGTCCCTCAAAACGCGGCGGGCCCTAGCCCGCATATTGCACCAGTCGCCCAGCTACTATTCCCGGCAAGCGATGAAAACGATTATCAGCTGTGTTTTCATGGAAACGACGTTACGGATGTTG
>CAMYKW010000081.1 GCA_947259175.1 uncultured Gammaproteobacteria bacterium | reverse complement strand
GCTTCGACGTACCGAAGCGGTTTCATCAATTCTGGACTTCACCTCGAAACAATCTGCTCAGTACGCCGTGGCGCAAGCCGGTGTCGTCCCTGCCGGCGGCCGATTCCATGGAATGTTTTCGCGCGCAGGCGTATTTCGAACCCGGGGACACGCTGTGGCAAGACCTGTGGGCGTCTCTGGTCTTGAGCCGTGCGGAACGCAAGGTATTTGAGGATCTGGGAAAATCGGAGGTCCGCCGCAGCGAATGGCTCACCGGCAGAACCGCCGCCAAAGACGCGGTGCGCATGTTTCTCAGGAAGAATCATCAGTTGGAGGTATATCCGGCAGATATCGAAATAGGGCAGGATGCGTACGGCCGCCCTGTGCTGAAGGGGGATTGGACCCGGAACATAGTGGACGTTCCAGCGCTGACGCTCGCGCATAGTAACGGTGTGGCGGTCGCCGTTTGCGGTTCTCAGGTGAACGGGAATCTTCTAGGAGTTGATCTCCAGGCCATGCATCAACCATCGCCCGGTTTTACGACCCATGCCTTCACTTCGGACGAGCGCAGCATTCTGGCATCTGTACCGGCTACGGTGCGTGACGAGTGGTCGATGCGTTTCTGGGCGGCGAAAGAAGCGATTGCCAAGGCGCTCGGACGCGGATTGCTGGATGGACCACACGGCGTGATAGTCCGGTCGCTGGACCGGTCAACCGGGGTGATGCAAACCGCGATCCATGGGAAACTTGCGGAACTGTTCCCGGAGTTCGCCGGGACTGACATTCCCGCCCATACGGCGTTCGAAGACGGTTACGCAGTGGCGGCAACATTATTCAAGGGGCATCATTATGACTAGTGTAGACCAAGAGTCGATTCTCGCCGACGTGCTCGGCCTCATGAACCGGTTGGCCAGGGACTGGGAGTACTCGGGCGAGATCTCGCCCGAGACCTTTTTATTCGCGGATCTGGGTTTTGAGTCGATCGATGCCGTGGTGTTGTCGTCATTCATACAAGAGCATTACCACCGGCAGTTCCCATTTCCGCAACTGCTTGCGGAACTGGGACAACGAGAGGTCAAGGACATTCGCATAGGCGAATTGGTCGATTTCATTCATGGGCACATGAATAACACGGATGCAGATCAGCCATCATGACCGTCCGCACTCTCCTGATCGGTCTCGACGGCGCAACGTTTACGATCCTCGATCCACTGATGGAAGAGGGCGTGATGCCCTTTCTCGAGCAGTTTATTGCCGGCGGCGTACGGGCCACGCTTCACTCCGTGGTTCCGCCGCTGACGCCGCCCGCCTGGACCACGGTCATGACCGGGCGCAGCCCCGGCAATCACGGCGTGTTTGACTTTTTCCGCTTCGAGTTCAAGCGCGACGGCCGCTACATACGTGTAGTCGACGCCCGCGATGTGAGTTGCGAAACGATCTGGTCGATGGTCAGCCGGCAAGGACTGAAGGCTACGGCGTTGAATTTTCCGTTGACGTCTCCGCCGGTTCCTATCTCAGGGTACTTGTTGCCTGGGTGGGTGCCCTGGCGCCATCTGCGGCTCGCCTGCCATCCCGCCGATCTTTACGACAAGATCAAACAGCTGCCCGGGTTTGATGCCCGTGAACTCGCCATGGACATGAGTCTGGAAGGCAATGCGATCGAGGGTTGTCAGAACAAAGAAGATTATGAGGACTGGATTCATCTTCACATTCGCAGGGAACGACAGTGGTTCGAGATAGTACGCCACCTGATGACCGAGGACCCATGTCAATTGACTGCCGTTCTGTTCGACGGAATCGACAAGCTGCAGCATTTTGTGTGGCGCTTCCTGGATCCGGCGTGTTTCCCGTCATCGCCGTCCCCGTGGGAACGAAAGATCCGCGCGCTGTGCTGGGATTATTTTCGTGAGATCGATCATTTTCTCGAGGAGTTGATTGGCCTTGCCGGGCCCGAAACCCACACGGTAATGGTGTCTGACCATGGATTCAGCGCTACCGAGCAGATCTTTTATCTCAACACCTGGCTCGAGCAGAACGGCTATTTGACGTGGGCCGACGGCGCCGAGCCGGAACAGCCCGGTAAGTTGGGCCTGGAAACCATGGCGCGCCGTTTCTACGAGGTGGACTGGGACCGCACCAGCGCGTACAGCCCCACGCCCAGCGGCAACGGCATCTACCTCTCTCCCGACGATTCAGACTGCGCACCGGATGATTACTTATCTTCTCGCCAACAATTGCTGGAGGCGCTTGAACGCGTGACCGATCCGGCGACCGGTGAGCCGGTGATCAAGCGGATCTGGACGCGGGAGGAAGCGTTTCCGGGGAAACACATGACGCTTGCGCCCGATCTTACGCTAGGTCTGCGGGATAACGGGTTCGTGTCGATCCTGCCCTCCGACGAAGTGCTCATTCCACGCGTCGAGCCCACCGGCACCCACCACCCCGATGGCATCTTCATTGCCGGTGGGCCGGACATACGCCAGGGGATCACGGCGCCGGCGCTGTCGATCGTCGATGTCGCACCGACAGTTCTGTACACACTGGGGCTGCCGGTCCCGGAGGATCTGGAGGGACGCGTTGCCGCCGAGGCGTTCGATCGCGCAAGCCTAGAGGCGAGACCCGTTCGTGTGGAAGGTTTGACTCAACCGCCGTCCCCGCTGAGCGGAAGCACCGCGAACTCCGCGAATGAGGAGGACGAAGCCGAAGTGATGCAGAGGCTCAGGGCCCTGGGGTACGTGGAATAAGAAGGAGCATTAACCATGCCACAAGCACTCGTCAACGGCATTAAGCTGCATTATCAGCAGATCGGTCACGGTCCGGATATCGTCATGGTGCATGGCATCACCGGGAATCTGGCGATCTGGCATTTGGAGATCATACCGGCGTTTATGAATGAATACCGGCTGACCACTTATGATCTACGCGGACATGGCTACAGCGACATGCCGCCCACGGGCTACACAACCGCCGATCACGCCGAAGACTTGCGCCGCTTGTTGGACAGCCTCGGCATCGAGCGCGCGCATCTCGTGGGACACAGTTTTGGCGCCGACATCTCGTTGCATTACACCATTCTCTATCCGGAACGCGTGGACCGACTGGTGCTCATCGAGCCTGCCATACCGGCGCTGCAGTTCTTACGTGATCGTAAGGATTGGGTGGGCTGGAAGTACTGGCGCGACAAGCTCGCGACCGGGGGCGAGTCTGTACCCGAGGACAAATGGCACGACCCGGAATATCTGGTACGTGCGAGCATCAACCTGCCCAAGGTCTTCGGGTTCAGAAAGGGCCAGCAGCGCCGCGCGGCGCCGCTGATACGGCTGATGAACACCACCACTGCGGCCGTGGACTACAGCGAAATAGCAGGCATGTCGCTGGATAAGATATCCCGGGTACGCCACCCGACTTTGGTGATATACGGTGAAGACTCGGTGTTCATGGGAACCTATGAGTACCTTCGCGATCACCTGCCAAACTGCACCGCGCTGTTGATGCCGGAAAGCGAACACTTCGGCCCCCTGGAACAACCGCAATTCCTGATGAAGCATATGCGGGCGTTTTTCCCCGCCGAGCCGGTCCCGTGAACGAAACAACATCAACGACCAAGGGCAAACGTTTCCCGCGCGGTCTAGTGGTTAGCGCGGTCATCGCTGGGGTATTAATGGCCGCCGTCTGGTTGGGCACTCGCCCGCAACCGGTGAAGGTCTTGGTTCGCGAACTCGGCGTTGGCAGCGTCCAATCCAGCGTCTCCAATACCCGGGCCGGCACCCTCGAAGCGTGCCGGCGGGCGCGTATCTCGTCGACGATCGGCGGACAGGTGATCGCCGTCCACACCAGGGAAGGCGACCGGGTCCGTGCCGGACAGGTACTGTTGGAGTTATGGAACGAAGACGTCACCGCGGGATTGGAGCTCGCCACGCAAGAATCCGTTGCCGCCCGCGCTAATGCGGAAGACGCTTGTGTGCGCGCTGAGGACGCGGAACGGGAAGCAAAGCGGGCCACGCAATTGCACAAACGCGGTCTGACTTCGGATGAGAGCCGCGATCAGGCGGTGACCGAAGCCAAAGCGCGTAACGCAGCGTGCCGCGCGGCACAGGCCAGTCTCCAGGTCAGTGTGGCGCAAATCGCGGTGCGCCAAGCCGCTTTCGATAAGACCATCGTCAAGGCGCCGTTCGACGGAATCGTCGCCGATCTCTTCCCTGAGGTCGGAGAGTATGTCACTCCATCACCGCCCGGAATCATCACCCCGCCGGCGGTAGATCTGATCGATGACAGTTGCGCCTATGTCACCGCACCCATCGATGAAGTGGATGCCGCCGCAATACGTCCGGGAATGCCGGCGGTCATCACCTTGGACGCGTTGCGGGACCGGCAGTTCAAAGGCACGGTGCGGCGCGTCGCGCCGTACGTCGTCGATGTGAGCAAACAGGCACGCACTGTCGACGTGGAGGTCATTTTCGATGACCCCACCGAAGCAAAAACCCTGCTTACCGGATACAGCGCGGATGTGGAAATTATCCTGCAGGAACGCAAGGACGTATTACGCATTCCAACCGAAGCGGTGCTGGAAGGAAACCGTGTGTTGGTGTTGGATACCGATAATCAACAGATCGTGGAACGCACGTTCAAACCCGGTTTGTCCAATTGGCGTTTTACTGAAGCCCTCACCGCATCGCAACCGGAAATCAAAGCGGGTGATCTGGTGGTGATCTCCCTTGAACGCGAAGGCGTGGAGGGGGGCGCGCGAGCGATACGCGAGACGCGAACCAAATGATTCGTCTTCAGGGTATCAGTCGCGAATTCTTGGTGGGTGACCAGACGATCAAAGCGATACGGGATATCGACCTTTTCCTCGATGCCGGTGAATACGTGGCGATTATGGGCCCTTCCGGATCGGGTAAATCCACGCTGCTGAATATTATTGGCCTCTTGGACCGTCCCACCGCAGGCACCTATTTGTTGGCGGATCAAGACGTTACTTCTCTTAGCGACAACGAAATTGCCGGAGTCCGGCAAACGAAGATCGGTTTCGTATTTCAATTCTTTCATCTGGTCGCGAGACTCTCAGCAGCGGAAAACATTGCCTTGCCCATGATCCTGGCGGGGATTCCTCCCGCTGAGCGTCGCGAACGGGTGAACAAGGTTTTGGGGTCGATCGGTTTATCGGATCGGGCGTATCATCGCCCGGACCAGCTGTCCGGCGGTCAGCGTCAGCGCGTCGCGATCGCGAGGGCCACGGTGATGAATCCCGAGTTCATCTTGGCCGATGAACCCACCGGCAACCTTGACAGCAAATCGGGACAGGATGTGTTACGCATACTCGAGGGTCTCAATAATCAGGGTATTATGCTGCTGGTGGTGACCCATGATCCGGAGATCGGAGCGCGCGCGCGACGACTGATACGTATCGTAGACGGCGCTATCGAATCCGATATTCAACAATAATGACAATACGCGACGTCATCGCTTTTACTATTCGCTCGCTGCAGGGATTCCGCGCGCGTACGATCTTGATGTTGCTGGCGATGGCGATCGGTGTAGCAGCGGTGGTGATGTTGACCGCCTTGGGAGAGGGGGCACGACGATTCGTCGCCGACCAATTCTCCGCGTTGGGCACGAATTTGTTGATCGTCTTGCCGGGGCGCGCGGAGACCAGCGGCGGGCCGCCCCCGCTGCTCGGCGAGACTCCCCGGGATCTGACTTTGGATGATGCGCTGGCGTTGCAGCGTATTCCGGGTGTGCGGCGGGTGGCGCCGGTGTTATTGGGAAATGCCGAGATTTCGGTCGGCGCGCGCAATCGGGAAGTGTTGATTGTCGGTACCAGTGGGGACTATCGCCATATTCGGCAATTGGACATCGGCCAAGGACGCTTCCTCGAGACCCCCGATCCCAGGCGGATGTTCCCGGAGTGTGTCATTGGAGGCGAGGTCCGCAACGAATTGTTTGGTGTCCAGGCAGCGCTTGGCCAGTGGCTGCGGTTGGGCGATCGGCGTTGCCGCGTGGTGGGTATCCTCGGCACTGAACAGCACTCCCTGGGGGTGTCGATGGATGAAATCGTGCTGGTCCCGGTGGCGCTGGCAATGGCGATGTTCAACAAAGAATCCTTGTTTCGCGTCCTGGTGGAGGCGCGGTCACGCGAGCGTCTCCAGTACACCAAAGACGCCATTCTCAACCTTATTCGCGCTCGTCACGAGGGCGAGGACGACGTCACCGTAATCGCCCAAGATGCCGTGCTCGCGACCTTCGACAAAATTCTTCGCGCATTAACCTATGCGGTCGCCGGCATTGCCGCCATTGCGCTGGCGGTGGCCGGGGTGTTGATCATGAACATCATGCTGATTTCAGTGACCCAGCGTACCGCGGAGATCGGTTTGTTAAAAGCAATCGGCGCGCGTCCGCGGCAAATCACCCTGTTGTTCCTGAGCGAAGCGGCGGCACTATCGATGAGCGGTGGGGTAGTGGGCTGGATTATCGGTGAATTCGGGTCTTGGCTCATGGTTCAGGCCTACCCGGATGTGGCCATTAGCGCCCCGGCGTGGGCGGTATGCGCGGCGCTTGGCGTGGCGCTGTTGACCGGCGTGCTGTTCGGTATCATGCCGGCGAAACGAGCGGCAAAGCTGGACCCGGTGGCCGCGCTGTCGCGGCGTTAGTGAGTGGCGTGATGATCCTGAGAGACATCATCAAATTAACAATTAGTTCCTTGCGTGCACACCGTCTGCGCAGTGCGCTGACCGCCCTGGGCATCGGCATCGGTATCGCCGCGGTCGTGTTGCTGACCAGCATCGGAGAGGGATTGCAACGCTATGTGTTATCGGAGTTCACGCAGTTTGGCACCCACCTTCTGATGGTGTCTCCAGGTAAAACGAAGACCGCCGGCATCAGTGGCGCGGTATTGGCGACAGTAAAGCCGTTAACCATCGAGGACAGTGAGTCATTACGTGGCATCAAGGACGTCATCGGTGTGGTGCCGGTGATACAAGGTAATGCGGAGGTCGAATACGGTCGCCGTGGTCGCCGTACCACGGTGATCGGCGCCGGCCATGACGCTCCCGTTATCTGGAAACTCAAGGTTGCCGTGGGGCGTTTTCTTCCTGCCGACGATGCCGCTGCGGCGCGCGCATTCGTGGTTCTGGGTGCAAAAGTAAAACAAGAATTATTCGGCGCCAGCAGCCCGCTGGGAAGCCGGATTCGCGTCGGCACCGAGTCGTTCCGTGTGATTGGCGTGCTGGAAACCAAGGGACAATTCCTGGGATTCGACTTGGACGACGCGGTCTACATTCCCACCAGCAGGGCGTTGGAGACGTTTAACCGCGAAGGTCTGATGGAGGTGGATGTGTTGTATTCCGATCATGCCGACGTGGAACGACTCCAGACCAACATAAAAGGACGCCTTATCGCCCGGCATGGCAGAGAGGACTTTACCATCGTCACCCAGGAACAGATGCTGGATGTGTTGGGTTATGTATTGGAGGTGCTGACCTTCGCGGTGGCAGCGCTCGGGGGTATCTCGTTGCTGGTCGGCGGTATCGGGATTTTGACGATCATGATCATTGCGGTGAATGAGAGGACGTCCGAGGTCGGGTTGCTGCGTGCGTTGGGCGCGAAACGGATACAGATTTTAGTGTTGTTTCTCGGAGAAGCAGTAACTTTGTCGGCGTTGGGAGGCGCGCTTGGGCTGGCCGCGGGTTTTGGTATCGCGCAGCTACTTAAACTGACGGTGCCTGCGTTACCCGTGCAGATGACTTGGCCATTCGTTCTGTTTGCGCTGGCCTTGGCGACATTAGTGGGTGCGGTCGCCGGTGTCATGCCGGCACGGCGGGCAGCCGCTCTCGATCCGGTCGAGGCCCTGCGGGCCGAGTGAATTTACGGCGCCTTGCTCGCCTAACGCGCTGTAGACGTTGTGTTTCGAGCCCATCCCAAGTCATGAATTCGTAGGCCGAACAGGCTTGCATTGACGGGGCAATTAACCCTAATTATTGAAGGTTTATTGCGTTTGCGGTATGGTTGAATTAACTCGAAGAACAGATAGCGCTACATTCAACACAGGGTCCGATTATCCTAGAATGGTCTGCAAAGCGGCTCCAAACCTGCGTGGGGTTTGGGTCGTAACGGGGCCGTAAACCGGCACCGCTGCAACGGCCGGTTTGCCGCGTGCGGCAACCGGGCGATTCAGTCGTTGGCAAGCTACATCCCAGCGGCTAACTTGCTAGACAGGGGGAACCATGGAGTTTTTCAACCCGCGACGTCTTTGGCTACGGTGTTGGCAAAGCGGGCACCGCAACGCCTTCATACGCCCGAAAGCGGTTTCAACCCGCTCCGCTTCTTCAAATCTTCAACAATTCAATTTCACTCTTATCACGGTCGGCGTTTCGCGCCGCTCGTAACGTCCGCACATTCGCATCACGACCCCAGGAGGGCTGTTAACATGAAGAACAAAAAAAGCAATTCAATATTTGATCGTCTAGAGAATTCAAAATCGACTAGTAAATTACCAACGCCGTTGCCCGCTATGACAATCGCGGGTGTTTTGGCCCTGGTGTTGAGTATCGGTATTGACCCCGCGAACGGTGGCAACTTCGGTTCCGGCAATGTCGGCGTGATCAACAATGATTTCTATGGCGATGACAACATCGTCGTGCTCGGCACCGGCAACGATTTTCACGGCGACGACAATAACGTTGTGTCGAGCGGCAACAACGATGTGTTTGGAAACGATAACGCAATTGGAGCGGCCCTGTCTGTTATTAACAACAACAATAAACTATATGGAAGCGACAATGAGATCGGCCTGGGGGTTGGGTCCGGTCTCAATGGTTCCAATATTCTCGACGGCAGCGGAAATACCATAGGTGCGGGCGGAGGGTCTGGTCTGAACACGAACAACGAAGTGATCGGAAACCGAAATACTGTCGCGGCGGGTGGCCTGTCGGGCGCCAATGCCAACAATCGGGTCGTCGGGCACGATAATGAAATCGCATCGGGCGGCGGTTCCGGTGTCAATACAGCAAATTCGATCGATGGTAACGCCAATACCATTGGCGCCGGAAACCTTTCCGGACTCAATACGAATAACGAGATAGACGGAAACCGCAACACCATCGGCGCGGGCGATGGTTCCTCTCTTAACTCCGCTATCCAGATCGTCGGGTATCAGAACGAGATCGGATCAGGTAATGGTTCCAGTCTCAATGCCAACAATTCGATCTATGGGACTGCAAACACCATCGGCGCCGGCAACGGGGCGGGTATTAATGGCGGCAATCAAATAAATGGGAATGAAAATGAAATCGGGTCTGGCGATCTCTCCGCCTTGAATGGCAGCAACCAGGTGGTCGGAAATAATAATGCGATCGGATCCGGCGGCGGGTCTGGCTTAAACACCGCCAATTCCGTCGACGGAAACTCCAACACCATCGGCGCCGGTGATGGGTCCGGAGGGAATTTTAATAATGACCTACTCGGAAACCGAAACAGCATCGGAGGTGGCAGCATCGGAGTTGGACTCGTGGGTTCTGGTGGTAACTTCAACAATCAGGTAATCGGGCACGATAACGAGATTGCATCGGGTGATGATGCCACTTCCAATTTCGGCAACACCATTTCGGGAAACGCGAATTCAATCGGCGCGGGCAACGGCGCTGCAGCGAACTTGACGAATGACATCAATGGAAACCGTAACACCATAGGAGCCGGCGACGGTTCGTTTATTAATCTTGATAACACCATATCGGGTTACGACAATTCGATCGGCGCGGGCGGCGTATCCGGTCTCAACACGGGTAACCGTATAGAAGGTTCCGGCAACCAGATTGCAGGAGGATTCATAACCGGTGGTAACGACAACAACCTGATCAGCGGTTTCTACAATGCGATCAGCATCAACAGCGATGACAACCTGGTTCAGGGTCAAAGCAACACCGTCACCGGTGTCCCAGGGCTGGTCGGCAGCAGCGTGAACAACGTCGTGAATGGACGGGGAAATACCGTTGGGGCGGTTCTGGACCCCGCGAGCGACAACCTGGTTAATGGTATCGGCAATGCGGTCACCGGCGACAGCAATACAGTCTACGGTCGCACCAATACCAATCTCAGCGGTAACACAAACCAAATATTCGGCAGCGGTAACGATGGTATATCCGGCAGCGGTAATTTAATTGTCGGCTCAAACAACGACGCGGTGGCCACGAACGACAACTACATCGTTGGGCGTGACAACATCGTGGGCGGAGGGACCCAGAACACGGTTATAGGGCAAGGAAACACTGCAACCGGCGCGAATACCGTCGTGATAGGTATCGCTAGCACAGCGGCGGCTAACAACGCGATCGCAATCGGGTCCGGCGCGTCGGCTACCGGCAGCAATGCGATTGCTCAAGGCACCGGTGCGGTGGCGAGCGCCGCAGACAGCACGGCAATCGGTAACGGCGCTTCCGCAACCGCACAAAATTCCGTAGCGCTGGGCTCAGGCTCGGTTGCCGATCAACCGAATACCGTGTCCGTAGGTTCCCCGGGCAGCGAGCGCCGCATCGTCAATGTGGCGCCGGGCATCGACGGCACCGATGCGGTGAATGTCAATCAATTGGG
>CAMYKW010000080.1 GCA_947259175.1 uncultured Gammaproteobacteria bacterium | reverse complement strand
CGACTTGGTAAATTTGGTAGTGCGTGACGGTAAAGGGACCATGAGAACCACGACAAATCGAATCACGCTGTCATCGGGAAGGCTTACGCTGTTCGATGCAGATGGGAGTGCATTCATCATTCATACGAAAGAAGATACATACTGTGACCAGGAGACGGAATTAACAAAGGGTTGCGCTGGGGGCGCGCGCGATGCCTGCGGGATTATTCGGCTGGCGAAATAGCGATATCCGACATCCAAAAGACAGAACCGACACATATCCAGTGAAAGACCAATAGGGAGGTCACGGCTTACATCACCGCGCGGTATGCGGATTTAGCGCCTGACGATATGCGCGCAACGGCGGCGCAACTCAACGGACCTCACGATCTTGTCGTGGTGATGAAAAAACACGTAGAAGCAACTTGATGTTGGCTCGCTAACAGCTTGAAAGAATTGATGTAATAATGGTGGAGCGGAGGAGGATCGAACTCCCGACCTTCGCATTGCGAACGCGACGCTCTCCCAGCTGAGCTACCGCCCCATGTGTGTTACCGGCAGGAGAGGGTATTGTAGACCAGTCGCGGTAAATGCTGAAGCGTCCCTCAGGCGTCGAATAAATTGCGCAGCGCGGATTGCAGATGGGTGAGGCGGGTGATGGGGCTGCTCATTTCCAGGAGATGCTGTTTCACCCCCGTGTCCAGCGGCAGTATTTCCGCCAGCCGGTAGCTCACCCAGCTGGCGTCGTCGAAATGCCGCTGTACGGAGGCGTAGAGCGGTCCGGCCTCGTCGATGATCTCTGATAACAAATGACCGAGCTTCTCGTACCGGGACGGCAGCGCGACCACCGGATCCCCCGGAATCAGCGCCACCTCCGCGGTCAATAACTGATTGGACTGCACCTCGGTGGTCTGAATCGTGAACCGGTCCCCCCCTTCGGCGACGATTCCCAGCAGCCCGTCGGGCAAGGTGTGCCAGTCGACGATACTGGCCAGGGTGCCGATGTCGTAGGGGTCTGCGGGTGTTCCGGCTTGTTTGCCGTCGCGGATCAGACACACGCCAAACGGCGTCTGCTTCTTGACACAATGACTGACCATCTCCAGATAGCGGGGTTCGAAGATCCGCAATGGAATGGGTCCCCCGGGAAACAATACGGTGGTGAGAGGAAACAGCGGTATCCTGAGGGTGTCCATCGAATCTTGGTTTGTGCCTACCGGGCCGGTCAGCGTACGCTTAAAGGCATGACCATTGCAAGGTGTGAGAAGCCGTTGGCAAGGATCGTTTCCGGCGGGCAAACCGGAGTCGACCGCGCGGCGTTGGATGTCGCCTCGGAACTGTCCTTGCCGTGCGGCGGTTGGTGTCCCGCCGGACGGCGCGCGGAAGACGGCTGCATCGATGCGCGTTATCCGTTACAAGAGACGCCCACGGACCAGTATACTCAACGCACCGAATGGAACGTGCGCGATTCCGACGCCACTTTGATAATCGCCGACGGTGCGCTCACCGGGGGCACGCTGTTTACCAAGCGCTGTGCCAAACGGCTGGACAAGCCCTTGTGGATTTGTGATCCGGCAGACACCGTGGAGCCCGCGAAATTCCGCATGTGGTTGCGAGACCACCGCATTGAGACTCTTAACGTGGCCGGTCCGCGTGAGAGCCATCGTCCGGGCATCCATGCGCGGGCGAAGATGATGTTGGGAAAACTACTGGCTGATCCTGAGCAAAGAGGTGAGTAATGCCGTATTCGACAATTGTCTCCCCCGAGACCCTGCAACAGCACATCGATGACCCACGCTGGATTGTTTTCGATTGCCGCTTCGCCCTGGACGACACCGAGCGCGGCCGGCGCGACTACCGGGATTCCCATATCCCCGGGGCCCACTATGCGCATCTGGACGAGGACCTGTCGGCGCCACCGCGAGCCGACACCGGCCGCCATCCGCTGCCCGATGTTGCGCGGTTCTCCGACTGGTTGGCGCGGCACGGGGTCGGAGACGGCGAACAGGTGGTGGCCTATGACGACGCCGGCGGCGCGTTTGCGGCGCGCCTGTGGTGGATGTTGCGGTGGCTGGGCCACGAACAGGTGGCAGTGCTCGATGGCGGCTGGCAGGCCTGGAGCGACGCCGGTTTATCGGTGACCGGGGACGTCACGCCGGCTACCCCCACGGTGTTCACGCCGCGGCCCGACCGGTCGCAGTGGCTCGATATCGATCAACTGATCGATGCGATGGACGCTGAGTCGATCCTGGTGATCGATGCCCGGGCGGCGAAACGATACGCCGGCGAGGTAGAGCCGGTGGATAAGGTCGCCGGTCACATTCCCGGGTCAAATAATCTCTATCACATGAAGCATCTGAACAAACAAGGGCGATTCCAGCCTGCTGATGCCGTGCGCGAGCGGTTCGCGGCGGTATTGCGCGGCCGCGACCCGGGCGAGGTGGTGCACAGTTGCGGCTCAGGGGTGTCCGCCTGTCACAATCTGCTGGCGATGGAAATCGCCGGACTGCCGGGCTCGAAGTTGTATCCCGGTTCCTGGAGCGAATGGATTACCGATCCGCAGCGTCCGGTCGCGGTCGGTCGCGAGGATTGAGTGGCGCCCCGGTTAGCCGGGTTTCTTGTCCACCGAGTGGCAGCGCGTGCAATCCACCACCGGGAACGCCACCCGCATGTGGCACACCCCGCACGCTTCGCCGCGGGCGATCTCTTCCATGACGATGCGGTTGGCGCCGCGCTTGGTCTCGAAGATCGCGGGGTGACACACCGAGCAACTCAGCCACTCGGTGTGTACAGCATGTGAAAACCTGACGCCCTTGACGGTGCTCTTGGGTGTGGGAAAGTCGATATCCAGATCGAAGCGGTATTGTTTCACCGTGCCCTCTAGATTGGCGCGGGGGTTGATTTTGCCTTGGTGCAACAATTCGACCCAATCGACGCGTTCCCCTTTCTTGGTGGTAGGTGGCCGGTCTTTTGCCGGCGCCCGGTCTACGTGGCAGCGCTTACAATCCTTTGCAGCCCACGCGATCTTTCCGTTGTGGCAGGCGCCGCAGTACCGGCCCTCGGTAATCGCGCTCATCTCGACCCGGGTGTCCCCGGTTTTGATCGCGAACCCGAGGTTTGCGTGACAGACATTACACAGAAATTGGGCGCGGTGTTTGGCGTGTGAAAACACCACCGGCGTGGATCCCCTTTCCTTGACGAAGCTGTCCATGACGATGTCGCCGAACTCGGCGCCCGCACCGCAGGGGAGCGATAACATCGCGGCGGCCGTAAACAGTGCGTGAAGTCTTGTTGTGTTCATCGGTATGGATTCCCTTGCGTCGGATTGCGCCGGCCGGCCCCGGATGCCGACCTCTTGTTCTAATGGTAATCCAAGCTCGCCCAAAAGAAAGTGCGGGTTATCCGCGCCCGTGTTGTCCATGCGCCGGACACGGCCGATCAGCCGGCGGTGAATTGGACTCTATCGTCCCGGTCGCGACAAGTACGGTTCGTCCCCGCCCGCAAATCCGGCACGCTCGACGTGCGGTTCCGAGACCGGCGATTATTCCGGGTCGGTCGGCGGGGTTTTCGCCGCGGGCCCGGCGCGGTAAATCTCGGGGTTGAGCTGCGGATCGTTGTACATCTTGAACTGGCGGTAGCGTTTCATCTGCTTGCGCCCGGCCGACAAATCCGCGATCAGCTCGTGTAACGCAACGATGAGGTCCGTGCGTTGCTGCCGCAGCACGGCGGCTTTCTCCGCACAGCGCGCGCGGTGTGCGGTGTCGGCGCTGGTTCGATCGGCCTGTTCCTGCATGTGAAAGACCTTCAACGACAGGATCGACAAGCGGTCGATGGCCGCGCCAGGGGTTTCCGTGTTCCATGACAGTTGCTCGCCGGCGTGTTTCGCGAAGCGCGCATGAAACCATTCGTCGATCAGTTCGATATGATCGTTGCGCTGTTGATTGAGCGTATCGATGCGCCGCTTGACCGCGGCGATGGTCGCGTCCGAGGCGCCCGGGGCACGCGCCCGGTCCTCGACATGCCACAGGTCAAAATTGTAGCGGTGTTGCATCGCGACAAGCTCGGTAAGCGGCTCGCCGCTCGACGGCTGCGGCGGGTCGTCACTATGCCAGGCAAGGGTAAACTGATCCTGTAGCTCCGCCAGTTGTTTGGCCAAATGATCTAAGTACGCGTCCACTATAGCTCTCGGCCGATTTATGTTCGTAACTGTTCTTGACCAATTTCGATACCGGCGATAACGCCTTCAGCTATTGTGAAAAGTTCACACAGCACCAGGAAATCACACATCGGCGTACCCACGCCTGGTAGTTCGTGTTGAGCAAAGTCGCCGGCTATCGATTCCATCGTCTCTGGTGGATTTGTAAGTTTTCATAGATTCGTGCATGGCGTCTGCCGGAACGGTATGCGTTATCTTGCCACAAACTCTTGCGAATTCGATGAATCGCATAGCTCGGGAGTTGCGGAAACACCGCGCGGCGTGGCTTTCGGTGCATGTGTCGCGGGTCATATGGATTGATGCGGAACGGCCGGCCGTGCCGCAGTCACCATAATCCGGCGGAGTGCTAACTTCCGTGAATGGTCGCCGCGTATTTCAATGCCCAGGATCGATCCTTGTCGGCATGGCAGGACATACACACGTATTCCACCGTCAGGTAGGCTTTACCATCGATATCCTTGCGCACCTGTTTGCCGTCCCCGGTCAACAGCTTCCAATCCGGGTCGGTGCTGATGCGGAAGATATGACCTCGTATGTCGCCCTCTGGAATCTCACCACCAGAAAAAGGGCGCGCCACCGCGACGGCGGATTTCACTACCCGCGGCATATGACAGGCCGCACAGTCGAGTTGCGACATAGTCGGGATCGAGACCACTTGATTTGCGTGGCAGACCAGACAAGTCTTTTTTGTTCCTTTGAACCCGCGTTTTTTGTATTTCACACTGCGGTGCGGATTATGGCACGCGGTACACCGCAGGTAGCGGTGCGGCGACGCCAACAGGTCCTCGTATTGATCCTGGTGAACAATCAGATCGTCGGACGCATCGATCGAGGTAATGTCGCCGCGCCGGTGACAATCGCCACAGCGCTCTTCGACAGTGAGCTTGATCCGGGTCGGGTCTTTCACGTGCCCGCCACCTGGGCCATGACACGCCTCGCAGGTGACGCCCGGCGCCGCCCAGGTCCCGTGAATACCCGGTAACCCCTCCTGATGCAGTCCGTTCGCGCCGGTTGCCACCCAGCCCGTGGTGTGGCATGCGCCACAGGTATAGGGCAGACGGGGTGTATCCTCGGCGCGGAAGCCGTTCCAGGCCGCCTTAGTACCTAAAATCGGATTCGCCAGGATATACTGGCGATCCTTTTTGCCGGTGAGGATATAACCCTCGCTATCCATAAACACCGCCTGCCACCCAAACCCGCCGATGATGTAGCTGATATCGTCCCAGCTTTTGTCCGCCGGAGGCGCGGGAACCCCGGGGGAGGTCCCGGGTGGGAAACTGGGTGGCCCGCCGTTGACTTTCTGTAACTTATAGGGGTGGCCGGTCTTACGATAAGACAGGTAGATCTTCGCGTGACAAGTCCTGCAGTAAGCATCGCCGACGAACTCTTCTTGAGCGCGTTGGTCCTGGTCAACCCCATGGCTCGAAAAAGCTAATCCCGCGAGGGCGAGCCCGCAACATAACGACCGTATGGTTACGAATGTGTTTCGCATGCTTGCAAGACCGCGAAGCGATGTCTAGTGTGCGAAAAAGTAAACCGCTTATTATCAAACGTAGCACAATTGGTCAGAATTTCGCGTATGCGTGCAATTGTTGGATTTTCAGCATTGCAATGATGATCGACCAGCGGTCGATTAGACTGCAGGCGCGGCCTCGCTAGCCAATCACACTTTCGCCGAGATCCTCAACGGCGCGACGCGCCGCGACCGGGCCCGGCACACGCCCGAACCAAAGTTGATACATGGAGACCAGCCACATGTAGGCGAAGGAGAGTCCCATGAAGGCGCCGCTGTTCCTCCGGGTGTTCTGATGCTGATTACTGAATGGCTCGTGAGAATTACTAAACAAGAAATGTGTCACCTCGCTTTCGCAGTATCACGATCAACAAGATAGGGCGCTACGCGTATCACTGCGATCGACAAGGGATAATTCTGAGCCGCGCCAGGGGTCTCTCGTTCGATGGACGGTTCGGGAGCGCCAATGCTCGCGGTGAAGCGCCTCGCTGTCGGTCAAGCATAGGCCGGGACGCCGTTCCGGCTATGCCGTGGCTTGCCGTGATTGTGTCGTGGCGGTAGCGGGGAAGTCCGATGTCAGTAAATTATCAACGGATCACGCGTGTGCCGCGTTATTCCCAAACAGTAACAACCGACCCGACTCAGGCTTTCAATGTCACCAATGCGTAACACGCTGGCCATCGATCCGTAGATCGTTGGCATTTATATCCGATGCTAAACTATGCCGCACACGTCATGACAAAGTTTCGCAGAGACGAGCGCCACCCCATGTTGTTTCTTGACGCCGAGCGCGTGCACGCGTTGCTCGATTACGCATCGCTGGCAGACGCCTTTGTGCGCTACCACCGGCAACATGTCGATGCGCTCGACGAATTACTGTTGAGCCAGCCTGAAAGCGCGGAACGTCCCGAACATTTCTTCATCCGCGCTGCCTGGCAGCGGCAGCAGGCCCTGGGGGCCAAATTGATTACCATCTTTCCGCAGAACACGGCCCAAGCTGTAGGCCCGCCGTCCGTGCAGGCGGTGTACGTGCTGTTCGACGGTAACGACGGCAGGCCGCTGGCGTGCATCGACGGCACCGCGCTCACCTATCGCAAGACCGCCGCCGACTCGGCGCTGGGCGCCAGGTTCCTGGCGCGCGATGACGTTACCACAATGTTGATGGTCGGCGCCGGTGCCCTGGCGCCGCATCTGATTTGCGCACACACCGCCGTCAGGCCGTCGATCCGCCGCGTCCTGGTGTGGAACCGCACGCCGGCACGCGCCGACGCGCTGGCGGAAACTTTGCAGCTGGATGACATTGAGATCGTTGCGGTGCGCGATCTCGCCGGCAGCGCGCGCACTGCCGACCTGATCTGCTGCGCCACCATGAGCACGGCGCCGCTGATCGAAGGCGCCTGGCTGCAACCGGGAACCCATGTCGATCTGGTCGGCGGCTTCAGCCGCGAGACCCGCGAGGCCGACGACGCTGCAATCCGCAAGGCGGCGATCTACGTGGACGCCCGCGACACCGCACGGCATTGCGGCGATATCGCCGCGCCGCTGGAAGTGGGTGTGATCTCCGACGACGGCATCGTCGCCGACCTGTTCCAGCTGTGTCGCGGCGAACGTCGGGGCCGCACAAGCACCGCCGACATCACCTTGTATAAAAACGCCGGGGGCGGGCATCTCGACCTCATGGCCGCGCGTTTTCTCTACGCACGCGCAACCGAAGGGCCGTGCGGTGAACCGCGAACGGCCGGGTAGCGTAGCTGGTAGTTTATTTTACTTATTATTGTTATATAAATTATATAGTTAAAAGTTATTTGCAAGAAAAACGTTTAGCGAGCATACCGGTCCAAGTCATTGTCAAATGAGATGATTTCAATCTCGTTCATCATGCCTTCGATCACGAGCCGGCATCCGATAATCGCGCGTCCCGTGTGATGAAATGCATGGGTGAGTTGGTGTTTTTATATTATTCTGAAAATGCACCAAATCGCGGGAGTCCGTAAGCATATGAGCCGTCTGACCATCACCCTCGATGACGACCTGCACCGTGCCTTGAAGGAAACAGCGGCACGGCAGGGTCGTTCGATAGCTTCCATCATCGAAGAAAGCTTGCGCTTGCGGGGCATCCGCGATCAGGTGAGTGCTCGCGCGCTGGTCGCGCAGGCACGCGAGCGCGCGCGGCTCGATGCCGATCAGGCGGCGGAGTTGGCTGTTGAGGAGACGCTTAGCGCCCGCAAGCAATGACCCCGCCGGTATTTGTCGTTGATACCAACGTGGTGGTTGCTGAACTGATTACGGGTGTCGGCGACAGCCCGGTCGCAGTGTTATTAGACGCGATGCTGGCGGGATCATTGATCTACCTCTTGTCGCCGGACTTACTCGCGGAGTATCGGAGCGTACTGCTGAGGCCTAAGATCGCCAAGCTGCACGGCTTGATACCTGCCGAGGTCGATCGTTTGCTCGAGGAGGTTGTAGCGAATGCCCTGTGGCGTGAACCCAAGACACCTTCGCCAGCGCCTGATCATGGGGACGATCATATCTGGGCGTTGTTGGATGCCTACTCCCGCAGCATTCTTATTACCGGCGATCGCTTATTGCTGGAAAACCCCCCAATCACAAGTTTGGTGATTTCTCCCAGGACCTGTGTCGACAGATTCTTGGGTAGCAATGATGCCGATGCATAACGCCCTTGTGGCTATCCGCACGTCCCGGCTTACACAGCGAATACATCATCTTCATGAAGGAAGCGGAAACTACCCGGACTTATGAACGGGGTTAAACTCAGTTCATCTTCGATTTTTCCCTTTTTGTAAATACCCCGGATTCTCGATTTCACCGGAATCGGTGCTCGATTTGCGCCGGAATCAGTGCTCGTTTTCAGCCGGAATACGCGATCTTGGCAGCGACCTCGTCGAGATCACTCACGAACGAGAAGCAGGCGCTATACGCAATGAAGGCGCCCGGATTGAGCGCCAGCTCGATTTCGATGGGATCGCTTCTGGGTCGTCGTTTTCGGGTCATCCGTCTTGCTCCTCATGGCGGGCGCCGTTGCGATTCGTGCCGCCATCGGCGGACAGCTCGCGGTCAAGGAGCTTGACCAAGAAGTCCTGTATCGCGGTGTCAAGCTCAGCGTCGCGGATCCGCAGCAGGCGGTGCTCGGTTATCAACGAGGCAGATTTGCGCATCTGGGAATTATCCACTGAAACCAACAGCAACCGTCCTTGAAAATGCGCTCAAATATGAGGGACTATTCATCGAAGAGTGTGGCAACGGACTCCATAGGCAAGAAGAGCTTGAGCGGTTGGCTCGGCATAGGGATGAATCCGAATTGTCGATAAAACTCAGCAGCCCGGCCGTTTAGGGCGTCGACCACCACGGCGTAGACCGCCATGACTTGGCTGGCCTGAACGACGCGCTGCAGGGAGTCGGCGAGTAGGATGGAGTCGAGTCCTGTACCTTGGTGGGATTTGGTGACGGCAAGCCGCCCCAGCACGACCACGGGGACAGAATATCTTGGCAGTCGCTGTCGGAAAGCCTCCGGGAGCGTAGTGGCATTCAGGCTACCAGCGCTAAGGCTGTCGTAGCCGATCACCTGCTGTGGCGCATCGGGTGGCGAGGCGGCGAATACCCGGTTAACCCGTCGCCTGATGTCCTGGCTCGCATAGCGGTTGAGGTATTGGTTGAGGGAAGGTTCACCGCAGTCGAAGGATTTCCGGTCGTGCTGTCTGCCGAGCGGAGCGATGATGAGTTCCAAGCGGATGGGACCTTACCGCTGGACGCGATTCTTATGTTCGGCGAAGGCCAGCTTGAGTTTGGTGCTGGGCGTGGGGGGATTTTCGAGGGCGTCCAGAAACACCTCCCAATCAGCCTCATTCAACGTGAGGGTCTCGTGCTCGTGAATTACCTCGTCGGCCGCATGCAGCGCTTGCATGAGCACGAATTCCGACAGGCTCTTGTGTACATAGGTGGCTGCGCGTTCCAGCTTTTGCTTAGATAGCGCATCCAAGCGGATGTGCATTCGTTCTTGTTTGGCGTTGTGTGTGTTAGCCATAGGTGATGTCTCCAAATCGCCGCTTAATAGTGTACGCCAGATGTACGCACGAAACAATGCCGAGTGTCCAAAGATCTGGGCAGCGAAAATTTACTTCTCGTTTCCGGTAGGCGGTGGAAACGATCTGGACAGGGTAGTTTCGTAACTCTCTGAAATATATAGAATCGTAGGATGTTCGAATCCCTCAGCAATCTTCATAACAAAACTACGGTAAGAACAACGCGTGTGAGAAGAAACCAAATAAATACATAAGGCTGCAGCACTGAGTTCACAAATTAGCTTAACCACCCATGACATGAGTCAGCACGACAAACACAAATGGATTTTCCCCGCCCGTTTCCGAACCGGCGCCTATAGCTGGAAGGCGTCCAGGCTGGCCTGCCAGCGCCTTCGTGAAGCGGTCTCCGAGATCAAAAGGGTTGCGAAGAAAGATCCCGTTCTCGGGGCGGACGGTGCAGTCCGTCTGACGGAGAAGATTTGGCCGGCGTTGCAGCATGTGGACAGTTCCAGCGGCGCTCTGGGATCGGCAGTGAACAAGGCGCTGGACGCGTTGATACCTATTCTCGTCAAGGCACCTGCCGACGAGAACACGCGTAACAAATGGCTCGAGCGGCTTTGGCAGGCGATGGAGGAGGATGGCGTTGACTACCTCAGTCCGGTTGGTGACCGATGGGGAGAGATCTGTGGTTCGGTGGAAGTTGCCGGGCGATGGGCCGATGAGCTGGTGTCCACATTGCGGTTATGTTGGTCGGATCCGAATCCGGGTAACTATTTCCACGGCGCGACGGCTTGTTTGTCCTGTCTGTTGGTGGCGGGACGCCACCAGGAGTTGCTAGACCTTCTGCAATTGTATCGGTATTCCATGTCACTGCTGTCCCGTTAACGGGCAAATAAGAAGGCCTGATTCATCCGTCATTGATACAATGAGTTTTGCGATAACTTGTTGAATCAAAGAGGAGAACCA
>CAMYKW010000079.1 GCA_947259175.1 uncultured Gammaproteobacteria bacterium | reverse complement strand
GACGTCGACATGTTGGGAGCGGCTTTCAGCCGCGAATCTCAACCTCTGTGGGTTTGCAACCGCGAATCCATTAATCGCGCTTGCAAACCGCTCCCACCGCGCGGGCAAGATCCAAGGCCAGGAAACCGGGTCCGGATCCGACGTCGAGGATCCGCTCCCCGGCGCGCGGCGCCAGGGCCTGCATCACCTGTTGCCGCTGGGCGACGACATCGGCGGTCGAATAGAGCGCCTCAACGCGTTGCGCCGCCTTGGAGCCAAACTGCCTTTTCTCACTCACGGCAAACATTCAACACAGTCGGATTCTGTCTGCCCTGGCGATGACGGGTCGGTGTTCCGACTTGGACTTTCGTCGACTAACGCCTTTGCATGAACCAGATCGGGAGTCCCCGAGCCTTCGGTAAACCAGTTGTAGATCGGGGCGATCAACTGATGGGCTTGACCACTGTTCCCCCGGTCGCACCAAAGGCGGCCAAGACTTGTCGCCGCGCGCAGCTCAAACAGCTTTGCCTGCTGGCGGCGTGCGACGTCGATGGCGCGGGGACACCCGAAGTAAACCAGAATACCGTCACCCAGGTACTTGGCGATGTAGCCGCCGAATCGCGGGATCACGCCGGCATACGCGTCCTGATAACCACAAATCACATCGCGAAAGTCCTCCGGGTCCAGCCGCTCGGCCAGAGTTGTGGATCCCACAAGATCACAGAACATCACCGTCAGAAGTATCATCGTATTTGGAGCAGCGAAACCGCTGTGGGTTCAAGCGATCTGCGTACGAGTCAGCATAGCGCCGCACCATCACCGAGAATGCCATCGCAAAATAGATATAGCCTTTCGGAATATGCAGATCGATACCCTCGGCGACCAGCGCCACGCCGATCAGCACCAGGAAGCTCAAGGCCAGCATCTTGATGGTCGGGTGATCATCGACGAACTCACCGATGCTGGCCGCGGAGAACATCATCACGATCACCGCGATGACCACCGCGATAATCATCACCTCGACGTCGTCGGCCATGCCCACCGCGGTAATCACGGAGTCAAGGGAAAATACGATATCGATAATGCCGATCTGCAGCATCACCGCGGCAAAACCCGCGGTGGCGCCGGCCGCTTTGTGGCCCTCGCTGCCTTCCACGGCGGTGTGTATCTCCAGGGTCGCCTTGGCTATCAGGAACAGCCCGCCGCCGATGAGAATCAGGTCGCGCCCGGAAATATCCACATCCAGAACGTTGAACAGGGTGCTCTGCAGTTTCATGATCCAGGTGATCAGCAGCAACAACAATATGCGCATGCCCATGGCGATACTCAGTCCGGCGATGCGTGCGGTTTGCCGCTGCGATTCGGGCAGCCGCCCAACGAGTATGGAGATGAAAATGATGTTGTCGATGCCGAGCACGATTTCCAACACCGTGAGCGTGGCCAGCGCCACCCAGGCCTCAGGCGATGCGATCCATTCCATATGCGTACCTACCTTTAGAACAAACAGCGATTGCGTAATTAGCGATGATTTAGAACTGCTCGTACCTCAAACAGACACCGTCGATACACTCTGACACGATTCTTGCGCCGATGCTACGCTGTGCACGCGGTCGATTTCAAACCTCAGTGCAGTTTTAGCGCACACGCGGGGTTCGGTGCGTCGACTTCACCCGCCATATCTTGTATCCGGGTCCTCGCATCTTGTATCGTGTAATTCCCGCGTCATACACCCGGACTAATGCCAGATTCGACAACTGTTGATATTGACAACCAGGGGACCGCGACGATCACTCTTGACCGTCCGGAAGTTCACAACGCGCTCAACGGTAAACTCGTTGCCGAACTCACCTCAGCCCTGGAGGCGCTGGCCGACAACCGCGCTGCGCGGGTCGTGGTACTCGCCGCTGCGGGGAAAAGCTTCTCCGCCGGCGCCGATCTGGGCTGGATGCGCAAGATGGCGGACGCCTCGGAACAGGAAAACTACGAGGACGCGATGCAGCTTGCCGGTATGCTGAAAGCGCTGGATTCCTTGCCCAAACCCACCATCGCCCGCGTTCACGGTGCAGTCTACGGCGGGGCGGTCGGCGTAGTGGCGTGCTGCGACATCGCCGTCGCCGCGCAGCGCGCGATATTTAGCCTATCGGAAGCCAGGCTCGGCCTGATCCCCGCGGTGATCAGCCCCTATGTGATCCGCGCCATCGGCGGGCGCGCGGCGCGGCGTTATTTCCAGAGCGCGGAGCGGTTCGACGCCGGGCAGGCGCATCATATCGGCCTGGTCCACGAAGTGGTGGCGGCGGAAAACCTGGACGATCGCATCAACGGGCTGATCGAGCATCTGTGCGCCGCCGGCCCCAATGCGCAAGCCGCAGCCAAACGGCTGATCGACGATGTGGAAGGCGCGCGTATTGACGATGCGCTGATCGAGACCACGGCAGAAATGAATGCCCGTATGCGTAAAACCGAGGAAGGCCGCGAGGGCATCGGCGCGTTTCTGGACAAGCGCAAACCCGCCTGGCAAAAATGACGCTGCCGGCGCGCGTCAAGCTGGTGGAGGTGGGTCCGCGCGACGGGTTGCAGAACGAACCGCAGTTGGTGCCGACCGATACCAAGATTGCGCTCATCGACCGCCTCACCGCCGCCGGCCTGCCGGTGATCGAGGCCGGCAGCTTCGTCTCCCCCAAGTGGGTGCCGCAGCTGAAAGACACCGACGACGTCCTCACGGGCATACAGCGCGGCGCCGGCGTGCGTTACCCGGTGCTGGTGCCGAACATGAACGGACTGGAACGCGCGCTCGCCGCCGGCGCAAACGAAATCGCGGTGTTCGGCGCCGCCTCCGAGACCTTCAGCCAGAAGAACATCAACTGCGGCATCGATGAGAGCCTTGAACGCTTCGTCGCGGTTTGCGACGCGGCCCGCGACAACAACCTCCGGGTGCGCGGTTACGTTTCGTGCGTGTTGGGGTGCCCCTACGAGGGCGATATTGCGCCCCCGGCGGTCGCCCGGGTCGCCGCGCGCCTGGCGGACATGGGTTGCTACGAGATTTCGCTCGGCGACACCATCGGCGTCGGCACCCCGGGCAAGGCGCGGACGCTGGTAGAGACCGTGGCCGAACAGGTCCCGGTAGACAGGCTCGCGGCGCACTTTCACGATACCTACGGCCAAGCGCTGGCGAACCTCATTAGCGTATTGCCGCTTGGGGTCGCCACTGTCGACTGTTCGGTGTCCGGCTTGGGCGGTTGCCCCTATGCCGACGGCGCCAGCGGCAACGTCGCCACCGAAGACGTGCTGTACATGCTCAACGGTTTGGGCGTCGACACCGGCGTCGAGCTGGATGCCCTGCTCGAGGCTTCACGATTTATCTCCCACGCTCTGGGACGGGCGCCGGCGTCCAAGGTGGCGCGGGCGCTGTTAAAGTACTGACGTGAATACCGATATCACCCGTTATGCCACCAGCCGTTCCAGCGCGGCGCGAATGGCGCCGGGTATCGGCACCGGCTTCTGCGACGCGCGGTCCACGAACACGTGGACAAAATGCCCCACCGCGGCGACGGCCGCGTCGCCTTGTCTGAACAAGCCGATCTCATAGCGGACGCTGGAATTGCCAAGGTGTCCCACGCGGAGGCCGGCATCAACGACATCCGGAAACTGCAGCGATTGCTTGAACCGGCAGTGAGTTTCCACGGCAATGCCGATGACCTTGTCGTTCGTGTAATCCAACCCACCCGCGTCCATCAGATATTTGTTGATCACGGTGTCGAAGTAGGCGTAATACACGACGTTGTTGACATGGTGGTACACGTCGTTGTCCATCCACCGCGTCGGTATGGCGAGGAAGTGTTTGTAATCCTCCCGGGACGGATCGGCGGCGCCACTCATGACTTTGCGCTCCGCCGCTCCTGGTCCATGCGCCGCAAGTCGACGCGCCGCACCTTGCCGGTGGTGGTCGTCGGCATCTCGTCGATGAACTCGATGGCCCGCGGGTATTCGTGCGCGGCGAGCCGGGTTTTCACCGCGGCTTGGATCTCCGCCTTCAACGGATCGCCGGGCGCGAAGCCATCCGCCAGCACGATGTAGGCCTTGATGATATTGCCGCGCAATTCATCCGGGCTGCCGATCACCGCCGCCTGCACCACTGCCGGATGTTTCAGCAGGCAGTCCTCGATCTCGCCGGGCCCGACGCGGTGTCCGGCGCTGCTGATGACATCGTCCTTGCGTCCCACGAACCACAGGTAACCGTCTTCGTCGCGGTAACCGACGTCGCCGGTGCAAAACCAATCACCGACGAACTTGTCGCGGGTCGCACGCTCGTTGTTCCAATAGCCCAGGAACATCACCGGGTCACCGACACGCCGCGCGGCGATCTCGCCGTCCTCACCGGCGGGCAGTTCGTTGCCGTCGTCGTCTATCACGGCGACGACATGGCCGGGGTACGGCTTGCCCATGGATCCCGGTTTCACCGTCATGATCGGCGCGCAGTTGCCGACCAGATAATTGAATTCGGTCTGACCCCACATCTCGTTGATCTGGAAACCCAGCACCTCCCGGCCCCACTCGTAGAGCTCCGCGCCCATGGTTTCGCCCGCGGACATGATCGCGCGCAGCTTGAAATTATAGTCACCGAGGTCGGAGACCTTACGGATCATCTTCAACGCGGTCGGCGGGATGAAGGCATTGGTCACCGCATACTTTTCCATCATCCGGCAGGCGCGTTCGGGATCGAACTTACCCCCTTCTAGCGCGACAATGGGCCTGCCGTAATACCAGGTCGGCAACAAACCGTCCAACAGGCCGCCGGTCCACGCCCAATCCGCGGGGGTCCAGAAGACGTCGTTCGCCTGCGGAAAGAAGTTCTGCGACAACTCGAATCCGGTGAGGTTGCCCAGCAGCGAGCGGTGCGCAACCAGCGCCCCCTTGGGCGGGCCGGTGGTGCCCGAGGTGTAAATCAACAGCGCCGGGTCGTCGGCCAGGGTTGCAGCCGGCGTGAAACGTTCTGCAGCGTTGTCGACGAGCGTCCAAAAATCCGCGTCACCCCCGGGTTCGTCGCAAGCCACCACCGTCTGCAACTCCGGCAGCGACTGCTTCATGTCTTCGATCATGGCGACGTGGCGTCCCTGGGTAATAACCGCCTTGGCACCGCTATCGCTGAGCCGGTACTCGATGGCGTCGGGGCCGAACAGAATCGACAACGGCAGGGCGACCGCACCCAGTTTATAAACCGCGAGGTGCGCGATGCCGGTCTCGACACATTGCGGCAGAATGACGCCTACGCGGTCGCCGCGTTCGACGCCGTTGGCGCGCAGGGCGTTGGCGAACCGGTTTGACCAGGCGCTGAGCTGCCCGAAGGTGTAGGTGTTCTCCTCACCCGCCTCGTTCTCGCAAAACATCGCCGGCTGCGTCGTCAGACCGGTATGCTTTTCGCAGACCTGGTGGGCGATGTTGTATTGCTCGGGCACTCGCCAATGGAACTCGCGGCGAATGGCGTCGAAATCCCGATGATCGGCGTCGATGAGTTGCATACGGGGCTCGCTCCGTTGGGCTTCAAGCTTAGCGTAAACGGGACGTCTGGAAAATGCGCGCGTCTGGGTGCGGCGCCCGGCGCCGCCCGCTTGCATCCGCCTGCCGCCTCGCGCAGAATTCGCGATTCGCAAGCCCAGGGTAACACCACATGAGCACCCCCGCCGAAAACACCAGCCAAACCGACATCCTGCTGCGTAACCAGGCCGACGGTATCGTTACGCTGACTTTGAACCGACCGAAACAGTACAACGCCCTGTCCGAGGCGATGCTCACCGCACTGCAAGACACGCTGGATGACATTGCCGAGGACCAGTCGGCGCGCGTGGTAGTGCTAGCCGGCGCCGGTAAGGCGTTTTGCGCCGGACACGATCTCAAGGAGATGCGCTCCAAACCGGATCAGGATTATTACCGGCAGCTGTTCAATCAATGCAGCCGCATGATGATGACCATGCATCGCATTCCCCAGCCGGTGATCGCCCGCGTACACGGCATCGCCACCGCCGCGGGCTGTCAACTCGTCGCTACCGCGGATTTGGCGGTGGCATCCAGCGAGGCGAGCTTTGCCACTTCGGGCATCAACCTGGGACTGTTCTGCGCCACCCCGGGCGTGCCGCTGAGCCGCAACGTGCTGCGCAAACACGCCATGGAGATGTTGCTGACCGGAGAGTTCGTCAGCGCCGAGGCGGCCCTGGACCTGGGACTGGTGAACCGAGTGGTGGACCCCGACATGCTCGACGACAAGGTCATGTCGCTGGCGCAGCATATTGCCGACCGCTCATCCGTGGCGGTGCGCACCGGCAAGCAGATGTTCTACAAGCAGATCGACAAGGACCTCGAGGCCGCCTACGAATACGCCGCCGAGGTGATGGCCTGCAACATGATGGCGGAAGACGCCGCCGAAGGCATCGACGCATTCATGGAAAAACGCGACCCCACCTGGCGCGGCCGCTGATCCCATTAGCGGGTCTTTCTTTGCGACATCACTTCCGCCGAATATGGCAATGAAAGAACCCCGGTGTTCCTGGAAAAAACCCCGCCGAAGCGGGGTTCTCTTAAGTCTTAAGTGGTCTGAGCGCTTTACTCCGCCTTGAGATCGGCGGCGGCTTGTTTGCCCCGCTCCTCAACAACGTTGTAGCTTACGCGCTGACCTTCGGTCAACGTCCCGAGACCCGCGCGCTCTACAGCGCTGATATGCACGAAGACATCACGCGAGCCGTTTTCAGGCTGAATAAAACCAAACCCCTTGCTGGGGTTAAACCACTTAACAGTACCAATAGCCATTCTGGCCTCCACATAAAAAAAGTCGCGCACAACTCGGGCGCGTGTCGAACAATCGTCTAATCTTGGGTGTCTCTAACGGACCGTCCGGGATCGGGCGGGTAGCTGAAGGCAGGCCAATAGGTAGATTGTATGCATATCATGGACCCTCTCCACCCGAAACGCAAGGAATCCAGCAAAAAGTATAGTGGTCCCCCCGATTTTCTAACTTAAGGACCCTCTGACTAGTTCAGAGGGTCCGCCGGTACAGGGACGTACCGACATCGCTCAATCTTGCAAGTGATTGAGCGATGGAGAAAAACGAAAATCGCACTTTTCGTTTTTCGTTTTTCTGAAGATTCAGGGATGAATTATTCAGAGTCTCCTTAAGCGATGAGTCTCCTTAAGCGATGAACTCGCAGACAAATGTTGTCGACTCGTTGAAAGATCCTCAACTCTATTTCAAGGCGACAAACTCGTCACACGCGCCAGCGCCAACCCGTCAATTTGAGTTCCATAGAGTCACCCCTCGAACTGCGAGCTTTAATGCCATATGGCGGACATTTGAGTTGCCAAGGGAAGATGACACTCGAGGATCGGTTGTTCCCATTCACGGCCATCGGCTCTGACCGTCGGCCATGATCAGCCGATCGCAGGGCGAGGCTGTAAGATCCGCTAACAAGGAGCAGCCCATGCGCTAGTCTTCAGGGCTTCTCTTACTTGCTCGAAATCGTGCTCGACATGGGTCCGAAAGGCGGACCGAAGTCCACCTTTAAATGCATCCAGAGCCCGCAAGTCGGGATCAGCAATCAGGGTGGGCTCCGGCCGTCCAGCATTGAGGAGTATTGGCGGTCTTAGCCGCTCCACCGCTGACGCTGGACTGAAAGCCGCTGGCAGTATTTTCCCTTCCACCGCTGACGCTGGAGAAAGCACCGCTGGCAGTATTTTCAAATCCACCGCTGACGCTGGAGAAAGCGCCGCTGGCAGTATTTGAATTTCCACCGCAGACGCTAGAGCGCTGGCCGCTGGCAGTATTTTCATATCCACCGCTGACGCTAGAAAATTCGCCGCTAGCGCGATGAAAAGCACCACCGCTGACGCTGGCACTGCGTCCGGTTACCCGGTTCGCATAACCGGCTACGAATCCACCCGTGGAGCTATACATATGTTCCGCGCCAACGACCAGATTATGCGAGCCGCTGCGATCCACCGAAATTTCATTTTCGTTGTAACCAATAATCAAGTTTCCGAGTCCGTTAGGGACATCGCGTGTCGTACCACTACCATCTTGCACGTGCACATTGGCACCCCTAACAAAGACGTGGGGCGGTGCCAAGTTGTCTATGGTGTTGTCCGCGTCCACGCTGACGTAATCCGCCAAAGCGAAGAAGGGCTCAAGCGCGGCCAATTGCCCTTGAAGCGCCGCAACCTGCGCCTCCAAGGCGGCGATACGTGACTGCAACTGCCCTGGGGGGAAAGGCTGATCGGCAGGTGCGCCTGCGGAAAGAAACAAAAACAAAGAACCAACTAAGATTTTGTTCATTGTTTACTCGTTCTCCGTATTGTGAGTCAGTACTCGCGATCCTATTGAGCTGTCGTTCTCATTGCATTGATCGGTGGCAAACAAACAGCATTTAGAAAAGGCACATAACAACCTTGCGATGTGGTGAAGAAACGGACAGCCCGTAACCATATTGAATATCCGTCAAGTCGTTAGCAAAACGCCAGATTGATAACAAGCGACCGCCGTTCTTCGTGCCCAAGTAACGGACGTTCAAGTTCTGGATAGTCAAATACCCGCTTTGGGTCGAACTCGTAGGTACATGCCCCCCTTTGCATCTAAAACTGATCGAACGCACGCGGTCTGGTGTTAGATTCGCAGGATCAGCGCGCCGTTCGCGCTTGGTCAGCCCCTATCGAGTGGTAACCGCTTAAGCCGGCTTGGCTGCCCGTCTCGGCACCCACACCGCGCCGCGCCCGATGACCACCGGCTCGCCCTTGACCCGGCATACTGCATCCACATAGGCGCGTTGCTTGTTATCATCGATCTCGACCACCGTCATCTCCGCGGTGACCGTGTCGCCGACACGCACCGGTTTGAGGAACTTGAGGTCCTGGCTCATATAGGCGCCGCCCGGACCCGGCAGACGGGTGCCGACCAGGGTCGACAATAAGCTGGCAGTCAGCATGCCGTGCACGATGCGCCCGCGGAAGCGGGTTTGCGCGGCGAACTCCTCGCTGAAGTGCAACGGATTGTTGTCCCCCGACACCCCGGCGAACATCATTACGTCGGCGTCGGTGATGGTCTTGGTGAACACCTCTTTCATGCCGATCGCCATATCCTCCAGGTATCGGCCGTGCTGCTGCTCGAAGTTCGAGTCCGGCATCGCTTCCTCCGCGTTGCATTGAGTCTTTTACACTATCGAGGTCAATGGTACGGTATGTAGAGAAAAATTCATCCCGATATCCACCCGGAGGAGTAGGACGTGAGTAAAGCACCCGTCGACGTCGGCCCCTATGCGAGCGGACTGGACCCGAGTCCCGCCAACTATACCCCGCTGTCTCCGCTGAGCTTTATCCGGCGCACCGCCTCCGTTTACCCGGAGTACGTTTCGGTCATTCACGGTAAACGGCGCTTCACCTGGGCGCAGACCTATGCCCGTTGCCGCCGGCTGGCCTCGGCGTTGCGGCAACGCGGCATCGGGTCCGGCGACACCGTGGCCGTAGTTGCGGCAAACATCCCCGCTATATACGAGGCGCATTTCGGCGTGCCGATGACCGGCGCGGTGCTGAACACCATCAACTCGCGGCTCGATGCCGCCACCATTGCGTTCATCCTCGACCACGGCGAATCCAAGGTGTTGATCACCGACAAGGAGTTCTCCCCGGTGGTCGCGCAGGCGCTGACCCAGGTAAAACAGCGCCCGCTGGTCATCGACGTCGACGATCCGCAGTTAACCGAGGGCGAGCTGTTGGGTGACGTCGAATACGAGTCGTTCCTCGAAAGCGGCGATCCGGATTTTCACTGGGAGCTGCCGGCGGATGAATGGCAGGCGATCTCGCTCAACTACACCTCGGGCACCACCGGCAATCCCAAGGGCGTGGTCTACCATCATCGCGGCGCGTACCTGAACGCGCTGTCCAACGTGGTCGGCTGGGACATGGGCCATCACCCGGTGTACCTGTGGACCCTGCCGATGTTTCATTGCAACGGCTGGTGCTTCCCATGGACCCTGGCGGCGATGGCCGGCACCAGCGTGTGCCTGCGCAAGGTCACCGGCGCCGACATCTACCGCGCCGTCGCCGAACACAAGGTCACGCATTTCTGCGGTGCACCGATCGTGCTCAGCATGGTGATCAACGCCGGCGCCGACGAGCACCGCAGTTTCGACCACCCGGTCAAGATCATGACCGCCGCAGCGCCGCCGCCGGCGTCGGTGCTCGCCAACGTGGAAAAAGCCGGTTTCCATGTCACCCATGTGTACGGGCTCACCGAGACCTACGGCCCGGCGGTGATGTGCGCCTGGAAATCCGAGTGGGACGCCTTGCAGATGGAACAGCGCGCACTGCAGAAATCGCGCCAGGGGGTGCCCTACCATATGCTCGCCGGGCTCGACGTGATGGATCCGGATACCATGCAACCGGTGCCGCGCGACGGCAAGACCATCGGCGAGGTCATGTTTCAAGGGAACATCGTCATGAAGGGCTACTTAAAAAATCCCACCGCCACCGACGAGGCGATGGCCGCGGGCTGGTTTCATTCCGGCGACCTGGGTGTAATGCACCCCGATGGTTATATCCAGATCAAGGATCGCTCCAAGGACATCATCATCTCCGGCGGTGAAAACATATCATCCATCGAAGTCGAGGACGTGCTGTACAAACATCCCGCCGTCGAGGCTGCGGCGGTGGTGGCGAGGCCCGATGAAAAATGGGGAGAAACCCCCTGTGCTTTTGTGACGCTGCGGGCCGGCAGCGGCGCGGTCGACGAACAGCAGATTATCGATTTCTGCCGCGACAACATGGCCCATTTCAAATGTCCCAAAACTGTGGTCTTCGGCGAGCTGCCGAAGACTTCAACCGGTAAGATTCAAAAGTTCAAGCTGCGCGACGCCGCCAAGCAGATGGACAACCTGACCTGATCTTTTGCAATTCAAAAACATACTGCTGACGTCCGTGTACAGCGCCTCCATCACGGCTAAACAACCCTGTCTTTCCATCCACCGAGACAATTGAGCACATATGTCTTTATCGAAACCCAGCACCAACCGCGAACTCATCCATCAACGCCACATCGAATGCCAGGGCTACCGCCGCGATGACGGGCTGTGGGACATCGAAGGCCATCTGGTAGACACCAAGACCTACAGCTTCCCCAACCACGACCGGGGCGAGATCAAATCCGGCGAACCGATCCACGAGATGTGGCTGCGCCTTACCGTCGACGAAGACTTCGTAATCCGGGATGTGGAGGCGATCACCGACTACGGCCCTTATCGCATCTGCCCCGAAGCAACCCACAGCTTTGACGAGCTAAAAGGGATCCAGATACGGCCCGGGTGGCGCAAGGAAATCAATAAACGCGTGGGCGGCGTCAACGGTTGCACCCATCTGCGCGAACTGCTGGGTCCGGTCGCCACCACCGCGTTCCAGGCGATCTATCCCATCAAGGCGCGAAAACACCTCAAACCGGACAGCCGTCCGAAACAATCGCCGCTGTTGCTCAACACCTGCCACGCCTACTCGCCGGGCAGCGAAGTCGTGAAACGCTTATGGCCGGATTATCATCAGCCGGCGGAGAAAACCGACACCAAGCATGCAAAACCGCATTCAACATAAGGCTCACG
>CAMYKW010000078.1 GCA_947259175.1 uncultured Gammaproteobacteria bacterium | reverse complement strand
ATGACCGGTGGCGGCAATGATCTGCGGGCGGGTTGGAACCAGATCAAGCATCTGACCATAGACCCCGGCGCAAGCATTACCGCGCAGAACACGTTTATCTTGCTCTCTGGCGGTGATCTCACGATCTCGGGCACGTTGAATGTGGCGGCGAACGAGCGGTTAATAATAGTAAATCCTGATGACTTCACCATAAATAGTGGTGGGGTATTAGGGGGCGCAGGGACATTCGTTCAGATTGTTGGGTCCAATTCGTCTGCGCATACATTCAATGGCACGATCTCGGTCGCCACCTATCAGTTCAACATCCTCAATAATGCGGCGACGGCGCCGGGGCACATTCTTACCGGCGCGAGCTACGGGGGCGACCTCAAGATCACCAGCTCCGGCAATACGTTTGACAACTATGCCCATATCAGCGGGGGTGATCTCAATGTGGGCGGTGACCTGATCATCACCACGGATCTGGGCTGGCATGGTCCGATTACCACCATTTTGGATAACAGCCAGGAGAACAGGAACATCACCGCCGGCGGGTTGGTGGTTGGAAACGCCGGGGCCGCCGATGAGTATGGTCAATTCATCGCCGGCTCCGGGACCATTGACATCAATGGAGATGTCACGGTTTATGCGTCAGACGCCAATGGAGATAACGTGGTCGACGCCGGCGCCGCCACCTGGACGGTCTCCGGCAACTGGACCAACCGCGACGTCTTTACCGCCGGGACGTCGACGGTTGTCCTGGACGGGGGCGACCAGGTGGTTTCGGGTTCGAATACCTTCTACAACCTGGCCAAGGTGGAAACCACGGATGACGCCACCGACACCACCTTGACCTTCGCCAACAGCGCCACCCAGACGGTCACCGGCACGTTGACCCTGGACGGCCTGGATGACGACGACCGCATCAACCTGATTTCGGATACCCCCGGAAATCGATGGAATCTCAACCTCGCCGCCTCCGCGTCCACGGCAATCGATTACATCGAGGTTATCGATTCCGATGCCTCGGGTTCGGACATTTCCCAAGTCACCATCGACCCGCCGAACTCCCTGGATGGAGGCAACAATATCGACTGGTTCAACAGTTTACCCGCCGCGGCGGACAACACGATAACGACGGACGAGGACATTACCTACATCTTTGCCGGATCCGATTTCGATTTTTCCGACCCCGATGCCAGTGACATCCTCACCCGGATCCAGGTGAGCGGATTGGAAGCCGTTGGATCACTGCAGTTGTTCGGCGCAGACGTCACTTTGAATCAAGTGATCGATGTTTCCGACATCGACGCGGGCAACCTGAAATTCGTCCCGGTGGGGGAGGAGAGCGGGATCGGATACGACAACTTTGAGTTTAAAGTCTATGACGGCACTGATTACAGCGCCGGCAGCTATACCATGACGGTCGATGTGACACCGGTGAATGACGCACCAACCGTGGCGCTTGACAACATCACCAGGACGCTCGCCGAAGACATCGACACGACATCCAGTGTCAAAGTCGCCGACATCGTGGTCAGCGACGATGGCCTGGGCGCCAACATATTGACATTATCAGGTGCCGACGCCGCCCTGTTCGAGATCGTCGGCGGCAACGAACTCCACCTCAGGGCGGGCGCCACGCTCAACTTTGACACCATGCAGAGTCTCAACGTCACCGTCGGAGTAGACGATCCAAATTTCGTCGCCTCCCCGGATGACAGCGCCGGGCTCGCCATCGGCATTACCAAAACCAACGCAACCGCGACCGATAGTCCGCTATCCCAGGGTTCCGGGATTGATCGAAACAATGAAGCCCCGCCGCCAGCTACAACCACTGACGAGCCCGTGGGTGGTGACACGCCCGCTGGTATCAGCAACGTGTTTTTTGACAATACGCCTCGCACCCCCGCACCGGGTGACACACTGAAGGCGACCGTTGTCGCGGACGATACCGGTTACGAAGCAGGCGCGGAATCTTCCGACGAACGAGTAGCCGTTGAAGGTCGCGAAAGCGACCCGGTAATGAAACCAAGCAGTCGTAATGGGCCGGACGCCGCACCACAAGCGAAACCAAGCCCGGGCGCAAACCCGAGTGCAAATCCAAACCCCAAACCGGTATTCATGAGCGCGCCGATACCGATCACGGTTCCGCACCGGGTGGTCACAAACGCCATTCAGAGTTTTACAGAAGCGCCGTATGAATATTCATCGTTTACGGTCGATGAGTTCGATGATGCTGCGCTTTCGAGTTTACCCATTCCGGCGGTTGGCATCCCGGAGCAACTGTCCGATTTTCTCGAGGTTCTGAAGGATCAGATGCACGAAAACGTCTGGTTGTCCGATGAAGACATTATTGAGGTGTCGGCCACGGTCGGTGTCACCCTGGTGCTCTCTGCGGGTTACGCAACCTGGGTTTTCAAATCCGGTTCCCTTGCCGCCGCGTTACTGTCGATGACACCTCTGTGGCGCGAATTCGACCCGTTGGCCTTCATCATCCGCCCACGACAAGAGTCGGGGCAGAAAGAACAGCGGCGGTTGCGGACGCAATCCGCCGATGCCAAAGTCGAGAACGTTTTCGCATCAGTGAAAAAGTACGCACAAACATCAACCATGGGGCCTCAACTCTCATGAGATTGAGTCCCACAGTTCGCATCAGTTTGGCATTGGTTCTACTTACCAGCAGCGTGTTTATGATCGGTCATTTCGTCGGACTGACGCCGGATGAACGTAACGGGCTTATCGAGGGACGGCGAAAATTTTGCGAATTCCTCGCCGTTAACATCACATACGCCGCCCGTGAACAGGGAATCACTGCCATCGAGAAAACCTTGAAAGTCGTTGCCGAGCGCAACGCCGACGTCTTGTCCATCGCGATACGGAATACCGCCGGAGAGTTAATGGTCGAAGCAGGTGACCACGCAAGCAATTGGCCCGTACAACCGCTGCAGGAATTGTCGACTGCGGATCGTGTGCAGATCCCTGTGTTCAAGGAGGGGGCCCGCTGGGGAACGGTGGAAGTGGCTTTTTCGCCGTTGTCAGAATCCTTCGCCGAGACGCTCACGCAAACGTCCTTTGGATTGATGTTCTTTGTGGCCGGGCTTGGGTTTTTTGTTTATCTCGCCTTCATCAGGAAGGCGTTGCGGGAGCTGGATCCCGGTGCGGTGATACCGGAGCGCGTCAGATCGGCTTTCAATTGTCTGGCTGAGGGTCTGCTGCTGATGGACGAGAAGGAACGAATCATTCTCGCCAACGAGGCGTTTGCGGAAACCGTGCGCACACCCGCACGGGACCTGGTAGGCGCGCAGGCGTCGAGTTTGGACTGGGACGCCGATCGCCTTGGCGACCAATCCAATTACCCCTGGAAACGCAGTATTCGGGAGCACCGGCGACAGACCGGTATACCCATGGTGTTCAAGTACTCTGACGATGGCAGTCGCACGCTTATGGTCAATGCCGCACCTGTTCTGGATAACGCGGGTGCCACGCGCGGTGTACTGGCCACTTTCAACGACATGACCGCGCTGGAGAAGAAGCACTCTGAGCTCAAGCGGACATTGAAGCATCTGCGCCGTTCGGAAGAAGAGCTGCGAGATAAGACGCTGGAGCTTCAATATCTTGCTACTCGGGATCCGCTCACCGGTTGCCTCAACCGGCGCGCCTTTTTGGAAAAATACGAGTCGAAAGTCGCAGATGCGACCCAGTTAGGCACGCAGTTAGTCAACATTATGATGGATATCGACAATTTCAAATCCGTCAACGACCGCTTCGGACATATCGCCGGTGACAAAGTGTTGCAGCTCGTTGCGGAGCTGTTGCGCTCCAATTCCAGACCCGACGATCTTGTGGGACGGTACGGAGGTGAGGAATTCTGCATTGTGCTGCCGGAAACAAACCTCGACACCGGTTTGACCATTGCTGAACGGCTACGTGAAGCGATCGCGGAGGGAGCTATGTGCTTCAAATCCTCCATCACCGTTACTGCGAGTTTTGGTGTCGCCGAACTTTCTGGAGACATATCCAAGCCTGCGGACCTCATTAAGCGGGCGGATATAGCGCTTTACGCCGCAAAGGCGAGTGGCCGCAATCGGGTGATCTCCTGGCAACCCGATCTCATCGCCGTAAGCGCGCCGGTCTCTGGTCACGTTGCGGTCGCACCCGGCGCTTCGCAAAATGAGTCCCTTGTCCCGCACGAAGATACGGAAATTACAGAAAATGAGCCGTCGCCCGATGCCGAGCTCAAACAGTGCCACCAACGCATCGCCGAACTGACGGGCGAGCTCGATTTAAGTAAACAGTTATCCAAAAGAGACGAAGGGCTCGACACGCTGACCGGCCTTCCAAACCGGCTCCTTTTCGCGGATAGAATACGCAATGCGTTGGCGCGGAGTGCGCGAAATAAAGGTGTAGTCGCGCTCATATCCCTCGACGTAGACGCCTTCAAGCGCGTGAACGATGCACTTGGGCATGTTGTGGGTGATCAATTACTGCGTACCTTATCCAACCGGCTGGTGAATACCTTGCGCTCGAGTGATACTGTCAGCTTTCTGGGGGTTGAACAGGATAAAGCCAGCATTTCCCGCCTGGGCAGCGATGAATTCGGCATACTTTTGTCTGAACTGAATGATGTCGATTCCATACCTTGGATTGTGAAAAGAATCTTCGACAATCTGTCGCGAAAGATAGAGATCGATGGCCATGAAATATTCGTCAACTGCAGCGCCGGTGTGAGCGTGTATCCGCACGACGCCGAAAGCTCGGAGGCATTGTTACAGAATGCCAGCGCTGCGCGCAACGATGCAAAGCAAAGATTCGGTCGCAACAATGTCAGGTTCTTTTCTGCGGAAATCAATAAGGCCGCATACCGACAATTGTGGCTGGAGACCCAATTGCATAATGCGATGCGAGCTGGTGAGTTGAAGATACACTATCAACCGCAAGTCGATATCAGGACCATGCAGATACGTGGGTTGGAGGCACTGCTACGCTGGCAACACCCGAAACTCGGTTTCATACCGCCCGTCGAATTCATTCGCATCGCGGAACGCGCCGGTCTCATTGCTGAAATGGGAGAATGGGTGCTTCGAGAGGCCTGCCAGCAAACAAAGAATTGGCTGAATCAGGGATACTCGGATCTCATAATTTGCGTCAATCTCTCCAGTGTTCAGTTCAGGCAAAACGACCTCGCCGAAAAAATCCAACAGATTCTCAAAGAGACCCAGTTCCCGAATAGCCAAATCGAATTGGAAATTACGGAGACCGCAGTGATGGATAGCGTTGAGCTTGCAATGGAGACCATAAGTAAGTTGCATGAAGCTGGGGTCCGTTTCGCGATCGATGACTTCGGGACCGGTTATTCTTCGCTTAGCTCCCTCAAGGATTTGCGCGTTGATACGCTCAAGATCGACCGGTCGTTTATCGTTGACTCACTCCCGGATCGGCATGGTCAGCTCATCATTTCCGCGATTGTTTCCATGGCGCAAAGCCTGGGTCTGCGAGTCGTTGCCGAAGGCGTCGAGACCGAAACCCAGATGGCATTTTTACGCGATCTGAATTGTGATCAATATCAGGGCTACTTGTTCAGCAAGCCCGTGCCCCCGAGACAAGTCGCTAAGTTACTGCAAAATCACTATCGGCCTGCGACTGGTACCGCGGCTTAGCCTACAGGGCCGCGCATGCTGGTGTACAGAGCGGCATCCCGTGGTCTACTATGGATGGTCCATCATGCGCCGAGAACGCGAAAAAGGCCTGCGATGACCACCATCGTTGTGCATGGCACGATGACCGTCGCGTCCGCCAAGCACGCTACCTGGTGGTGGAACTCGTGGTCCGAGCAGGGTTTCCTCGGCGCCATGCGCCAGGGCATGCGCGACACCGCCGGTTGGGACGACATCTGGACAGTGCAACGCAAGCCGGTGGAAGAAATCCCGGAGCTGCAGCCCAAGTGGAGTCCCTGGAAGGGCAGGCGCGGCCAGGTCTCGGCCTACAAAGGGCGGTTTATCTGGTCCGGCGCCGACATGGGCGCCGCCCGCGACGCCGGCACCGCGCAGTTGGTCGACTACCTCAACCGCATCGCCGACTTGAGCGACGAGCCGATCCGCATCGTGGCGCACAGCCACGGCTGTAACCTGGTCAAGGCCGCCACGTCGCACCGCAAGCTGCGGGCGAGCATCAATCTCGCGGTGTTTCTGGCGTGCCCGCATTTCGTGTCCGAGGATCACCAAGGATTGGTATTTACCTATCGCCTGAACCCCGAGCGCGTGGATTTCGTGCTCAATCTGTTCAACAACAATGACTCCGTGCAGACCGAATACGCGGCAAAGATAACCGGCATTCCCGGTGCGCGCCTTGCGGATTGGCTGCCACCCACAGCGAACCGCTGGGACGTGGATGACCGCGCCCAGGAAAAATATGAAAACTATGAGGTGACCACTGCGGCGAGCGGCATCCAGGCGCACGAAGTCATGCATGGATCGCTGCTGGGTCGGTTGTGCGGTATGTGGTTCAACAGCGAGCAGTCGTTCGCGCAGGTGGTGGACGGAATCGGCGGCCTGCCGGCCATTCCGGCTGACGACACCGGCGCGTGAGGCTGTTCGATTCGCCGGGATAATTCGGCACGCGGATGGGTACGAACCCCACAACGCACACAGGCAGGAAAGCATGTACGAGCGGACAATATTTGAGAATACGTCAATGAAATAACTGACCCCATACCCCCTGCGCTTACTTGCATACCTGCGCGCGTGGATCAAAGATGTGTCAAGTCAAACGACTCGTCCGTGCTCTATGTCGGAAGGAATTGGATAGTTGAACGCGTCTACATCGTAGTGACAGTAGACCGCGGGAATAGGAGGCTCACGTGAGGCGAGTATTGCTGCGATTTCTTGTTCGTCGGTTCCCAGGTCGGTGGGCAGGTCGACCCGCCATGTTTCCGGCCACTCGGAGGGCGCGGCTCGGCGCAGCACCAGGGCCATCCAACGCTTACGTAGTCCCATCCATTGTTCACTTTGTGCGTTGCTCTCCAGGATTCCCGCCGCAGGCCGTATTTCGACGTAGATGGTCCGGCGCACGCCGGGGCTGCGTTTAGGCTGCGAACCATGCAGAATCATCATGTCCTGAACCAGGATATCTCCCGCCCTGGCGGGCTGTTCTATCGTGCCGGGTATATCCCAACCATGGGTTGCGGAAAGCTCGCAAATGTCCTGTAATTCATGCTGCGTGCCCGGCACATATCGCAGGCATCCATCGCCGCTTTTGGCATCGTCCAGGTAAATGCCGACGTTGAGATACGGGTAACCGCGTGGGTGCGGCGCTCCCTGATGCCATTTAATTACGGGGTGCGGATGCTGATGCTTGAAGAGAATGTCCAATTGCAGCGGCACTGCGCCGCGCCCGCACATCTCTCTGGCCACCGCCATCATCGCGGGACAAGCCAACAAATCCAGGACAGCGTTGGCATCAACTGCGAGGATATCATCGAAACGCATCAGCCTGGGTCCCACCGGATCTTCGACCACGCAGGCGCACGGCAGCGATTCCGATCTTTGGTGCGCTGCGACCGCTTCGCAGGACAGCCGCTCCGAAAGATCACGCCAGTGAGCCAATAAGTCGGCGGGTAGAGCGCCCGGCAATCGCACGAAACCGTCGGTTAACAGCTGCTGTCTTTGCTCCGGAGTAGTTTCGTAAGCTGGCGTCATCGTTATCAATTTACCCTGTTTAAAGAAATATGCGGCCGGTAATTGTGTTTTTGAAAAGGCAAAGAGGTCAAGTTATGCACTCCAGGCGTGTTTTGCATATGTCAAAGAAAGACCTGACCCCGGTTTCTTGTTCGTACCCGCATAGATTTTGTGTGTTTTTGCCGCTTGCCAATCGGTGAACTGGTGAATTAGACTGCGGTCCAACAAGGATATGCTTCGTCTCGATGCTAGACGTTCATAAAAAGCACGCGATATCACCAGTAGGAGGGGCCACCGGATGTGGCAGGGGATGTTACGCACGCCATCGATTAGAGCAAACGGATCGCGACACCAGCGCGGTGCGCCGAGTAACCGCGGCACAATCTGTACGCTCGCGAAGTTTGCCCCGGCGGTCGATTTGCTCCAAACACGGCCGCTTTCCAACCTTTATTTACACCGACCGCATAAGCATTTGGCGCCATTGTGCGGCGGACTCATTTTCAAGTGAATCCACGAACTTGCAGACTGCACCAACGGAGCGGGGTATCCCGTCGGGCGGCGACATGCGGGCCTGTATCGAAGGAGGTTTAGGATGAAGACAATCGGGACTTTTGCCGTGGCTTTTGCAGCCACGTTGTTCATCGGAGCCGTTTCGGTTTCCGCCGACGGCACGACCGCTGCTGGGGACGAAGCTACTGCCGGGGTGCAGGACGCCGGGCGCAGCGCCGCCTACGTCAGGTGGAACGAGGTGCTGGAAAAAGCCGCGGACGCGGCGGCGCGCACCCAGATCATGCAGCGCATCGGCCGCGGAGACGTCGACCGCTTATTGGACGCGGCCGAGGCAGCCGTCGAGGACGATGCCGCCGAGGACGTCGCGCACGCACTGCTGGCGGAGATTGTCGTCAACCATCCCGACGCCGGCATACGTTTGAATGCGGTGGAGCAGCTGGCGGAACTAGAAGACGAGCTGTTTGCGCGACTGCGGGACCGGGGTGCCGCCGGCATGACCGGCCCGGAGCGCAAGCGCGTGTTGTCGATCGTCAGCGGTTTGTATCAGCGCGCGCTGATCGCGGCGTTGGCAGCCGCCCTCATCGACGGCGACACCGCGGTGCGCCAGGAAGCTCTGTTGTTATTGGGTGAAATGGATCGCGATGCGTATTTTCCGGCCGACATTCTGACCGACATCGGCGCGAGCGATCCCAGCGCGGAACTGCGCATGGGAGCGTTGGAGCTGTTGACGGCGGCGGGCGGTGAGGTCGCGGTAATTCCATTGACCCATGCGCTTTCCGATCCGGATCCCCGGGTTGTCACCCTGGCGGTGGATATGTTGAACCAGCTGTAGTTGAAGAGGACAAGGGTATGAGCACACGTCGATCGGCCACATATGGATTCACTGCCGCGCTATTGCTGGTGTTGTCGTTCCCAGCGGCGGCGGAGAAGTTTTATATCAGCATGGACGGCGGTGGAACCGCCGGGGGCGTGGCTTTCGACGACGAAGACGTGCTGGTCTACGATACGGACTCGGGCGCCTGGTCGATGTTCTTCGACGGTTCGGCGGTGGGTCTGGGTGGCGCGGATGTGGACGCCGTCCACGTCGCCAACGACGACAGTGTGCTGCTGTCGTTCAAGACGGAGGCGGTGGTTCCGGGCGTGGGGATGGTGGATGATTCGGATATTGTGCGCTTCGACAGCGGATCGTTCACGCTTTTCTTTGATGGATCGACGGTGGGGTTGACCACCTCCGGGGAGGATGTGGACGCGGTGAGTTTTGCGCCGGACGGCCGCCTGGTGGTCAGCACCACGGGATTTTTTCAGGTGCCGACCTTGACCGGATCGTTATGGGGCCGCGACGAGAATCTGATTGCCTACGACAGCGCAACCGGCGCGTGGGAGCTGTATTTTGACGGCGCCAGCGTGGGTCTGAGCCGCCCGCGGGATAACGTCGAATCGGCGTCGATTGATTTTTCCGGTGACATCTTTTTCACCAGCCGGCAGACGACCCGTCGGCGCCGGACTACGTCCACCGGAGACTCCGACGACGTCACCCGCTGTATGCCGCTGCCGAATCCGCTGCCGCCGGTGCTGGCGTGTGATTTTTCCTTGCATTTCGATCCCTCGGCGACCGGTCTGACCACCACCGGCAGCAGTTCCATCGTTGACGGTCTGACCGTAGTCGACCAGTTTCCGCCGGTGGCCGAGGATGACGATGTGAATACCGACGAAGACACGCCGCTGTCCGGCGACCTGTTCGCCGATAACGGCAACGGGGTGGATTTCGACCCGAACGCCGACCCGTTCGATGTCACCGAGGTGGACGGCCTCGCCGCCAACGTCGGCATCCAGATCCCACTGGGGTCGGGAGCCCTGTTGACCGTCAACGCCAACGGCACGTTCGACTACGATCCCAACGGCCAGTTCGAGGACCTGGGGACCGGCGATACCGCGACCGACACGTTTACCTACACCATTGACGATTTTATTGCCGGCACCGACACCGCGACGGTGACGGTGACCATTGACGGCGTCAACGACGAACCGGAGATCACCAGCGACGGCGGCGGCGACACCGCCACTGTCAACGCCGCGGAGAACCAGACCGCGGTCACCGACGTGGATTCCTCCGATCCGGAGGGTGAGACCGAAGGCGGTGGCGGTTTGACCTACAGCCTCACCGGCGGCGACGATCAGTTATTGTTCGCGATCGATCCCAATTCCGGCGTGCTGACGTTCATCAGCGCCCCGGATTTTGAGACTCCGGGTGATTTCGACAACAATAACGACTACGAGGTCCAGGTCACGGTCACCGACTCCGGTCTTCTGACCGATGTGCAGGACATCACCGTCAACGTCACCGACGTCCTGGAGGCCACCGCCGACCTGTCGGTGACCACCAACGGCAACGAGGCGGGTCCGGTCAACGCCGTATTCACGGTGACGCTGAGCACGATCAACAACTCGGGTTCCCCGGTCACCTTCGATATCGACGACGATCTGACCGGCTCGGCCACCTCAGGCAGCGACTACACCGCGATCCCGGCCGCCGCGCAGATCAGCGTCGCCAACGGCGCCAGCACCGGCAGCTTGAGCGTTGCCGTCATCGACGACGCCTTGCTGGAAGGGACCGAGACCCTCGACGCCACGATCTCCAATTCCAGCAACCCGTCGGTCACCATTGGCATCGCCTCGGCCACCGCCAACATCCTCGACAATGACACGGCGACCGTCAGCCTGTCGGCGACCACCGACGGCGACGAAACGGGTCCGGTGAATGCGGTGTTCACGGTCACGCTGAGCATTACCAACAACACGGGCAGCGCGATCACCGTCGATCTGGTCGATGACGGAACGGGCTTGGCCACCTCCGGCAGCGATTACGCGGCCATCGGGACACCGCAGATCAGCATTGCCGACGGCGCCAGCACCGGCACTTTGAGCGTTGTGGTCAACGACGACGCCTTGCTGGAAGGCACCGAGACCATCGACGCCACGATCTCCAATCCGAGCCTCGCTTTGGTCGGCATCGGCACGGGCTCAGCCACCGCCAACATCACCGACGACGACACTGCCACCGTCGATCTGTCGGCGACCACCGACGGCGACGAAGCGGGTCCGGTGAATGCGGTGTACACCGCCACGCTGAGCGTGACGAACAACACGGGAAGCGCGATCACCGTCGATCTGGTCGATGATGGAACCGGTTCGGCCACCTCCGGCAGCGACTACACAGCGATTCCGGGTGGCGCGCAGATCAGCATCGCCGACGGCGCCAGCACCGGCACCTTGAGCGTTGCCGTCATCGACGACGCCTTGCTGGAAGGCACCGAGACCATCGACGCCACGATCTCCAATCCGAG
>CAMYKW010000077.1 GCA_947259175.1 uncultured Gammaproteobacteria bacterium | reverse complement strand
TGCGCTGTCACACGGACAAGCAGCGGGAGTTCAATCCGTTTGCGATCCAGACTGCGACCGGGCTGCCCAATACCGGCTACCACCCGATTGTCGCCCCGGGTCGCAACATCAGCTCGGCGCTGTTCAACCAGCTGCGCCAGCCGTTCGGTCTGAGCACCATGGACGACCTGAACAGTCTCACCATGCAGTGCACGGACTGCCACAACAGCGACGTCACCGGTTCGACGCGCGGGCCGGTCACCGAGTCCAACTTGCGTCCCACGGATAAGGACTCGCGCTATACCGGCGGTGGAGTCATCGGACCGCACGGCTCGAATAAGTCGTCTTTCGGCAACCTTGGCCAAGACACGGCGATGCTGCGGGCGAGATATAACAGGAACGTTGGAAAGGACAGCATCCCCGAAGCCAACACTCCGGACGAATTCCTCGACAACTTCGAGTTGTGCTTTCTGTGCCACGATAGAGCGGTGTTCACTGAAAAGGACGAAACCAAGACAAGGTATATCTTGCACAAGAAACATGTCATAGATGTCGGGGCTTCCTGCGCTACGTGTCACTGGAACACGCACAGCAACGTAGATGCAGCCAACACCGACTATCTCGACCTCGATGTCATCGGTGCATCAACCATGTTGATCAACTTTGCGCCGATCGTGCAAAAGAACACGCTGGCGAAGCCAACCTGGGGGTATTTCCAACATTTCGAGCGCATGGGGTGTAATCTTGTTTGCCACGAAAGGAAACACGAGCCCAGAAAATACAAGCTTCATCCAGCGTCGGATTACGTGGGCGGTCCGATGCCCAACGAATGTTTCGACAACGATAACGACCAATACGGTCTGGGCAACACCTGCGTGGACTGGGATTGCGACGATGACGATCCCAATATCAATCCCGGCGCAGCGGAAATCTGCGGCAACGGCATAGACGAGGACTGCGACGGCTTTGATGAGCCGTGTCCGACGCCAACGCCAACGCCAACGCCAACGCCGACGCCGACGCCGACGCCGACGCCAACGCCGACGCCAACGCCGACGCCAACGCCGGATCCGGGTCAGGTCTGTCAGGTGAATCCAACGACGTTGAACTTCGGCTCTACCCCAGTCGGGGTGCCGGTAACGCAGACGTTGACGATCAGCCACGTCGGCACCAGCAGCCGCTGCTCGGTCGGGGTCACTTTCGACAACAGCGAGTTCACGCTGGTAGGCCTATCGACACCGTTCAATGTGTGGGCCGGAAGCTCGCGCAATGTCGAGGTGCAGTACCTGCCGGCGGATACCGGCGCCGATGCAAACACGATGACGATCAGCATCTTCCCGCCGTCGCGCGTCATATTCGACGTGCCGGTAGCTCTGCAAGGGAGCGGTCTCTAAGCGGATTAAACGCGTGGGCTCGAAGTGACTCAGACTCCGAGCCCACGCGCAGCCGGTGCGGGCAGGCGCCTTGCGTGGAATCCATGCGCGCGACGATGCGGATGTATCCTGTAACTTTAAAAAATCCCTCAGGCGTAGGGGTCGCCGACCTCCGCGAAGGCGCTGATGACGAAAAGCGACGAATTCAATATACATTGGTCGTCGTGGTGTGGCTGTTCCTGTGGTTCGTCGGCTTGTCGGCTTACGCCGGTGGTACGACGGATCTCATTGCCACGACCGGCGCGGCGAGTGGAACCGGGGGCGTCCGTTTTACTCGGTTTGGGGTACCGGTAATCAACGACGCAGGGCAAGTGGCCTTCCGCGCCACCATCAGCGAGAACAACCGCAAGCTGGAGTCGGTATACGCCGCCCGTGATCGGAACCTCACGGAGGTGGTGCGTGGACTCCGGCGTGCGCCGGACGGCAACGGACTGTTTGAGTACTTCTCGACGCCGTTGTTCAATACCGCCGGCGACGCCGCGTTCTGGATTGGCCTGATCGAAACTCGCGGTATCGCAAAATCCACTGACGATGAAGGCGTTTTTCTCAGCCGCAATGGACGCATATTCGAGATCGTGCGCGAGGGTCGGCCCGCCCCCTATGGACGCGGTACGGTAGAGGGTTTCCTGTCTTATGACTTCAATGACGCGGGAACGACCAGTTTTCTGCTGTCGACAAAGCGCGATGGCCGCACTGAATGGGCCGTCTACACCGGCGGCGAAACTGGATTGACGCAGATCGCCGCGCAGGACGCGCAGGCGCCGCACGGATTCGGGCGTTTTACCCGCTTTAGCGGACCCACCTTAAACGATACGGGAGATGTGGCCTTCACCGCGGTCACCACCAGCGCCGTGGGAGAGCAAAACACGCACAGCGGTGTGTATAAGGGTAGCGGCGGGCCACTGACCCAGATCGCTCGTGTGGGCACGTCCGCGGCGGACGGCGAGGCGCGGTTCTCGGGATTCACCGAATCGATGATAAACCGCGACGGCGACGTCGTGTTCATTGCGCGGTTGAGCCGGACTGAGAAGGGCGCCGGGGGTGGTTCGGGGGTGTTTCGCGGCGCCGGTGGTCCCGTGACGCGGATCGTCCGCGCCGGACAGCCGGCACCCGACGGCAACGGCGTCTTTGCCGATTTCAAGGCCCCGTTAATCAACGATGCCGGGGCAGTTGCGGTTGCCGCTTACTTCCGTGACACCAAGGCGGGAGTATCGGACGACAGTGGCATCTTCTTCGGCGATGGAGAATCGCTGATTCAAATAGCGCGCGAGGGAGAACCTACCGGGCAGGACGCGTTATTTTCCGAAATCGATTCCCCGGCATTAAACAATGTTGGCGTGGTGGCCTTCGACGCGGTGCTGGTTCCGGCAGATGGACGCGGTGTTACCCGTCGCGCGATCTTTCTTGCCGACGGTCGCGAGCTGATTCCAGCGGTGCGCACCGGGGATACCGCCGCAGGCAGCACCATTACCGCCGTTCGCTACCGCGGGTACTCGAGATCGGTGGGTCGTCGGGGGTTGAACGACCTGGGGCAGGTCGCCTATCAGGCCTCATTGGCCAGCGGCGAGGAAGGTGTGTTTCTATTTACTCCCCCTTTGCGCTGGCGGGTATCGCGTAGCGGTCACTGGGATCAGAGTTCGAATTGGACACTGGGATTGCTGCCCGGCTCCGTGCACGAAGTGTCCATTGCCCCGGCCCATGACCTGACGGTGACCGCACCGGCAGATTCAGTATCAGTGAAGCGCTTGATCGTTGGCGGTGGTGGTGGAACGGCCAAGCTGAGTTTGAATGCCGGTACCATTCATTCCCGCGAAACCGTTGAGATCGCGAACCGCGGGATTCTAACGGGCGCCGGCGTGATCGACGCTGGTGTCGTCAACCATGGCACGGTGCAAGGCTTGCGAAACAGCGACGGCCGCGGCAATGACGCTAACGGGAGCCGGTTGCTGTTCACGCGCGATTTCGTCAATGAGGTTAGAGGGCGCATCGACCTTGCAGGCGCGACACTGAGGGTGGACGGCGGGCTCATCAATAAAGGGAATCTGCGAATTTCCCAGGGTGCTCCGCAATTGATCGCAAACCTGGTGAACAACGGACATGTTCACATCAGCGACGGCGCGCGGGTGACATTTCAAAACCTGGTATGGAACAACACGGAGTTCTATGTCGATAGCGGGGCGCAGGCCCTGTTCCAGGCGGGTGTCACGGGAGCAGGGACGTTTTCCGGATTCGGCGGTGTGGTTGTCGAAGGCAGTCTCAGTCCCGGCGGCGGCGCGAGCCTGATGACGTTCGCCGGGGATCTGACCTTGGGTTACGACAACGTGTCGAGCATGGAGCTGGGGGGTGCGGGACGCGGCGCTGGACATGATGCGGTGGACGTCGGTGGCACGCTGGTGCTCGGGGGCGCTCTCGAGGTTCGCTTGATTGCACAAGCTGAACCGGAGATGGAGTTCAACCCGGAGGCCGGCGACACGTTCGAGTTGTTTCGCGCCGCGCATATCACCGGGGATTTCCGGCGCACAAAACTGCCAAAGCTCCGTCGCGGCCTGCGTTGGGATATCCGCCAAACCAACACAGAATACGTACTGTCGGTGCGTCCCATGCCAAGCGCCGTCGGCAATTAGTCTGCACGTTCTGTGGCAGCGGGATTTTATGCCTTCTGCCACGTCGTTGTCCGGCTCGCCTCGCTAGCCCGCATATTGCACCAGTCGCCCAGCTACTATTCCCGGCAAGCGATCAAAACGATGTTCGGCTGAGTATTCATGGAAATGACGTTGTGAGTCAAGCCATAGCTACGGCTATGACTTTCGTTCCAGTCCGGCGTTCAGCCGCCCCTGTCCTGCGCCAGCTTCCCGGATACTGATGCAATATCCGGGCTAGTCTTGGGTGCCTGCCGCATTCCACGAAAAGTTCGCCGCCGGGTATTTATTGCGCCAGTTCGGCGCTCTCTACCGTTTCCAGATCGAACGCGGCCCTGAGCAGGGCGCGGGTATATGTTTGTTCCGGGTTCGCGAAAATCTCTGTCGCCGATCCCTGCTCCACCACCCGGCCTTCGCGCAACACGATCAGGTCATCACTCAAGGCGCGCACTACCTTCAGGTCATGACTGATAAAAAGATAAGCCAGCTTGTGTTGTTGTTGCAGTACACTCAACAGCTCGATGATCTGCGCCTGAACAGATCGATCCAAGGCCGAGGTGGGCTCATCGAGCACCACCAGCTTCGGCTTCAAGATCATCGCGCGGGCGATGGCGATTCGCTGCCGTTGGCCTCCGGAGAACTCATGGGGATAGCGGAAGCGGAATTCAGGAGCCAGGTCCACTTCCTGCAGTGCGGCGATGACACGCGCATCACGCTCCGCTGCGGAAGTCACGATATCATGAGCCTCGAGTCCTTCGGCAATGATTTGACCAATAGAAAGACGCGGACTCAAACTGCCATAAGGGTCCTGAAACACGATCTGCATCTGCCTGCGCAGCGGTTTGAGCTGTTTGTCGCGCAGGCGCTCTATGGGCCTGCCGTTGAACCAGATCGCCCCGCGGCTGCCGATCAGGCGCAGCAACGCCAGGGCGAGGGTGGTCTTGCCTGAGCCACTTTCGCCGACCACACCGACGGTATGTCCGGCGCGAATTCTTACCGAGACATCGTCCACCGCTTTGATATGGTCGACGGTCCGGCGCAGCACCCCGCGGCGGACCGGAAACCACACGCGCACGTTATCGCAGCGCATCACTTCGGCAGCGCCGGGATCCGGCGGCGGGGCGTAATCCGCCGGTTCAGCGGCGAGGAGGGCCTTGGTGTAATCATGCTTTGGGGCGGTAAACAACTGTTCCGTCCCGCCGCGTTCGAGAATTTCTCCGTCGCGCATTACACACACCCGGTCGGCGATCTTACGCACGATATTAAGGTCATGGGTGATGAGCAGCATCGACATGTGCATTTCCTGCTGCAAATCCTGCAAAAGCTTGAGGATCTGCGCCTGGATGGTGACGTCGAGCGCGGTCGTCGGTTCGTCGGCAATCAATAAATCGGGCTCGTTGGCGAGCGCCATGGCAATCATTACCCGTTGGCGTTGTCCGCCCGAGAGCTGGTGGGGATAGGAATGCAGCCGGCTTTGTGGATCGCGGACCTGCGCCAGCTCCAACAGTTCCAGGGCGCGGGCGCGGGCTTGGTCCTCGGTCAAGCCTTTGTGCAGAATCAGCGTCTCGTTGATCTGTTTTTCCACCTTGTGCAATGGATTCAACGAGGTCATTGGTTCCTGGAAGATCATGCTGATGCGGTCGCCGCGCACGCGTTGCATGCGTTCCGCGCCCGCACCCATCAATTCATCGCCCTGGAAGCGGATACTGCCGCTGGGATGGTAGGCGGACGGATACGGTAACAGCTGCATGATCGACAACGCGGTGACAGACTTGCCGGAGCCGCTTTCACCGACCAGGGCCACGGTCTCGCCGGCGTCGATGCGAAACGATGCATTGCGTACCGCGATGGTGTCGTTCCCGGTGGCGCGGAAGCGCACCGACAAGTCTTCGACCACCAACAGCGGTTGGCGCGGACTATCCGTCATGGAAGCCTCCGCATGTCATCCAATGGTCTTGCGGGGGTTGAAGGCGTCGCGAACCGCTTCACCGATGAAAATCAAAAGGCTCAACATCAGTGCGATGACGAAGAAGCCGGTCAGCCCCAGCCATGGCGCCTGTAAATTGGCCTTGCCCTGTGCCAACACCTCACCCAGCGAGGCCGACCCCGGCGGCAGACCGATGCCGAGGAAATCCAGCGAGGTCAACACCGTGACGGAGCCGGCGAGGGTGAACGGCATGAAGGTCAGCGTCGCGACCATGGCGTTGGGCAGTACGTGACGGAACATGATTACCGCGTTGCTCACTCCGAGCGCGCGGGCCGCGCGCACATAGTCGAAATTGCGCGCGCGCAGGAATTCGGCGCGCACTACGCCGACGAAGCCCATCCAGCTGAACAGCAGCAGCAGACCCAGCAGCCACCAGAAGTTGGGTTCGACGATGCTGGCAAGGATGATTAACAGGTACAGGGTCGGCAGTCCGGACCACACCTCGATGAAACGTTGAAACAGCAAGTCCAGCCAGCCGCCGAAGTATCCCTGCACCGCGCCTGCGGCAACCCCGATGACGGCGCTGATGATGGTCAGACTGAAGCCGAATAGCACCGAGATGCGAAAGCCGTAGATGAGCCTGGCGACCACATCCCGCGCCTGGTCGTCGGTTCCCAGCCAGTGCTCGGCATCCGGTGGTGAAGGTGCCGGTGTCTTCAGGTCCCAGGCCACGGTGCGGTGGTTGTAACGGATAAGTGGCCACAGCATCCAACCGTGTTCGTTGATGCGCTCGGCGACAAACGGATCTCGGTAGTCGGCTTCGGTTTCGAACTCTCCGCCGAAGGTGGTTTCCGGGTAGGCGTTCAGCACCGGGCTGAAGAACTCACCCTGAAAATATACAAGAATGGGTTTTTCATTGGCGACGATCTCGGCAAACAGGGTGATCAGGAACAAAGCCAAGAACAACCACAGCGACCAGTATCCGCGTCTGTTGGCCTGGAAGCCATCAATACGGCGGCGGGTAAGCGGTGTTACGGTGAGACCGGCAAATCGTGATTGATGGAGATTCTGCTGGCTCACGTCACACCTCACGCGCCTCGAAATCGATGCGCGGGTCGATGACGGTGTACATCAGGTCCCCGAGCAGGTTCATGATCAGGCCCAACAACGAAAAAAAGTACAATGTGCCGAACATCACCGGGTAGTCTCGGTTGAAGGCGGCCTCGAATCCCAATAGACCGAGGCCGTCCAACGAGAAGATGATCTCGATCAGCAAAGACCCGGTAAACAGTATGCCCACGAATGCCCCCGGGAATCCGGCGATTACGATCAGCATGGCGTTGCGGAACACGTGCCGGTACATCACGCGCTGTTCGCTCAACCCCTTGGCGCGGGCGGTGATGACGTACTGTTGATGAACCTGATCCAGGAATGAGTTCTTGGTGAGCATGGTCAAGGTGGCGAAGCCACCGATGGTCATTGCCGTGATCGGCAGCGCCAGGTGCCAGAAGTAATCGAGAATTCGCTCCGGCCACGACAGCGCCTGCCAGTTTTCGGATACCAGACCGCTGAGCGGAAACCAATCGAGATAACTGCCGCCCGCAAATAAAACGAGCAGAAATACCGCGAACAGGAAACTCGGGATGGCGGTGCCGATGACGATGGCGACGCTGGTCCAGACATCAAAGCGGCTGCCGTCGCGGCGTGCCTTGGCGATGCCCAGCGGAATGCTGATGAGGTATACCAGTAGCGTGGTCCACAACCCGAGGGAAATCGACACCGGCATTTTATCGATTACCAGATCGATTACCTTGCGGTCACGATAAAAGCTTTCGCCGAACTCGAAAGTCAGATAGTTCTTGATCATGTCGAAAAAGCGCGTGTGCAGCGGTTTGTCGAAGCCGAACTGCTTTTCCAGCTGTTTGATAAATTCGGGATCGAGACCCTGGGCGCCGCGGTACTTGCCGGTCGAAGTCGCGGCCCGATCCGGACGCACTGTGGTTTCGCCGGTGCCGGCGCGGGTGACGCGCTCGGTGATGTCGGCGCCTTGTCCGGTGAGCTGAGCGATGATCTGCTCCACCGGTCCGCCTGGCGCGACATGGATCACCACGAAATTGATCACCATGATCGCGAACAACGTCGGGATCATGAGCAGCAGCCGGCGGATGATATACGCGGTCATGACGTCACAGGCTCCGGGTGCGCCAGGCGCGCCGCAATACGAAGTAGCCGATCAACAGCAGGCCGGCGAGCACCGCCGCCGCCGCGCCGAAGCCCGGCCGGCCGGGATCGGTGTCGGTGATGGTCAGCGATGTGTCGGCGCTGATGGCCCGCTCCAACGTCGCCGCCCGGTCGGCGTCGTACCACCAGCGTCCAGTCGTCACGCCGTTCTTGGTCGGTGTGTCGGGGCGTGAAAACTTGTCCCAATACAGAACGCGGTCGGCGCGAATGTGCCACTGCGGAATCACGTAGAATCCCGCCAGCAACACCCGGTCCAGGGCCCGGGTTCGGGCGACAAGGCTCTCCCGAGTCTGCGCCGAGATCACCAGTTCAATCAGCTCGTCGACGACCGGGTCGCGGATGCCGGCGAAGTTGCGGCTGCTGGGGTTGTCGGCGGCCGCCGAGCTCCAGAAATTGCGCTGCTCGTTGCCGGGCGAATCGGACTGTCCCCAGGTGAAGATGAACATGTCGTAGTCGAAGCTGCGCAGGCGATTGATGTATTGGGTCTGGTCAACAAGACGCACGCGGGCATCGATGCCGAGCCGTTTCAGGTTTCTGGCAAAGGGTAACACGATGCGTTCGAAGGCCGGACTGACCAGCAGGATCTCGAAACGCATCGGTACGCCGCTGTCGCGATTCACCAGTTTGAGGTCGCGCACCACCCAGCCTGCTTCTTCGAGCAGTTCAAACGCGCGGCGCAGGTTGTCCCGGGGCCAGCCGCTGCCATCAGTGGCTGGGGCGCGGTAAGGCGTGGTGAACACGCGTGGGGGGAGCTGATCGCGATAACGTTCCAGAATCTCGAACTCCTCTCCTTGCGGCAAGTCTCGGGACGCGAGTTCGGAATTCGAGAAATAGCTCTCGGTGCGCGTGTATTGGCTGAAGAAAAGATTGGTGTTGGTCCATTCGAAATCGAAGGCATACCCGAGGGCCTCGCGCACCCGGAGATCGGAAAACACGGAGCGTCGGGTATTCATCACGAAGGCCTGCATGCCGGTGGGCAGTTGATGCTGGATCAGTTGTTTGTTCAACCAGCCTTTTTTCACCGCCGGCACGTCGTAGTCAAGCGCCCAGGCCTTGGCCTGGTTCTCTTCGCGGAAATCGATGTCGCCGGATTTGAGTGCCAGCCTGATGGCGGTGTCGTCGCGGTAGAAGTCGACGCGGATACGGTCAAAATTATTCAGGCCGATATTGACCGGCAGGTCCTTGCCCCAATAGTCCGGCACGCGCTCGCGCACGTAGTAGCGGCCGGCCTCGTACTCGGCGATGCGGTACGGGCCACTCCCCAGAGGAGGCTCCAGGGTGGTCTTCTCGAAGTCCCGGTCTGTCCAATAGTGCCTCGGCAGGATCGGCAGCTGTCCGACGATCAATGGTAACTCGCGATTTCCCTTATCGGAAAATGTGAACTTGACCCGACGCGGTCCCAACTTTTCCGCCGCCGCCACACCGGCGTAGTAGAACCGGTACTGGGGCAGACCCTTAGTAAACAAGGTCTCGAAGGACCATACGACGTCGTCGGCGGTGATGGGTCGTCCGTCGTGCCAGCGCGCCTCGCGGCGCAGATTGAAGATGGCCCAGGAGCGGTCTTCGGGATACTCGATGGTCTCGGCGATGAGTCCATATTCGGTAAACGGCTCGTCCGCGCTCGAAGTCAGCAGCGTTTCCACCGATCCGGTGGCGGCTGCGTTGCCCTTGGGGATGAATCCGTGAAAGCTGTCAAATGTGCCCTGGTTGGCGACCCGGATAGTGCCCCCTTTGGGTGCATGGGGATTGACGTAGCCAAAGTGGGTGAATCCAGCCGGGTACTTCGGCTCACCATGCATAGCGATTGCATGGCTGACAATCACCGCCTCTTGCGCCCACACCATCGCCGGCAGGCACAAGGCCGTTAAAATGGCTATCACAAACACGGAATACGAACGTTTAACGCAGGATTCATCGGAACGACTGTTTACCAGACGCGAAGCTTATCAATCAATGGGCCGGTCGGCCTAACCCAGATGACGCGAGGAGCAAGGAATACGGAGGGAATGCTTTACGCCGCTGCAGGGGAGTGAGGTTCTCGCCTGTGGGGTCAGATTGAGGTCACAAGTCAACGAAGGCGGCCTTACGGTGTTGCGAAGCCGGAAGCGGCCGCAATCGAGCGCTGCAAATTCAAGAAGACGCAAGAATAACGGACACGATCCCGGGCAGCATCGTCATACCGCCAAGCGTGGGAACACGATCTACCGCGCTTCGTGCGCGCGGCACTTTATGAAACTTACTTGGACTTCTTGGTGGTTGCGGCAGGCAGGAACCTGGCAAGCACCTGTTCGCGCATGGCGTTCCACTTCTTGAGCTGTTCAGGATCCAGGATCGAGATTTGCTCGTTGTAGGTCGTGATCGCGTTTTCTATGGCCTGGCGCTGTAGGTCGAATATCTTTTCGTAAACGGCCCCAATCTTCTTCGCGTCCGGCGTGGCCTCGGTGATTAGCAGGCGCAGGTCTGCGGCCTCATCGCCGATACGCTTCATGACTTCAAGCCCCGCCGCCTGTGCCGCCTTCGCCGCGTCCTGCATGGACTTCATCTGCTCGTCGGTAAGATTCAAAGCCGCCATGGGATTCCTTCCGGCATGGTGCGGCATGCCGCGGCCCATCGGCATCCCCATGCCCGGCATTCCCATTGGAGGCGTGCCCATGCCCGGCATGCCCATACCCGGCATCCCCATGCCCGGCATACCCATCGGCGGCATCATCGGTCCTTGTGCGCGTGCGGGTGTGAACAGCAGTAATAAGCCGAGGATGCCAACCGCGGTTGCCGCGCGTGAAAACAGAAGCGGCAAACACTCAATGGGGTTGGGGTATTTCATGTTCATAGTGGCAGACTCCTTGGGTGTCGGCTGTGCGTTCAAGCCTGCAAGCGATAGCCGCCTGCGCAGCGAGCGGAACGACAACATACCATTTAGTAAGATAATCAGTTATTATTAATATAATAAAACTCTAAATTGCTAATTGCAAGCATTGCCCAACCGCTGCGCGGCTGCGGCGGTCATTCGCGAACAATCGAAAGAATCACGCACGCATTATGTCGTGCTGTCACGCAACCGACGATTTCGCCTCAAGCAGCCCATGGTCGCGCAAAAACTGATTGGATGAACCCGCTGGCATTGGTCTACTGACTAAATACCCTTGGATCTCGTCGCAATTCAAGCTCCGCAACAGATCACGTTGGGCGTCGGTTTCCACCCCTTCGGCAATGACCTTCAGGCCGAGGCTGTGGGACATGGATATTATCGCACCGATAATACCTTGATCCTGCTGACTTGGGAGGACATCGCTGAGAAATGATCGGTCGATCTTGACCCAATCGACGGGTAAGGATTTGAGATAGCTCAGCGAAGAATAACCGGTTCCGAAGTCGTCGATGGAGAATGAGACTCCCGCGTTATGCAATTCGTTTATGATCTGTATAGCTCCGCTGAAATTCTCGATTAGTGTGTTTTCCGTAATCTCCAGGTTGAGACATCTGGCAGGCAAATCAGTTTCCCTCAGAATCGAGACAATTTCTTTCCCCAGGTTTTCCTCCCGGAACTGTGCGGGGGATAGGTTTACGGCGACTTGGATGTCGGTGAAGCCTTCTTCGTACCATTTGCGCCCTTGCAGACAAGCGGATTGTAGAACCCACGAGCCTAATTTGTTTATAAGACCCGTGTGTTCAGCAATTCCTATAAAGTCCATCGGTGGTATCAACCCCATTTGTGGATGATTCCAACGAATCAACGCCTCCAGGCTGCGAATCTGACCAGTCGCTATGCGCACGGTGGGCTGATAGTGAAGCAACAGTTCCTCGTTTTCGATAGCTCGATGTAGCTGACTCTCCAACCACAGCTGCCGATAGGCGTTTTTATTGATTTCCGGTGAGAAAAACTGCAGATTATTGTGACCAATTCGTCGCTTGGCGTCGGTCCGCGCTGCGCTTGCGGCCCGCAATAAGAACTCCGGTTCGTTACCATCGTGCGGAAATATGCTCACCCCCGCGCTGCAGGTGACGAATATCTCGTGTTCGTCGATGACAAACTTTTCCGACAGGCATTCAAAAAGTCGTTTGGCGATCCAGGCGACGGCATCAACCTCTTTCAAGTCGGTCAGGAGAATTCCAAACTCATCCCGGTTCAGCCGCGAAACTGCCGTGTCATCTATTCCACTGCCAACTACGCCGATGGAGTCAACCGAACGCAATTCTCCAGTCAGCCGGTCGGCGACCGCTTTCAAGAGCTGATTACCCACGATTTCCCCCAAGGTGTCGTTGACACGTTTGAAAGAATCGAGGTCGAGATAAACCACCGCAGCCACACGGCCGTATCGATAACCATGAGCCAGCGCCTGACGAATCCGGTCGAGGAACACCGCGCGCTTGGGTAATCCCGTCAATTGATCACGATCCCTGGATTGTTCACGCTCGTGGTGGTAAGCGAGCTGCTCCTCCAATACCCTTATTTTGTATTTTAGTTTTCTCAAGTCGTTATCCGTCGATGCGTGCGATAATTGCAATGTGGACCCCGTCGAAGATTTATCAAGAGATTGGTTCAGCACGAGATTTTGGTAGTCGTCCGTCAACGGGGTATGTCTGCGATGATGTTCCGGGTGCCATGCAACGACCCGGTTGCGGCCGGCCTCCTTGGCCATGTAAAGCGCTTTATCCGCGCGATTGATGAGCTCGCCGGGTTCGACGATGTCCGGCATGAGTTCCGCTACACCCACGCTGGAGGTGACTCGCAGCGGCCTGTCAACGTCGGCGGGCGCATGCACGTGGATTTCGCGCCGCAGGCGTTCCGCCAATTCGATTGCATGCTGAGTGTTGGCGCCTGCAAGCACGAGACAGAACTCTTCCCCTCCATAACGGCCGATCAGATCTCCAGGTCGTGAGTTGGATCGTAGTGTCTCAGCGACGTACTTGAGGACTTTATCCCCTGTGGCGTGGCCGTGAGTATCATTGATCGACTTGAAGTGATCGAGGTCCATCATAAGGCAACTGAGCGTCGTGTTTCGTTTCGTGGCCTCCACGAAAGCTATCTGGTACCGCTCGAGAAAGGCCCGGCGGTTGAGGCACCCCGTGAGCGGGTCGCGTGTAGCGAGATATTCGAGTTCCAGGGTTTTGTCCAGTAATTGCTCTTGAGATTTGTATAATTGTCCTATCGTTTCCTTAAGTTCGGCGTGTTTTTTCTCCAGGTTGGTCATGTCGTCGAAGGTGGCGAGCACGCCCCGCACCAAGCCTTTGATATCACGTATGGGAGCGACGTTGACCATGAACGTGCGCACCTTGGCCTCCTCGTAAAGGAATTTGAGCGGAATGCCAATTTGCCGCTGTTGTTGCTGGAGGCTGCGCTCCCAGGGAAGTTCGGTGTCGACCGATGAATCCATCCTCCACGGAAGCTTGGATGCTTTAACGCCAACCAGTCGCTCAACTGGTATCCGCACCTTCTCGGCGAAAGCGTTGTTGGCGAGGACGATATTTTCCTGCTCGTCGAGTATGAGCAATCCTTCCGCCAAGGCGTTGAATGCGGACTTCACGCGTTCCGGGACAACCGCGCTGGGGTCCAACTCACGCGCTATCCGCTTGATAAACAGGAAATAGAGGACAAAACCGAACCCCGAGACGAAAAGCAGTAATGCGAGAAATGACCGTGACAGATTGCCGAAGATGAATTCTCCCACCCAATGCTCAAACGCCACCTCCACCGTACCCCATTGAACATCCTTGATGAGGACCGGCACCTGGACGTGCCGCGACGTCGACTTGCCCTTAGGGAGCTGCGTCCAGTTTCTGGCGTGATTGCCCGCCTCGGCGACGAGGTCACCTTTGAATGTGCGCAGGGCCGCGGAGCGTATGTCCGGATTTCTAGCCGCCACAGCTTTCAGGGTGGCGGCGATCAGGTCAAAATCGTTGCGCGAGGCGGCCATTGACACCTGGATGGCGAGGGATTCGCAGAATTTTTTTCGCCCTTCGAGCATGCCGTTGCGCTCGTTGGGAACCAAACCGAGCAGGTCGCCCATGATCAGAACACTTGTGGTGAGCAGCACGAATGCGAGGCTGAGCTTGAGAGCTGGTTTAATTTTCATTTCCGGTCGCCCCTAAAATCCCGCCGCCTCGGAGACCAGGGTTGGTGGGGCTTTCGCATCGTCAATATGGCGCGCAGATTGTTTTGTTGCGGAAACACCGTCACGGCGTCGCTTAACGAGTATGGGTAACGGATCGAATTGAGCCAGCATCGGAGCCAGCGACAGCAGGCCGGCCGAAACGTAACCGACGCGGAGCAGCCAGCTCACGTAACCCGCCGAGAGCGTCATGGTTACGCCCAGCGCTGCAACGACGACGCTATCGTTGGTAAACAAACTGTCGTTTTCGTTAATCTGTTGGTTCATGGTGTCCAAGAGTTGCCACAGAGTCTGTGAGAGCTGCAGCGGCGGCAGCGTCGGGGTTACCAAGGGCGTTTGCGCCGGTGCTCTGACCTGGGCCATTTTCTCGCCGTAACGGCCGTCATCAAGAGTCAACGGCTGTGTTGCCGCATTGACGCTAGGCGTAGCAATATCGAGCACTGCATTGAATAGCTTGGGAACGTTCACGGGTGCCGGATATGGCGATTGGGGGGCTGTGGCCGCGATGGTTGTGACGGCGACCGCCTCCTTAGCTGGACCCCCAGTGAATTTACCCACGTCGGCGGGCGCGTTGTGCGGGGTGTGCGAATTTTCCAGGATATTCAATCCACTTGGTTCGATGGTAGCAACCGGCTCGTCAGGCATGGAGTCCGGGGCGATGTCTTCCCCGGGATCGGCCGGCGGAACCGGATCGGATGAACCGACCCCATCCGGCGGTGGTGAATCATCCACGATGACATCGTCCAGGGGCGGCAAGGGCGGCGTGGCGACGACATCGATGGTAATGAAGTGCAAGTCGTTGAGGGCGCCGCCGGCTCCGGTGTTTCCCAGATCGTCAGTTATTATCTGCAGGCTCGCCGCGCCCGAGAAACCAGTGTCCGCTTGGAATGTCATGCCATCCAGGGCGTTGTTGATATTGCCGAGCGTGCCGGTGAAGCGCGTTGACGTGTCGCCGCTGCCGGTACCGACCAAAAGCGTTAATCCACCGGTATTCGCCAGGCTCACCGTACCCCCGGTCGCGATCAGGGTCATTTCAACAACGCTACCGCCGGCGTCCACATCGGAAACCGAGATTCCGTTACCGCTTAGGCCCGAGAATGTCAGCGGGGAGTCCTCGTCGGTGGTTTGGCTGCCGGGAACGCTGGTTTCCGGTGTATCGTTGACCGGGTTAAGGGTGACGTTGAAAGTGGTGTCGGCGAATTGGCTGCCGGTATCCGTGGCGCGCACGGTGATATCGGCGCTGCCGTTGGCATCCGCAAAGTAGTCCAAGGTCAGGGTTCCGGCAGCGCCGTCTATCAACGCGTTGTTGAAAAGCGCAACATTATTGTTGCTGACGATGGAGTAGGTGAGCGCATTGTCCGCGTCGTCCTGGTCATCGAAGGCGGCGAATAGATCGATGATATTGGGTGCGGAGTCTTCATCGACAGTTATATCGGTAATACCAGACGTAGTCGGTACATCGTTTACGTCGTTGATATTGACGGTGATGACGGCGGTGTCGGTGAGGCCGTTGCCGTCGTCGGCGGTGACCTCGAGGTTGAACACCGGGGTGGTCTCGAAATCGAGCGCGGTGGCG
>CAMYKW010000076.1 GCA_947259175.1 uncultured Gammaproteobacteria bacterium | reverse complement strand
TACACCGACGCCGACACCAGCGGTGAGCAACAGCAATCCGTAGTTGCGGGTTTGCGCCTCTGAGAGCACCCGGTTCTGAATGAACCGGCTGCCCCCGGTAAACGGAAAGATGCGCTCTTCGTTGCCGGCGTCGCTGCCGTTCAAGGCGTCGTAGTAGTCATTCAATACGTTGATCGCGGCGTGTATCACCACCGCCCCGATGAGCGTCAACAGCGCCGTCGGCCAACTCACCGGTCCGCCGCGATAAACGGCCTGGCCCAGGCCCAGCATGAATCCCGCAACCGTGACCGTGAGAAACGGCGGCCGCGTCGCCCGCCAGTAACGGTGCAGCGGATTGGTCAATGCTTCTGGAGTCGGCTCCAGCGTTGCGGGCTTCATGGTTTTTACCATTGTCTGCATTGATTTTTGGCCGCCCTAGGGCAGAGCGGCTCACCGGCATATTATGCAACGTTTTGCCGCTACTGCTCATACAGGGTGTTTTACAACGACGATAGATTGTTGTGGGACCGGTCTGCAGCCGCCATATGGCAGCGGTTCGTAGCCGCAACATCTGGGTGTAACCGCAACATCTGGGTGTAACCGCGGCATCTGGGTGGGAGCGGTTTGTACCGTAAACAGAGCACGGCACAAGTAACCGCGAATGAAGAAATCGCGCTTAAAAAGCGCTCCCACAAAAGCGCTCCCACAGCTCAATATTCACTGCAGGGGCGGGTTTCTCCCTCGGTGGGGGACGGGCACCGCAAACCGGACATGGGCCTGGGTCACAACGAGAGGGCCTTGATCAAGCCGCCCCAATCCGGCGCCCTGGTGGTGTCTACGTCCACACACACGGCGCGCTCGTCAGCGGTCAACGGTTCCCGGGCCTGCAGTTGGCGCTTTAGTACCGCCACGGTCGCCTCCGAGGCGTCCGTCCGGCCTCGCTCGCGCCGCGCGATACGTTGTTCCATTACAGTTCGTTCGGCATGGCAGTGCAGGATGTGGAACGGCACGCCGAGGCGGCCTGCCGACTCCCGGAACCGGTGGCGCTGTTCGGCGTTGACGAAGGTGGCGTCGACGACCACCGGATAGCCGAAACCGATGATTTGTTCGGAGAGTTGCAGCAGGATTTGATACACGCGCGTGATATGGGTTGGGTCGTAGCGCACTGCGACGTCGATCCCGGCGCGCCAGCGCTCGATGTCGGAGCGTATGCGCATCACGCCGCTGTGTTCGACGAGCCGCTCGGTGAGCCACGTCTTGCCCGACCCCGACACGCCGTGGGTGATGATCAGCGGCGTCGCGGCGGGTTGCTGCATCAAAGCGGTGGCCAGCGTAATGTGACGCGCGACATCCGGATCCTGACGCCGCAGCGTTTTGCCGGACTGTTGCAGTTGTATGCACGCGACTTTGGCGCGCACCAGCGCCCGATACACGAGGTAGTAGCGCAGCACCGACAACGCCCCGTAGTCGCCGCTGTGTTCCAGGTAACGCAGCCACAAACGGCGGGCGAGGTCCCGGTGGTCGTGGTAGCGCAGGTCCATGAGCGCGAATGCGATATCGCTGGCGACGTCGATCCAGCGCAACTGCGGGTTGAATTCCAGGCAGTCGAACAGGCGGACCTCGCCGTCCACCAGCACCATGTTCGCCAGGTGCATATCGCCGTGGCACTCGCGAACCCGGCCTTGGGCAAGCCGCTCGGCAAACACGCCGCCCAGCCGGTTCGCCGATTGTCGCGTCCAGTCGAGCAGCGTCTCGAGCTGTAGATCGTCGCCGTTGACGCACGGTTCGATATGCGCAAAATTATCCAACGCCCGTTCGCGCACCCGTTCGGCGCTGGAATAGCCGGACTCGGGTTCGGCGATCGCGGCCTGACGGTGAAAATCCGCCACGTGACGCGCCAGATCGTCGATGTGTTCGCGGGCGATTTGTCCCGCGCGAACCATGTGATCCAAACGGTCCGGCTCATGGAACTGACGCATTTTGACCGCGTATTCGATCGCCTCGCCGTCGCCGCCGATGCGGGGATCGTCTTCGCTGCCGGTGATCGGCACTACGTCGAGATACAACTCGGGGGTCATCCGCCGGTTCAGGCGCAGCTCCTCCTCGCAGAAGAACCGGCGTTTGTCCAGGGTGGAGAAGTCGGCAAAACCGAGGTCCACCGGTTTCTTGATTTTGTAGGCGAACTCGCCGGTGAGCAGAATATACGAGATGTGGGTCTCCATGACCTCGAAGCCGGTCACCACATGATCGAACAGTTGCGGCTGTTGCAGCCGCTCGATCAACAACGGCCGTTGTGACGCGAGCATCGCCGGATGGGCCGCGGTTACCGCATGCGGCTATTCTTTGACCGAAAAACTCGCAATTCTTGGTTGCACGAGCTTTTCGAAGTCGTCATAAGCCAGGCGCACCACCTGGGTATGGGTGCCGGCGTTAAAGGTGATGTCGTCATCCTCTCTGATCATCTCGTCGGCATAGGTGTCCATGTCGTATAAATTGCCGAACGGCGGCATGGCGCCGACCTCACAGCCGGGGAACAGCTGTTGAAACTCCTGCTCGGTGGCCAGATCGGCGCGTTCGGCGCCCGCCGCCGCGGCCAACCGCTCGAGATCCACATGACGCGACGCAGGCACCACGGCCATGGCGATCTTGCCGTCGATCTTCACCATCACCGCCTTGGCGAACTCCCGCCTGGGCACCAGCGTCGACGCCGCCACTTCGCGGGCGGTGTACACCGGCGAATGATCGATGGTGATGTACTTGATGTGATGGCTGTCGAGAAATTCTCTCAGTTTTTCAACCGGCATGATCGTTCTCCCTGTGCGTATGATAACGAATTCACTCCATCACGAAGGCGCGTTACACACCATGACCTCGGTCAAGTGACTGCTTGGCGTCGAATCCATAGCTGCGCGGGCAAAAGTAAGCGCGGTTGAATGAATCGCGGCTGAACACCGCTCCCATCCACAATCCGATACCACACACTATTTTGAAAAGCTGAATCGAGGGTGAATATCCGGGACCGTCGCCCGCAGGGAAGCGGGCGTCGAGCCTACAAGGACGTATTCACGGCGTGTCTCGGATATTCACCCTCGATTCGGCCCTGACCGCCGTTGTCCGCGTTGGCGCGAGCCGCTGTCACTATCCCTTGATGCACACCACCGGAGTGACGCGGGCCACTTTGCGCGCCAGGCCGGCGCGATCCGCGGCGTCCACCACCGCATCGACGTCCTTGTAGGCGCCCGGCGCCTCCTCGGCGATGCCGCGCATGGACGGGCTGCGCACCACGATGCCGCGTTCGGCCAGTTCATCCTGCACCTGGCGTCCGCGCCAGGTCTTGGTGGCGCGCCGCCGGCTCATGCTGCGCCCGGCGCCATGGCAGGCGGACTCGAACGACAACACGTCGTTGCCGGAATTGCCGGCGAGGATATGGGATGCGGTGCCCATCGACCCGCCGATCAACACCGGTTGTCCCACCTCGCTGAAAACCGCGGGCAGGTCCGGATGTCCGGGGCCGAATGCGCGGGTGGCGCCTTTGCGGTGCACATACAGGTGGCGGGTCTCGCCGTTGACCACATGGGGCTCCAGTTTGCAGGTGTTGTGCGACACGTCATACAACAATTCGAGCTGCGCCTGGGGCAGGACCTCGGCGAACACCTGGCGGGTGAGATGAGTGATGATCTCACGGTTGGCCAGAGCGCAATTGATCGCCGCGCGCATGGCGCCCAGATAATTGCTTCCCGACGATGAGCGAATCGGGGCGCACGCCAATTCACGGTCCGGCAGATCGATGCCGTGCTGCTGCGCCGCCTGCGCCATGTCTTTTAGAAACTCGGTTCCGATCTGGTGCCCGAGGCCGCGTGAGCCGCAATGTATGGTGGTCACGATATCGCCGGTGCTCAGCCCGAAGACTTTCGCGGCACCCGGGTCGTATATCTCGGACACCCGCTGCAATTCCAGATAATGATTGCCGGAGCCCAGGGTGCCCATCTCGTTTCGCTGGCGCTTTTTGGCGCGCGGCGACACCGCGCCGGGGCGCGCGCCTTCCATACGGCCGTGCTCCTCGATGCGTTCCAGGTCGTCCGCATTCCCCCAACCCTGCTCCACCGCCCACTGCGCGCCGCCGCTCAACATCGCGTCCATCTGCCGATCGTCGAGCCGAATCCGGCCGGTGCTGCCGACGCCCGCCGGAATCTCCTCGAACAGCGCATCGGCGAGCATCGATTTTTTCGCTTCGACGTCGGCAAGTTTGAGACCGGTACGCAGCGTGCGCACACCGCAGGAGATATCGAAGCCGACACCGCCCGCCGAAACCACACCGCCCTGGTCGGCATCAAAAGCGGCCACGCCGCCGATCGGAAATCCATAACCCCAATGGGCGTCGGGCATCGCATAGCTGGCGGTGACGATGCCCGGCAGACCCGCAACATTGACCGCCTGATGCAGAACCTTGTCGTCCATGCCGGCCATCAGGTCGCGGTCGCCGTAGATGATCACCGGGACGCGCATGCGGCCCCGTGGCTCCAACCGCCAGGTGTATTCGGAACTCTGCGTGAGGTCGTCTAAGTCCACAGTACTAGCCCGTTATACGTCGATGACACATTGCGCGATCCACGTCCCGTCTTCTTCGGCGACCCGCAGTTCGGTGTAGGTCGCCCCTTTGACCTCCACCGCCGGCTGATGACGGGCGCGATCGACGCGTTCGCCCCATGCCTGCGCCTGTAAACGGCAATCGTTGATGTGCACCTGAAAATGGGAGAACAATATCCTGCGCACCGCCATTTCGTAGATTAACGCATTTAACCAATCGTACAACAAGGTCTCGCGGTCGGGGGACGAAAAATCGAGTTGCACCGATTCTTCGACTCGAACCGTGGTCGGCTCGGTGATGGTGGCGGTGAGTGCGATCGCCGCTTGCGCGAACGCCTCGTCGATGCTGGCGCCCACCCCGCGGATGCCGATGTCCGCCATATGGGAAAAGTGTTCCCAGTGTCCGGGGTGCCCGATTGCGCGGTCCATGATAATTCCCAAGCATACACGTATGTTTTAACCTGTCGTTGATTTCAATCAAGACGATAACCATGTGTCCCAGTAAACTTATGGCTGCAGGTTTCCGATGCCGGCGCGGTGCGCCGCACCGCGTCCCGGCGTCGATTGACGGTGCGTCCGGGCGCCGGCGCACGGAACACAGCGGGTGGCGGTTATGAGGATGGCCAACGAAGACATCGCCGATGCCTTTGATGAAATCGCGAATCTACTCGAGATCGACAACGCCAATCCGTTTCGCGTGCGCGCCTATCGCAATGCGGCTCGCACTGTGCGCGGACTGGGCAAGGATCTTAAAGTCTTGTTGCAAGAAGGACGGGAACTGACGACGCTCCCCGGCATCGGCCGCGACCTCGCCGCCAAGATCGTAGAGATGCTGGACTCCGGACACATGGCGGCGCTCGATGAATTGCACAAGAAACTACCCGCGAGTCTCGAGGATCTGTTGCGCATCCCCGGTCTCGGGCCGAAGCGGGTGCAGGCGTTGTACCACAAGCTCGGTATCAACGGCGTGCCGCAACTGCAACGTGCGGCACGGGCGGGGCATCTGGATGAATTGCCCGGGTTCGGGCCGAAATTGCGGCGCCAGATTCTCGACGCGGTCGCGGCGCGACGGGATGTTGAAGTGCGTTGGCTGCGCGCGCAAGCGGCGGTATATGCCGACGAGCTGGTTGCCCATTTGCAAGCGATGCCGGGGGTCAAGGAAGTCGCGGTCGCCGGCAGTTACCGCCGCGGCAAAGAGACGGTGGGTGATCTCGATATTCTGGTGACCGCCGGCAAGCCGGGTCCGGTGATGCAAGGTTTCGTCGCCTATCCGGATGTAAAACAGGTGGTGTCGTCCGGCTCCACCCGCGCATCGGTGATTCTGGACAACGGTTTGCAGGTGGATGTGCGCGTGGTCCAGCAGCAAAGCCTCGGCGCCGCGATGCATTATTTCACCGGCAGCAAGTCGCACAATATTCAGATCCGCCGGCTGGGGCAAAAACGCGGCCTGAAGATCAATGAGTACGGGGTGTTCAAGGGCGAGCGGCGGGTCGCCGGGAAAACCGAAAAGCAGGTGTTCCGCGCGGTGGGACTGCCGTGGATTCCACCGGAACTGCGCGAGGGCGACATGGAGATCGATACGGCGCGGCGCGGGGCGCTGCCCCGGCTCATCGAACGCGACGAGCTGAAAGGCGACCTGCACCTGCATACCAGCGCCACCGACGGTCGAGCCAGTCTCGAAGAGATGGTGGAAGAGGCGCAACGCCGCGGTTTGCGTTACGTCGCGGTCACCGATCACTCGCGCCGCTTGACCGTGGCCCATGGCCTGGACGCGAAGCGTCTGGCGCGACAGATCGACAAGATCGATCGCATCAACCAAGCCACCCGCGGCATCACCGTGCTCAAGGGCATCGAGGTGGACATACTCGAAGACGGGACGCTGGATCTGCCGGAGTCGGTGCTGGCGCGACTAGATATCGTAGTCGGCGCGGTGCACAGCCACTTCAAGCTGCCGCCGAAAAAGCAGACCGAACGCATATTAAGGGCCATGGACCATCGTTCTTTCAGCATGTTGGCGCACCCCAGCGGCCGGCTGATCGGCGCGCGCGAGGCGTATCGCGTCGATATGGAGCGCATCGTACGTCACGCGGCGGAGCGCGGCTGTTTTCTGGAACTGAACGGCCAGCCGCAGCGCCTGGACTTGAGCGACGTCTACTGCCGCATGGCGCGGGAACAAGGGGTGCTGATCAGCGTGAACAGCGACGCGCACAGCACAGCGGGCTTCGACAACCTCGAGCACGGCGTGGTGCAGGCGCGGCGCGGATGGCTGACCAGGGAAGACGTATTGAATACCCGCGCGGTCAATACGGTCAAACGCCTGTTGCGGCGGACCATGGCGTAACTACGAATTGTTGGTGATTACGATCGGCTAGTCCGCCAGCTGAAAACACGTTGGGTACGTACGGCGGTGGATTGTGTGGCAAACACAATCGAAACTCTCCAGAAGCGGAAGCTGATGTGGTCCAAAATTTATGTGTAAAAGTCTGCACGTGCTCTTGCAGCTTAGATTGACGAGCGCGATCTAAACCGACAGTTCTGCAAAAGTAGCCACTGGGTCGAAATCCGTGTTCGACTGTTCAGTGCCCTAACCAAACCTTGCTGTCGAAGGCGGGGATGGTTTGTTGCTTCGCAACATCATCGTCCCTGATCGACCCTAACCGGCCTTTGGCATATGGGCCACATAGCCGACATTGGCGTTGCGTTAGATATTCTTACGTGCCAATAGTGGGGGTTGGTATTTGCTAGAATGTTAATCGTAGACCGATTGCTACGACAATCGGACTACAAGCAAAGCATCCGTAATATTATCGCAAATTGCAGTATTGATAATTGGGACTACCACATCCATTTCACTCGCGTTTAGATGTACGATGGTACGAAAACAGAGACGCGGTATCACAAGCAAAGACTTGCGGGTATCGGCTTAGTACTTCTAGGTTTCGCCGTAACTCTGGCAGCATTTGCAGTTGAAGCGATACTCGATAATGATGCTCCGTCTATTTTCGTTGTAGTAGTCTTTGTTGGCTATGGTATAGCTGCATTTGGCTGTGGACTTTACGCATACGCTTTCGTAGCGGGAATGAAGTACACCATGTCAGAGGAATATAAAGAGGACTTACGTACAAGAAACCCTTGGGAATAACTGAATGCATCCTAATATCTGTAACGAGACGTAAGGTCTCGTTTATCTAACTGTTAGGCGCCACGAATGATCGGGAAATCCTTGAAAAGATATAGGACCCTTTCGTTAGTGTTGTTCGCGGTGGGAGCGATGTGTTTTATTGCAGCAGCGTTTTTTTCTAAACGGGACATTTTCCCTTTGGTGTCTGGTCTGGTGACATTTTCAAGTCTCTCGTTTTTCCTTTATACAGAGGCTTTCCTTTTTTCAAGCCCAGAGCGGAATGGGTTTAATATATGGTCAGCACGTATTTTTTTCTTGTCAGTACCCATCATTCTTGCGTTGGCGGTAACACTTGTGGGCCTCATATCATGAGTGTAACGCCTAACAAAAGCGCTCCAGCCGGTCAAAGTCAATCCGTCATGCCTTGTGGTTACGCAAAAGACACGCCAGCTTGTCTTTGACGCCGAGATAGATCTGTATTTCCGAATGAATGCGAAATCGCGGAATTATGTAGCTGATGCACAAAATATAACTGAGTTATATTATAAATATCTAATGTACCCTAGTAGCCGGGGGGGGTCAGTAAAGCCACTATCGGGGTATCCGGTGATATCTGGAATACTGAGTATCTGATATAATAGATTTCAGAAAGCCGTTTTCGGGCGGCGTAGGTGGCCAGCCTACCTACAACATCATCAACCATCTCTACAAGTCTCCGCTGCGCTGGCTTTGCAGAGCCAGCCCGCCCTGCGCTTTCAGGACACAACCTCGAAGCGTTACCGAGGTCTCAGTCTTACAGACCGCCTGATTCCTTGAAAATCAACATCTCTTCCCTGCAAAGAATAAGCCCGTGGATATACACGGCTGATTGGGAGTATACAAGAAGCATTGAGAAGTTCCTAGCCCCCCCATATGTCTTTTTGCCATTTCTTTAGCCCTGCCCTGTTGACTGGCATACATCACGCATATACAATTCCACCCATCATTGAATGGGGTAACACCTATGAGCATTACACTCGAAGACTTGAAGAAATTAGCTGATGAGAAACGACAGGAATTGGCTGAACTGGAAGGGGCCATAAAGGTATGGGAGCGCCTTGGGGCGGTGTCGTTGGGCGGAAAACACAGCCCTGACGTAGGCAATGCGCCGATTCTGGGTGATACTGGGACTATCGATATCGATGCCTTGAGTTTGCCAAAAAAGGTCATTAAGCCCAAAACGACCCTTCTTGACAACGTTAAGAATGTGATTGAGCGTTTTGAAAATCAGGAATTTACGGTGGGCCACGTAGACGCTGCTTTAAAGGCAATGGGCAAAGGATCGACCGCGAAGCACTTTAGGAATAGGGTTTCTGTTTTGGTCAGGAAACTCCACGAAGACGGCATTTTGACCCGAACCTTTAAAGGAAAGGGCAGTGAACCGCATAAATACCGACGTAAGCAGCCAGTTAGTCTAGTTAAATCGGCGGACTAGAAAAAGGCGAGGCCCCTGGCAGGGGGCCTCTTTCATCAACCGTGTGTTGCAGGCACATAAACAAAGGGAGCAATATGCAGAACGAAAGCGTTAAAGGCTTGGCGTTCCTAGTTTGCCGGTCCCTCATTAATTTGAGGTTGATTGTCATGCTAAACACGCTACGTATAATATAGTGGCGTGGCAGACTCCCTCAATTCTATTTCAAGACGAGGGAGTTTGTCTACGCACGTTTTAGTGCTTCCGTGCCTCCTTCTTGTAAATCTCCATGATTTTTACACCATCGTCGTAATTCGGTTGTTTCCGGTCCCCGGTACGGAGCTTGCTTAACTTGCTCCGTTCAATACCGGTTTTTTTCGCCAGGTCGTAGTCATTAAGCCCCCAGTACCGCAACTGACTAAGGATTTCGGCAAAGTCCGTCATGAATCTTACTATAACAAAAAAAGTGACAAAAAGCACTATCTACCTATTGACATTAGTGACGATTGTCACTACTATAGTAGCCATGAAACGGAAGGGCCAACATTTTCTACTTTCAGCAAAAGCACGAAGCTTTTCCATAGTAGAGATTTTCCGTCTATCTGACGATGAGGCTTTCCAGTTATTCAAGGAATCCCGTTGGTCCGACACTGACGGCAAGCCTGTATGTACTCGGTGCGGCGTTGTTGACAATTGCTCCTGGTTACGGACTCGCAAGCAATGGCGTTGTAAGGATTGTAATTACACGTTCAGCGTCACAAGCGGGACGATCTTTGCGAATCACAAACTACCATTGCGGGTGTATCTTGCGGCCATCGCACTGTACTCAAACGCCGCTAAAGGGCTTTCGTCGCTACAGATGAGTAGAGACCTTAACGTACAGTACAAAACCGCTTTCGTGTTAATGCACAAGCTCCGGGAGTCGCTACAGGACAAACGCCACGACAAGCTGGAGGGCGAAATCGAAATGGATGCAGCCTATGTTAATGGTCATGTACGACCAATAAACAGAATTGAAAACCGTAAAGATTTACGACTTGCAAAACATCGCAACCCAAAGAAACGAGCAGTAATCACCATGCGTCAACGTGGCAACCCTGGTGAGGGTGCAAATAAAACCCTTTCTTTCGTAGCCAAGAGCGAAAACCAGACAACGATAAAGAAATTAGCAGATAACCACATTGCCACCGGGTCTACTGTGTTTGCAGATGAGCATTCTGCATACAACGTGCTGCACGGCCAATTCCCAACGATGCGAGTAAACCACAGATCAATATATTCTGGTCCGAATGGTGAAAACACCAATCAGGCTGAATCGTTTTTCTCCCGCTTTCGACGTATGCATCTAGGGCAAGTCCACAAAATGGGCAATCTTTATCTGGATAGGTACGCCAACGAAATAGCTTACCGCGAAGATACGCGCCGACGCAGCAATGGCGACATCTTTAGCGATATCGTTGGACGCTGCGCACAATCACCAGTGTCTAAGGATTTGTGCGGCTACTGGCAAGGCAATAAACCAGCAAAAGAAAACCTAATGATCTAAGCGAGCCTCCACTCTATTGTGTGGTTATCGTCGCGTGATACTTCTTTGGTAATGCCGCGAGTTCGTTGACGGCTAAGCACCGTCAAAATACAAGCTTGGTATGCCTTTTGGTCGATAGTTTCTAGGTCTAGCCCTTTCCTAGACGCTACCTGAGACCCGATCTCAAGAGTATTGATCGGGTCTGACGCTTCGCGCAGCACGTCCAATACGAGCGTGTTAGCCTCGCCGTGCTTAAAGAAACTATTTTTGATTCGATGTGTTTTGGCCCTGAGTTTCCGTAGATCGTAGCCAGGGTGGAAAACTTTGATAGCTGCATCAATCACTTTGAGATCAGCGCCAATACGCGCAATCTCTTTCTTGTGGTGGTCTACTTCGCCGGCTAGCTCGCTACGCTTAGAAATCAAACCAGACAGAACGTGTGAGTCTGCCATTGCCTTGTCCTCAAATTAAAAGGACGAGATTTTATCGCAGATCGTTTATCCTACCTTTGTGCGTTTGCTACATAATTCCGCGAAATCGAATAGAGCAGAGACAATCATTGGGTTCGTTATCGGCGTTGCAATTTCGATTTTCTACGTTTTTGTAACTTTCTTTTCGATACCAACATTTATCGGGCTTTTCGAGGACTTGGATACGACACTTCCGCTTACGACCCGGCTAGTGTTTGATACTTACCTCTATTGGAATGCGTTTGGTGTCGTGGCGTTGTTAGGATCAGTGTTCCTGTTTCGGCGTCAAGCGAAAATCGGTTGGACCCTGATAATTATAGGCGGCGCATCCATTGTGGTTGTAATACCGTTTATCGTACAAGCGATGTATGCCCCGATATTTGCAATGTAGAAGGAAATATAGCCTGGGCTCTGCAGACCTACGCTTGATTGCTTCCCCCCTTCGCTACCGTTCTGGTCGGTCGTCTTCAATCACGGCTTAGCGCCATCGTTGATACGAATGTCCGCTCCCTCAAACTCGATGGTCTGGAATTGGCCGACGGCTGTCTATTGCACCGCACCATCGTCGTGCCGCTCAGGAAGGATTCTTCAACCGGCAGGACAACGCCCGGACCCGACCCCTATGCATAGT
>CAMYKW010000075.1 GCA_947259175.1 uncultured Gammaproteobacteria bacterium | reverse complement strand
ACCCATAGCCGTAGCTATGGGTTGAGTGAAGCGCAAGTGCAGGCGTTCGAGATCGAGCCAGGGCCGGGATAGCCCAGCTACTATTCCCAGCAATCCACACCAGGAAATTAAGCTGTCTCTTCATAGAATTGACGTCACGAGTCATCCCCGGGGGTGCCAGGAATAGTAGCTGGGCGCCTGGTGAGAAATGCGGGTTAGCAGTCTGGTCACTGGTCCACCGTGTGTTCCGCCTGACGCCGTCGCGGCTCCGTGTGCAATGACCAGACCAGATCCAGACGCCACAGCGATAAGCTTGGGCCGCCATCGGCGTACGCAATACACCACGAAAAAGCCGGCCTCGAGGACCGGCTCTTGTGAGGGCGCGCATCGCGTGCACGGACGTCTGTGACCAAACCTTAGATCTTCCAGCGGATGGATTGTTTCAACTTCGTGACCAGCGGATCGATTGGCGCGCCTTGCGGCGCGATGACGGCGAGGTTGCCGCCTCCGGCGGGAATCAGCACGCCTCGATAGATTGCATCTTTGATCGGTGTTTCGTCGCCGATCCGCTCCCCGGTGATGTACAAAACCGTCACCCGTCCACCCTCACCCGCAAAAATATGCGCGATGGGCCGGCGATCCATGAAACATACAAAAGCGTGTGCGATGAGCGGTTCGAAATCCTCGTCGACCACTTCCGCGCCGAATGCCGCCATCACCCGGGCAAATTTATCCGAGGGCACCATGCCTTGCACCGACGCGAAGTCCGGTTCGCTGTTGACGTGATCGATCACCGATGCCTGCAACTTCGCCAGATACCGGTTGGTGGCGTACACCTGGAATGCGAAGAATCCACCAAGCGAGACGGTAATGAAGACACTCGCCGCCAGCGCCCAGTGCCACGGACGTACCCGCCGTGCATGCTCCTCGCCGATGACTTGGCGAAGCTTCACACGGGTACCCAGGTCGTCTGGGACCGGTACCTGCATGGCGTTGAGCAGCTGCTTGTCGAATTCGGCGACATTGTCGGCGAAGCGAGTGCATTCAACACAGCCGTGCCGATGCGCCGCAAAGTCTTCTGAACTGGTATACGGATCACCCAAACAGATCCTGCGGAACTCCAGACAATTCATGTGCGTGCTCCGTTAAGCTTTTGGGACTTGGATTCGTCCTCGCTCAACCACTCACGCATTTGCTTGCGGGCGCGAAACAGCCGGGTCATCACCGCACTGGTGCTGATCTCCAACACCTCGGCGATTTCGTCACAGCTGAATCCGCCCAGCACCTGCAGCACCAGGGGTTCGCGGTAATCATCAGAAAGCGTGGCCAGGGCGCGGCGCAAAACGAACGCTTCGGTACTGGTGTCGTATGTCGCGTTCGCATTAGGCAATTCACCGATGTCTTCGACATCTTGCATCTCCACGCGCTTGCGTTCGAACTGGCGCGCGTATTCGCGGCGGAATATGGTGAACAACCAACTCTTCGCAGCGCCGGCATCACGCAAGCTGGCGATCGCCTTCCACGCGCGCAGATAAGTTTCCTGCACGAGCTCCTCGGCCTGCTCTCGATCCCGGCACTTCCAGTAGGCGTAGCGGTACAGGTCGTCCAACAAACCCTGCAGCAATACTTCAAATTTTTTGTGCTTCGGGCTTGCCATACCCACCGGGACCGGAGCAGCTGGAGATTCCTTACCGCTTAACATGCGCTCATCGCGGAAAATATTCTCGAAACCATGGCGTCAATCAGGAATTCGTTCGAAACCCATGGCTCCTTGGAATGGATCAGTGGCCGTACCGAGGACCTCTTTCAACTGTGAGAATTCGCTGACAAATTCCCATGGATAACAAAAATGGGGCGCCGCGGCGCCCCATCATATTGCTTTTTCAAGTGACAAAGCCGGTCAACGCGTCACGTGACTTAGCCCTCTTTGCCGCCAATCGCTTTGCACGCCTCGGTGCTCATAGCCACGAAACCGGAGCCCTTGCAGCTGTTTTGCCCCTTACAAGCGCTGCTCGCCGTCTTACAGCTGCTCATACCCTTGCACGCATTAACCCCGACGCATTTGACTTTCGCCTCTCCGGCGGATGCGGTCATTGGTGTGGCGACGGCAAACATTGCGGCGGCGGCGGTGGCCAGGGCGAGTCCGGAAGCTTTCTTCATATTCATTTCAATAGTCTCCTCGAGTTCTGAATGTTCCCGACTGTATCGGGTGTTTATACGACCACTGCATGGGTCATGGCCGATGTAGACCGCGTGTTAAGGTGATGGTTCCAAAGTCACAACTACAGTGTGGTTTAATCAAATTCGTAAGAGCGACGAGATGCACTCGCTTCCGGATCGCCGGTCTTCTTCGGGAACAAACTTCATGCCGGCGTGTCTTAGTATTGCTTTCGATATATCAACAATTATCAGTGATACGCTTCACCGCCATCTAACACAGCAGCCATGAAACAATTACCCTACCTGGGGTTCGGACTGGGATTACGCACCGCACATTACGAAACCGTATTGGCGGAGTTACCGGCCAATGTCGATTGGTTCGAGATTTTGTCTGAAAACTACCTGGTCGCCGGCGGTAAACCGCTGTACTACCTTGACGCGATTCGCGAACGCTATCCGATGATCATGCATGGCGTATCGATGTCAATCGGCGGCAGCGACCCATTGAATTGGGAATACCTCGCACAACTCAAAAAACTGGCCGAACGAGTTCAGCCGGCATGGTTCTCCGATCATTTGTGCTGGACGGGTCTCGACGGCAAGAATATTCATGATCTACTGCCCCTACCCTATACCGAGGAGGCGATCGAGCACGTAGCCGGCCGGGTGCGGCAGGTGCAGGATTTCATCGAACGCCCGATGCTGATCGAGAATGTCTCCAGTTATCTGACCTACCAGGATTCGGCGATGACCGAGTGGGAATTTATCGCCGCTGTCGCCGAACGCGCAGACTGTTACATATTGCTCGACATCAACAACATTTATGTCAGCGCGTTCAATCACGAATTCGATCCCCACGAGTATTTGGATTTCATCCCGGTGGAGCGTGTGGGGCAGTTTCATCTGGCGGGCCATACCAACTACGGCGACTACATCATTGACAGTCATGACCATCCGGTCATCGATCCGGTATGGGATCTGTTTGCCGACGCGGTACGCCGTTTCGGTCCGGTGTCGACCATGATCGAACGCGACGATGATATCCCGCCGCTCAATGTACTGTTGCAGGAACTCGACCACGCCCGCGGTATCGCGCAGCCGATTTTGGAGGAAATGGCGGCGTGACTCGCGTCTCTTCCCTGCAGGCTCGGTTTCAGAACGCCATCTTGACCCGGGGTGGCGGGTTCGATGACGCCATTGTGGCCACCGAACGGGTTAGCGCAGCGCAGCGCATCGAAATCTATGCAAATGCCTACCGCTCGCGCCTGATCGAGTGTCTGCGGGAAAGTTACAGCGCGCTGCACACACTGCTCGGCGATGATGCATTCGAGCGCCTGTGCCGAGCTTATATCGACAGCCATACGCCGCATCACTACTCGGTGCGTTGGTACGGAGACCGGCTGGCCACGTATCTCCGTGGGACCGCACCTTATCGTGACCATCCATACCTCGCCGAGCTGGCTGAGTTTGAATGGCGGCTCATGGAGTCGTTCGACGCCAGCGATGCACCCCCGGTGACCGTCGAAGAGATGTCATCCATCCCGCCGGATCGGTGGCCGTCGTTGACGTTCGCATTGCATCCCTCACTGCGGCGCCTGGAGTTGGCGTGGAACGTGGCGGCGATACGCAGTGCGGTCGACGAGGAGCGCGATCCCCCCTCGCCCCAAAAGGGTGATCAGCCAGCGCCCTGGATCATCTGGCGTAATCAATTGCGCCAGTTTTACCGCTCATTGCCTGACGCAGAGGCCTGGATGCTGACCCATGCACAACGCGGCGAACACTTCGCCGCCCTGTGCGAAGGATTGTGTCAGTGGAAAGACGAGTCCGAAGTCGCCGTACACGCCGCCGGGCTGCTGAAGCAGTGGATTATCGACGGCTTGGTTACCCGCATTGGCGAGTACGCTTAAGAACGCAAAAAGTCGTTTAAGGTCTTCAACAACGCCGCGGGCTGGTCGACATGCACCCAGTGACCCGCATCGCTGATTTTGGTGACGCGTGCCTGTGGGAACAATTCCGCAATCCGCGCCTCATGTTCAGCGCGCACGTAATCGGAGCGTTCGCCGGCGACAAACAAGGCCGGGCCGTGGAAACGCCGCTCCGGAAACGATGGAAATCCCAAGATCCCTTCCATATGCCGCTCCAGTGCGGCGAGATTAAGCCGCCAACGATAGCGCCCGTCCTCAGCTACGAGATTCTGCAGCAGAAACATCCGCGTAGCATCGTCGGCAACCGCCGCAGCCAGCGCCACATCGGCTTCAGCGCGGGATCGCAGCCGCGACAGATCCAATCCCTTGAGGGCGTGTATCAAGCCCGCGTGGCTATGCGTATACACAACCGGAGCCACATCGATTACCGCCAAGCTGCGCACCCGCCGTGGCCGCGTCAACGCCAGCGTCATGGCGGCCTTGCCCCCCATGCTGTGACCGATGAAATCGGCGTGCCCGGCGTTGAGACGGGTCAACAACGCGTCTAAATCGTCGGCCATGTCCGTGTAGCTCATGCCCGGCGCATGGGGCGAGCGGCCGTGATTGCGCAAATCGGCAACGATCACCCGATAGGTGGCGGCCAGCGACTTGGCGAGGCCGCGAAGATTGGTGCCGGAACCGAACAAACCGTGCACCAGCACCAGCGGTTCACCCTCGCCGAACTCAGTAAAATGTAGTGCCAACATGGGCGGATCCTGGTTTCGGGGCTACATTATATCGCTGCGTCCCGGTGCCGATCACACGCTTGCACCGCTGCGTGGAATTCAGTAGCGTGGTTGTGAACAACGGCAATTTATCCACGCCACGTTACCGGGGCCATGGACCAGAAACAAATCAGCGAATTCGACCGACCGTTCGACGCGATCGACCTCCCGCTCCGCGACGATGTGCGCCTGCTCGGACGGCTGTTGGGAGAAATACTGCGGGAACAGGTTGGCGAGGAATTCTATGACACCGTCGAACGCGTGCGGCTGTCCGCCAAGGGCGCCCGCGCCGGCCGCGATGCCGACCGCGGGGTGCTGGAAGACGAATTACACGGCCTGGATACCGAAACGATACGCAATATCGCCCGCGCCTTCAGTTTCTTTTTGAATCTCGCCAACATCGCCGGCCAACACCACCGCGCCAGGCGCAGCCGCACCGATGCCGCCAACGACCTGCCGCAGTCCGGTTCGCTGCGGTTGGCGTTTCAACACCTTGCGGCCGCCGGTGTTACACCTGAGACCCTGTACCGGACGGTGACCCGGCTCGACGTCGAGTTGGTGCTAACCGCGCACCCCACCGAGATCACCCGCCGCACCTTGCTAAAGAAATTCAACCGCATCGCCGATGCGCTCAATCGCCGCGATCACGTCGATGAAGACTCCGATGAACATGCCCTCATCGTCGAGGAATTGAAGCGCGAAATCACCGCGGCCTGGTTTACCGACGAGATACGGCGCACACCGCCGACACCGGTGGATGAGGCGCGTTCCGGCCTCGCGGTGGTGGAACAAAGCCTGTGGTACGCGTTGCCGCGCTTCTTACGCGAGCTTGATAAGGTCCTGTTGGAGCATACCGGCAGGCCGTTGCCGCTCACTGCGACTCCGATCCATTTCGCCTCGTGGATGGGGGGCGACCGTGACGGCAACCCGAATGTGACGCCCGCCGTGACCCGTCAGGTCTATCTGTTGTCCCGTTGGATGGCTGCGCATTCGTATCGCGAAGACATAAATGCCCTGCGCGACGAGTTGTCCATGAACGATTGCGACCAGGCGCTGCGCGCCGAGGTCGGCGACGTCCACGAACCGTACCGCACGCTGTTACGCGGTGTACTGCGTCGACTCGACGCTACCAAGCAATGGATCGAAGCCAAACTCGGGGACCGCGAGCCGCCGGCCGGAGAGGTCTACACCGAGCCGGAGCAATTGCGACGGCCGTTGCTGCTCTGCTACCACTCGCTGCGCGCCTGCGGCGCCGGCCTGGTCGCGGACGGGCGCCTGGTGGATATCCTGCGGCGCCTGGCGTGTTTCGGTTTGACGCTATTAAAGCTCGATATCCGCCAGGAGGCCGGGCGCCACACCGAGGCCATGAACGCGATCACCGAATACATCGGTTTGGGCTCGTACGCCGAATGGGAGGAATCCCAACGCATAGAATTTCTGATCGGTGAACTGGAGAACCGCCGTCCCCTGGTACCCGCGGACCTCAAGGCGGATGACAGTGTCCACGACGTGCTCAACACGATTCGCCTGCTGCGCGAGATCCCATCGGATTCGCTGGGCGCCTACGTGATCTCCCTCGCGAGCCGTCCTTCGGACGTTCTGGCGGTGGAACTTCTACAGAAAGACCTTGGGGTGCGGCGGCCGATGCGTGTCGTACCGCTGTTCGAGCGCCTCGAGGCGTTGAACGATGCCCCCGAGTGCATGGCACAGTTGTTCGAAATCCCGTGGTACAAGCGGCGCATCGACGGATGCCAGGAGATCATGATCGGTTACTCGGATTCCGCCAAGGATGCCGGTCAACTGGCGGCGGCCTGGGCGCTGTACCGTGCGCAGGAAAAACTGGTCGATGTGTGCGGGCGACACGGGGTGCAGCTTACCTTGTTTCACGGCCGCGGCGGCACCATCAGCCGCGGCGGCGGGCCAACCTTCGCGGCAATTCTCGCTCAGCCGCCGGGTTCGGTGGACGGGTCGATGCGGGTGACCGAACAAGGCGAGGTGATCCAACACAAGTTCGGATTGCCCGAAATCGCAGAACGGACGATGAATATCTATACCGCGGCGAACCTGAAAGCCATCCTGGCCCCGCCGCCGGAACCGCAGCCGCGGTGGCGGGAGATCATGAACCGTATGAGCGCGGTCGCAGTCAGCGAGTACCGCCGCATGGTGCAACAGGAGCCGGGATTCGTTGACTACTTTCGCAGCGCGACACCGGAACAGGAGCTTAGCAAGCTGCGCATTGGAAGCCGTCCCGCCCACCGCCGCAGACAAGGCGGCATCGAGACGTTACGCGCCATTCCGTGGGTATTCGCCTGGACCCAAACCCGGCTGTTATTGCCGGCGTGGCTGGGCATTGGTGAGGCGCTGCGCGACGCTCTGGACGACGGAGTTGGGGACGAGTTGCGCCAGATGCGCCGGGAATGGCCGTTTTTCACCACCACTTTGGACCTCATCGAGATGGTGCTGGCCAAGGGCGACCCCGAGGTCGCCGCGCGCTATGACGCGATGTTGGTGCCCGCAGCCCTGCACGACATCGGGGAAACGCTGCGCGAGCGCTTCATGGGCACCAAGGCGGTGGTTCTGGAGATTGCCGGTCGCGATCAGTTGCTGGAACATCAGCCCCTGGTTCTGCGCCCGATAGAAGTGCGCGATCCCTATATCGACCCGTTGAATCTGCTGCAGGTCGAGCTGCTTCATAGAAGCCGGGAGCATGCCAATGCCGCAATCGATGACGCCCTGCTGATCGTTATCAACGGAATTGCTGCAGGCATGCGCAATACCGGCTAACATCGGCCACTCGCGTTGGGCCGCCACAGGGCATTTCGGTGATACAACGCCATTAACTTGGAGGAGAGAATCATGTCAGAAAGGCGAGATGTCGTAGTATTGAGCGCGGTACGCACCGCAATCGGAGATTATGGCGGTGCCCTCAAGGGCTTCGCGCCGAAGGATTTGGGCGCCATGGTGGTGCGCGAGGCGGTGTCACGGTCCGGGGCGGCACCGGAGCAGATCGGCCACTGCGTGTTCGGCAACGTGATCCACACCGAAGCCAAGGACATGTATTTGTCGCGCTACGCAGCGATCGAGGGCGGTCTGCCGGTAGAGACGCCCGCGTTCACGTTGAACCGGCTGTGCGGCAGCGGTCTGCAGGCCGTGGTCAGCGCCGCGCAGACCATCCAACTAGGCGACGCCGATGCGGCGGTGGCCGGCGGCGCCGAATCCATGAGCCGCGCACCTTATCACGTGCCGGCGATGCGTTGGGGTCAGCGCATGGGTGATGGGTCCACCGTAGACGCCATGGTCGGCGCGCTGACCGATCCCTTCGACTCCTGCCATATGGGCATCACCGCCGAGAACGTCGCCGCCAAGTGGAACATCAGCCGCGAAGATCAAGACGCCCTGGCGGTGGAGAGTCACCAGCGCGCCGCGAATGCGACGGCGAATGGCTATTTCAAGGACCAGATCCTGCCGGTGGAGATCAAGTCCCGCAAGGGCAGCACCCTGTTCACCCAGGACGAGCACATACGCGCCGACGCCACCGTCGACGGCATGGCGAAGCTGCGTCCCGTGTTCCAAAAAGACGGCTCGGTCACCGCCGGTAATGCCTCGGGCATCAATGATGCGGCGGCGGCTGTGGTTTTGATGGCCGCGGACGCCGCAGACAAGGCCGGTCACCAGCCCATGGGCAGATTGGTGGCCTACTCTCACGCCGGCGTCGAGCCCAAGTACATGGGCATCGGCCCGATACCGGCGATACGTTTCGTGCTGGACAAGGCGGGACTCAGCGTCGATGACATCGATGTGATCGAACTCAACGAGGCGTTCGCCGCTCAAGCCCTGGCGGTGGTGCGTGACCTGGAATTGCCGGGAGATAAAACCAATCCGAACGGCAGCGGCATCTCGCTAGGCCACCCCATCGGCGCCACCGGCTGCATACTCACCGTCAAGGCCTTGTATGAGCTGCAACGCACCGGCGGCCGCTACGCATTGGTGTCGATGTGCATCGGTGGCGGTCAGGGCATTGCGGCGATATTCGAGAGGATGTAGGCGCCTACCACTCGTTGTTCTACACGGCGACTTTATGTGCTTGTGGGTCCTCGACTGCGGAAGGCGCCAGGAATTTCCCGGCGCCTTGCAGCGCGACACATCGCGCTTGCAAAGCACCCCCACAACTCCTTTGTCATCCTGAGCAACGCGAAGGATCTTAAAACAGTCAGGCACCGCCACGGAACTCGAGATCCTTCGGCGCGGCGCGCCTCAGGATGACGTCTGGGGGAGCGATTGGTAACCGCGAAACCGCGAACCAGTTCCAAGAATTGTCGCGCTGGCAAAGCGCTGCCACAGCCAAGTGCCTGCACAACCGCCCCGGTTCCCCGCGATAGCGGCCAGGGCCCAGTGCGGTATGATAAGCGCCCCGCATTGAAGTGAGTGACCATGCGCAACGGACGTACCGAATTACCCTCGGGAAATCGCAACGACTGGAAGACCGTCAGGACGCTGTTCCCCTATCTGTGGGAGTACCGCGGCCGCATTGGATTGGCGTTGCTGTTTCTAGCGCTAGCCAAGCTGGCGAACATCGGTGTGCCCGTGGCGTTGAAGCTGATTGTCGACGGCCTGGATGTCACCAACCCGACCGCTCAGCTTGCCGCCATTCCGCTGTTTCTGCTGATAGCCTACGGACTGCTGCGGTTCAGCACCTCACTGTTCCAGGAACTGCGCAACGCGGTGTTCGCCAAGGCCTCACAACGCTCGACGCGCAAGATCGCGCTGAAGGTGTTCCGCCATCTGCACGAATTGGCGCTGCGGTTTCATCTCGACCGGCAGACGGGCGGTGTATCCCGCGACATTGAACGTGGCAGCCGCAGCATCACCCAGTTGCTGCACTTTCTGATCTTCAGCATTCTGCCCACCGCATTCGAGATACTTGTGGTCTGCGCGATTCTATTGCTCAATTTCGACATTTGGTTTTCCGTAGTGACGGTGGCCACCGTCGGTTTGTATTTCGCCTATACATACAAGGTCACCGAATGGCGAATAAAATTTCGCGTGCAAATGAACGCCGCCGATTCAATGGCGAACACCGCGGCAATCGATTCTCTGATCAACTATGAGACCGTTAAATATTTCTGTAACGAGGAATACGAAGTGCGGCGCTACGATAAGGAGATGCGGGTGTGGGAAAAGGCATCGATAAAAAGCCAGGTCTCCCTTGCGCTGTTGAACATCGGGCAAGGCGTCATCATCGGTGTGGGTCTCACGGTGTTGATGGTCATGGCGGCCAGCGGTGTGGTCCGCGGCGCCATGACCCTCGGTGATTTCGTCATGGTCAACGCTTTCTTGATTCAACTCTATATTCCATTGAATTTTCTCGGCACCATTTTCCGCGAAGTGAAACATTCACTCACCGACATGGAGAAGATGTTCAGCCTGCTGGATGTGGACCCAGAGATCGAGGACAAACCGTCTGCGGTGCCGCTCTTGATTACCCGGCGCCAAGTCGCGTTTCACAACGTTTCGTTCCATTACCAGCCGGATCGGCCGATTCTGCACGATATCAGCCTGGAGATACCGGCAGGTCACAAGTTGGCCGTGGTCGGCAGCAGCGGCGCGGGCAAGTCGACCCTCGCCAGACTGCTGTTCCGGTTTTATGACGTCACCGGTGGTGACATTACCATCGACGATCAGGATATCCGAAACGTCACCCTCGCCAGCCTGCGCGGTGCGATCGGCATCGTCCCCCAGGATACGGTGTTGTTCAACGATACCATCGAATACAACATCCGCTACGGCAAGCCGGATGCCGCTAAAGACGAGGTTCACCGTGCGGCGCTTCTGGCCAATCTGCATGAGTTCATCGCCGCTTTGCCGCAGGGCTACGACACGATTGTCGGCGAACGCGGACTGAAGTTGTCGGGCGGCGAGAAACAGCGCATCGCCATCGCCCGCACGATATTGAAAGATCCGCCGATACTGATTCTGGATGAGGCCACTTCGCAGCTGGATTCCAAGTCCGAGCAGGCGATTCAATCGGCGCTCAAGGACGTCGCCGCCAACCGGACGACGCTGGTCATCGCCCACCGATTGTCAACAGTGATCGACGCCGACCAGATCCTGGTTCTCGACCAGGGACGCATCAGCGAGCGCGGTTCGCACCGCCAGTTACTCGCCGCCGGAGGGCACTATGCGGAGATGTGGGCGTTGCAGCAGGAACAGCGCGAACTCGAAAAAGAAGCGGAACAGATCGGCGAGCCGGTTGAAATCCGGATGGCCGATCGAGCCGGTTGACTTATAGCAAACTCTGAATAATTCATCCGCAAAAGTCTGAATGTGTTCTTTCACTACAAAATGATGGGCGCGACCTCTGCTAACAGTCACACAAAGCAGCTACTCGGCCGAAATCCTTATACGGCTCTTCAGTGCCCGTTGCCGGCATTCAAGTCTTGTCATTGGAGGGTCCGGTACCGGATCGTTAAGCTGACATTCGATCTTTGATTGCGCGGCGATATCTCCACATTTAGACTATCGCTAAACGACGGAGTTGCAGGTATTGGTGTAGGATGAAAATGAGTGAGCCAGTTTCTACATTACCGCAGGTTGGTTAACAAAGTTTCTAAGACACTTTCTAGCAAGGATCAAGTTAGACCTTCTACAGATCAAGCGCAGACGTACAGCTTGTCCAAAGACTCGAAAAAGCGGGTCGACCTTGGTTCCATCTCCTCCAGGATCTTTTTTGCGTTCTCCGCGTTGCCGCTGGCAATGTTCGCCACGGCCTCTCTAGCCAAGCTTTGAATTTGCGTGTGGATCTGCTTTATTTCTTGGAACTCGGGTGCCGCATCCAGTTTCGTGGAGCGTTGGAAGTCGAGTACACTGACGAGCTTCGCATCCAACTCCGTGATTTCACCTTCCTCACCAGTGCCATTACCAAGCACCACTTCATTCATGGTGCCGAGCCACTCCAAGTAGCCGACCTTGACCTTTTGCACGTCGAAGGGAGCGGCCCCGGTTTCCAATCCCTTGGAGGTGGTGGCCAATGCGTTGCTGATCTCGTGCACGGCATTACCCAGCCTCCCGGCGTGCCGGATCCAGGCGTTCATGAGTCGCACCCGTGTTAGCGTGCGGTCGCCCTGTGTCCGAGCCTGCTTGGAGGCGAGGGCAATGGCTTCGCTGCCTTTGTGCACCGCATCCGCGCTATCCAGAGCTGCCTGACCCTCCTCAGCGAGGCTGGCGGATACCGACACCGCATGGGACGATAGGTCCGCGATTTTGCGCGCGCTACCAGCGACCGCATCGGTGGACTCAGACACACCTTGAGCGGCCGTCTCCATCTCCGCGGCGCGCTGCGACACTTCATCTGACGCCCTGGACACCTCCCCCATAGATTCGGCGATATTTTCAATGTTGACATTCTGTTCCCCTATAGCGTTCGCGATCTCCTCGTTACCCTGCGCGATGCGTTCGATCCGGTGGGCCAACTCTTGAACGGTCTGCGTGGTCTCCTGGCTTCTTGTGTCTATCTTTTGGATCATCTCGGCGATCATCTTGGTCGCCTCACCCGTCTTATGCGCCAACGCC
>CAMYKW010000074.1 GCA_947259175.1 uncultured Gammaproteobacteria bacterium | reverse complement strand
TCGACCCATAGCTCGCTATGGGTCTCGCTCCAGGCGCGGCGCGCAGCCGCACGAGTCCTGCGCCAGCATCCGGGATCCTGGTGAGAAATGCGGGCTAGACCGTCATCTCCGCAATAAGACCCGGCGATTGCGGCAATCCCCGCGCCGGACGACAATAGCCGCATTCTCAGCACGACAAATGTGAGCGGACACAGGCATCTTTATGATCGATTTATACACATGGAATACCCCCAACGGGCGCAAGGCCTCGATCATGCTGGAAGAGGTCGAATTGCCCTACCGCGTGGTTGCCATCGATATCACCAAGGGCGACCAGTTCAGCGCGGAATTTTCCTCCATCAGCCCCAACCACAAAATTCCGGCAATCGTCGACCACGACACTCACATGTCCCTGATGGAGTCTGGCGCGATCCTGATGTACCTGGCGGAGAAAACCGGCCGGTTACTACCCGAGCGCGGCGAGTCCTATTGGCGGGTCATTGAATGGCTGATGTTTCAGATGGGCGGCGTCGGGCCGATACTTGGACAGACCCACCATTTCGTAAAATTCAATCCTGGCAAGAGCGACTATGCCGCGCAGCGCTTCCTGACCGAAAACAGACGCGTCTACGAGGTGTTGAACCGACGCCTTGAGGAGCACCACTACCTGGCTGGTGACTATTCGATCGCCGACATCGCCACCTGGCCATGGATATCCCGCTTCGAATGGCAGACCATGGATCTGAGTGCCTACCCTCACCTGCGACGATGGTACCTGGAAATCGCGGATCGCCCCGCGGTGCAAAGCGGGTTCCACGTTCCGGACAAGGTACAGGAAATCCCCATGCCGTGACTCGTGAACCGCGAGCGCGGCGCGGGTTCTCCAATCGCGGTTATATTCCGCTCACTTTACGATAAGGTCCAACGGGAATTGACTCAAGGGTTCGTTGCCCGATTCGGTTACCGCCACCGTTTGCCCGAGGGTCATCGCCCGACGGCTATCGCTGTTCATCAGGATCATGTGCAAAAAGAACACCATATTGGGTTGCGCTTGCACCCGGCTACCGGTGTGAAACATCGGCCAGTCAATCCACGTCGGCGCATAGGTGGCGCCCAGGCCGTAACCGCAGGCGTTGAGACGATGATCGCGATATCCGGCGGCGTCCATAACCCTGGCATGCGCGTCGAATACCGCGCCGATGGGTTCACCGGGCACGAGCGCCGCCCGGCACGCCTCCATGGCCTCCACGCAAGCCCGATGCATGAGTTCGTGTTCCCTGTGGACATCCCCGATTACAAAGGTCCGCATCAGGCACGCATGATAGCGCCGGTAGACACCGGCAAACTCCAGCGTTAACTGATCCTCGGCATCCAATCGGCGGCGGCCGGTGAAATACCGGCACAACAACGCGTCGTCGCCGGACCCGATGATGAACTCGTTACTCGGGTAGTCGCCGCCGCCACGAAACACCGCCCCTTGCATCGCCGCCAGGATCTCGCCCTCGAATACCCCCGGCGCGGCGGTGCGCATGGCGGCATCCAGCGCTTCATCAGCCAATAACGCCGCACGGCGCACGTAAGACATTTCCGCATTGCTCTTGACCGCGCGCAGTTGCCGCACAACATCCGAAGCGTCCTGCAGATCGCAAAACCCGGTGACGACAGCCTGCAGGGCGCTCCAATGCGTGCCGGTCAGGCCATGGGCATCGATCTCAACGCCCAGACGTTTGCCGGCGCAACCGTAGTCCTCGAGCCCGGCGCGTAAGTCCTCGACCGGATTCTTATCCGCCTGATCAACCCAGACGCGAATATCCTCGATGATCGACGTGTGCCGTGCTTGCCGTAGATCCGGCGCGCGCGTCAACAGGAACAGCCCTCCGTCCACGCCCAGGTATAAACCCTGAAAAAAACAAAATCCAAAGCTGTCGTACCCGGTAAGATAGTACATACTCTCCTGACGGAACATCAGCAGGCCGTCGAGTCCGCGCGCTGAGAGTTCCCGGATTACCGCCGCGCGCCGCTCCGCCGACTCTTCAGGTGTAAAATGAAGCGCCATGTTAACTCAGTCCACTCCGACTACATGATGCGGCCAAGGGCCGACGCTGAACTTGTGCCGAGAATTCTAGCAAGGTGTACCGATACTGGCTTCTACGGAATGCGCATCGGCCGCGCCGCATCGCGAGTATTTCTGCAGACCGACCATGCCTGATGCAACAAGCCTGGAGACCCAAATGAACCCCCGGGCCGCGGTGCCGGAGTTTCAGGACTATCTCGATCATGCCGCGGCTCGCAGCCTGACGGTACGGCGAAACCTGCCCGGTGTGCTCGACGTGCGCTATGGGAACGGTCCGCTACAGACCCTGGATGTATTTGCGGCACCCGGCACCGGCCTGCCGGTGCATGTCTTCATTCACGGCGGATTCTGGCGCGGCCTCGACAAAGACATCTACAGCGAGATTGCGCAACCAATCGTCGCATCGGACGCCGTCGCGGTACTCGTGAACTATGATTTGTGCCCGGTGGTGAGTCTGGATGATATCGTGCAGCAGATTGTGGCTTGCGTCTCCTGGATTCATCGTCATGCACCGCGCTACGGTGGCGATCCCGATCGAATCACGCTGTCGGGACACTCCGCGGGCGCGCATCTGGCGGCCATGGCCCTGTGCCACGACTGGCAAGCGGATGAATTGCCGGGAGACTTGATCAAGGCGGTGGCGCTCATCAGCGGCATTTACGATCTCGCCCAGGTCCCTTTGTTGTCCGTGAACGAAGAGATCCAGCTCACCGAAGAGATGGCCCGCCGCAACAGTGTGATGTTCGCGCATCCGCGGGTGCGCTGCCGTGCATTGGTCGTGGCAGGCGCCGATGAACCCCGGCTGTGGGTGCAGCAGTCATCGGATTATGCACAGCACCTGATACGGGGGGGACTGGATGCGGAATTTCTTGCGTTGCCGAATGAGCATCACTTTTCCATCACCGACCGCCTCGCCCAGGCCGAGCACCCGCTGACGCGGGCGATGCTGGATATGATCATGACTTCCCTGCGCTGATCACCGCGTAGCGTCGTCAGCGATCCGTCGCCGCGTCAGCACGTCGCCGGCCACCGGCGCATTCCGCACGCGCACAAGCCGACGAGTTTTGGCGGCGTTTGCGCTACTAGTACCGTTTGGCAGCGGTTTGACGCTGGTCAATTCGCGGCGGCTCATTCTGTGAGATGCTTGTCGCGGGATATGCCATGGCGACGATTGAACAAGCCGAATCCATTTACCCGCAGGCGGTTGAGCTCAGACGCAATTTCCACCGCCACCCGGAGCTCGCGTTCGAAGAAGCGCGCACGGCCAAGACGGTCATCGCGGAACTCGAACGCCTGGGAATCGACTACGAGTACGGCGGCACCGGCAGCGGCGTGATTGGACGCTTGACGACCGATCGGGCGCACGCGCCCACGTTCGCGCTGCGCGCGGAAATGGACGCGCTGCCGGGTGCGGAGAACACCGATCTGCCATTCGCTTCCAGCATCGCGGGCAAAATGCATGCCTGTGGCCATGATGCGCACATGGCCATGGTGCTCGGCGCCGCCGCGTTGCTCAAACAGACCCCGCCGGAGTGTAACGTTTTGCTCGTATTTCAACCCGCGGAGGAACGCGGCGGCGGATCGCGGGTGGTCATCGATTCGGGGGTGCTCTCCGGGGTCAATGCGATTTTCGGGGGCCACGTCACGCATCACTACCGGGTCGGTGAAATCATGGTCGCGGAGGGGGTGATCACGGCGCAGTCGGACCGGTTCCGGATACACGTCAAAGGCAAGGGCGGTCACGGTGCTCGCCCCCACGAAGCCATTGACGCGGTGGTGATTAGCGGCCTGCTCATCACCGCCGTGCAAACCCTGATATCCCGGGAAATCAACCCCGTGCATCCGTCGGTAGTGACGATAGGCACTATTCAGGCCGGAAGCGCGCCCAATGTCATCGCCGAGGAAGCGGTCCTCGAGGGCTCGATCCGCAGCACGCTCCCCGCAGTGCGCACGCACCTGCACGATGGGCTCAGGCGCATGGCGCGTGCACTGGAGGAACTGCATAACGCCGATATCGATATCACCATCAGCGAAGGCTATCCACCGGTGGTCAACACCCACCATGAAACTCGTGTCGCGTATCGGGCGGCGCGCAATGTGGTCGGACATAAGGGCCTCATGGCCATGGACCACCCCAGCATGGGATCGGAGGACTTTTCTTATTATCTCCATGATATTCCCGGTTGTTACGTACGCTTCGGTGCACGGCCGGAAGAACACGAGTACATCCCCCTCCACAGTCCTGCGTTTGATATCGATGAACAAGTTTTGAAAGTAGGCGCCGCCTTCTTCGATGGAGTGATTCGCGAAGCAACCCGGCAACACGGGGCTTGAGAGCCAATGGATTTCACGCCCTCTAATCCCTCGTGGATTGGCATGGAAATGGAGTTCCAGCTACTCGATGTCGAGACGCTCGATCTCGTGGACGGCATACTGCCGTTGATGGACTTTTATCCCGACGATCCCTACATCAAACCGGAGTTCAACCAGAACACGGTTGAGGTATGCTCAAAGATCTGCAGCCAAATGGACGAACTCGGCAGCCACATGCGGGAACTGGTAAAGAAGCTGCGCGACACCTGCCAACGGCTGGATATGCTGCTTTGCAGCGCGGGCACCCACCCTTTCGGTGAACGACTCGCCCTCATTACACCGATGCCCCGTTATCGGCAGCTGGAGAAGTCGTCAGGCTATATTGGGCACAATCAAATCACCTTCGCCACCCATGTCCATCTGGGTATGACGTCCGGCGACGAGGCCACGCAACTGATGCGCGAGCTCAAGGCCTTGTTGCCCTTGTTGATCGCATTGTCGGCCAGTTCACCGTTTTGGCGCGGTTATGACACCGGCTTTGCGGCCTACCGGCATCGTATTCTGGCGGCGACACGCAGCTATGGTATCCCGCCGTCATTCGACACTTGGGACCACTTCTCAGAATTCTTCGATACCGTGACCCGGGCTGGGGCGTTCAAAACCATTCATGACATCCATTGGGACATACGGCCAAGGCCACACCTGGGCACTCTCGAAATCAGAGTGATGGATGCACAGCCCACCATCACCCTGGCGCTGACTCTAGCCGGCTTTCTACGCACCGTGGTGCATTATTTACGCACCACCCCGCAAACCCATCACCCGACGTTGCTCCCCCATGGACTGCACTGGTGGATGGAGAAGCACAACCACTTCCAGACATCGAAGCAAGGTTTGGACGCAAAGTATATTCACGATGCACACGGCACATTGCTGCCGGTGCGCGATCTTCTCCAAAAGATCATTCAGGCGACCCGGCCGATCGCCGATGCGCGGGGAGAGGGGTCATACCTCGATCAGCTCAGCGAACACGTCAACGCGGGCCCGAGCTATGCGCGCCAGCGGGCCGTCCACGAAAAAACCGGTTCATTCAAGGCGGTCGTAAGGCATCTGATCGCCGAACTGGACACCGATCTCAACGGCGCAGCCTAGCGCGCCTCGCCGACAACACCGTCAACCGCGCCCCCCGCCATGACGGTGCATTGAGTTGTCCGGTTTCGACCAACTGTAAAAAATCCTTAACACACTTGCATTAGTATTAGTATTTTATTATTTTCTTATGTGTCTGAGGGGGTATCGCCACTGCGACCGCCCGCCGCTGCTGGTTTTAATCCATACAAAAGGAAAATGACATGCTGTTATTGAACAAACTTCCCGGCCGCGTACGCGCCGCTATTCCCGTGCTGCTGGCCGCCTTCGGCGCGCTGGTGACAACCTGGTCGGCCGCCGCGCCCGCAACCGATCCGGCGGATGGCCCGCCGGTGCTGGTCGCCAAGTCGCCATACGACCTGGAAACTACGCTGTCCCACCTCAAGGCCGCAGCCGAAGGCAACAACTTCCGGGTGATTCGCGAACAAACGGTAGACTTCGGGCTGGTCGAGGAACAATCGCAAGACCGGCGACAGCGGATCCTGTACTTCTGCAACTTCGACATGTTGAATGACGCGCTGCTCGCCGACAAACGTGTTGGCGTATTCCTGCCGTGTCAGGTCAACGTGTCGCAGCGGGACGACGGTGTTTATGTGATCGCCCCCAACCCTAAACTCGTCAGCGCCGCCTACCTCGGAAATCCGGATCTGGCCCCGGCCTGTGAACATCTGCATCAGGCATATCAGGCAATTCTAGAAGAGGGCACCTTGTGATGGGTCTGTTGCGTCGCGGGCTGGCGCTTTGCGCGCTGTGCCTGTTTTCCTGGGCCGCATCGGCGGAGGAGCCTGCCATGCTGGTGGTCCAGTCTCCGGACTCTTACCCCGAGGCGATGATGAAGTTGCAGCGCGCAATCGAAGCCAACGGTTACCGGTTTTCCCGTGTACAGCGAATCGATTACGGCCTCCGCAAGCGCGGGTATGACATTCCACCCTACCGGATCGTTTTTTTTGGAAAGCCGGACCAGATTCGCTTCCTCAGCGTAGCGAAACCCGAGTTGTTGCCGTTTCTACCGCTGAAAATCATCATCTACCAGGAGCATGATCGCGTGACGCTGCTCGCCGCCAGCCCATCGCGACTTGCGGAGTTTTATAAAGGACAGGACATCGCAGGTATTTTTGCAAGCTGGGATCGCGACATCCGCAAAATCCTCGCCGATGCCTCCCGGTCTGAGTAGTCGCCGCTGCGGGCGTCGATTCGTAATCCTATCGGCGTTTTGGGTTACAGTAACAAACCTCGGGCAACGAGGTTTACACAGTGCGTCACAAGATATTACGCAAACAACCCAATTCAAAGATGTGCCTGGTGTGCGGGCTGAAGAACGATCTCGGTCTCAAGAGCGCATTTTATGAGCTCGACAACAAAGATCTTCTCGCCGTATTTACACCCGTAACGCAGCACCAGAGCTATCCGGGAAGACTTCACGGCGGTATCGTGTCGACGATTCTCGATGAAACCATCGGACGGTCCATCATGATCGAGACCAAATCGGAGATTTGGGGGGTCACGGTGGAGTTATCGGTGCGCTTCAAGAAGCCCATACCACTGACGAGCGAACTACGGGTGATCGCGCGCATCGAATCGGAGAATCGACGTTTCTTTGAGGGTAGCGGTGAATTGTTGTTGCCGGACGGTAGCGTCGCGGCGCAAGGCAGGGGAAAGTATCTCAGGCAACCCCTTGACCAGATCGCGGAGTTTGACCCCATAGAACAAGACTGGCGCGTGGTACCGGCGCCAGACGATCCCGAGTTCATTGACATGTGACGTGCATACCGGCGGTCCGTATTTATCCTCGGGTGGCGGCGACGCATAGCGCTATGCTGTACGTCGTCACAGGCGCTGTTCGGGTATCTGCGGGGCAGGTGGGGCGCGTCCGGGTAGTCGCCGCGCGGGCGCTGGCGGTGCTTGGTGATGGGGATCACGTACGGATCATCGGCCTCGAACCCGAAAACCGGTTCCTGCTCATAGCCGGGAAAAGCCTCCATGAGCCCGTTGCCCGGGGCGGCCCGTTCGTGATGAACACCAGGGCCGAAGTCTTGCAGGCATTCCGCGATTACGAGCAGGGCGATCTGTAATATCCGCGAACGTCGCGTGGTGTAGACTCGATGTCGATCGCAGCCGTGACTATAGACTCATGCCGCAAACCGCTCTCACACTGCCGGACTTTCTGATCATCGGCGCCCCCAAGTCCGGGACCTGGTGGCTCGCCAGCCGCATGAAAAAACACCCCCAAGTCTTCCTCGCGCGGGGCGAGCGCTCCGGAGAGGTTAAGTATTTCACCAAATATTTCCATAAACCGCTATCGTACTACTCGGACCTGTTCCAAGCTGCGGGCCGGCGAATCAAGGGCGAGAAATCCCCGCATTACTGCACCCTGAGTGAGGATCGGATCCGGGTCATTCACCAGTTGATGCCGGCGGCGCGGTTAATATTGATACTGCGCAATCCAGTGGACCGCGCTTGGTCGGAGGCGCTGGTCGCACTGCTGCGCGGCACCGGCAGGCGGTTCGATGGCCTGACTCAGTCCGAGTTGACCGGCATGCTGGACAGGGTGCAAATAAATTATACTGAGGTGATTGACAACTGGTTGAAGTATTTCAGTGAAGAACAGCTTCATATTTGCTTTTTCGACGACATCAGCAACGACCCGGAGTCATTGTTGAGCAACGCGTTTCGTCACATCGGCGCGGACGCGCAACTCGATTACCGGCGGTTCGCACTCGAAGAAATCGTCAATCAAGGCGAGTGCATCCCGTTGCCGTTGTGGTTCCGCGATTATCTCTACCGGTGCTATACGCCGGAGATTAAAGCCCTGCATCGGCGTTTCGGCGAGAAGATCCGTCCATGGTTGGAGGATGCGCCGTGAAGACCGCCCTCGCCATGACAATGCGCGCCGAAACGAGCGGCGAGGCTGTCGGTGCCCGGCGCTGTCGGCTGTCCTGGAGCATTGCGGTCCTCGCGGTACTGCTGTTGGCCGGTGGCACGGCGGGGGCGGATCAGACCACGGACGACTGGCGCGGGGCGATTAATAACGCCGACCTCGCCGCGATACAACAACTCGTCGACGCGGGCATCGATGTAAATGTCGCTGCGCGCCACGGTAAGACGGCGCTAATGCTAGCCGCGGCCGAAGGCGATATGCCGCTGATGCGCCGACTCATCGAGTTGGGCGCCGACGTGAACCAGGTCAATCGCTCGAGCGGCAACGCGCTGATGTATGCGGCGCAATATGGTCATCGCCAAGCCGCGGAACTTCTCATTCAACGCGGAGCCGAAGTCAACCACCGCGCCGCCAAAGGATGGACTGCGTTGATGATCGCGGTGCTCAAGGGGCGTACTGCAATGGTCGAGTTATTGTTAACGAACCGCGCCGATCCCAACGTGCGCGACGTGTTGGGGTGGACACCGCTCATGCGCGCCGTTGTCACGGGTAAGCTAGATATCGTCAACAGCCTGATCGTGCACCCGCGAATCGATATTAATAACCGTAATCGGCATGGCCAGAACGCCCTTCACATCGCCGCCATTGCAGGCATGACCGATATCGCCGCGGCGTTGGTGGAGCACGGTGTCGCTACCGGTGTGTTGGACAGCGATGGATACACGCCCCTCGCCATCGCGGAACTCAAGGGTAACAGCCAACTGGCAAAGTTACTTAAGAAACAACAATGATCCCACACACGGCGCGGCAGTACCGCTGTTGCCGCGAACTGCGTTCAGCGCCCGGTCGTCGCAGCAGGCGTGCCACACGGCTCACTGCGAGGCGAACGCCGCCGAACAGCCCGTCACCCATCACCACGCCGCAATACAGGTGTTCATTCATCCGCAACATCAGGTCGCGCACCACACGCGGTCCAGTCGTTGCCGATTAAACGTCTGGCACTATGATCACAGTGCACTGTCCAGCGTGCTGATCCGAATCCTTGACCACCTGCGGTCATTGCTACATGCTATCCTGCATGAAGCTGTGCAGGCTAATTATCCTCGGCTTATGCGTGTATATCCCCAGCGCCACCGCCGCCGAGCCCGTGGCCACGATGCTTCAGTTTTCCCATGAATTCGGCGGAGCACCGACTACGCGAGTCGGGCTGAGGGTGTTTTCAACCAAGGTCGATGACACACCAGCACCGGCTGCGGTGCTACCGCTTTACTCCAGCCACTCAGGCCTCCCCGGGTGGCCGCCGATGCGCAACGCCGACGATCAGCGCTCGTTTTGTGAACGCAGCCCCAGCGGCTGTCTCGCGTTCGGTTTACTGCTCGGCGTGGGTATTGCCTATTTCCTCATTGAGGCGGCGGACGATGCGGACGGCGACTCCCGGGTGAGTTTCACATCCGGGTCGACCACGGTGACCGCAAACCGCTCGCGGTGAGCCATCACCGATACGCGAAATTTGACCCAGGTCAAGAAACCATCCGGTAATTTGCTGCTGGCGGGCGATGCAATCGCCCCATGTCCGATGGGGGCTTGATCGGTACCGCCCATCTCCCGCACGGCGTCTATACTTCAAATAGCGAGGGATCGATACGCGGCACGGGATGGATTTCATTGCCGTGCACGACGGCCTGTACACGGAAGAACCGGGGCCGACTTTGCGGGAATAATACCTAGTGGTGTAGTATGGATTTATTGCCGCCTTGCTGCCGGGGGACAACACCGGCGCCAAGCGCGACATCGAGCGCATCGAGCTCGATCACACTGGGGGGTTCAACGACACATGCCAATAGCCACGGGATACGATGGAGCGACGACGGTGTTCTCGCACCCGAAATGGGTGGCGATGGAAGACGGCGTCACTCTGTCGCACAAGTTACATTCGCTGCATCAAACGCTACGCGAACGGTTCAACATCATCGACCACATCTCGGTTGCGGTTTACGATCCGCAGACCGATGATCTCAAGACTTTTCTCGACACCAATGAGAGCGAGGCGGCATTGCACGCCTATCGCGCGAAATTGTCGGATATCGGGTCGCTTGATCGGTTGCGGCGGACCCGTCAATCGCGGGTCATACACGACCTGCGTGCCTATGCACCGCTCAAGACTCACACCCAACGCCTCATCAGCGCAGGCTACCGATCGAGTTTTACGTATCCGATCGTCTTCAACGACGAATTTTTCGGCTTCGTGTTTTTCAACTCGCTGCGTATCCACGCTTTTTATCCCCATGTCTGCGCCCAACTCGAGCCGGTTGCTCGCCTGATCGGAATGATAGTGGTTTTCGAGCTGCGTATGGTTCGTAACCTGGTAGGAGTCACGCGCACTACGCAACAAATGGTTACCCGGCGTTATTCGGAAACCGGCGCTCACTTGGAAAGGATGTCGCGCTACGCCTGGCTCATTACCAGCGAACTTGCCAAATCACGCTTTCTGAGCGACGAGTACGCACAGCACATTTTCCTGTTCGCCCCGCTTCACGACGTGGGCAAGATCGTAGTCCCGGACCAGATCTTATTGAAGTCCGAGGCCCTGACCGATGAAGAGTTCGCGATCATGAAAACACATACCACCAAGGGCCTGGAAATGGTGGACGACATGCTGAACGAACTGGGCCTGTCCCATATGCCGTTCATTGACGTGTTGCGTAATATCATCATCGCTCACCATGAAGCAGTGGATGGAAGCGGATATCCCAAGGGCCTGAAAGGCAAGCAAATTCCGTTGGAAGCTCGCATCGTCACCGTGGCCGACGTTTTCGACGCACTCACGAGTCGGCGGCCCTACAAACCCGCGTGGCCGGTGGATAGATCCGTTGATAAGCTGAAGAGTCTCGCCCAAGCAGGAAAACTTGACGCCGATTGCGTGAACGCGCTGGTCACAACGCTGACCCAGGCGTTGTCCATCAAACAGCGTTTTCCTGAAACAAAATTTGGATAGTTAAATCGCACCAGCCGCGCTCTAGCGCGTGATAGGTTGACTTTGTCCATCTGCAGCGTCTTGTTATGCGGCCGACTCACGCTCTACATCCCAGCCGGGAAATACCAAAACTGCCGGATGGCATCGCAGAGCACGAGCAAGCACTTTGGCCCGTTCTACGCCCAAACGAATACGATCCCGCTCAATTGCTGAGATCGTAGATTGCGGGATTCCGGTCATCTCCGACAGCTCATTCTGGTTGAGTTCTTGCAACTCACGGAGAATACGAACGGATTCGCCAATCGACACCTCCACTCTTTTCGTAGCTTTTCGATACTCACTCATATCACTTCTTACGATAGTTGTGCGCTGTCACACTCACCACCTCTACCAGTACCCTTTCCCGTTCAATTAGATATATTACTCGATACTGACGGCTGAGCCTTGAGGCGCGATGTCCTCGCCACTCCCCCCGCAGCGACTCGTCGTTAAATCCCTTAATCTGTCTTAGCCCAAGAGGACCAGAGAGCCGGACGATATCCTTCCACTTCTCATAGCGTTTCAAGATATCGAGAGGGAGTCGATCAAGCAGTTTCCAGGTCCTTCTGTGTTCTAGAATCTCCCACATACTAAAAATAGTATATATACTATATTTGGTATGTCAATCCTTGATCTCGGAGCTGTGTTGTAGGTCGAGAGCGCTCCCCGAGTTGACTAACGATTTATCTCAGCGGCAAAGGCAAGCTGGCGTGGCTTTTGCGGCAGCAAAAGGCATGAAAGATTGGCTTTGTCCGTCTGCAGCGCGTTGTTATGTGCCCAAGCTACCACTTATTTATTACCAGTACACTGGATTGTCCAGTGCCTTCACGCATTTACAGTGACCAGGTATTGTTTCTATACGCTCACCTGTAAGTGATTGCCCCAGCCACCCTTCTGGCTGCGAAAGCGAATGCGGAGCTTCGATTGCATTCTGCGAAATCTGATGGAACCCAACCTTGGAGTAAAAAGCCGGGTCACCATATGTGATCACGAAGCTTACGCCTCTCTTTTCCATTTCTCGAAGGCCATACGTAACTAATGCGCATCCTACTCCCAGGCCCTGGTGATCGGCATGGACCGCAACGGGAGCCAAGATGAATACGTCTATATCAATTTGGAAAGTTAAACGGCTAAAGAAAATGGCGCCAACGATTGTCCCATCATCGTCAGCCACAAAGCCATGCAGATCTCGACTATTGGTGCTGGCCATCATTTCCTTTGCTAAGTTGCTGATCAAGGCTCCCTCCTGTTCACTTTCGGACTTTGTGAAAACGGAATCAAAAAGAGCTTCAATGTCGGTTGAATCACTCGGCTTTTGGGTACGAAAT
>CAMYKW010000073.1 GCA_947259175.1 uncultured Gammaproteobacteria bacterium | reverse complement strand
GCGCACTCTCGTCCGTTCGTCTGGACTGCAACCGCCGATTCCATCCTCGCGAAGATCGGACGTCTATGCACACTTATTTCCGGGACAGCACACTAGCCCGCATATTGCACCAGTATCCGGGAAGCTGGTGCAGGATTGGACTCCCGCGGGAGCGGTTGGCAACCGTGAACAGATATAAGTCTGCTGGGTTGCTCCCTCAGGAACTTAATACCAGGACCGTCAATTCAAGACCTGATCCCCGTTCCCAGAGGGTCGTCAGGGTGACGGCTTTAATTGTTCCTTGAGTGCGGCGACTTCCGCCTCCAACCTGCTGACCCTTTGCTCCAACTCAGACTTGCTGACCCGCTCCGAGGTGGCGGCGGACCTTGCGGCCTGCGAATTCTGGGCGTGTGCTTCCACGTCGACGGGGCCGTAGAACAGGTGCATGTACTCCGAGTCCTTGCGCCCGGGTGTCCGCGGCAGCTGCACCACCAGCGGTTCCCCATCCCGCTCGATCAGACCGGCGAGTGCGTCGACAACCGCGGCGTTATCGGCAAACGCATGCAGGCGGCCGCTGTTCGCTCTGAGTTCCCCGGGTGTCTGCGGACCGCGCAGTAAAAGCAAACAGACAATGGCAAATTGCGCCGGGTCAAACTGAAAATCGCTGAAGGTGGTATTGCACAGGCGTTGCTTGTATTTCTCCACGCCGCTTTTGAAATTCTCCTCAACCTGCACCAGATGTCTGGCGCCCAAGTCGCGGGCGGTGCGCTGCACCAGGCCCTGCTCCAGGGACATCACCGGGCTGCGTGCGGACTTCTGATTGCAGGCGCCGGTCAGGGCGTTGGGCGTCAGTGGATACTGATTCGGCGTGGTGACGGACTTCTCCATCAGACAGCCGATGATGCGGGCTTCGATTTCGTTTAACTTCGGCAACAAACGTGGATCCTCGTCATGGTAGATGAATTGGGCCTAAGTCTCCGTTTATCCATCCGCACTGGTAACGGTGAATTCAGCAAACAGTATACGCAATTACAATGGTGTTTGGGCCCGGGTTTCAATGCCCCCGGCGCTTCGCGAAAATACTCAGCATACTGTCGTCCGAATTTCGTAGCGGTTTCCCGACCCGGGGGGAAGCGATGGAGCTCGCGGACAAACAAGCGGAAGACCTCGCGGATCTCATTGACGTGTTGGCCTTGCACCGGTAGCGGAGTCGATGCGCGTTTGCGCGCGGCGGCTCGCTGATGCCGCAGTTCCATCCCCCGCCCGGTGTTCAGAACTTCGGTCCGGCTTTGATGCCCTTGGCTTTCAGTAAATTCGCCTCGTAGGCCAATTCCGCCGCTTTTTTGATCTCGGCATCAAATGCCCAGATCTCCAGGATGTTCTCGGTAGCGCTCGCCTTTACACAAAACCCATCCTGGGGTCCGCGTTCGCAACCCCAGTAGATATAGCTGCCGTGCTGCTTGCTGGGTTGCCCGTAGCGGTCGATCAACGCCTGCTTTACGGGTTCGACGTTCATCTTTTCTTTTTGCCGGAACTGAATCATGTACAGTCGGCCCGCGGCATCCGCTTCAAAATGGATGTACACCGGGGCCTCGTTTATGAGCCCCTTATAGCCCTTCACAATATCGGGACCGGGTCCGGTAGCGGCGCCTTTTTCGATCACGGAATCCCAATGTTCAGCCTTGGTTTCGTTGTGGTGGCCGTACGCCTCTAACAGCCTGCAGCGGCCTTTTTGCGGCTCCATGCTGCCGCCCAGTTGGAGGTTTGAGATGACAAACTTGGAGCGGTCGTAGCTCGGCGCCGCCTTGGCTGGCGCCGGCACCGGCGGGGCGCTGTCCTTTTCAGCGGGTGCGGCGACTTTAATGTTTGCATCCCGATGCGCCTCGAAGCAGGGTTCCCAGCGCTGTTTCATGATGCTGGGATCGCCCCCGGGATTGGCCTTTATGAAATTCTTTAACGTCTTGAGGCCATAGCCGCAGCTCACCATGCAGCTCTTGGCGCGCGCGTTGGAGCACTGGTCCAGCATTGCTCGCATGTTTTTCAACACCGCGGCGGAGTCGTTGAAGTCAGGCGCTGCCGCCCAGGAACCGGCAGCTGGTGCCAGCGCCAGCAATGTCGCCGTTATGCGAAGATAATTTCGTGTCATTAGGCCGTCTCCTGACTGTCTTCAATACAGCGAAATAACCGCCCGTCGATCGGACGGCCGCCAATAAATTGTTTTCTTGCAGCGCGAGCCGCTTTTCGATATTCAGTCAGTGCAATATCGGCGAGAAGTCTCCTTGCTCGAGATGAACAAAATTATCTGTTAACCAGTATTTTTTGCATTGACCTGCGTCAGTGATCGCCGTTGCATACCGCTGTACCGAGCTGGCCGGTGAATCCCTTCGCTCACACCGGCCATCGGTGTGGCGTCCTGCAGAAAAATCACCGCTCGCTTTATTACAATTCGGGGCGTTCGCCGCCCGTACCGCGATCATCGACATTGATCGGCAACGCGGTGGTGCACTTGATGCGCTCCATGGCGAAACTGGAGGAAACGTTGGATAACTCCACCCGGCTGATCAGTTTTTTATAGAACTGGTCGTAGGCGTCGATGCTGCCGACCGCGACTTTCAACAGATAGTCGACGTCACCGCTCATGCGGTAGACCTCCAGGACTTCGGGAAGCGCGCTGACCGCGGGGGCGAATTGGTCGATCCAATCCTTGCGGTGCCTGTCGATCTTGATATTCACGAATACGGTGACATCGGCGTTGACTTTCCTGGCATCGAGAATCGCGACCCGGCCCTGGATGACGCCGGCTTCCTCGAGGCGGCGAATGCGCCTCCAACACGGCGCGGTGGACAAGTGCACACGCTTCGCGATCTGCTTCACGGTCAGGCTTGCGTCCTGCTGCAACAGGCGCAGAATTTCTTTATCGACGGTATCCATAGAATATAAATGCTCTAAATACGGACTAAACAATAATGATATATCGTATTGGGTGGCATATTTCAATAAAAAAGAACTATTATTGCGCTATATATGGTATTAAGGAAAAATGTTGTTATTCTGTCTCCAGACAACAATGACACCTTATGGAGACGATCATGACCCTGGCAGCAGCACAAACACTCGACCTAAAACAATTCGATGAATACGGCCTGCTGATTGACGCGCAGGTGTGGTCCGAGCCGCTGGCGCAACTGATCGCCGACGATCTCGGCGTGGGGCAGCTGTCCGACGCCCACTGGCGCGTCATTCACACCCTGCGCGATCACTACGCGCGTTACGGCACGCCTCCGGTGATGCACCGGGTGTGCCAGGACGCGGGGATCAAACGTAAAAGCGTGAACGAGTTGTTCGGCTACTGCCTGAATGCGTGGCGGGTCGCCGGGTTGCCCAATCCCGGCGAGGAGGCGACGTCTTATTTGAGCAATATGTAAGCCGCGAACCCGTCGTATTACCTTGCTGGCGGCCGGGCGCTTCCGCAGGGATTGGCAACGAGTGTGGGAGCGCCTTTCGCGCGCGTTTGCGGCACTTGCGCTTGATTGCGACTCGCGCCGACACGGCTGCGTCTAATTCCCCCGCTTCCGGGGACAGTTTACCTGCGTTGACGGGGTCCGCGTCCAGGATGGACCGGAATCCATCCGCCACACCACAACAGGTATTCTGTCCCCGGATCTCCTCCGGTCACACGCCGAGTTTTGCCGCCGGCCACGCCGGAGACACCTCGATACGCGGCAGCTTGATCTAAACGCCGCAACGGCGATTATTTTTTAATGACCTCGTCGACGATCTCGTGGACCTCTTTCTCCAGGGTCTGCGAAGGGGTAACGATGACCTCCCGCTCAGCGATCTTGGTCGTGTATCGCTGTGCCGATGCACTGCGCTGATAGGCCTCGCGCAGATGATCCGTGATACGCTCCAGGCGAATGGGGTTAATGCCGTGTTCCTCAACCAGGGTTTTGAAATTGCTGGTACGGCCGTCGTGGATCCAGGCAAGGCCGAACTTTTTCGGTGGTTTGCCGATGAATACGTAGGCGGCGTGTTCGCACGGAACGATTTCCAGGCGATCTGACGTGTCTGCAACGAGTCCCTCGAGTTGATCGGCCACCTCTTGCAGACGCGCGTTGGCGTAGCTGTCGTCGGCAAGGGGGGGATGGTCCTCGCGACTGCCTAATAGGCTACCAAAGATACCCATGATTCACCTCCAGGATCTGTTTGAAGGGGTTATCTACTGAAACACTAGCTGCCTTGGCTTGTCAATGCGCAGCGCGCTACCGGGCATGCGACGAATTCGCCGAAAGACTTACACGATTACTCAGTCTTTCGCTATGGCAGGCGCTGCCTGTGCACGGATCGGCTTTATCGTTGCCAACAGTGTATCGATGTCGGCGCCCCGGGGTTGTTGCTCAGGCGCGATATGGTTTTCGTGAGTGTGCGCGGAATTGTGGAGACAATGTGTCCAAATCAATATACGCTGGAATTCGCGAACCGTTTCGGTGGTGTGCCGGCGAGTCGTGATCAAGAACCCGGTTCTCCGGAATTCCGTGCCATGATGCTGAGCGTGTTGATTGCGAAAATAGAATATTCGGCTTTCTTGGTCTGGCTTGGGTTCATGCTCATCGTGCCGACGGCCGGCGCCGCGCAAGACGTGGACGAGACGACGGATTTGATTGACTGGTACTACGCGGCCGCTTTCGGCACCGGGGTCTACAACGTCGGCGACCGGAAGGTGACGGTGTTTCGCATTCCTTTTGCCTACCGTTTCGGTCCACTGCGCGAGCGCTGGAGCGCGAAGCTGCTACTTCCACTGACCGTGGGGTTCTACGATTTCGCCGTCGACGATCTGCTCGGACTGAATTTCAATGAGCATTTCGGAACCGTCAGCTTCCTCCCCGGCGTGGAGGTCGAGATACCGGTATCGTCGCGCTGGACGTTGATCCCCAACGTGCATGTGGGCGCCGGGACAGAAGTACAGGGAGAGAACTATGCGGCGATTTACACGCTGGGGATTAAGAGCCGGTTGCGTTTCCCGTTGAACGGTGCTGAGTTCATGTTGGGCAACGCGTTCAAGTTCGCGGGTTATTCGGCGCGGGAAGGTGCGAACGACAACTTGTCGCGGTTCGTCACCGGCCTCAACTACTCGACACCGCCGTATGCCTCGGTTTTCGGGCGTCAAGTGCGCCTGGGTCTGCATCTGGTTCACTTATTTTATTTTGATCGCGTAAACTTTTTATCCGTCGCCGGCGGCGACGATGAATCGTTACGTAACGAGTTCGAAGCCGCGTTAACCCTGGAAGGGGATCGGCCATGGAGACTATTCGGCCTTTCGTTGGAGCGCCTGGGAATTGGTATTCGCTATGGCGAGGACCTCAAGGCTGTTCGTCTGGTCGGTGGTTTCCCTTACTAAACCGGCGTTGGCAGGGCAGGCGATGTTGTGAAAAACTCGAACTGTGCGCAAGCTGCTGGCGGCTCGGGCTGTAATATCGAATTCAATAGACGGTGCGCGGAGTTCCTGTGGGCAGGCACTACATAGGTATCGACGGTGGTAAAGCCGGCTAGTTGGCGCACGCCGGTCGTGGTGAGGCGCGGATGACGTTACAGACACTACAGCGGCAATCGCGCCGCTGCCCATCAATTGCGGACGTGGACGTCCTGTCCGCTGTCTAAGATGGCGTTGCGGTCGGCGCGCGCATAGTCTTGATAGGTTTCGTAGTGGCGCCACTGCCGGTCTATGACATAGCGCAGCGCCTGCTGGAAATGGAACGTCCAGCGAAACGCATCGATGCGGAAAATTTCTTGACCCTGGTCGAACATCACGATACCGGGTCGGTAGCTCAGTTCCAGATCCTGCACCCAGCGTTGTGGCGTGGTGTCGCGTCCGACGACATCTACGATCAGTTGCGTCGATCTCGCGTCCAGACGCACCACGGTTATCCTGTCCAGGAGATCGCGTGTGCTCGGCTGGGCCAGCATATGATCATGCAGCGCATCGCAGCCGCCGCAGATCTCGTCTTCGAAGATCACCATCAACGGCTTGTCCGTGACCGCGGATAGATTCGTCAAGGTTTCAAAATTAGGGTGATCGCGAAAGGTGTAGACCCTGGGCCGCGCGCGCTGCGACAGTTTGTGCATCGATGTGTATCAAGCGGCTATTCGAGGCGTCAGTATACCCGTATCCGCACGGGGGCAAAGATGAACCCGGATCGGCTGCGCGATTGTCTTTCGCACATGGCTGCAGCTCACTCCGTGATCTATAGTTTGGCCGGTCTCCTGCCCATTATGTTTAATCCCGCTGTCCAGATCCCCAGCGCCGCGATCTGCAGGGCGTGGTGACACAGCGCGATGGCGATGGCTTGATTGGGTTCAATGCCCCACAAGGTGAGCCCGAACACCAGCGCGGCTTCGTAGATCCCGACATTTGCCAGGGTCAACGGCACCGCGATGCCGATATTGAGAACCAGCAGAACCAGGATCCCCTGGCCGAGCCCGAGGTCGATGTGCAGCGGGGCGGCGACGAATTTCATCGACAACACCTCGAAGGTCCACGCCAACGCACTCAACCCAAGCCCTACCGATAACCGGGGGAGGTGGATGATGTCGAAAAAGCTGGTCTTCAACTCACGCAGCCAATGGCGGAGCTGGGTCGATTTTCGCTGCGCTAAGTACAGTGCCAGCGCCGCCAGCAGCACCACTATGACGCCGATGACGAGTTGATGGGCGGTATCCCCAAACGGGATATCGGTGAAGTCGATCGCCGCCCAGTCCACCGTCAGGAACAGCATCGCGAATAAAGTTAACGTCGCCAGGACACGTTCGGTAATCAGGGCGGACACCACATGGGCGGTGCCGAAGCTGCGGTTGGGTGAGGCCTTGTTGATCGCAAATATCTTATACAGATCTCCGGCGCGGGCGAGGACCGCGTGATTGAGCAAGTGGCCCAGGGCATAGACCCGGCAAACCTTGAGCAGGGACACGCGGGCCTGGGGCAACAGGGCAAAAAAACGCAGCGCCAGGCACAGGTATTGCGTAAGGGCCATGCACAACGCGAGCAGCAAACCCGCCACGCCGATCTGGCGCAAGCCGCGGAACACCTGTTCCCACGATACCGCGGTACTGTTGATCATCAACACCACCAATACGGCGACGACGAGCACCGATGCGCCCAGTTTTTTCTTGGGAATTAGATGGTGCACTGTGAGATTCCGCAGACAGTATACGTGTTGGGTTGCTCCCGGGTCGCGGGTTCCACCGGAGTAGATTGCGGCCGAGCGGCAAAAGTTGAGTATACTGCCCCGGGAGCTGGCGGAGCACAGGTAGGGGCTTGATGGCGGCAACTGGGCACAACGAATCTCGCGCGTATCTGGTGGGCGGTGGCATCGCGGCGCTGGCCAGCGCCGTTTACCTGATCCGGGAAGGCGGGATCCCGGGGGAGAACATCCACGTGATCGAGCAGGCCGGCGTCACCGGGGGTGCGCTGGACGGCTCCGGGTCGCCACAGGACGGGTATCTGATCCGCGGCGGACGCATGATGGAGGCGCACTTCGGATGCACCTGGGACCTGTTCTCCGGTATCCCATCGCTGGATGACCCGGACCGGACCATCAAGGATGAGTGCGACGCATTCAACCGGCGCCTGGTGAGCGGTTCCCACTGCCGGCTGCTGCGTGACGGCAACAAAGTCGACCTGTCGTCCTACGGCTTGAGCAATCGAGACAGCTTCGACATGCTCAAACTCATGTTCCGCTCCGAGGAGTCGCTTGCTGACGCGCGCATAGTGGATTGCTTCACCCCCGCTTTTTTCCATACCAACTTCTGGTTCCTGTGGCAGACCACGTTTGCTTTTCAAACCTGGAGCAGTGCGGCGGAGATGCGGCGCTATTTCATCAGGTTCATTCACCTGCTGCCCGGTTTCAATCAGCTCGAGGGAATCCTGCGCACGGTCTACAACCAGTACGATTCGGTGATCTTGCCTATCGAGACATGGCTCAGGGAGCGGCGTGTGGACTTTCGGCTGAACACCTGTGTCACCGACATCGAGTTCGATTTGAACGCGGGTGGCAAGACCGCGACGGCGATTCGCACCGCCAGCGGCGGCAAGGAACACCGCCTCGAACTGCACACCGGTGACAAGGTGTTCATCACCAATGGATCGATGGTCGACGGTTCTTCCACCGGCTCGATGACCTCGGCGCCTGTGCTCGAGTCCAAAAACCGCGCCGGGAGCTGGGCGCTGTGGGAGCGGATCGCGGCGAAGTCCCCCGATTTCGGTAACCCATCCACCTTCTGCGACCACATCGATTTGTCCAAGTGGGAATCGTTCACCGTGACCCTCCAGGACGCGAAGTTCTTCGACTTCATGGAGGCCTTCACCGGCAATATCGCCGGCACCGGGGGGGTCGTCACCTGCACCGACTCCAGCTGGCTGATGTCCGTGGTGCTGGCGCATCAGCCCCATTTCCGCGGCCAACCGGCGAACACGCACGTGTTCTGGGGTTACGCCTTGTTTCCCGACGAGCCGGGCGACCGGGTGCACAAACCGATGGCGGAATGCACCGGAAGGGAGATTCTCCAGGAGCTTAGTCATCACCTGAAGATCGCGGACCGGGAGGACGAAATTTTCGCCACCGCGAACTGCATCCCGTGCATGATGCCGTTTATCGACGCCCAGTTTCTGCCCCGCAAGCCGGGTGACCGGCCCCAGGTGGTGCCGGAAGGCGCCAGCAACTTTGCCTTTATCGGGCAGTTCGCCGAACTGCCGGACGACTGCGTGTTCACCGTGGAGTACTCGGTTCGCAGCGCACAGACGGCGGTCTTTGCGCTGCTCGATTTGGACAGGGAGGTGACGCCCATCTACCAGGGACATCACGACATCCACGTGCTCATAGACGCGTTGAGCGCCACTCGCCGCTGACACGGCGCCCGTGAACGGATACGGCCCAGGAGTCTAATCATGGCGCAACCAAAAGCGCGCACCCGCGTCGTTATCATGGGCGCCGCCGGTCGCGATTTTCACAACTTCAATATGGTCTACCGCGACGACCCGGCTTATGAGGTTGTGGCGTTTACCGCGGCCCAGATTCCCGACATCGCCGGCCGCCGTTATCCCGCTTCCCTCGCCGGAGAACTGTACCCGGACGGTGTTGCGATCCTGGACGAACGGGAGCTGCCGGGGTTGTGTGTTCAACGGCGCATCGATCAGGTTGTGTTCGCCTACAGCGACGTCACCCACGCGCGGGTGATGCAGATGGCCTCGGTGGTGCTGTCCTCCGGAGCGGACTTCGTGCTGCTGGGACCGGAGCACACTATGCTGCCGGCCAGGGTGCCGGTGATCGCGACCTCCGCGGTGCGCACCGGCTGCGGCAAGTCCCAGACCACCCGTTGGTTGTCCGGGCTGCTCAAACAGCAGCAACTGCGAATCGCCGTCATCCGCCACCCGATGCCTTACGGCGATCTTGCGCAGCAGGCGGTACAGCGTTTCGCGCGCCGCGAAGACCTCGACGCGGCGCGCTGCACCATCGAAGAACGCGAGGAATACGAGCCCCATCTGCGCCTGGGAAACGTGGTGTTTGCCGGTGTCGACTACGCAAAGATCGTCGCCCAGGCGGAGGCCGAAGCCGATGTGATCCTGTGGGACGGCGGCAACAACGATTTCCCTTTCCTCCGCCCCGACCTGCACCTGGTGCTGGTGGACCCGCTGCGGCCGGGTAACGAGACCACGCACCATCCGGGTGAAGCGGTGTTGCGCATGGCGGACATCATCGTCGTGGCCAAGGCGAACTCGGCCTCCGAAGCCGACGTACAGCGGGTCACCGAGAACGCCGCCGCCATCAATCCGCACGCGACCGTGGTCCGCGGCGCCTCACCGGTGCGGCTCGACGTGCCGGAACGGGTGCGCGGCAAACGGGTTTTGGTGGTGGAAGACGGCCCCACCATCACCCACGGGGGCATGGCCTACGGCGCCGGCTTCGTGGCCGCGACCCAGGAGCAACCGGCGGAGATTGTCGACCCGCGCAGCGTCGCGGCGGATGAGATTCAGACCGTGTATGCGCTTTACCCGCACATCGGTTCGGTGTTGCCCGCCGTCGGCTATCACCGCGCCCAGCTCGAGGCGCTGCGGCAAACCATCAACTCGGCGGATGTCGATGTGGTTGTCACCGCTACGCCCTGTGACCTCGGGGCGCTGATCGATATCAACAAGCCGGTGGCGCGCGTGCATTACGAATTCGCCGAACTCGGTACGCCGAGACTCAGTGACCTGGTGCGGGCGTTTTTAGAACGTGCGCATCCGCGACGCAAACACTGATTCTATGTATTGCCGCCAAGCGCCACGCGCGGGACGCGTTGGCTGATGCCGGTGACGATTTCGTAGCTGATGGTGCCGAGCCTGTCGCCGAGTTCATCGGCGCCGATCACGGCATCGCCCTGGCGGCCGATGATCACCACCTCGTCTCCCAGCGCCACACGCCCGCGCAGCGCGGTGACATCGACCAGACTCTGATCCATGGTCACGCGGCCTACCTGGGGGCAGCGCTCGCCGCCCACCAGCAGGTCGAGATTGTTCGACAAGCGCCGGCTCAGTCCGTCGCCGTAGCCGGCGGGAATGGTCGCGATCAGAGACGGCCGGTTGGTGTAATAGGTGTGGCCGTAGCTGAGTCCGGTGCCGGCGGGGACCTCCTTGAGAAAGCTGATGCGGGTCTTCCATTCCAGCACCGGCTCAAGTTTACGCACGCGCGGATTGGCGATCTCAGCGGAGGGCGCCAGTCCGTAGAGCGCAATACCCGGGCGCACGGCATCCAAGTGGGCATCCGGCAGGTCGAATATCGCGGCGCTGTTGGCCATGTGACGCACCTCGATGCCGAAATTCCGGGTCGCTTCCACGCAGCGGCGAAACTGTTCGATCTGCTGCAGGGACTGGGTCTTGTCGGCCTCGTCGGCGCGCGGGAAGTGGGTCATCAGCCCGCGCACATGCAACCCGGGAAGGGCCGCGCAGCGCTCGAGAAACGCCGGCGCGTCTTCGGCACGTATGCCGACGCGCCCCATGCCGGTATCGACCATGAGGTGTATGGTCACCGGGCGGTCGAGGCGTTGCGCGTCGCGGGACAGCGCCGCGGCGAATTCCAGGGTGCACACCGCCGGTTCGCAGCCCAGGCGAACGACGGCCTCGCTGTGTTCGGGCAGCGTGGCGGAAAACAGCAGTACCCGGGCCGTCACCCCCGCGTCGGCTAGCGCCTCGGCCTCGCTCACGTGCGCCACGCACAGCGTTGCGCAGCCTTGGGCGACGAGGTGGCGCGCCACGGGCACCATGCCGTGGCCGTAGGCATTGGCTTTAACCGCCGGCCACAGTGGCCGGCCGCCGGCGAGTTCCTGCAACAGCCGCAGATTGTGACTCAGCCGGTCGAGGTGGATAGTGGCTCGGGTGAGCGGCGACGTGTGCGGCATGATCACCCGCCCAGACACACGCCGGCGCGAAACAGCCGTTTCTTTACGTAGACGGATGTCATCGCGCGCAGCAGCGCGCTGTAGTTCAGGTCAAAGGCGAGTTCGTCGCCGACGCGCACACCGGCGGCAACGTCGCCGACGTCCACCACCAGGTAGCCGCTCGAAGCGCCCAGCACTTCGATGCGCGGATCGCGCGGCGTGATGCCATGGACATCGATGTCTTCTCGCCCCACGTTGAGCAGCGCCCGCTGGCGCAAGCCGCGTGCGGCGAATTCCGGTACATGGCCGAAGGCGTCCTCGCCGCGGGTGCCCACCGGTTGTGATGGTTTGGCCTTCATCTCCAGCACCTCGGCGTACAGGGTGCACGCATCCTGATCCGTCCCCGGCCAGGGTTTACGGTGCACGGTTTCGCGCCCGAGGACGATGGCCTCGCCGATGCGCGCGTGATTGACGCGCGCGGGCAGCGCCCCGGCGGCGATAAGCGCGAGCCCGCTGGAATTGAGTGCCGACACACAGGCGAGTTGTATTTTGAACGTGCGCTCAATCTCGTGGGTGAGCTCCACCAGGCGACGCATGTTGTTTTCGTCGGGCACCACGCCGCCGAAGCAGGCGAGGTTGGCGCCCAGCCCCAGCACGCGGATGCCGTCCAGTGCCAGCGCATCGCCCATGAACGGCACGACCTCGTCCGGCCACAGACCCTCGCGCAGATCACCGAGGTCCACCATCACGATCACTTCGTGAATCCGCTGGCGCCGCGTCGCCGCCTGCGACAGCCCACGCAGCACCGGCAGCTCCGAGTTCAGGCTCACCGCCACCGACGCCACCACCTGCGCCACCCCGGACAACGGCGGCAGGCGCAGCAGCATGTAGCGCGTGTCGATGCCGGCGTCCCGCAGCCGCTGGATATTTTCCAGCCGCGAGTCGGCGATGGCAGTGACGCCGCCGCGCAGCATCGCCGCGGCGACGTCGGGATTGCCGCAAGTCACCTTGGTCACCCCGGCCACCTCGATGCCGTGCTGCGCGCACAGCCCGACAATGGCGCGCGCATTGTGCTCGATCTTGTCGAGGTCAATGGTGAGGTAGGGATAAGTCATGGTGCGAGGTTGAAGTATATGCGAGCCTGCAAGGTTCTCCCACAGCCTGGCCGGTGGCATGGTTCAGATGGGAACGGATTGAATGCGCGATGCCATACTTGTAGATGAGTGACAATGGTCCAGAATATTTCTATCCCTGGCACGGGACGGCCGGCCCCTGGCGTGGTAACTACTTCACGGCCTGGGAAGGCTCACTTCGTGCGCCGTTTCTGATCCGCTGGCCTGGCAAGGTTCCCGCAGCCAGCGTCAGCAACGAGATAGTCCACGTTGTTGACCTATTGCCGACCCTGGCGAGTGTGGCCGGTTACGAGCTACCGGATGACCGCATCATTGACGGCGTAAACCAGCTCGACTTCCTCCTAGCCCGCATATTGCACCAGTCGGCCACCGGCCTTAAGGGAACTGACCGTAAAATCAATGGCATAAATCGAATCTTGCCCTTCTCAAGCCATAGCTACGGCTATGACTTTCGTTCCAGTCCGGCGTTCAGCCGCCCCTGTCCTGCGCCAGCTTCCCAGATACTGATGCAATATGCGGGCTAGGGAAGCAAGAGAAATCGAACCGCGAGGGATTCATCGTCTACAACGACGATGATATGTACGGCTATAAATGGGGTAACTGGAAGATGCATCTCGTGGAGCCCGAAAACATGAACAGCGAACCGTTGACGCTCAACGTCCCACGAGTCTATAACCTAATTACGGGCCCCAAAGAGGAATATAACCTGGCGGCAGAAGCGACCTGGGTTCTTCCGGTGTTATTCAAGAAGATCGTCGCGTTTCAGCAAACCCTCGTTCAAGAACGGCCGATCCGCCTCGGTACGCGGGACCCGAAATGCGTTTCTTGCCATTATCTAGCGGGAGTGTGATTCGAGTGCGTGACGTAATGCCTTCGAGTCTCTGGAGTCGCTGATGAGGGCTAACTTTTGACCTTGAGCACCGAAAATTAGCACCTGCCCAGCCCTCGTATTATATTGCCGTGAAAAGCTTGCGCCGGCCCGTGTATTCACGTCGGCCAGCAAAAAATCATAGTGGCCTGAATATTTGTCGCGAAGCGTATCGAGTAGTCCTAGCATCGTCATGCTTCCAACTTCGTCTTTGTTATGAAGTAAAACCACCACTGGCCGGCCTTTACCGATGCGACTCAGGTCCTCGCTATAAACTTTCGGCAGCATGGACCATGCAAACCACAATACTAAGCCGACGGTGGTTAGGGTCATTAGCGTCATGATGAGTGAGCGCGTCGTCTTATTATTGGTCA
>CAMYKW010000072.1:14082-24368 GCA_947259175.1 uncultured Gammaproteobacteria bacterium | reverse complement strand
CAACAGGGATTCTACTTCGATAAGAACGGTGCGTCTGCGCCCGCAAGCAGGGCGCGAGTGTTGCGCCGAAAAATGTAGTAATGCGTTTACTCTCAGTCAAAGTCCGGGTTTCGCCACCCGGGTTCGGCGACCAGTTCACTAGGGGGGCGCAATCGCGACACGTAATCCATCACCGCCTCGATGTCGCGGTCTGAAAATTCACTTAGCTGCTGCATCTTGACGCGATTGGCGTTGCGCCGCTTGCCCTCGCGAATCCATTTGGATTGGCGCACTAAATACCGATAGTGTTGACCGTGTATGCGCGGGTAATACTTTGATTCGTCGCCTTCGCCTTGCGTGCCGTGGCACTCGACGCAGTACCGCTGATATATCTTTTCCCCGTGCTCCAGGTCTTCGCCGCTGCCAGTTCCCGGCGCTGGATTCATCGGCAATTTGGATATGTATGCGGTGACATCCGCGATCGCCTGCGCGCCGCCCAGCGCGCCTGGTATGGCAAACGGGTACATAGTCGGATTGTCGCGATTACCGGCATTGATGTCCGCCAGTTGTTTGACGAGTACATTGCGATGTTGACCGGCGATAACCGGCAAACTGCCATCCCGTTCCCCCCATCCTTCCGCAGCGTGGCAGACCGAGCACAGTTCATACACCTCCCGTCCCTTGTTGATATCGGGAGTTAGATTCATGACGCCTGCTTGATCGCCGACATCTTCGAGTCCAGCATGGCTGACCGCTGTAAGACCGAAACTCAGTTGCATCAACAGCGCTAGAAATATTGATCTTGCAGTCATGTCGTTCCTCAGAAGAAATCGACCAGGGCCGGCTAGCGCAAACAGACGCTTACCCCTCTGCGGGCGGTTGGCGCAGCGCGCCATTTTGACGGCAAAAGTCATTTTTCGATTCTTGTTGTTATCTTCTCAGTCTGCAGACGCCTGGATTCGGCAAGTTGTACCGGGGTCATGTCTTGCTCTATCAGATCGCGCGCCTGTCTCCCAGCGGCAAGCCGCTGGTTTGCTGCGAGGCTCAGCCACATGTGTGCCCGTATGTAATCCTGCGGCACGCCGTGTTCACCGTGGGCATAGCTCATCCCCAGCCGGTACTGGGCGTCGGCGTAGCCGCGCTCGGCCGCTCTGCGGAACCACATGGCGGATAGTTTATGGTCTTGTGGAACCCCGAGGCCTAAGGCGTAACTGTCACCGAGTTTGTATTGTGCCTTGGTAAATCCCTGCTCCGCCGCGGCGCGATACCATGAGACGGCTTGTTTGCGGTCTTCGGCAACGCCCCGACCAAGCTCGTACATCTGACCGAGCTGGTATTGCGCATATACGATGCCCTGCTCGGCGGCGGCAAGGTACCATTTTGCCGCCGCGGCGTAATCCCGCGACGTCCCCTCGCCCTTATCGTACATAAACGCCAATGCGAATTGCGCCCGGGCATCGCCGCTTGCGGCCAGGTCCTTCAGCGGCTGTAGATTTTCGCAGTGGGCCGCCAGCGAGACGCTGAGCAGGGCGCCGAAGATAATCGTTTTCACCTTATATTCGTCGCGATCCGCTGTTGCAGATCGTCCATGATCGTTGCTGATGATGGAGTAGGTCAATGATCGGACCCATTTTCAGGCAGTCCTTTTATACCGTGCGTTGATTTAGATCAACCGAGGCCGCTGCATCGCTCAAGCTCCGACCGGCGGCCTGTCCCACCCGTGTTATCGGTGACCCGTCTGGCCGGTTGGTGGTGCTTGCTCGGCGAAATGACGTTATTTAAGAATCAATTTCGCCCATTGAGAAAAGAGCGGACTGCGCGCCGGCGATATGCCGTTTAGCAGAGATTGCTGGATTGGGACGTGTCTTCGGTGCGCGTCCGTGACGTGCCGCCAACCCATTCCGCCAGCGCGGCCATTCCGCCGGCATGGCCCAAGATTGCGGTCAGCCGTTGACAGTCGATGGGCTGACTGTGGTAGTCGTAGCAGCGATCGATAATCAGGCGCGCAACGCGCGGCGACTTGAGGCATTCGCGGGGAAGCACTTGTACCCACTTTATTTTTCCATGGGTGGCAATGATGTGCTCGATCCAAGCCGGAATGCGACCCCCGATGCAAGTATCCAGAATCGTCAAGCCGACATGGAATCTGAATCGCTGTAGCGAATCTCGTGCCTTAAGCAAAGAATTGGAGATGTGAACATCCCAGCGGGCGGCGACGATCGATTGAATCAACCGGGTGTCAACGGGACCGTCCACCAGTATCAACAGCTTACGCATGTTACCGTTAAATTTTCGAAGTGCTCATTTACTATACAAACAGGAAATCCTGTGCCGTTGCACAGGGCTCCCTGATTCGCCGCGGATCCCCCAGGAGTCCGAGTCTGCTCACCGCCCGCGTATTCAGGACTAAGTGTAGACCATAGGATGCCACATAAAACCCTCGCTACCATCCTCGTGAATGTAACTTTATGTGATATTCGGCGGCATGCGGACCGGGTGTTCGGCGGGCCACGCGCGCCAGGTGGTCCACCGAGTCGCATTGGGACGGCGAGCGGGGTTCATCCGAATTGTTAAACGCTGTTTCAGCGGCGCCGTTCGATTTGCTGCGCCCAATACCGGGGTGAGCGAAAGCTTATTGGCTCAGGGATCGTATCTCTTGATTGGCGCTGCGTAATTTGTCGGTCAAGCCGCGCGCGAGGTTTTCGATAAGACGGATTCGCACGCGGGTGAGGTCCGGGTCGGCAGTGTGGTTCAGCGCATCTACCGGCAGCGCGTAGCACTCGACGTCCGTCTTGGCGCTCACATCCGCGGTGCGACGTGGATCACCGATCAGGGCCGACTCGCCAAAGGCCATACCGGCCGACATGGTCGCGAGCCGCGTACTATCTTTTCGGTGCACCGGAAGCGATATGCTCACCACACCGCGGATGATAAAGAATACGTCGTTGGCCGGATCACCGGCGGAAACGATCTTTTCCCCTGCTTTATAATGCCGCTTCCCGACGAGAGACTCCAATCGAGCGAGATCGGCGGGCGGAAACCCGATGACAATGTCGTTTTGCGATAACTTGGCCGCCGTCGCGGGCGTGGTGCTGTGCGGAGCCAGAATTTGGTCCTCACACCATTCCAGACCCAGATCCCGATCGGCAAAGCGCGTCGCCAGTTCCGCCACCTCGCGCGGCAGACTGCGCCGCAGTGAGCGTTGCAGCTCGAATTTATTGTCCGTGTGAGTGAGCAGAACACGCTTCCCGCCGGCGGCGAATTTTTCGCACAATCGCACAAGCAGTATGCCGGCGGCGGCATCGATTGAAAATACTCGACGCAAGTCGAGAATCAGGTAGGCGATATCGGACATCGTTTGCGTGATATCGTGAGCTACGATCTCGGTGGTGCCGAAGCTCAACTCCCCGCGCAGCTCGTATATGCGTATGCACGTGCCTTTGGTGTTGAGTATTTCGTTCTCGTCCCGGGAGCGGATCCGCTTCGAGCGCACTTGCGCTCCATCGTACTGCGCGCGGATGACGGCGGGCGCACTGCGCATCGTGTTGAAGATGTGCAGGTCGAAGTCCCGCGAGATCTCCTTGCACACGCGGATCCCGCGGACGCTGTTGCCGCGCGCATCCAGCGGAGGTGAAAACACGCCCAGACCGAGTTGACCCGGGAGCACCGCCATAATGCCTCCACCGACGCCGCTCTTTGCGGGAAGCCCAACCTCGTAAATCCAGCTTCCGGCGTAGTCATACATCCCGCAAGTGCTCATCACGCTGAGCACCTTGCCGACGAAGTCGCGCTTCAATGCAACCACCCCGGTTATTGGGTTGACTCCACGGTTGGCGAGGGTGGCCGCCGCCACCGCCAGGTCGCGGCAACTCACGTTGATGGCGCATTGTTTGAAGTAGACATCCAGGGCGCTTTGCGGATCCCCGGAAAGAATATCGAAGTTGCGCAACATATGGGCGATCGCCCGGTTTCGGTGCCCGGTATCCCGTTCCGAGGCGTAGACTGATTCGTTGACGTCCAGCTCGTGACCCACGTAACGACCGAAACAATCCAGAATGCGTTTCACTTTGTCCAGTCCGTCGGTGCCGTGCACCAGGCCGGTGGTGGCAATGGCGCCGGCGTTTATCATCGGATTCAGAGGCCGCCCGGAGCCGTCTTCCAGGCTGATGGAATTGAAAGCATCTCCCGAAGGCTCCACGCCGATTTTTGCGGCGATCGCTTCCACGCCGTTGTCCTCGAGCGCCAAGCCGTACACCAGGGCCTTGGAGATCGATTGAATAGTGAACGGCTGGCGGGTATCGCCGGCCTGATAGACATGTCCGTCCACCGTGACCAGGGCGATACCGAAGGCGTCCGGATCCGCGAGGGCCAGCTCCGGTATGTAGTCGGCGACGTTTCCCTCGCGAAGGGGCAGAAAACGCTCGTAAAGTGAATCCAGATACTCCTGGACCGGCGAGTGTGTGAGGGTGTGGTCCACGGGTGCTGTCATTTGAGTTTGCTCCTGAGCGGCGCCATCGATGCGCGCATAGGTGTCCAACGTGGATGCCTACAGCTTGAACTGTGCCGGAGTCGGGCCGCGCGCCGCCTCCTCATTCGGCAACAAGCACGGGATACCGGCGGCGACGAAAAAAAGGCCGCTAAACGCGGCCTCAAGTTTGGGCTGAGCATTGTTATTGTTAGAGGAGGAGCGAGGGAAAAGCACGGGGCGCAGGCGCCCCGGCGAAGAAAACATAGGTCCGTCTAAGGGTTGTAGTCACGAGGCCGCCGGGCCGCCTGCTTAGTCGTCGCACTGAGTTGACATTCATATGGCATCGCATTCGCTGTAGTTTCAGATCAAACGGTAAGCAACGTCCGTGCCAATGTGTGTGGCGCTGCAAATGCCGAAGTTTTGCTGCCGGATGACGCCGATGGGGCGATCGCGTGCACCAAACTCGAGCGTTTGAACGTTGGCAACTCCCCATTTTTGTGCTGGTTCGAAGGCGCCGATCCCTTGCAGGCGCAGTGGGTGATCGTCTACCGCGGGACTACTCTTAGCCAAGCCGGGTAAGGCATACTGGTCGTCCAGAGCGGAGCTCGAACCCGGGATCCCGGCGCCGGGGAAGGTGCGGGCGCCTTGGCGCATTCCGCTAACGACAGCCACTGATTAAAGTCGCATTTATAAATCTTCATGCACAGCGCTACCCACGGCCAAACAAACCAGTTACATAGAGATGGTTGGCGGGCGGAACTCGCGCTGGATTTGCGGCGCGTTGCCGGTCAAACACGGTTGGTCCGCAACCGTCACCGCGGCCCGCTTATGGTGCAGCGTCCGTTTTACCCGGAGCCCGACGGGACATGTCACGTGTATGTCCTGCATCCTCCGGGCGGTATGGTGCAAGGCGATTGTCTGGATATTGAGATTACGACGCGGGACGACGCGCGTGCGCTGATCACCAGTCCGGCGGCGGCGAAATGCTACCGGACGCAATTAGGCAGTGCCAAACAGAAGGTGTCACTGTATATTGGCGCCCGGACCTGTCTGGAGTGGTTGCCACAGGAGACGATCGTTTTCGATCGCGCCGAAGCGGAGACCGTCACCCGGGTGAATTTGCACGAAGGCAGCATGTTTCTAGGGTGGGAGTTGTATTGTCTGGGAAGACCCGCGGCTGACGAGTGTTTCACGGAGGGGAAATTGACGGCGCGGTTGGAGGTTTACCGCGATGGGCAACCGTTGTGGATCGACCGGTCGAAGGTCGTCGGTACCGACGATGCACTCAGGAATGCGCGCTGGGGTTTCGCCGGGTTCCCTGCGACGGGCTTGTTCATCGCCACCGCAGGCGAGGAGTGCGCGGCGCTGGTGAGCGCGATTCGAGATGCATCGGACGACAACGCCGGCGGTCAATTCACCGTGACCGGCGTCGATGGCTTGATTATCTGTCGCTTCCTGGGTAACGATATTTCTCGGGCGCGTGATGTATTTATGCGGATTTGGGCGTTGGCAAGGAATGCGTTAATCGGAAAGTCGATCGAAGCGCCGCGCGTATGGGCGACATAAATTTCATTAGACAGAAGGACGAACGATGGAATTAACACCACGGGAAAAAGACAAGCTATTGATCTTCAGTGCCGGACTGCTTGCCGAAAGGCGTAAGGCGCGGGGATTGCAGCTCAATTATCCGGAGGCCATTGCGTATCTTTCGGCGGCAATCCTGGAAGGCGCCCGCGATGGTAAATCCGTCGCGGAGTTGATGGAATACGGCCGTACCCTGTTGACCCGTTCTGACGTCATGGATGGGGTGGCCGAGATGATCCACGAAGTGCAGGTGGAAGCGACATTTCCAGACGGTACGAAGCTGGTGACCGTCCACCAACCCATAATATAGGAGCCAGCTGTGAAACCCGGTGAGATCGTTACGGCGCACGGTGAGATCGAGCTCAATTCCGGTCGCGATATGATCGAAATCGAGGTTGCCAATACCGGTGATCGTCCGATACAAGTGGGTTCTCATTATCATTTTTTTGAAACCAACCCCGGCCTGAGATTTGATCGCGCCAAGGCGCGTGGTTACCGCCTGGACATCCCGGCCGGAACCGCGGTGCGGTTCGAACCGGGTCAGACGCGCAGGGTGAGGTTGGTTGCGTATGCCGGGGAGCGAATCGTGCAAGGTTTCCGCGGACAGGTGATGGGTCCTCTCGACAAGGGTGAAAACTGACATGGTGCGCATAACACGGCAGGCGTACGCGGAAATGTACGGTCCAACCACCGGTGATCGTATTCGACTGGGCGATACGGAATTGTGGATTGAGGTGGAGCGGGACCTCACCTGTTACGGTGACGAGGTTAAGTTTGGCGGTGGCAAGGTGATTCGCGACGGGATGGGGCAAAGTCAACTTGGCTCGGATCACACCGTGGATTTAGTGATTACCAACGCCCTGATCCTCGATCATTGGGGGATCGTAAAAGCGGATGTCGGTATCCGTAACGGCCGTATCGCCGCTATCGGGAAGGCGGGCAACCCGGACATTCAGCCCGGCGTGGACATCGTCATCGGTCCGGGTACCGAGGCGGTGGCCGGTGAAGGCATGATCCTGACCGCCGGCGCGATTGATGCGCATATTCATTTCATATGCCCCCAGCAGATCGAAGAGGCCTTGATGTCCGGCGTAACCACCATGCTCGGAGGCGGGACCGGCCCGGCCACCGGGACCAACGCGACAACCTGTACGCCGGGCCCATGGAATATCCGACGGATGCTGGAGTCGGCGGATGCATTCACGATGAATCTTGGTTTTCTCGGCAAAGGCAACGCCAGTCGACCCCAGGCCCTCGAGGAGCAGATTACCGCGGGTGCCATGGGGCTCAAGCTGCATGAAGACTGGGGTACCACGCCGGCGGCCATTGATAACTGCTTGTCGGTGGCGGATCGCTTCGATGTTCAGGTCGCAATCCACACCGACACCCTCAATGAGTCCGGCTTTGTCGAAGACACCGTCGCGGCATTCAAAGGAAGAACGATCCATACCTATCACACCGAGGGCGCGGGCGGCGGTCACGCGCCGGACATCATCAAGGTATGCGGAGAATCGAACGTTTTACCATCGAGCACGAACCCAACCCGGCCGTACACCGTGAACACGGTGGATGAGCATCTGGACATGCTCATGGTGTGCCACCATCTTGATCCCAATATTCCCGAGGACGTGGCGTTCGCCGATTCACGCATTCGCCGCGAGACCATTGCCGCGGAGGATATCCTGCACGACCTGGGTGCGTTCAGCATGATCGCTTCGGATTCCCAGGCCATGGGCAGGGTCGGGGAGGTGATATGTCGCACCTGGCAGACGGCGCACAAGATGAAGCTGCAGCGCGGTGCGTTGCCGGGCGACCCGCCTCGCCACGACAATTTCCGCGCCCGGCGATATGTCGCCAAGTATACGATCAATCCCGCGATTACCCATGGCATCGCCGGTGACGTGGGATCGATCGAGGTGGGTAAGCTCGCCGACCTGGTGCTGTGGCGTCCGGCGTTTTTTGGCGCCAAGCCGGCAATGATCATAAAGGGCGGATTTATCGCCGCGGCGCCAATGGGTGATCCCAACGCGTCTATCCCTACGCCGCAGCCGGTGCACTACCGGTACATGTTTGCCGGGTTCGGGGGCGCGGTGGCGAGCACGGCGCTCACATTTGTGTCCCAGGCGGCGATGGAACACGGCGTCGCCGGCAAGCTGAACCTGGCAAAGACTGTGGTCCCGGTCGCCAATACGAGAACCGTGACCAAGGCGGATATGATTCTGAATAACTACCAGCCGAAGATGGAAGTTGATGCGCAAACCTACGAGGTGCGAGCGGACGGCGAGTTGCTGGTATGTGCCGCCGCGGAATCGCTACCGTTGGCACAGCGCTATTTCTTGTTTTAACGCCGGGACGACAAATGCGGGAATTCAAGCATTTCGTCGATACGGCGCACGCGCCGGATGCCGGTTTGACCTTGCCGTTTCATCTGCGTCAAAAGAGCCGTCAGCGGGTTACGTTGGACAACGGCGAGCAGGCGGGTTTGTTTCTGGCCCGCGGATTGGTGCTGCGTCCCGGTGACCGGTTGATTGCGGAAGACGGATTTATCGTGGGCGTCGAGGCGGCAATGGAAAAAGTCTCCGTCGTTCGCACCGATGATCCTTTAAAGCTGGCGCGGGCGTGTTTTCATCTAGGCAACCGCCATGTCCCGGTGCAGATTAATTCGGGACAGGTTTGCTACCTGCATGATCATGTCCTTGACGAGATGTTGAACCGTGTTGGCTTGGCCGTCACGTGCGCGCACGCGGCCTTTGACCCCGAGCCCGGGGCGTACGGCCATCTTCACGATCACGGTCATGCCCAGTCGGCCTGATTGGATTTCCGGCATGGCCGGCGTGGACTGGGAAGCCGACTCCGGCCTCGCACAGGTGCGATTGTTTCAGATGATCAGCGCCGGATTGCCGATTGGAGCGTTCGCCTATTCTCAAGGTCTCGAGAGCGCAGTGGAGAGGGGTTGGGTCGGAAACGCCGACACTGCATCCCAGTGGATCGCGGGCGTGCTTACACACAGTGTCGCCAGTCTGGATGTGCCGGTAATAGGGAGAATGTATCAGGCATGGCAGGTCACTGACGCGCCGCGGCTCTATCGATGGAACGCCTTCTTAATCGCGTGCCGGGACACGGCGGAGCTTCGTGCGGAGGAGCGGCATTTGGGAGAAGCGCTGGCGCGATTGCTGAGTAGTCTTGAAGTGCCGCAGGCGGCATCATGGTGGGGTGGCGGCGCCCAAGCCGGCAACACCAGTTACGCGGCGATGTTTACTTTGGCAGCGACGCGCTGGAATATTCCGTTGTTGCCGGCGGTTCGTGGTTACGTGTGGACGTGGTTGGAAAACCAGGTTGCCGCTGCAGTGAAGCTGGTACCGCTTGGTCAATCCCAAGGCCAACGCATGCTGGCTTCGCTGGCGAGTTCAATCCCGGAGGTGGTGGAGCGTGGTTTGTCGCTGGACGACGATGAGATCGATGCCACCGTGCCGGGTTTATTCATGGCAAGCGCCTTGCACGAATCCCAGTACACGCGTTTGTTCCGTTCCTGACCGCAAGGAGATTCGATGGAAGCTTTACGTGTCGGTATAGGTGGCCCGGTGGGCTCCGGGAAAACGGCCCTCGTCGACGCTTTATGCAAACACCTGCGCGAACGGTATGCGGTCGCGGTAGTAACCAACGACATCTACACCCGGGAAGACGCCGAATTCCTCATCCGCAGCCAGGCGCTAAGCGCCGACCGCATCATCGGTGTTGAGACCGGCGGATGCCCGCATACGGCGATTCGTGAGGACGCCTCCATAAATCTCGCCGCCATCGCGCGGCTCAACGATCGGCTGGGGGATCTCGATATCATTTTCGTCGAAAGTGGCGGCGATAATCTCAGTGCGACTTTCAGTCCCGAGCTGTCCGATCTGACGATATACGTTATCGATGTTTCGGCTGGCGACAAAATACCCCGCAAGGGGGGGCCGGGTATTACCCGCTCCGACCTGCTGGTCATCAATAAGATCGACCTTGCCGAATATGTCGGCGCGTCTTTGCAGGTTATGGAGCGGGATGCGCGAAAAATGCGCGGCGACAAACCGTTCGTATTCACGAACTTGAAGGCCGGGCAGGGGGTAGACGCGGTCATTGAGTTCATCCAGCACCAGGGCATGTTGAACCGGTCCGACTAGCCCGCATTTCTCACCAGGCGCCCAGCTACTATTCCTGGCACCCCCCGGGATGACTCGTGACGTCAATTCTATGAAGAGACAGCTTAATTTCCTGA
>CAMYKW010000072.1:0-14066 GCA_947259175.1 uncultured Gammaproteobacteria bacterium | reverse complement strand
TCAACCCATAGCTACGGCTATGGGTTTCGTTCCAGCGCGGCGTCCAGTCGCCCGGTCTCTTCGCCAGCATCCGGGATCCTGGTGAGAAATGCGGGCTAGATCTCTTCTTGTTGCACCGTCATGGGTCGCCTGTCCCGTGCAATGTTCTGTGTTTGTGCAACGGCGTATTCCGGGTTCGCCGGGAATATCACTTAACTCAATAAATTCAGCAGCTTGGATCAGGAGCGGTGGGTTGGCACCGAATTTGCAAAAACCCCGGGAGCGGCTGTGTGTACGCCTCAATCCGTGGTGCGCAGTCAGTGATCAACAGACCAACCTACTACAGGAGAATTCATATGTACGCGAAGGCAAGAAGCGGGCGTTCCGCAGTCATCATACGGCTGGCCTCCGGGCTCGGCGTGCTTGCCCTGACGTTGTTCAGTATCGCCTCACAGGCGGCGGAGACCATTAAGGTCGGAGTCTTGCATTCACTGTCCGGCACAATGGCGATCAGCGAAACAACGTTGAAAGACACTGTGCTCATGCTGGTCGATGAGCAAAACAAGAAAGGCGGTCTTCTGGGCAAAAAGCTCGAACCGGTAGTCGTCGATCCGGCTTCCAATTGGCCGTTGTTCGCGGAGAAAGCGCGCGAGCTGATTGAGAAGGAGAAAGTCGCCGCGGTGTTCGGCTGCTGGACGTCGGTGTCGCGAAAGTCGGTGTTGCCGGTATTCGAGGAACTCAATGGCTTGCTGTTCTATCCGGTGCAATACGAAGGCGAGGAATCATCGAAGAACGTTTTTTATACCGGAGCCGCTCCCAATCAACAGGCGATTCCAGCGGTCGACTACTTGATGAATGACCTGGAGGTGACACGCTGGGTTTTAGCCGGTACCGATTATGTTTATCCGCGCACGACCAACAAGATTCTCGAAGCGTACCTGAAAGCCAAGGGAGTCAAAGCAGAAGATATCATGATCAACTATACGCCGTTCGGCCACTCCGACTGGCAGAGTATTGTTTCAGACATTAAGAAATTCGGCACCGCCGGCAAGAAAACCGCCGTGGTTTCAACTATCAACGGCGATGCCAACGTGCCGTTTTACAAGGAACTCGGCAACCAGGGAATCTCCGCGGAGGACATCCCGGTGGTGGCGTTCTCGGTGGGGGAAGAGGAATTGTCCGGCATTGACACCAAACCTCTGGTAGGCCATCTGGCGGCGTGGAACTATTTCATGAGTGTGGAAGACGCCGCCAACGAAGAGTTCATTAAGAAATGGCATACCTTTGTCAAGGACGAGCAGCGCGTGAGCAATGATCCTATGGAAGCGCACTACATCGGTTTCAAGATGTGGGTTAAAGCCGTCGAGAAAGCCGGGACCACGGATACCGATGCAGTCGCCAAGGCGATGATCGGACTCGAGGTGCCCAATTTGACCGGGGGCACCGCAAAAATGCTATCCAATCATCACCTGACAAAACCGGTGTTGATTGGCGAAATTCAAGACGATGGTCAGTTCGAAGTCGTGTGGCAGACCGAGGAAGAGGTGCCTGGCGACGCGTGGTCGGACTTCCTGCCGGGAAGCAAGGATATCGTTGCCAACTGGGAGCCACCGCTCGCGTGCGGCAACTACAACACCGTGACCAAGAAGTGTTCCGGACAAAACTACTAAGTTAATACGGCGACGCCCGGCGCGTTCTGCGCGCCGGGCTTGAGCCGGTTCACGTCAACTCATGTATTCCACTCCTTCGCGGTCTCCGATTTTTTGCTCTGTGAACGGCCGTCAAGGGCGCCGGGTTTTGCTGTATCGCTGGCTTTTAGGCGCCTTGGCGGGCTTTATTCTTATTTCGCTCATTCTCGCCCCTGCGGCGCCGGCCATGCCAAGTGAGTCGGACGAATTCACCGCCGCAATCGAATTGCTGAAGAGCCGCAGTTTTAAAACGAAAGGGGAAGCGATAGAGAGGGTGGAGCGCTCCGGCGATGAACGAGCGGTGCGGGTGCTCGAGGCCTTGCTGAAGGGAGAGCTGTATTACCAGAAAAAAGAAAAACGCGTTGTATATGCGCGCCAGCAGGATGGCAAGTATCAATTAAGCGAAGTGATTTACGGCGCAGAATTGGGCTCTGTGCCAAAGCGTACACTGAAGAAGATCTCGATCAATAATAAGCTGAGGAAGGCGCTGCGCTTTGCCATCGCGCGGCTTAACTTGTCCGCGCACGATCCTAAAGTTCGTCTGGCGGCGGTAGATCAGATACTGGAGAACCTCACCACCGACGCCGCGGCTCTGCTCGAGCAGGCCAGAGCAAGGGAGAATGATGAAGATGTATTGCAAGCGCTGCGGTTAGGACTTGCACTGCACCACCTGAAAAGCGACGACCGGAAGATTCGCCTCGAAGCAATCGCGGTGCTTGACGGTAACCCGGCCAATCCGGTGCGAGGCGCGCTGCAGGCGCTCGCCGCCCAGGATCCCGATCCAGAAGTACGTGACGCGGCGGTTCGTGCATTGGCAAAAATCGACGCGAAACTCAAGGCGTTTGCGGTCATCGAGACGGTGTTCTTCGGCATCAGCCTCGGTTCCGTTTTATTGCTTGCGGCCATTGGGTTGGCGATTACGTTTGGGGTCATGGGCGTGATCAATATGGCTCATGGAGAGTTGATCATGCTGGGGGCGTACACCACATACGTCGTACAGTTAGTGATGCCAAACCACATCGATCTGTCCCTGTTCGTTGCCTTGCCCGCTGCGTTTCTGGTGTCGGGGATGTTCGGTATAGCGATCGAGCGGGGCGTGATACGTTTTCTTTACGGGCGGCCATTGGAGACCTTGCTCGCGACGTTTGGAATAAGCCTCGTTCTGCAGCAGCTGGTGCGCACCGTTTTTTCACCCCTGAACCGCTCGGTGTCGACGCCGTCGTGGATGAGCGGTTCCCTGGAAATCAACAGCGCACTGTCTTTGACTTACAACCGCCTTTATATCGTCGTTTTCAGCTTGCTGGTTTTCGCCGCTCTGGTGATGGTGTTGAAAAAAACGCCGCTCGGCCTGCAAATTCGCGCGGTGACCCAGAATCGAGGCATGGCCAAGGCGATGGGTATCCGTACCCAGTGGGTGGACGCGTTGACCTTTGGTTTGGGCTCCGGAATCGCCGGATTGGCCGGTGTGGCGTTGAGTCAGCTGACGAACGTGGGGCCCAATCTTGGTCAGTCATACATCATCGATTCATTCATGGTGGTGGTGTTCGGCGGCGTCGGCAACCTGTGGGGCACGCTGGTGGGCAGCTTGTCGCTCGGCATGGTGAATAAATTCCTCGAACCGTACTCGGGCGCAGTGCTGGCCAAGATATCGATACTCGTGTTCATCATCGTGTTCATACAAAAACGCCCGCGGGGCCTGTTCCCGCAGAAAGGGCGCGCCGCCGAGAGTTAGCGTCCGCCATGTTCATATCCCGGTTGTTGGCGAATGACCTTGGCGGCAAGGTGTTTTTGTTGCTGTTACTGGCCGGCGGCGTGGTGGTCCCCTTGCTCAACCTGGCGGTGCCGGAGACATCGCTCTGGCATATTTCGACGTATACGGTAACCCTGCTCGGCAAGTATTTGAGCTACGCGCTGCTGGCGGTGGCATTGGACTTGATCTGGGGGTATTGCGGCATTCTCAGTCTCGGCCACGGGGCGTTTTTTGCGCTGGGTGGATACGCGATGGGGATGTACCTGATGCGGCAAATCGGTGACCGTGGTGTATACGGTAACCCGGAACTTCCTGATTTCATGGTGTTTCTCAACTGGAGCGAACTGCCCTGGTACTGGCACGGATTCGATCAGTTCTGGTTTGCGGCGCTGATGGTGGTGTTTGTGCCCGGCGCATTGGCATTCGCGTTCGGCTGGCTGGCATTCCGCTCCCGGGTCACCGGTGTGTATTTCTCAATCATTTCCCAGGCGATGACGTTTGCCTTGATGCTGGCGTTTTTCCGCAATGAAATGGGTTTTGGCGGCAACAACGGATTGACGGACTTCAAAGATATCCTGGGCTTCAACCTGCAGGCGGATGCCACCCGCGTCGCTTTGTTTCTCGCTTCCGTTTTCGCGATGCTGGTGGCGTATCTGGCTTGTCGTTATGTGGTCAACTCGAAGCTGGGAAGGGTGATCGTTGCGATCCGCGATAGCGAGGACCGGGTACGCTTCACCGGCTACCGGGTGGATCGTTACAAGCTGTGGGTGTTCGTGTTTTCGGCCGCATTGGCGGGGATTGCAGGGGCATTGTACGTCCCGCAGGTGGGGATTATTAATCCCGGTGAATTCGCCCCGCTCAATTCCATAGAGCTGGTGGTGTGGGTGGCCGTCGGAGGTCGAGGCACCTTGTATGGCGCTGCCGCCGGCGCGATGCTGGTTAACTATGCGAAAACGTATTTAACCGCAGTCATGCCCGAGATCTGGTTGTTTGCCCTCGGCGGACTGTTCATTGCGGTCACCATCTTGCTGCCCGGAGGTTTGGTCCGTTTTATTCGCAGGCGCAAAGAGGTATCGGCGTGAAACTGATTGACGGCACGCGTGAATTATTTCGACGGGATGGCGTGTTCGACTTCATGATCCCGGCTAAAGCCCGCGATCATATCCTTGACACCACCCACGGCCCGATCCTCTATCTCGATAGCGTGACCGTGAGTTTCGACGGTTTCAAGGCCCTCGACGGCTTGTCGTTGTATGTGGATCAAGGTGAATTGCGCTGCATCATCGGTCCCAACGGGGCGGGCAAGACGACCCTGATGGATGTCATAACCGGGAAGACGCGGCCGGATCACGGAGAAGCGTATTTCGGTCAACAGATCAACCTGCTGCGTCTGGACGAACCGGAGATTGCGCGATTAGGTATAGGCCGGAAATTTCAGAAGCCCACCGTTTTTGAGCACCACAGCGTGTTTGAGAACCTGGAGCTTGCCATGCATACCAACAAGGACGTCTGGTACACGCTGTTTGCACGGCCCACGGGTGAGCAGCGCGACCGGATCGATGAAGTTATGACAGACATAGGCTTGATCGATCACAGCGCACGGCAAGCTGGACTGCTGTCTCACGGGCAGAAACAGTGGTTGGAAATCGGCATGTTGCTGATGCAGGAGCCATTGGTGCTGCTGGTTGACGAACCCGTTGCCGGCATGACGCAGCAGGAGATCGAGCACACCGCGGCGCTGTTGGAGTCCCTGGCGGGAAAACATTCTGTCGTGGTTGTTGAACATGACATGGCGTTTGTGCGGTCGATTGCGCGGCGGGTAACCGTGCTTCACGAAGGCCGTGTACTGGCCGAGGGTCCCATGGATGACATCCAGAATAATCCAGAAGTTATTGAAGTCTACTTAGGCGAATCAATCGATGCTGGAGATCAAAGCACTGAACCAGTTCTACGGCGACAGTCATACGCTGTGGGACATTGATCTGGAGGTCCCGGAAGGGACCTGTACCTGCGTGATGGGGCGAAACGGCGTTGGCAAAACAACGTTGGTGAAATCCGTCATGGGTTTACTCGGCATCCGGTCGGGCAGTGTCCGCGTTAACGGAATCGATATAAGCAGACACCGGGCGGAAAACCGGGCGCGTTTGGGCCTCGGGTATGTCCCCCAGGGACGGGATATCTTTCCCGGATTGACGGTCCAGGAAAATCTGCAAATTGGCCTGCATGCTCGCAAAGACAAAGTGCGCGACATACCGGAGCGGGTTTTCGAGCTTTTCCCGGTGCTCAAGGAAATGCTCTACCGTCGCGGGGGCGATCTGTCGGGCGGACAGCAGCAGCAACTCGCCATTGGCCGCGCGCTGGCCCTCGATCCCAAAGTATTGATTCTCGACGAGCCGACAGAGGGCATTCAACCCAACATCGTGAACGAGATCGGGGACATCATCATCCGTCTGAATCGTGAGGAAAATCTCACCGTTTTAATCGTTGAGCAGAAACTTGCGTTCGCGCGTCGCGTTGCGTCACATTTCTGCCTCATAGAGAAGGGCAGGGTCAAGTCGTCAGGGGACATGGGGGTCTTGTCAGACGACCTGATTCAAAAGCATCTCGCGGTCTGACGTCCGCGACCCACCCGGCCCGATTACAAAAAAGCAGCGCCAGCCAGGGTGGCGCGAATCCCGGCTAAGTGTGACTGGCCTGCTCCGTGGCGGAACTTGGTATGGCGATGTGTTGATTGAACGGATTCTCACCCCGCTCATTCAATACGTGTTTGTCCGCGCCGTGGGAGATCAGCAGACTCACAATCCCGCTGTGTCCCATCATAACCGCCAGGTGCAACGGGGTTTCCTTGAAACGGTTTCGCGCATTCACTTCAGCCCCTCGTTTCAGCAGGCTGACAACAATGTCCTGGTATCCTTTCTCGGCGGCGATATGCAGGGGGGTATTCAAGAAATCGCCGCCGGCGGTTGTGGTATCCGGGTTTTGGTCTAGTAACTCGTGTGCGCGGCGCAGGTTGCCGAGTTGTAACGCGGCGATCAGTTCGGTTTCCTCATACATTCTTGATTCTATTCCGTGGGTTCAAACTGGTATTGTTATAGGAGGAGATTATATCGTGTCGATATTACACACCAAACTGCGTCTATGATATTACGATGTACGGGGTTTGTTAACTGCTGAACGGGATGCCGGCGCTCCTCGCTGATTTCGCCTATTTACCCGTGTTTCCAGCAGGCGCTCACATGCTTCACAATGCCGGTTGCGGTATGGTAAGTTGCTACGGGCGGATGATGCAATCCTTGCGCGGGGAGGCCATGCGGTTGACGCCGTCGCCGCCCATACCCATCGTCCGGTTTTCCCGCCTGTAACCCGGAAGGAGTTGGTGATGACCCAGAAAGACTCGAGGCAAGAAGAGGAGATTCGCGAGGTACTGGTAAACGCCATCGAGGTCGAACTGGCGGCGTTGAAGGCTGCGGTTAGATTCTGGAAGGAGTGGATGGAGCAAACCTCGGAATATGTAAAAGCCACTAGCGAGACGCTCAAAACGATTCGTTCCGCGGACAAAGATACCAGCCAGGTCCTGCTAGAAGTCGTCGATAAGGGACGTGAAAGCATCCGCACGATGACCGAGCTGCCCAGAAATGCGGCGGCCCATTTCATCCACGAACTCGATAGTCTGCAGGAAAAGAAAAAGAAGACCGGCGCGAAAAAGGCGACGCGCAAGAAGAAAAAGACCAAGAGCAAAAAGACGACGCCGGCCGCCAAGGCCAAGCGCGTGACCCAACGCCGTGCGCGCGTAAAGAACTAGATACCTCCCGCCAGTATCCAGTCACGGCACTGAACAGGATTTGCTGACATTGGCTATTTCCGGAAACGAGAGCGTGGCCGAAACCGGCAGCCTGCACCGCGCCGAGGGCTACGAACCGGAGCTCGAAAGGCTCGAGGGCTTCTTGCAGGAATGGATCGATGCCAGCGACGCGGAGATCAAGCCGCTGCTGAATTGGCAGTTTCTGGGGCGGTCCAAGTATTTCCGTCCGGTTACCGTATTCGCATGCAGCCAGGCGGTGAAGCCGGACGGCATCGAGACGGAGACCATACGCGCCGCAGCGGCGGTGGAGATGGCGCACAACGTCGCGCTGATCATTGACGACATTCTGGATCGATCCCGTTTCCGGCGCGGGGTACTGACCTTGCACTGCCGTTTCGGCATGTTGCCGGCGCTGATGACGTCGGGATACATAGCGGCGGAGGCGTTCAAACTCTGTAGCCGCTATCCGTTCGGCGTCGAACTACTGGCGGAACTGCTGAAACGCCTGGCGGTGGCCGAGTCCCTGCAATGGCGACTGCGGCGTCAACCCCTGGGTGTTGAAGATTGGAGATACCTCGCTGGGGAAGACACCGGCACGATGTTTGAGGTATGCGCCTGCTTTGGCACCGGTGACGAAAGATTACGCCACTACGGTCGGCTGCTGGGCATGTTGTATCACGGCTGTGACGACGTCGGTGACGTGCGCGGCGCGGTGTCCCTGGGCGGCGGCGGAGATCAGGATCTACGTGACGGCATCCTCACTTTGCCGGCCGCCATCGCCATACGCGATCCGGAGGCGGCGGTGCAGTTTCGCAAGCCGACGCCCCAGGGGATGAAGGATTTTGTTTCCAAGGTGGGTGCGGCATTGCCCGCCGCGGAAGAGTACCTCGATAAAATCGCCGACGAGGCCATAGCGGAAGCTCACCGTGTCGCGCGCGATCCGGAGCCATTGGTCCGCCTCATTCGCGGCACCAGAATCCTTTCTAAATAAGCGGAAATTCGCTGTACTCTGGATGCTTGGCGCAAATGCGCGCCGGGAATAGTATCAACTTCGCAGCCGGTCTCCGGTCGTTGGCACCACCGGGCCGCGGATGCGGGGATCGGTCGGCATGCGCAGGGTCGCGAGCAGGCCGGACCACTTTTTCAGCACATCGGCCGACCACGCGCTGTGCCACAGCGGGTCGTCGAGCGCCGACCGCCACCAGCCGCTGTACCAGGCGCCGACGTCGCCGAACAACGACTTTGACCAGTCAATGCGTCCGCGCAGCAATTCGAGCGCATTGTGGCCGCCTTCGACTCCCATCTCCTCGATCACCTTGAACCAGATTTGCGCCAGGATGTTCGACGGCCGAATGTCTAATCCTCCGAAGGAAGCGCCGACAACCCGGGCGAAGTCGTAATCGTTGGCCGCCGCCTCGCAGCCCCGCCGCGCCGCGCGAAACCAGAACTCCCGCATGTGGCGGTTGCGCATGACCGTGGCGCACAGGTCGAGATAGCGCATGGCGGGGTCGAAGTATTGGCGAAAGTCGCGCTCGTATCGCGCCAGAAATTCCGCATCCGATCGGCCCTCGGCCACTGCGTCCGCGAGCACCGAAGACGCGATAAGCGCCGATTCGGCCGCTGGTGTAATACCCTCGCCGGTCATCGGATCGACAAAGCAGCCGGCGTCGCCGATGAGCACTCCGCCGTCGAAATAATTGCGGCCGGCGCCTCCGTAGGTCTTCACGATCCCACCCAAGGGCTTGCCCACGATGTGGATTTCCGCGCATCCGGGGTGTTGTTCGCGAAGCTTTTCAACGAACTGCTGGAACAGGCGGGTCACGGACAGGCCGCAGCGGTCCCGGGTTTCGCCGAGTATGCCGACGCCGATATTCGCCTTGCCGCCGGACATCGGGAACATCCAACCGTATCCCGGAAACAGATCATTGTCGAAGAAAAAAGCCGCCTCACCTGTCTCGATCTTGACGCCCTCGACGTAGGCGCGCTGGGACACGGCGATATGACGCCAGTCGTCATGGAACAATCCGGCACTGCGCGCAACGACCGAGCGTGTGCCGTCCGCGCCCACCACCAGCGGCGCACGGAAGCTCGAGCGCCGCTTGCTCCCGCCACGACGCACCCAGACCTTCGTGTATTCGCCTTCTCGCTGCAATTCGGTGACCGCGCAGTCCTCGTGTACGTCGGCCCCGGCCCGCCGCGCGCAATTCAAAAGCTGGGTGTCGAGTTCCTCCCGCGGCACGATGTATCCGTGGGGGGGCAGGTGGGATTTCTCGCCGTAGAATGGAATTGTCCCGCGATAGGCGCACTGTGATTGGAGAAACATTGCGACGTGGGTAATGGGTAGCGGTGGTTTTGATTGCGAAACGCCGCCGCATCCCATCATGTCAAACAGCCTCAATCCCCGGGGTTCGACGAAATCACCGCACACCTTCTCCCGGGGGAAACGTGCACGCTCCAAAACCGCTACGCGCAAGCCGCGGGTCGCCAGCGACCAGCCCATCACCGAGCCGGCGGGGCCGCCTCCGACGACAATAACGTCGTAGGACGGGGATCGCGATGCGGCGGGGTGCCGCCGGCCGGCGGAGCGGGAGGCCTTAGCTGTGGTCTTGCGCGCCATGTTCACTCCGAAAGGTTTGCGACAACTTTTGCCTGTTAGCGCGCATGTCTGAACTCAACGAGTCGCGATCGCGACAATGTGTTCCGTAAACCATAGATTCCCGGCCTTGGAGATCAGTCATCTCTCTGATACCGTCTTGTACGCTGCGTGACATCCGCACCATGGACCCGGCGTGCAATGCATCGCGCGCCGTACGGTCGAGGACGACGGTAAAACCGCGTGCAAATGGCGCGTGACGGATCGAAAGTTTAACACGCTGCCGATTATGGTTGGTGTCAGTTCGTCGGTTTTTCCGGCGGGGCGCCGTGATGTTCCGCCTGTTTTCCAGTTTCATGCGCAGCGCATACAATTGACCGTAAAAATCATCGCAACCGGTATTGGGATCTTGCTCCATCATGATTGAGCCGGCGCTGTTGGATGCCTTGTCTTGCGCGTTCGAACTGGGGTCAGTCGAGCGGATAGATCAGGTGCACAACGGCGGCAACCGTGTCTATCGAATTTCGTGCCGCGCAGGTTCGGTAAGGCGGCAATTCGCGGTCAAGGTCTACCGGACGTGTAACGACGGCATGATTGCCCGCAAGCACGCCGAAAAGACCGTGCTTGATGGCATGTTCCCGATATTCCCGTTTGTACCCACCATCGTGACGCCGACACAATACCCGCCACAGGCGCGATGTTATCCATGGGGGCTGGTGTGGAGTCACAACACCCCGGTGTCGATTTATGAGTGGGTGTCCTGTGTGCGATATTCCGCAGCGGCGGAACAGTTGAACGGCGCCGCGAAGCGGTTCGTTGAACTTCAGCGTCATTTGTCCGGTATACCGGAAACCGAGGTGCCGGCGCTTCGTGGAGTTCGAGGATGGCGGGTGTTGCGCGATGACGGGCGGCAGGTACGAATCGATGATCGCTGCAATTTTTTCAATTTCGAGAAATATTTAGCGGCCAACGCCGCGCAAGGCGATACGGCTCAGTTTGCAGCGGAGAACCTGCGGTTTTTAACGGAAGAATTGCAGGATGTAGGCGGCTTTCTCGACGACAATCGGCGGCGCCTTTCGCGAATGAGACGTCAGCTCGTTCATCTGGAATTGTCGCCTTCGAACTTCGGGTTTGGACCGGACCAGTCCGTCAATATCGTTTTCGACTTCGACTCCCTGAGTTACGGCTTGAGAATACAGGATACGGCGTGGCTGATTGCCACGTTCTGCATAGATTACAGGTACAGCGTCGATCGCGTCGCGCGGGCGATGACAACCCTGCGGTCGCTTATCGAGTCGCACCAACCGCAGGACCCGATCGACCTGGAGTTGCTGATCCCGTTCATGCGCCTGGGCTACATCGACGCCGTATACCGCAAAATAGCGCTTGCGTCCCAAGGGGCTGACACGCGCATGGGATTTGTAACCCAGGATATTTCGAGTTTGCACTGGCTGCGCGAACACGGCGAACGCCTGCAACAACGTTGTCATGATCACCGGGAGAGACACCATGCAAGCGTGGGCGGCGGGATCTAACTTCTACCACATCGTCATCGACCGATTCGCCACTCACCGGCATCATTTCCGTTTCCGCGGAGGACCACATTATGAGCTTGATCTTAAGCACTGGGTCGGCGGTACCATCAAGGGAATCACACGGTCGCTCGATTATCTCCATGATTTGGGCATTGGCGCGTTGCTGCTGTCGCCGTTTTTTCACGGGCAGAAATACCACGGTTACTGGATTTCCCATCCGTATCGGGTCGAACCGCATCTTGGCAGCAAACGTGACCTTAAGGAGTTGATCCGGCTCGCCCATCGGGCGGACATGGGTGTGATGATGGACCTGCCCATCACCCATTGCCACAAGTCTTTTTATCCTGCCGCGGTTGCGATGCGCGCCAGGAATTCCCGTTTTCGCGATTGGTTTTACAGTGACCGGGAGGGGGCGCTGCAAGGGTTTTTTGATGACCCCCGTCTGCCGGAGCTGAATCTGGATTATCCGGCGCTGCGTCAAGCCGTGAAACGATTGATTGATTATTGGCTGGCGTTGGGTTTCGACGGCATCAGGTTCGATCACGCGAAAAGACCGTCGCCGGCGTTTTGGAAGGAACTGAGCGCCAGCATGCGCCGCGACCATCCGCATGTATTTCTGCTCGGCGAAAACTGGCGGGAATCGGGGGATGTCGGCCATCTGTACGAATTTTTGCATGGAGAATTGAATTTTCCGGTATCCGCGGCGCTGCGCGCCGCGTTGGCAGATCCCGGCCGGCGTTCGGCAGAAAAGATTATCGAGGTACTGCGGGCGCAGCGGCCGCTGCGCCGGAGCGGTTACGTGCTGCCGACGTTCCTGGACAGCCACGATGTAGAGCGGGCGAGTTGGCTGACGGGGGGTGACGAGGCGCTGTTGGCACTGGCTTATCTGGTCCAGACCACGTTGCCTTATCCGCCGATTATCTATTACGGAAGTGAGCGTGGACAGGGGCAGTCGAACAACCTTCCTGCGACTCGATACGAACGGGACCGGTATTTTCGAGAACCCATGGAATGGAATAAGGGCGGGGCTATGGCGGAGTGGGTCAAGCGGCTGCTCAAACTCCGCAACAAGTACATTCGTTTGTTCTCATCGGAGCCGATCAACGCAGGCGTCACCCACGATGGCGTGTTGAGCTACAGCTATGCCGGTGGAGGGGAAGCCATCGTCGTCTTGGCGAACTTTGCCGGCACGCGAAAACAAGTGCGCCTGCCCGTGGGGCGAGTGGAGTGTCTGACGGACAACAATGAAATGCCGGGCGCCATAGATGTGCGACGGAATTGGTGCCATTTGAACGCTTACAGCGGTGCGATCATTAGACTGAAGGACCGATACATCAGTTCTTGGATTCGCCACGAGAACGGTATCCCGGGGGTCGGCGTAGCGAGCGGCGAGCGGATGTCAGATAACGTGCAATGACCGGCACTTCAGTGACCGGAAACATCCACACAAGCCGAGGCTGTTTCCCTGATCACCAGCCCGAATCCCAACCCGCAAGAATATGCGGCGCCATGTCCGTTTCGAGACCGGCGGTCGCGAGAGAAGCGCTTGCATGTTGATACGCCTTCCGCCCGAGTCGCGGGTAAAGTGCCGCAGGCGGCAGCGAGGTTGGTTGTTGGAATATGCGCCGGGGTATGGCCTATACTTAAATTTGATGTCCATGGGGTGTCTCGGGCTGTCCAGTCCAGTTCGCGGCTAATAATGATCAACAATAATGTTGAGGGATGTGTTCGTGCAATTCAAAGATTACTTGAAGATTATGGTGATGAAGGATGCGTCCGATCTGTATCTTTCAACCGGTGCAATGCCAAGTGTGAAGATACATGGCCGGCTGACGCCGCTCGAGAAGGAGAAATTCAAAGTGGGCCAGGTCAAGGATATTGCCTATGCAGTTATGGATGAAGAACAACGCAGTGAATTTGAACGTAAACCGGAAATGAATCTGGCGATCTCGGAGTCCGGTGTAGGGCGATTTCGTGTCAACATATTCAAGCAGCGCAATGACGTCGCGATGGTGGTGCGCAATATCAAGATTGATATTCCGGATATGGCATCTCTGGGGATGCCTGAAATCCTGAAGAAAGTCGTGATGACGAAACGAGGATTGGTTCTATTTGTCGGCGCGACCGGGTCTGGAAAATCAACATCATTGGCTTCGTTAATAGATTATCGAAATACAAACAGCGCCGGGCATATTATTACCATCGAGGATCCCATTGAGTTCGTGCACCGGCACAAACAGTCGATTGTCAATCAACGCGAAGTCGGCATGGACACGGACTGTTATGGGGACGCACTCAAGAACGCGCTGAGACAGGCGCCGGACGTGATTTTGATTGGTGAAATTCGTGATCGTGAGACCATGGAGCATGCCATTGCATTTGCGGAGACCGGGCATCTGGCTATATCGACCTTGCACAGCAACAACGCCAATCAAGCATTGGATCGCATCATCAACTTCTTCCCCGCGGATCGCCGCCATCAGCTCCTGGTGGACCTGTCGTTGAACCTGCGGGCCTTTGTATCGCAGCGATTGGTTGCGACAAACGACGGCAAACGTGCCGCGGCCGTTGAAGTCCTGTTGGGTACGCCGCGCGTGCGGGATCTTGTCAGCCGCGGCGAGATTTCAGAACTGCGTGAAGTGATGGATAAATCCGAACACCTCGGGATGCAGAGTTTTGACAGTGCGCTGCTCAAGCTTCATGAGTCCGGCCGCATTAC
>CAMYKW010000071.1 GCA_947259175.1 uncultured Gammaproteobacteria bacterium | reverse complement strand
CGGTCACCCTCACGCAGTTGCGATTCACTTCGCTCGCTGTGGTCAGCTCGCGGGAGGACTTTCACCTCCAAGATCGCGCCCATGCTGGGCGCACAACAAAACCCCGCCGAAGCGGGGCCTGTTACAGCATAATTGATTTTATTATTTTAAGCGCTGTTCTTGCGCCGCCTTGCGAAGCCTAGACCTGCAAGACCCACGCCCAGGACGGCGATGGTGGCGGGTTCTGGAACATGCTGCGCAACAAAAACATTAGCGCCGAGACTAATTGATGAAGCACATACTAATTGTCCTGTGCTCGAGTCTATACTGCAACCACCGCCGGACGGATCAGCATTAGCTATCCCCGCAGGAAAACCAGTTGTCGATGGCAGCCTAAAGTCCACAGCGGCATAATTACACGCGCCGATAGTACCGCTTAAACAGTCCGGATTGGTATCAATCCTCATGTCTAATTCGGTCAGTATCCAGCTGTTGGAATCAATCGACCAGGTAGCATTTTGAATATCGTTTTCGTCAAACGTTGTTCCAACCAGGGTGTAATCCAGGATAATGCTATCCGGCCCCGTCGTGGAACCCGACTCCGTTGGAAACTCGATGGTGCCGAGAGGATCTGTACAATTAAATGGATTAGCGTTTGAATCGAACTCGCAGCCAAAGATGTCATGGATTAACGATGCTTGGGACTGAGTATTCCAGCCTGTCAACACCCCGAAACAAATTCCGGAAATCAACAACGAACGAAAGAATTGCCTGGTGTTGGGGGATATCATTTTATCGCCTCCTAATTCTGCAAGGTAATCTAATACTAAGTCACTGATCATTCATGTGATGGGTATCGCATAGGCCGCTAGGGGTTCCAAAGCCAAGACAAGGCTTGTTGCTAGCTGTTTATGGATTATGTTCATCCTCCTTCACCTCTTTAAGTAGGTTAAAGGAATCGGTCGCACCCACCGTTGCCGTCCTCAATACATCTTAGAAAGCAAGTTCTGCGCCAAAATTACTTTCACAAGGGAATACAATTGGTTAAAAAAACACAGGAAAGCTCTCGGTTTCTAAATCGTAAAGAAGACCGACAGAAAAAGGGGCGACCGAAGCCGCGTCCGACTCAGGCTATTACCCAGCGGATCGGATCGGTCGATAGAACAAAGCTAATTACCCAACGACCATACAGACATGCATCTCAGTCGCGCACCGCCCCATGGTCGTCGCTGGTCCGGGAAGTAATATAGACCGGTCATTCGGGAGTCTTGGGCACGAATGACCGAGTCGGGTCGCGTCTTGCCGAACGATTAGATTGACTGAGAGGCTTGCCAATAGGCGTTGTTAACATTCTGTAAGCGGTCATTCAATTACAACTATTAATCCACAATAACTCGGATCAAAAACACGATGGGGAAAAACACGCCGTGACAGTGGGTGAGGTTCACCAGACCAGCATTTTTACTCTGGCAGCTAGCCAAGATGTCTGCAACCAAGGAGTTCAACTCCGGAAAGCAACCCATCTGAAAACATTGCGGAAGTCTATCTGCAAGCGGTTACTACAGGGCGCGGTGAGCCAGACTCTCGGTGCGGCCAGCCGGGGTTATCACCACATAATCCAGCTTGCGCTGCAGCTCCTTGATAGTACTGGCCCCACCGTACGTGAGTCCACTGCGCAGCCCGCCGATAATGTCGGCGATGATCGATTCCTCATCTTCTCTGTAGGGGACCTCGATCGAAACACCCTCGGCTGTCCTCCAACCGGCCATACCGCTGTGGAAATCGTCCTGAACTTCGCTGCTGGCCATACCGCGATAGACCTTGAACTTCTCCTCGTTTCCCGCGTCATCCCTACGGCACTGGACCACACCTGGAGTCGGTCGGCTTCCGGCCAGCAGGCTGCCAACCATCAGGAAATCGGCGCCAAAGGCCAGCGCCTTCACCAGGTCACCCGGGCTGCGCATACCGCCGTCGGCAACGATTGAACGATCCAGTTTGGCGCATTCACGGATGGCCGTAAGGCTGGGGACACCGAAACCGGTCTTGATTCTCGTTGTACAGACCGACCCGGCTCCAACTCCCACTTTGATGATGTCGGCACTGCAGGAGGCCAGGTAATCGGCACCGGCGTAGGTCGCGACATTGCCTGCCATAAGGCAGGTGTCCCGCCCCAACATGTCGCGCACTTTCTTGAGCGTGCGCCCCACGTACTTGGCATGGGCATGAGCCACATCGACACAGAAAAGCGAGGCCCCAGCATCGCGTAACGCCTCGGTGCGCTCCAGGTCCTTTTCCGAGCAACCGATAGACACGAAAGTCCGATGCTTACAGGCCTTCCACATCGTCACATTTTCCTCGACAGGCATGAAGCGGTGCATCACTCCGATGCCCCCCTTTTCTCCCATAAAGTCGGCCATAGCGACTTCAGTGATGGTATCCATGTTTGAACTCATCAATGGCAGATCCAGACTGAGCTTCCCGATGCGGTCAACCACTGAAACATCCACCCCTCGCCGCGACTCCCAGTGATTGTATGCGGGAACCAGCAGGACGTCGTCAAATGTAATTGCGCGGTTCATGATTTTTCCCATGGGTCAGAACAAGGCTGTATTGGATAGCCGACACGTACAAATCCCGAGGACCACATAGCGATACTGATCTTCCTCTAAAGACGACAAAGAATGTGTCCGATCCCAAGTATTGCGCGGGACAGTGTTTTTCAATACCCGCACCATGCCACCCAAACACGCTGGGTGCAAAAAAGCAGATCACATCAATTAACGACAGAGGATACGAAATCCAACGAGGTGTTTCCAGATACCCACAGGTTATGGCAATTCCGCAATTCCGGGGACAGTTTACTTATTTGTGGATATCCGCCCGACCTCTATCAACGCAGCCCCAACCCTAAGTACACATCGAATTAAGTAAACTGTCCCCCGAACTGCGCGCACATAAGTATCGCCGGCGTTGTGGTCAATGCTCATTGACCGCATTGGATAAAGTTAGATTCTCGCCGCTGGCGGCGTCGAACACCTGCACGTCCCGCCAGTCGAGACCCACGCGCACGCTGTCTCCCTCGTTCACCGCATGGGCCGGATCGATGCGCGCCACCAGCGTATGACGCGCGGTGTCGCCGCGCTGGATATCCAGATCATCGGGCAGGCCCATCTCACCGAACCCTTTGAGCGCCACATCGAAATAGACGAACAGATCGGCGCCCAGCCACTCCACAACTTCGGCCCGGGCCGCAAAGCACAATCCCGACACGTCCCGCTCGCCGATGACGCGCAGATGCTCCGGGCGAAAGCCCGCGATCAGCGGACCTTGCGCGGTCCCCCACTGTTTGGCGTTGTGCGCCGGAATCTCGAGGGCCCCGGGCGGCAATTCGAGCCGCCCCTCAGCCCGGCGCGCCGGGAGAAAGTTCATCGCGGGCGAACCGATAAAGCCGGCGACGAACAGGTTGCGGGGCCGCTCGTAGAGCGCGCGCGGCGTGCCGATCTGCAGCACCTCCCCTTTACGCAGCACCGCGATGCGGTCGCCCAAGGTCATCGCCTCGGTTTGGTCGTGGGTGACGTACACGGTAGTGGTCCCAAGCCGGTTGTGAAGCCGGGCGATCTCGGTGCGCATTTGCACCCGCAGCTTGGCGTCAAGATTCGATAACGGCTCGTCCAGCAGGAAGGCGCTGGGTTCGCGCACGATGGCGCGGCCCATCGCCACCCGCTGCCGCTGGCCGCCGGACAGCGCACGCGGTTTGCGATCGAGATACGCGTCCAACTCGAGGATCTGGGCGGCGCGCGCCACACGCCGGTCGATCTCCGGTTTGGACAGCTTGGCCAGCTTGAGCGGGAAGGCGATGTTGTCGCGCACGCTCATATGCGGATAGAGGGCGTAGCTCTGGAAAACCATGGCCATGTTGCGGTCCTTCGGATCCAGCTCGTTGACCCGCTGCCCGTCGATGCGGATCTCCCCCTCGCTGACGTCCTCCAGTCCCACGATCATATTCAACAGGGTGGACTTGCCGCATCCGGAGGGCCCGACCAGGATAAAGAATTCGCCGTCGCGAATGGTGAAATTCGCCCGCTTCACCGCGGTGGCGCCGGTAAAGCGCTTGCTCACATTCCTGAGTTCGATCTCGCTCATCCCTTCACCGCCCCCGCCGTAAGTCCGGCAACGATGCGCCGCTGGAATATGAGCACCATGATGATAATGGGCAAGGTCACCACCACCGAGGCGGCGGCGATGGCACCGGTGGGTTGCTGGAAACGGGAACTGCCGGTGAAAAAGGCGATCGCCGCCGGCACCGTACGGGCGTCGTTGGTGGAGGTCAACGAGATGGCGAACAAGAAATCATTCCAGGCGAACATAAACACCAGGATGGCGGCGGTGAACACCGCCGGGGCCGCCAGCGGCGCGATGACGAAGACGAAGGCTTTAAGGGGTGTGGCACCGTCGACCCGGGCCGCCTTGTCCAGGTCCCACGGGATTTCGCGAAAGAAGGCTGACAGTATCCAGATGGCCAGGGGCAGGGTGAAGGTGATGTACGGGAGGATCAGTCCCGCCCAGGTGTCGTATAGACCCACGGTGCGCCATATATTGAATAGCGGCCCGATAATGGAGACCGGGGGAAACATGGCGATGGACAGTGCGGCGGCTAGGATCAGACGCCGTCCGGGAAATTCCAGACGCACAATGGCATAGGCCGCGAGCATACCCAGCAGCACGGCAGCCAGGGTAGAGATGCCGGCAATGCCTATTGAGTTCCACAAAGCGGCCGAGAACTGAGGATCCTGAAACACCGCCGCATAGTGCTCCAGGCTGACGAGTTGCGGAAAGAAGCGATTGTCGCCCAGATCGGCACTGCGCTTTAGCGACAAAGACAGGATCCAGGCCACCGGGATCAAGGCGTAAACGATCACTACCACGCTGCCTGCGCCCCAGACCCATCGTTCCGTCCTGCCATGGTCAGCGCCGCCTGCCATCATTGCTCCCGCCGGCGAGTCAGGTCGATGCCGAAGCCCTTAATGTAGAGCAGGGCGATGGCCAGCACACACACAAAGATCAGCACCGACACCGCTGAACCCAGGCCGAGGTTCAGACGGGTGATGAGGGCGTTGTAACCGATCAAGGAGACCGTGTCGGTGCCTTGGGCGCCGCGGGTCTGGATAAACACGGTGTCGAAGATGCGAAACGCATCCAGGGTACGAAACAGCAGGGCGACCCCGATCACCGGCCGCATCAGCGGCAGGGTCACGCGCAAAAAGCGCTGCCGGGCGTTGGCCCCATCCACACGCGCCGCGTGCAACAGATCCTCCGGCACCAGGGTGAGACCGGCCAACAGCAACAAGGCCATAAACGGCGTGGTCTTCCAGATCTCGGTCTGGATGATGACAAAAAAGGCCGACCAGCGCTCGGTCAACCAGGCCCCCTCCAGACCCAGCAGGCCATTAACAAAACCGGTGGTCGGATCGAAGGCGAAACGCCAGCTCATCGCCGCCACCACAGTGATGATGCCGTAAGGCACCAGCAACGACGTGCGCACCCAGCGCCGGCCGATGAGGGTGCGGTGCATCACCAGGGCGAACAGGAAGCCCAGCACCAGCTCCAGGGATACCGAGCCCACGGTGATGACCAGGGTGTTGAACATCGCCTGCCACCAGACCGCGGAGCTGAGCACGCTGAGATAGTTGTCGATCCCGATGAACAGGCGCTCGTCGGGAAAGCGGAGGTCGTAACGGAACAGGGACAACCACAGGGCGTAGAGCATCGGGTAGGCAGTCACCAGCAACATGGCGATGACCGCCGGCGCACACAGAAGTAAACCGAGCCGCCGCTCGGCGCTGCCACGGCGGCTCACAACAAGCCCTCCGAGTGCAACGCCCGCTTTACCGCCGCGCGCAATCGGGTCACGTCCGCCTCGGGATCGATGTCGCGCATCGGATGCAGGGTATGGCTGATGGCCAGGGATACGTCGGCATACAGCGGAGTTTGGGGTCGCTGCACCGCATCGCGCAAGGTTGCCCGCAGCTGCGCGGAAAAAGGAAACGTCTCGCGCACCTGCGGATCGTCGTAGAGCGCCGTCGTCGTCGGCGGCAGGCCGCCCAAGGTGGCCGCCAGGCGTTGATTGGCGGCGGCGACCAGACACGTCGCGGCGGCAAACGCCAGCTCGGGATGGCGGCTGTGCGCACCAATGCCCAGATTGATGCCGCCGATGGTGACCCGGCTCGGCTGTCCCTCGATCACCGCCGGCCACCGTGCCCAGGCCATGTGCTCGGCCACATCGGGCGCGTTGGCGTTGGCGCTGGGCCAGACATAGGTGTAGTTGATCATGAAGCTGGGATCACCGGTTTCAAACGCGAGACGCGCTTGATCTTCGCGCGCGTTAGCCAGGGACGGATCGGCGGCCGGCGACGCGGCAAGACGCTGCATGACCTGAAGGGCGCGGCGCGTGGGGGCCGCTTCGAGGGAGACCGTCTGCCCGCCCGGTCCCAGCACCGAGCCGCCGGCCGAGGCGAGCAGCGAGACGAAAAACACCGTCAGACCCTCATAGCGCTCGCCCTGGGCCTGGATGGCGCCGCTCCCGCCGAGCGCCTCCGCCCGCGCGATCATCTCATCCCAGGTCGGGGGCGGTGCGTCCACGCGATCGCGGCGATACCACAGCAGCTGGGTGTTGGTGGTAAACGGCGCCGCCCACAACCGCTGCCGGTAAGTGGCGCTGTCGACCGCACTCGCCAGGCGGCCCGCGCGCACCTGGTCGGCTCTCTCCTTAGGCCATGGCAACACCCAACCGGCCGCGGCGAACTCCGCGGTCCAGATCACATCCATCCCGATGATATCGATATCCGCATCGCGCGCCGCCAGGCGGCGCACTAGCTGCTCACGCTGCTGGTCGGCGTCGGCAGGCAACGGCACCAACTCGATCCGGTAGCGGCCTTGCGACGCTTCCCCGCAACGTTGTGCCGCCTGCGCAAACGCCCCAGACGGCTCGGCAAACACATACCAGCTCAGGCGCGGGATGTCCGGTTCGGGCTCAGTGCAGCCCAGCAAAATGCCGAAGACGCCGCCGAGTAAGCCAAACGCTGTGGTGAGTTTTACGCTTGACATGCGCATCCCCTGTGTTGGTCTTGTTATCGGTAACGGGCGGCGTATAGGAAAGCGCGAACCGAGTGCACATCGAATTAACTAGACTATCACCCGAATTTGCGGCGTCAGCGCTTTAACGAAGCCAGCCGGTGTTAAACGATACTCCTACAAATACAAACAACACTCAAACAAAAAGGGGTCGGTGACAAACGATAACGCTATTGATTCTCAGTTGTCACCGACTCCTTTTTTTCACTTGAAAATAAATCCGTCCCCATAATACACACAGTGCTTGTGCTGCGCGTCGTTCGCAGTAGAAGCCGCTCCCACAGGTGTTATCGTAACCCTATTAGTGTCATCCTGAGGCCCGAATGGCAGAAGGATCTCACCGTCTTGAAATCGACGCCATGATTAACCACGGCGAGATTCTTCGTTTCACTCAGAATGACAAAAGAAAGGATTCTTCGCTGCACTTGTAACGAATCGTCGAAAAATGGGGTCGGCTCCAATTTTCCACTAAATATCCTTTGGGAGAAGACACGACCCTTTCGGAATACTCGGATCTGCCGCCATTTTTCTTGTGCCTAGTACTTCTGCTTCTCCGGTATCACCCCGCGTACCCCGCCGCGCGGATCGGCCATGTCGCCTTCGTAGCGCGGGATGACATGCACGTGGACATGGAACACCGACTGGCCAGCCGCCTGGCCGATGTTGATGCCGACGTTATAACCATCCGGCTGACAGTGTTCCGCTAGAAACCGCTTTACCTCATTCACCATCTCCCAGAGCGCCGATCGCTCTTCTTTGGAGACCTCAAAATAATCCGCCACGTGCCGCCACGGCACGATCAACATGTGCCCCTCGTTGACCGGATAACTGTCCCATCGCGCGTAACACAGCTCGTTGCGCAGAACGGCCGTCTCGTCGGTTGGATTACAGAAATGACAGTCTGCGGATGCCATGCTTTATTGCCTTATGCTCTGAGTGAGGCTGATAAGTCAGCGGGAATATCCTGTTCAGCGCAGAACCTACAGATCTAAGAGTTTGCTATGTCTGTATTCCAACGCATCCTACCGCGGCCAAAAAAAACCGGATCAGAGAACACACACGCTAATATTAAAAGAAATTGTTCTCTGACCCGCATTTGTTTTCCGAAGGGGCTGTGACGCTACTTGCATACAAGTAGTTCAAGAGCAACAGAGCAGAGGACACGGTCTTCACAACAGTCCATTTTGGGACTTAAGGGGAGATTTTTTTCGAACACGGGAAGCGATTTGCTGCGATGCAGCTAATCTCGGCTTGCGGCCAAAAGTTGCCGTTCGACAGGGTACTGATGACTGGCGTGGAGCGACAGCTCAATAGCTCTATCCGGACGTTCGCTATCGTTATTAAACATCGTGCCCAAATTGGTTTCAGTTTTTCAAATCGCAGAATGATTTTTTATTGTACCAAACCTTTCGCGCTGGAAACTGCGCCGTGCGGTGAAGACATTAAATGAAACTTTTAACACCTTGAAACTGGAGAAACATCCCGACAAGACCTTAATCGGGAAGATCGAATAGGATTTTGAGTTTCTGGGTTATCACTTCAACTTGGCAGGAGCGACCATTGCAATAGCAACACTAATGAAGTTCGTTGAACGTGTTCAAGACCGAGATAGTGTCTACGGTGAGACATTCCGACGACGAATCTAAAGCCTGAATATTGAGGAAGTCGTTATTGCGCCTCGTTCACCGTGACAGAATCCTTACGCTGAGAGCGTAATCGGCAGTATCCGGCGAGAACTTCTTAATCATGTCGTCCCGCTGAAAAAGCGACACCTAAAGCGACTGCTTTCGTGTTATCTAGATTACTATCATCGTTGGCGTACCCCCTGATCCTTGGATATGGATGTGCCCAATGGTCGATACGCAAGATCGGCCCGGCCAAGTTGTCGAGTTCCCCACGGTACAAGGACTGCACCATTATTGTTTTCCGGAGGCCGCATGAATATTCCGGACCGACAGCCTATTGATGTACCGTGGTGCTGATGCGACGCACGTTTCCATTGGCCCCGGAGATCACGATGGTGTCGGTGGTGATGAAATGCCCGGAGGAATCCCGCGCCATGGTCACTCCGTTGACATAATCGCCTCGGGTCAGACCGGTCGCGACAAACAGGATGTCGTCGACGGTGATCAAATCGTCCCTCCGCAGCCAGCTCACGGTATCGACTCCGGACCGCTCGCAGGCCTCGATCTCCTCGGTTTTCTGTGGCGCCATGCGGCCGAACATTTCCGCACCCATGGCTCTGGCCGCGCATGCACTGACAATGCCTTCCGGGGTGCCGCCAATACCCAGCAGCGCATCGACTCCCTGGCTCACGATCGCCATGACCGCGCCGTTGACATCACCGTCGCTCAACAACTTGACCTTGGCCCCCGCCTGGTAGATCTCTTGGACCAGATCTTCGTGACGAGGTTTTTGGAGGACGAAGACCTTTATGTCGCCGATGTCTTTGTCGACCGCATCCGCGAGCGCGTTCAAGCGGTCCGTCACCGGGGCTTCAGGGTCGATCTTACCGGTTGCCGCCCTGGGATAGACCTGTTTATCCATATAGAAACACTCCCCGGGGCGATACATGGTGCCGGTGGGGGCGGCCGCCAAAGTGCATATGGACCCTGGATTGTCGGTAGCGAAAAGGTTCGTACCCTCAATGGGGTCGACAGCGATATCGATCTTGGCGCCTTGGCCGGTGCCAACAGGTTCCCCGTCATGCAACATCGGCGCTTCGTCTTTGGCGCCCTCGCCAATGACGATGGTTCCGTCCATATCGATCCGGTTTAAGGCGGCGCGCATGGCATCGACGGCGATGCCGTCGCCCTCGTCTTTCTTGCCCGACCCGATAAACGGGGCGCACGCCCTGGCTGCCGATTCTGTCACCCCAACAAGTGGAATTTTCAGGCTAGTCAATTCAAACATAATTTCTTACTCCGTGTACGTCTGGTCCAAAGGGCATGTCTGCGGTATATGTGGGGAGGGTGCAGAACCACAGTCCTGCACCCCGTTCATCCGTGAAAACTAACGTGGCTTATTTGCTACTTTCGACCAGGTAAGCCACTGCCGCCTTGACTTCATCATCGCTCAGATTCGCAAAACCGCCTTTGGGCGGCATCATGCCGGCGTCTCCCTGAAAGCCCTTGATCGAATGCTCGACCAAGGTATCCAGACCCTGCCCAATGCGGTCTTTCCACGCTGCCACGTCGCCTAGCTTCGGGGCACCCGCGACACCCGCTGCATGGCAGGCTTGACAGGCGGAGTCATAGGTCGTCTTCCCGTCTGCCAACGCGGCAGAAACCGGCAACACGATTGCCATGATACTTCCCAGATAAAGTGATGTATGCATGTTTGTTTCCTCTAGATTTTGATGATGGGGAATCGGTCTAATTCTTTTCACATTTTGCGAGTACGCTCAAGGTATGGGCACTATCACCATAATGCCCGACAATCGCACATCACAATCTTTTCCTGTCTTTCTTCACCATGCCATGACCTTGATCAAGCAATTATTACCTTCGGTATAGCCCAGCCGACGGCCCGGGAGTCTTAATCAGCTTACAGCCCAAGGTACCCCACATATTGAACCAATGATCCCGGATCATGCCGAAGGGCGCGTTCGGCTGGACGCCGCGCCGGAGCGAAGAACACGAATGCAACACCGTGTTCCACCAGCTGTGCTGCGCCTGCTTGTTGTTGGGCTGCTAGGCCTTCGAGAGCGGACATTGGGGCATTTCTGCACGAAGGTCTGGTAGGGGTCGCAGGACTAAACCGCTCGCGCGGTAGATGGGGGTGTGTTAGGGGAAGCGCTGTAAGTTTGGATTCAATCAAGTTAAACGACAACTTCCACACATAAGGAGCAGACCCATGACAGAGTCTAACAAACCTATCAGTCCGTTACGCCAACGCATGATCGAGGACATGACGTTGCGTAAGCTCTCCCCCAAGACGCAGATCGCGTATATCCGGGCGGTCAAGAACTTCACACATTTTTTCGGGCGGTCTCCCGACGCCGCCGAAGCGGAGGATCTACGGCGGTATCAGTTGCATCTCGTCGAACAGGGTGTCTCGAGGGTCAGTTTGAACGCGCAAATCACCGGTTTGAAATTCTTCTTCGAAGTAACAGTAGATCGCCCCGAGGCGATGAAGAAGATGCGTCACGTCTACGAACCGCGCAAGTTACCCGAAGTCTTGAGCGTGGAAGAAGTGTCGCGCCTGCTGCAATCCGCCGGTAGCCGCAAGTACCAAGCGGCACTGGGCGTGGCGTATGGGGCCGGCTTGCGCGCCAGCGAGGTCGTGCACCTCAAGGTGCCCGACATCGACAGCGAACGCAGGGTGCTTCACGTCGAACAGGGCAAGGGCAAAAAAGACCGCTACGCCATGCTCTCGCCGGCGCTACTGCAACTGTTGCGCGCCTGGTGGCGCCAGGGCCGGGCGCAGCACAAGCTGCTCCCCGGGGGCTGGCTGTTTCCGGGCCAGAACCCAGTGAACCCCATGTCCACCCGGCAACTCAACCGCGCGTTTCACCTGGCGCGCCGCGCCGCCGAGATCGACAAGCACGTGTCGCTGCATTCTTTACGTCATGCGTTCGCCACGCACTTGCTCGAGCACCACGAGGATATCCGCATTATCCAGATATTGCTCGGCCACAAGAAACTCGAGAATACCGCCCGCTACAGCCAGGTCGCGGCGAGTCTGCTACGCGAGGTCAAAGGCCCCCTGGAGTATTTGGATCTTAAAACCCTGAGCTAACCCCCGGCCGTGGCTCGGCCTCTGTGGGAGGTCGCGGATATCTTCCGCGACCACGGGCCGACGTGGCGCGTTAAAAACGCAGGACATATCAGCCTCGGTCAGCTCCGGGCCATGTCGGCCATCGAGCGCTGCCGCAGCGCCGCGCTCGGTGGCCACGTATTGCGTTGCGATCGCTGCGCCACCCAGCAGATTGGCTATAACTCGTGCCGCAACCGGCACTGTCCCAAGTGCCAGGGCGCCGCCGCCAAACGTTGGCTCGCCAATCGCCAGACCGAACTCCTCCCGGTCCCTTACTACCACGTCGTATTCACCTTGCCCGCCGCCATTGGCAATATCGCCTATCAGAATCAGGCGGTGGTCTACGACCTGTTATTTAAGGCCACCGCCGCGACCTTACTCACCATCGCCGCCGACCCCAAACGCTTAGGCGCACGCCTGGGTTTCATCGCCGTGCTCCACACCTGGGGCTCGGCCTTGACCCATCACCCGCACCTGCATTGCATCGTCCCCGGCGGCGGACTGTCCTTCGATGGGCAACAATGGGTCCCGTGCAAACGCGGCTTCTTCCTACCCGTGCGCGTGCTGTCGCGATACTTCCGGCGGGTGTTCCTCGAACAACTCATTGCCACACACCGCGCGAAACGTCTCCATTTCTTCGGACCGCTCCAACCCCTCGCCGATACCCGTGCCTTCCACCAATTCTTGGCACCGCTGCGCCAGATCGAATGGGTGGTGTATGCCAAACGCCCCTTCGCAGGCCCCGCGGCCGTGCTCGAATACCTCTCCCGTTACACCCATCGCGTCGCCATCTCCAATCGCCGACTCATCGCCTACGATCAACACCGCGTCACCTTCAAATGGAAGGACTATCGCGTCAAGCGTAATAAACGCTACAAAACCATGACCCTTGCCGCCGAGGAGTTCGTCCGCCGCTTCCTGATCCACGTCCTCCCCAAAGGCTTCCATCGCATCCGCCACTTCGGACTGTTCGCCAATCCCGTGCGCACCCCAAACCTGAAACGACTGCGCACACTTCTCATCCACCATACCAACGAACAAACCGAAACCGCGCAAGACAACAACAATACACCCCGCAACACCTATGTATGCCCAACTTGCGGTGCGGCCATGACCATCATCGAGACCCTACCGCGTACACCTCCCGCACGAGCACCCCCGCTATGACCCGCGTGCGACTAAAAATACACACACCAACTGACCTGGCGCGCCGCATTAGCGACGTGCGCGAGATCAATGTTACACAACGCCTCAATTACCCCCATTTCCGACTCGATACCGCACACAAAGCCAACGTAAATTCCCCCACTACGGCAACTCCGTTGCGCGACCCGCCTCAAACCACTTCAAGTCTTCCCGTGCAACAAAACCCCAACTTCTATCATTCCCCATAGATAAACATTCGAGACACCTTCCCGCGGTTTCCTCCCTCGAGGCTTGTTAGACGCCTGCCCCAGACACCGGCTTGCCATTCATCGCAAGCTCAATCCCGGGCAGGCATCTAACAACCCTTAACGGAGTACGCATTCAGCAGCCAATGTGAGAACAGGTTCGTGCGGCGCTGCAGCGAAGTTCGGGTTCGGCCATAAGCTAGCAATCGCTTCACTCCCAAGCCAATCGCTTCACTCCCAAGCCATCGCGAATAAGGCGGTTGACACGCACCTTCCAGGGGTGTCTTTCAGCGTGAGTCTTAATTGGAACGTAAGGAACTGTATTCACGTACGGGAGTGCAGATGTAAACGTTGCCGACTATTCACACAGCGTTAGTCGCTGGTCCATAGATCTCGCGTAAAGCTGGTATTGGTGCCCATTCACAAGATCACTCCAGCGTCCCGGCAATCCGCCGGATCTCCTCCGGCGTGTGCTCTCCGGCGAGCGGTGTTCCCGGCATGAGGTATTTTCCCATCTCGAGTCCGCCGACCAGCACCGGCTCGTAGCCGATATCGCGTATCAGGGGCTCTGCCACCGCGACTGCCTCGGCATTATCGCTCGCAATGGGCATGCCAATGCGCCCGGGGTTCTTGTGGGTTTGGCCCATGCTCACGTAGCCGATTGCGTTGAATGCGCGGACAATGCGAGCGCCGGGGAGCAGTTCTTTCGAGGCGAGTCCGGCGCCTTTCTCCAGTGCCCACTGCGCGAGCTCTCCGTCACGTCCGACGAACGGATTGCAGGTATCGATCACCACCTTACCCTTCAGCAGCTCGCCCACGTTGTTGCGCACGTCCGGCAGCGCGTGATAGGGAACTGAGACCATCACCACCTCGCCGAAAGCGGCGGCCTCCGGGGGCGTGCCAGCGTGGGCGTTGGGGCCGAGGCTGGCGGCGAGTTCTTTGTCGTCTTCGAGGTGTCGCGACGAGAACATGACCTCGTACCCGGCTTTCACCCACACGCTGCCGAGCGTGCCTCCGACCTTGCCCGCGCCTACGATGCCGATCTTGACTTTGGCGGCGCCGTTAGTCGCGGCACCCAACGGGAACGGCAGCGCATTGAGCAGGAGGGCACCCAAAGCGCCCGTTGCGGTTTCCAGGAATTGACAACGGGAACGGCAGCGCATTGAGCAGGAGGGCACCCAAAGCGCCCGTTGCGGTTTCCAGGAATTGACGACGATTGGCCTTCATGACCCTCTCCCCTCGTATCAGTAGGACCTCACCTCTTGGTAGTAGTCTATACGGTTAAAGCATTATAGGACGGAAAATAGCTTTAGATCAGCAAGATTGAAAATCTCGTTCCTTTGGTAACGCTTCGATATCGTTATGGGCGTAAGTCCGCCGTAGATTTGCGCTTATGCGATAACTGCAACTAAATAGGCTTCACCTTCGATTGGGGATGAGCCCTTCAGTTGAACCCGTAACTAACGACCAACTGTATTTAGGACTTCGGCGTAAACCAGATCGGTGACGTATAGGCGCGTTCCTGGGTCGAGGTCGGCGCCGCCTCGGGGACCGGGATATTGAAACGGAACGCATCGTAGGACGACCAACGGGGCGTCGGAATTTCGATCACGCGGGCGTAGTAGACGGCACGCTGCTTCGGATCAAAGTTCGGATCGGTCCATACGGTGGCCAGCTCCGAGGCGCCAATGGTATTGGTCCAGTTGGCGTTCTTCACATCTACCGTGTTGCCGACCGCAGGCAGCTTACCGTTGGCGTCTGGTTTGCGGTCGCCGGACCAGGCGACATCATAGACCTTCTCGTGTGTCTTCCCATTGGCGTCCATCCAACCCTTGACGATTTGGATACGATCCAGATTGGCGCCGATGGGGTCGCGCAACGCGTAGATAATAAAACTGGGCGACTTGGCATTGGCCGGTGCCGTCGGCAGATCACCGCCCATCGGCACGCCCTTGCGGTAACCGGTGAAAGCCGGAGAATGGCTGTTGACATCCTGCTCCGTGAATTCCCAGCCGCCGAAGAAACGCACAAGCATCCGACTCCCGGTCGTGGCGTAGACCTCTTTTCGTGCTATCGCATCATAGATTGCCTCGCGAGTGTTGTCGGTAGCCCATACCGCGGCAAGTCCGGAGGCGACCTGCTGCCAGGAATCGATTCTTCCATTTTCATTCTTCATAAATGGATGGGTCATACGCTCCGGACTCGGCTCGTAGCCGGAGTGCTTGCCAAAGAAGTTGTCTTCCTGTGCGGTCGCCAGTAATGTGTAACTGTCGGTGGAGCCGATCTGGCCAAATTTATAAGGATTGGTGCCAAGCTTCGATTCAATCACGAGACCGCGTTTCAGCGCCTCCGGCGCATACTCACCCGCCAGCATGGCATCGGTTTTCGCCTCAGAAACGTCCAAGTTTCGGATATCCCAGTTCTCGTAGTCGGCGAACTCGTCGTCCGGGGACAGAAACGGATGGGCCTCACCATCACCCTTGATCTGAGTCACCTCATAGGCCGGCTCCCACTTCGCCCGTTCGGTCACGTATTCTTCATACGGATGCACGTTGTGAGCCTCGCTTCATCGACGTGTGCAGTGTACTTCAGCTTGTTACGTGCAAAGGGCTCGAGGTTAGACTCTTTCGGCTAACGAATTAAAGGGTAATTCGTCTAACCTCGCCGGGCCGCAAATCCTCAAGCGCCTGGAGCGCCCGTGGAATCGGTAGCTCCAAATCCGACACTCCCGTACTCGTTGAAGAAAGAACGAGCACACCAATGTCGAATCCTGCAAGGTTCTGCTGGTATTGAAGATTTTGGTCCGCGGTTATAAATGTATCGAAGCGGGTCTCAGCCAATCGCAACAGCTCGCCGTTGCTTAAACCGGCCCAGCCACGTTCCGGTAATGTTTCTACAGCGTGACCGGAAAACAAACGCTTGAGTGCGCGTGGTAGCGACTCGTCAAGCAGCAGCTTCATCCGTGCTACGGTTCACGGCCGCTTTCGCTAACTCCAGTACCGCTATAGCCTGCTCACGCGTCACCGTGGGAAACTGCTGAAGAAACTCGTCCAAGGTGTCACCGCCCTCCAGGAAATCTAGTAGAGTACTAACTGGCACGCGAGTTCCGCGGAATACTGGCGTCCCGCCGAGTACGTCGGGAGAACTAGTGATTGGGGTGGATTCCGACATTTTGGTATTTTACTACCAGAGCGGGTGTTGGCACTAGCTGCGCGCTAGCGTTCCAGTCACGCGGCCCGTTAATTTCTCTAATCGCTCGGCTTCGTCGCAGTATAGGCGACCGCTGCCTTGATGTCGGCCTCAGTCAATCCAGGGTAGGCATCTAACAGATCGTGTACGGCCGCGCCTTCACTGATCTTTCGTAAGATCAGCTCAACAGAGATACGCGTACCCTGGACCACGGGCTTGCTTAGCATTACTTTTGGATTGATCTCGATGCGATCTGTAAATGTCATGATTTATCTACGGTCCAAATAGGGCGACTCTCCGCATCGGCCTCAATTCCAGTGTATCGCCCAGTTTGTAAGTACGCTAGCCGGTGCCCACGATGAGGCTTTTAGCCGCCGATGAATTTTGCGGGCTGGAATGCGGAGATTGATGCAATGCGTTATTCCGCAACCGGCCACAAGCGGCCGTCCAGCAACCTCCCGGGGAGTACCGCAATGTGCATGGGCCGTGTCAACCGACACGGCCCACCTTCGGACGGAAGCATCACCCAACGGGGTGACGCATCGTTTGAGACCTTCTACCCCGCTGGCGTGTACCAGATCGGAGAGGTGTAGGCACGATCCTGGACGGTAGCCGGCACATTGTCCGGGCGCTTGATACCGTAGAAAACGGCGTCGTAGGTCGTCCACCGTGGCGTCGGGATCTCGAGCACGCGCACGTAGTAGAACGCGGACTCGGCAGGATCAAAGTCCGGGTCTTCCCAGTGGGTAGCGAGAATGGCGTCTCCGATCGTGTTCGTGTACGTCGCCTTCTCAACATCGACCGTGCTGCCAACGGGCTTGTGAGCACGGCCATCAGCACCGACCTCGCGCCCATCGGAGACAGCGATGTCGTAGATCCGCTCGTGGGTCTTCCCATCCTTGTCGAGCCAGCCCTTGATGATCTGGACGCGATCGAGGTTGGCACCGTCCGGATCACGCAGCGCCCGCACCAGGAACTTCGGTGCCTTTCCGGCGGGTGCGCTCATCAGGTCGCCGCCCATCGGCACACCGTTCCGGTAGCCTTTTGACGCGAAATCGGCGGTCGTGATGTCCTCCGGCGTGAAATTCCAGCCACCAAATACACGCACCCGGATTCGTGTACCCGTGGTCGCATACACTTCCTTGCGTCGCATCGAGTCAAAAATGTCGCCACGCGTGTTCTCGCGCGCCCAGACGGCGGTCAGGCCCGAGGCCCCCTCCTGGGAGGTGAGAATGCGCAGCGCCGGATCCTCGGCCGGGATGACCTCTCCGTCGTGACGGTTCGGCGAGGGTTCGGTGTGTTGGTATTTGCCGAAGAAGTTCTCTTCACGTGTCGTCGCCAGCGCCGTGTGCGTATCCGTCGCGGCAGTCAAGCCGTGCTTGTAAGGATTCACGCCGAGCTGATCTCCGAGCTTCAGGCCGACCTTAAACGCCGAGCGGGCATACTCATACTGTAGCATCTCCGGCGTCTTGGCCGCGTTGCCAGCAATATTGCTGACGTCCCAGGTCTCGAAGTCGGCGAACTCATCCTCGGGCGATAACAGTGGGTGCGTCTCTTCGTCGCCCTTCATCTGCGATGCCTCGTGCAGCGGTTCCCAGCGCATGCGCTTTTCGGCGTACTCGCGGGTTATCGGTTCGCCCTTGGCCGTAAGCTCGCCGAACATCAGGCCATTCGACAGGTTGCCGTTATGCGGTATCGAAAACGCCTGACCACCGGTCTTTTCTTCATACTGCGCGAGATAATCCCAGAGCTTTTCCGGATCGGCGCTGTCAAACATCGTGAACGGCAGCGTCTGCGCGGTCTTCTCGGCACCGTCCCGATGGATGATGACGCGATGCTGATTGTCGCCGTTCGGCGTCGAGGTCCATTCGAACCCCGTCATCGCGGTGAATCGACCCGGCTCGTTGTACTGCTCCGCCTTCTCGACAAAATCAATCCAGATGCTGCGCGCCGCATCGTTACTGCTCATCGGGTTCGTAAACGGCGGCGTTGTGCTCGCTTCGATGATTTCTGCAAAGGCCTGCATGCGGCCTTCCTGCCCGGAGCTGAAGAGCTCATGCATCTTTCGTCCCCACGGATCCGCGAGCAGTTCCGGCGCGGATGAGCGAAGCTGCGGCGCCAGCCCGATGAACTCCGCGTGGTCGGTGATCACCAGGAAGTCGAGCGGGCGAATCAGCTGGACCGGCTGTCCGGAGTTCGAAACAACCTTTTCGCCTCGTGCGAACCGATAACCGGCATCCACATCAAGAGACGTGCCGACCAGGCCTGCGTCACATCAAGAGACGTGCCGACCAGGCCTGCGTCGAAAGACAGCTCGGTGTGGAAATGGGTATCCCCAAAGAGCACTTTGTCCGGGTAGTCGCGATTGACATAGGGCGAGTAGATCTTCTGTTCCGCGACTTTTTCTGGAGTCGGATTTGCGTCCCACGGTGACGCGTGCGCCGCACCGATTGCCATCAGTACGGTCAGTGCAGCTACAGTCTTGCCGAGGCGAGGCTTCATTGCTGTTCCTTTCATGAGGTTTTTGTGTGGTTGGTGTCTTTTGGCACGTTGAGGCCAAAAATGAACTATACACGACACGGTGTTGTCCGCAAGAAAGTCGTCGCACTTAAATCGGCGCGAGCGCGTACTCATGGTGGAGTCCACACAGTATTGGTCTGGAGATGACTTTAAGCTTCTCAGCAATTCGATGACGTTCATATCCGATCGATACAGGGATGCCGGGCGGTGGATCGGGAACACTTGGCCCGAGCGCCGCATGTGGTCTCGACCGGTTATAGTAGGCGACCCACTCCTTTACGATTTTTCTAAGATGGGTTTCGTTAAGCGGAATCATATAATCGAGACACTCCCTTCTTAGCGATCCGATCACTCGCCCGCAGATCGAATTCGCCTGCGGACTTCGATACGGTGTTTCAATTACATCGATCCCAAGGCGACTGATCGATCTATCGAGTCCCTTTGAGAAGATATTGTCACGATCATGGATTAGATAACGATATGGATGGTCACAGGAAATAGCCTCGCGGAGTTGCTGTAACGTCCACTCCGCGGTGGGGTATTCGGTGACATTACAATGTAACAGCCGGCGCGATCCATGTTCGATAACCACCAACACATAGAAAAGCCTGAATGTGGCGGTGACCGCGATACAGAAATCACAAGCGATAATAGCGGAAGCATGATTGCGGACGAAGGTAGACCAGCGTTGATCACCGCGAGGACCACTGCGAGGATGTTTCGGCATATATTTACGAACGGTTCGTGGGTATACACGAATTCCAAGCTTGAGCAATAGCTCGTTTGCGATCCGTTCCTCACCCCAGCTCACATTATCCAAGGCCATCTGGCGGATTAGCTGTCGGAGTTCGATCGGTATTCGGGGCCGGCCTGGCCGGGACTTCCATCGTCAAAATAGTCGAAAATCGTGCCTGTGCCATCGAACTAGTGTTTGCGGTTGCTCAACCACGAGCGATGGTCGCCAATTAAAGCGCTTCGAGAGGAATACCAAAGCAATACGTGTGGCAGCATCGATTCGGCGTGGTTTGACTTGGCGTTCTTGACATAGAGCGAGCTGTTTCCGTAGGAATAGGTTCTCAGCTGCCAGTTTTCTCTCAGAGTTTAAGCCTAGATACACGTACCGAAGGAGATCAAGGAACAATACGAAGATTGTTGCCAACGCCAATTTGACGGAAATCGCCGCGTACCGTATCTCGAACTTCATGTCGGAGATTATCCACGATGACTAACGCTCGATGAAGCCATTGGAATAGGGCGGACGGGTTTTTTGCGGACGACACCGATCTGGTGATCTTGAAACGGATTTCCGTCCGCTAGTCCGTTGGTCGATACGGGTCCCGCAATACTCCCACACGGCTGACTTTGAAACGGGTAAAGGAATATGTCTCGCTTCGCGAGAACTGGGATTTGCGCTTAGTAAAACGCGCAGATTTGGTGGGCCCGCCAGGACTCGAACCTGGGACCGACGGATTATGAGTCCGCTGCTCTAACCAACTGAGCTACGGGCCCGGCAAAAGCCTTATGGTTATTGTAACCGTGCTCAGCTCTGCTCAAGGAAGCTGCGCAGATGATCGGAGCGCGAAGGATGACGTAGTTTGCGCAGCGCCTTGGCTTCGATCTGGCGAATGCGTTCGCGGGTGACGTCGAACTGTTTGCCGACTTCCTCCAGCGTGTGATCGGTGTTCATACCGATGCCAAAACGCATGCGCAGCACCTTGGCCTCCCGCGGCGTGAGAGTGTTGAGTATCTCCAGCGTGGAACCGGACAGTCCCGACCCGGTGGCTGCATCCAGCGGCGCGACCACGTTTTTGTCCTCGATGAAATCACCCAAGTGCGAATCTTCGTCGTCGCCAATCGGAGTCTCCATCGAGATCGGTTCCTTAGCGATCTTCAATACCTTGCGAATTTTCTCTTCCGGCATATCCATGCGTTCGGCAAGTTCTTCCGGCGTGGCCTCGCGCCCCTTCTCCTGCAGGATCTGACGCGAAATACGGTTCAACTTGTTGATGGTCTCTATCATGTGCACCGGGATGCGGATGGTGCGCGCCTGATCGGCGATCGACCTCGTGATTGCTTGGCGAATCCACCACGTGGCATACGTGGAAAACTTATATCCGCGCCGGTATTCGAATTTATCGACCGCCTTCATCAAACCGATGTTGCCTTCCTGTATGAGGTCCAGGAACTGTAAACCACGGTTGGTGTACTTCTTCGCGATCGAGATCACCAGCCTGAGATTGGCTTCTACCATCTCCTTTTTCGCCCTGCGGGCTTTGGCTTCCCCGATGGACATACGTCTGTTTACGTCTTTCAATTCGGTGATGGGAATTCCGATCGCCCGCTCCAACTGCATCAATTTTTGATGGCAGGCATTAAACTCGTCGGCGTGCTGCTTAAGCGCCTTACCCTTATCGCCCGCAGCCGTGACCATCTTCTTGAACAGGTCCTCGTCAGTCTCGGCGCCGACAAACGTCTTTATGAAGTTCTTTCGTGGAATGCGCAACTGCCGCACACATAGCGCGATGAGCACTTTTTCGCGCGCCCGCACCTGGTCGACCAATTCACGGATCTGATCCCACAGCGCGTCGACTTGTTTGGGCACGAATTTGATTTCCATCACTTCGCGGGCGAGTTTCTTCTGGATTTTTTTAACCTGTTCCGCGCCGATGCCGTGCCGGTCGATCGCGCGTTTGAGGCTTTGATAATTTCGCCGAATGCGTTTGAACCGTTCAAACGCCTCTACCGGATCGGGTCCCGTATCCACCTCTTCCGCGTTCTCGTCGTCATCCGAACGCGCGGCCTCGATCTGTGGCACTGGAATGGGTTCTTCCTTGGCGTCCAGATCGACAAAAGCGACCACTAAATCGGTGAGGCGCATTTCTTCTTTTGCGATCGCGTCGGCCATGCGCAAAATCTCGGCGATGGTGGGCGGGCACGTGGCCACCGCCTCGGTGCATTGGCGTATGCCGTCCTCGATGCGCTTGGCAAGTTCGATTTCGTCTTTTCGAGTCAACAAGTCCACAGTGCCCATTTCCCGCATATACATGCGCACCGGGTCGGTCGTGCGACCGAACTCACTCTCTACCGCGGTGGTCAGCGCGGCCTCGGTCTCGTCATCGTCGGGAGAGTCTTCCTTGAGCAACAGACTGTCCGGATCGGGGGCCTTGTCGTGAACCATGATCCCCATGTCGTTAATCATGTTCACTACCGCTTCGATCTGGTCCGTATCGTGCATGTCCTCGGGCAGGTGGTCATTGATCTCACGATAGGTGAGAAAACCTTGTTCTTTGCCTTTCAGGATTAGCTTTCGTAATTCGGATTGCTTAGCTTCTGAGTCCATCGACACCTCAACACCGGGGGGCTGGAGATTTTTCAAATAACTTATCATTATAGCTCAGTACACATGGAACCCCATAGCGCCTCTCTAGGTCCGGCCGCGGGCCAACAACTCGCGAAGTTCTGCTTTTTCCTGGTCGCTCAAGGGCCCGTTGCGCGATTTTTCCAGCAACACCTGGGTTTGCTGGTTCTGCAACTGCGCCTGGAGCCGGCCCAGTGTGGCGCGGAATTCCGTCTCCACGTGATCTTCAGGGATCATATGGTCCCAGACGGACAGTTTTTCAAGATGAACGGCGTGCGCGGTGCCGCGAAATCGCTCCATCAGGGCCGCGGTGGATAATCCGGGGTGCTCGGTCACTGTATGCACCACCTGGGCCAGCAAATCGATGCCGGGTACCGATTCCAGGGCCCGCAGTGCATCGACATCCCCGGCGATTCGCGCCAGCCGCGGGTGCTGCAGCAACAGCGCCAGGGCCACCCGCACCAGAGATTTACGCATCGGCGGCTGATTCGCCGGGGCGGCCTGGCGACGGGCGTTGGCCGGCAACGGCGCTGGGTCCGCGGCCAAATCCGCTAACGCCGGGCGCTGCATCCGGGCCAGTTCGGCCAGGCGATCCAGCAGCAGTTCACGCAGCGCCCCCGGAGGGATCTGGTTGATCAGCGGTTTGGCCCGCTCGACCAACCGCGCCCGGCCGTCCAGGCGCGTCAGGTCGACTTGATCGCTCAGATGTCGCAGCAGGTAATCGGGCAACGGTGTGGCGCCGCGCAAGCGCTCATTGAACCCCGCTTCACCCTCCGCGCGGACCAGCGAGTCGGGATCGTGCCCCTCTGGCAGGAACAGGAACCCGACCTGCCGCCCGTCCCGCAACACCGCGAGGGTGGTCTCCAGCGCCCGCCAGGCGGCGTCGCGCCCGGCGCGGTCACCGTCGAAACAAAAAATGACCTCGGAGCAATACCGAAACAGGCGCTCCAAATGGGCGCGGGTGGTGGCGGTGCCCAGGGTCGCTACCGCGTTGTGGACACCGAATTGAGCGAGCGAAACGACATCCATGTAGCCTTCCACCACCACCGCAAGTTGCTGCTCCTTGACGGCGCCCCGCGCCTTGAACAGTCCGTACAGTTCCGCACCTTTGTGAAATATCGGGGTCTCCGGGGAGTTGAGGTACTTGGGTTCGTCGTCACCCAGGACCCGCCCGCCGAATCCCGCCACGCGGCCCCGGCTGTCGTGGATGGGGAAAATGATGCGGTTGCGAAATCGATCGTAAAACGAGCCGTCGTCTTTTTTTATCAGCAGCCCGGCCGCCGCCAGCAGTCGCCGCCGATTCTCCTCGCTGCCCAGGGCGTGCATCAGGTTGTGCCACCCTTCCGGTGCGTAGCCGAGGCCGAATTCAGCGGCGATTTCACCGCTCACACCGCGCGCCTTCAGGTAGTGAATTGCGCTATCGGAATGCGGATGCTTGCGCAGTTGATAACGGAAATACTGGTCGGCCTCCGCGACGATGGTCAACAGATCCACGCTTTTCTGCTTGACCTCGGGCTCGGGGGCGTCGGTGGGGATCTCCAGGCCGGTGCGCAGCGCCAGGTTCTCCACCGCCTCGCGAAATTCCATATGTTCGTGATCCATCAGAAAGCCGATCGCCGTCCCGTGCGCACCACAACCGAAACAATGATAAAACTGTTTATCGGGGCTGACCGTGAACGACGGCGTACGCTCTTCGTGGAACGGGCAGCACGCCTTGTATTCCTTCCCCGCCTTTTTCAGCGGTAGCCGCCCGTCGATGACTTCGACGATGTCGATCCGCGCGAGCAGTTCATCGATGAACACCTGGGGGATTTTGCCGACCATGATTCAGTTTCGAGCCAAATGCATACAGTATAAAGGACCCCGGGGACAGAGGGCGCTCAATCGGCGTCTCTCACCGGTACTGCCAGGCGACGCCTGGCAGGCGCTGGAACGCGGCGCAACGTGGGTTGTACGAGGAGACGGCTTGAATGCTTGATCCGGCTTACCAGCAGTGGTCAGTTGCTGCCTGGTGAGAATCTCGGTTCCGGCAATTAAGGTTCGGAGCGCATCCGGTGAGCTTCCAACGAGGATTGCTGTGGCGGCCTAACCCTGCAGCAGCGATTTGACTTTCTGACTGACACTGGCCATATCCGCGCGCCCCTGCAGTTTTGCTTTCAGTATCCCCATCACTTGCCCCATGTCGCGAATGCTGCTGGCGCCGGTCTCGGCGATGGCTTCTTGCACCAGGGTCTCGAGTTCGGACACCGAAAGGGGGGCGGGCAAATAGGTCTTCAGTATGTCGATGTTGAGTTGTTCCTTGTCCACCAGATCCTGGCGGTTTCCCGCCTCGAACTGGGCAACCGCGTCCTGGCTTTGCTTGATCAGTTTCTGGATCACCGCTAGTACCCCCGGATCATCCAGCTCGGTGCGTTCATCGACTTCGCGGCGTTGGATGGCGGCTCTGAGCATGCGAATGGATTCGAGTCGGGTCCGGTCCTTGGCGCGCAGCGCCGCCTTCATATCGTCCTCGATACGAGACTTCAGGGTCATGGCGATGCCGGAAACCGGGCGGTTGTCAGTAGGCGCGGTGGTAACGGACGCGTTCGCGGTAAGAGCGTTTGAGTTCCCGCTTGCGGGCTGCGGCTGCCTTACGCTTACGAACCGTGGTGGGTTTTTCGTAGTGTTCGCGCCGCCGCATCTCGCTGAAGACACCGGCTTTTTCGCACGCACGGCGGAAGCGGCGCAAAATCACGTCGAACGGTTCGTCCTGTCTGACCTTAACTTGGGGCATAAAATCGAATTCCTGGTTATGAGCCCTTCAATCGCGGAAGGGGCGCGCAATTCTAAAGTAGCCGGCAACCAGTGGCAAGTTTTCCCCGCCCCGGCTCCGGCCGGGGGGCGTGGCGTATCGGGGCTGGTCCGGGAAGCCCGGGAAGCGTTTACAATCGGCCTATGCGAGTGCTGGGCATCGAGACCTCCTGCGATGACACCGGGGTTGCCGTCTATGACAGCGACCGCGGCCTGCTCGCCCACCGTCTGTACTCGCAGATAAAATTGCACGAGCACTATGGGGGCGTGGTTCCCGAACTGGCCGCCCGTGATCATATTCGCAAGTTGCTGCCGTTGCTGCGGGCGGTGCTGCAGGAGGCGCAAACCGGTCAGCAGGACATTGATGGCATCGCTTATACCGCGGGTCCCGGCCTGGTAGGCGCATTGCTGGTGGGTGCATCCCTGGGGCGCAGCCTGGCGTGGGCCTGGGACGTGCCGGCGCTGGGGGTCCACCACATGGAAGGACATCTCCTGGCGCCGATGCTCGAATCGCAGTCGCCGGAGATTCCCTTTATCGCTCTATTGGTTTCCGGTGGCCACACCTTGCTGGTCGACGTCACGGGTCTGGGCCGCTATCGGATCATGGGGGAATCCCGTGACGACGCGGTCGGCGAGGCATTCGATAAAGCGGCCAAGTTGCTGGGGCTGGGCTATCCCGGCGGCCCGGCCATCGCCGCCGCCGCCGGGGCGGGTGACCCGCGGCGGTTTCGGTTTCCGCGGCCGATGACCGATCGTCCGGGTCTGGATTTCAGTTTCAGCGGCCTGAAGACCTTCACCCGCAACACGGTGATGGCGCAACCTCTGGATCCCCAGACGCTGGCCGATATTGCGTATGCGTTTCAGGACGCCGCGGTGGATACCCTAGTGATCAAATGCCGCCGCGCGTTGCAGCAATCGGGTCGTGACCGCCTGGTGGTTGCCGGCGGCGTTGGCGCCAACCGTGTTCTGCGAGAGCGCCTGCGCGCAATGGTTGAAACCATGGGCGCGCGGGTGTTCTATCCGCGACCCGAGTTGTGTACCGACAATGCCGCGATGATCGCGTACGTGGGCTATCGGCGGTTATGCGCCGGCGAGCGAGAGTCCTTGCAGATCAACGTGCGCGCGCGCTGGTCTTTGGCGAGCTTGCAGCCGGTCGACGGCGACGCCTGAGCCCCGGGTGTGCCGGGCGCCCCCGCCCGGCACACTGTTCAGGTGCGGCTGCCGAACCTGATGCGATCCTCCTCGCCGGCGGCCAGTCGCCGCATATTGCCGCGGTGGCGCCAGATGAGGAATGCGGCCAGTACTATGCTCATCAGCAGATAAGGGACGCCGGGCAACAATTGCCAGGCGTACACCGGGGCGAGCGCCGCCGCCACCAGGGCCGCCAGGGATGAATAGCGGCTCACCGCGGCGGTCAGCAGCCAGGTGATGACCAGTGCCAGGCCCATCCAGGGATTCAAGGCAATATACACGCCCAGTGCGGTGGCCACGCCCTTGCCGCCGCGAAAGCCAAAGAACAGCGGGTACAGGTGTCCGATAAACGCCATCGCGGCAACCAGGGCGAGGACCAGCGGGTCGCCGGTGATGCTGCGGGCGAGCAACACCGGGATGACCCCCTTCAGGACGTCGCCCACCAGGGTCAAGGCGGCGGCGGTCTTGTGGCCGGATCGCAATATGTTGGTGGCGCCGGGATTGCCGCTGCCGGTGGTGCGGGGATCGGCGAGGCCGAAGGCCCTGGCAACGACGATCGCACTCGAGATCGAGCCGATCAGGTAGGCGAGCAGGGGGAGGATCCATTGCATCCATGCAATTTGAGTGAATCGTCCGGGTGTCGTCAAGCGCGATGTTCCCGCTGCAGCCGCTTGCCCCGGTATACTTGGCGACGGACACAACACATGGGGTGGTGATTTTGGACATCGTGTATCTGCATGGACTCAAGGTTGAATGTGTGATTGGGGTCTGGGACTGGGAGCGGCGCATCAAACAGACCGTCACCATCGATCTCGATATGGCCGCGGATATTCAGCGCGCCGCCGCGTCGGATCAGCTCCAAGACACGCTCAATTACAAGGCCGTGGCCAAGCGACTGATGCAGTTCGTGGGCGGTTCCGAATTTCAGTTGGTGGAGACGCTGGCGGAGCGAATCGCTGAGTTGCTGCAAGCGGAGTTTTCGATTCCGTGGTGCCGGGTGCGGATCAACAAACGCGGCGCGGTGCGTGGCGCACGCGATGTCGGTGTCATCATCGAACGCGGCCAACTGGAGTAATGCCGCGGGTCTATCTCAGTATCGGCAGCAATATCGCGCGGGAGCGCAATCTGCGCTCGGCGATGACGGCCCTGCGCCGCGAGTTCGGCGTGTTGACCGTATCTCCGGTCTACGAGAGCCGGGCGGTGGGTTTCGAAGGCGCGGACTTTTACAACCTGGTCATCGGATTCGATACCGATTTGCCCGTGGATGAGGTAAATGCCGTGCTGCGCGGCATCGAGGATGCCCACGGCCGGTTTCGCGGCAGCGATAAGTTCAGCTCGCGGACGCTGGACCTGGATGTGCTGCTTTATGGTGAGTTGATCGACCATACTCCGCCCCGGGACATACCCCGGGGCGAGATTCGGCGACATGCGTTCGTTCTCAAGCCCCTGAGCGACATCGCCGGGTCTTTGCGGCATCCGGAAACCGGCGAGACTTTTTCCGAGATGTGGCGGCGGCGGGCCGATCAGATGCCCAAGCTGACGCCGGTCGCCCTTGCGTTATAAGTCGGCGCGCGATTACGGCACCACGGATCGTCCGCCGTCCACGGCGATGACCTGTCCCGAACTAAAGCTTGCGTCGCGAATGAGAAACGCCACCGCCGCGGCGATCTCCGCCGGCGAACCCATGCGTTTCAGCGGTGTGCGGGCAATGATGCGCTTTTGGGAAACTTCGTCGGCGTCGTTTTCAGGCCACAGGATGGCTCCCGGCGCGACGGCATTGACGCGCACCGACGGCGCCAGATCGCGCGCCAGGGCGCGGGTGAGCATAATCAATCCCGCCTTGGCGGCGCAGTAGATGGGGTGAGACTTGAGCGGCCGGTGGCCATAGATGTCGACGATGTTGACGATGCAGCCCCGGTATTCCTCCAACACGGACGCCGCCGCCTGGGCGAGGAAGAACGGCGCCTTGAGATTCACCGTCATCAGGTCTTCCCATTGTTGCTCGGTTGCCTCGCTGATCGGGGTGGGATAAAACGTGGAGGCATTGTTGATCAGTGCGTCCAAACGACCGAAGGCGTGTACGGTCTCGAGCATGATTTGCTCCACGGCGCCGTTGTCGGCGAGATCGGCAGGCACCGACGCCGCGGAATCGGGTCGTGAGCCGTTCAGTTCGGTTACCAGCGCGTCGGCATCGTCGCGCGAACCACGGTAATGGATCATTACGCGCATCCCTTCGTCGTGGAGCCGGGAGGCGATTTCCCTGCCGATACGCCGCGCGCCTCCGGTTATCAATGCGACCTTGTCGGTGAGCGGGTTATCTTGCATTATCCGAAATCCCGTTTTTACAAGTCAAAACAATACAGTCTTTAGTAACGCATCTCCACCCGATCCGAAATTTCATGGTATCTCCTTCCAACCGTCATGCGGACTTGGCGCGGCTGCCGCCGCTCACTGACGACGAGCAACGGCACAGCCTGGCGTTGACCCGGGTGATCGTAGATGAAATCGAACGCGCCGGCGGTGCCATCGAGTTCAGCCGCTTCATGGAGCTGGCATTGTACGCGCCCGGATTGGGTTACTACGCCTCGGGTCGGCAGAAGTTCGGCCGTGCCGGGGACTTCGTGACCGCACCTGAAATGGGGGATCTATTCGCGCGCATGGTTGCGCGCCAGGCTGCCGAGGTGTTGCAGCGGCTCGGCGGCGGTTCGATCCTCGAGGCCGGCGCCGGCAGTGGGGCGCTCGCTGCGGACCTGTTGACGGAGATGGATCGTCTCGACGGTTCGCCGCACGAGTACCTGATACTGGAGACCAGCCCCGCCCTGCAAGCGCGGCAGCGGAAAACCCTCGCTGCGCCCGGTGTGCCTGCGGCGCAGCGGGTCAAATGGTTGCAGGCGTGGCCGGAAGGGTTCCGCGGCATCGTCGTCGCAAATGAATTGCTGGATGCGTTGCCGGTGCAGCGATTTGTCGTCACCGCCGACGGCATACAGCGGGTCGCCGTCGGCTGGGACGGCGCACGATTTTTCGAAACTTCGTTGAGCGTCCCGGAACCCGGTCTCGACGGGCGTTTTGCGGCCTGTGAATTGCCGTTGGGTTACACCTCGGAATGGCATCCTCAGGCTCATGCCTGGGTGCGTTCGGCGGCGGAAATGCTGGATGCCGGCGTGGTGCTGATCATCGATTACGGATATCCCGCTCGCGAGTACTACCATCGAGATCGATTCCAAGGCACTTTAATGTGTCATTTCCGGCACCGCGCCCATGCCGATCCCTGCCTGAATGTCGGTGTCCAGGACATCACCGCGCATATCGATTTCTCCGCCGTGGCCGAGGCGGGCCGGGAAGCCGGGTTGGAGGTGTTGGGCTATACCCAACAGGCGGCGTTTTTATTGTCGTTGGGTTTGGCGCAACTCAGCGACGCGGAACTGCCCGAGTCTGAAACCGAACGTGTAAGCTTCGCACAGCAGATCAGGAAATTGACCCACCCCGGGGAAATGGGGGAATTGTTCAAAGTCATTGCGCTGGGCAAAGGCGTCACCCATCCATTGGCGGGTTTTCAATTGTCCGATCACCGCCACCGATTATGATGGAGTGGGGGCAGACGATACTGCTGGCGGTGGTGCAGGGTTTGACCGAGTTTCTGCCGATATCCAGTTCCGCCCACTTGATACTGATGCCGTACCTGTTCGGATGGCGTGATCAGGGCCTGGCGTTCGACGTCGCGGTGCACGTGGGCAGCCTGGCGGCGGTGTTGGCGTATTTTCGTCACCAGCTGGTGGAACTTTGGCACGGCTGGTGGCGCCACGTCACGGGATACGGGGAAAGCGAAGCGAGCCGCCTCGCCTGGGCGGTGTTGTTGACGACGATACCGGTGACCGCGGTAGGCGGGCTGTTTTACGCATGGATCGAGGCCCACCTGCGGGATCCTTTGGTGATCGCCACGACAACCCTTGGGTTTGCCTTATTGCTGGGATGGGCGGACCGCAGCGGGTCGCGGACGCGGACCGAGGCGGACATCACCTGGCGCGACATTATCATCGTAGGTTGCGCCCAGGCGCTGGCGTTGGTGCCGGGGACGTCGCGCGCCGGCATCACCATTACCGCCGGCCTGTGGGTGGGACTGCGGCGCCGGGCGGCGGCGCGGTTTTCGTTTCTGTTGTCGATTCCGGCAATCGCGCTGGCCGGTAGCCGCAAGACCTGGGATCTGATTGTTGCCCCCGGTCCGGTGCCGTGGGTATTGGTGCTTGCAGGGGCCGCAATCTCCGGGGTCACCGCCTTTCTGTGCATCCACTGGTTCTTGCGGCTCGTGGAGCGTATCGGATTATCGCCGTTCGTGGTGTACCGGCTGGTGTTGGCCGTGGTTTTATTCTGGATATACCTGTAGCGGCGGGCGCCTGGAGCGAGACCCATAGCGAGCTATGGGTCGAGTGAAGGCCAAGCGCAGGTGTGCGAGGACCAGCCAGGGCCGGGATAGTCCAGCGACTATTGTCGGCAAGCCATGTTCGAATTTGCGATGTGTATTCGTAGAATTACCGTACGAGTCTTTTCGGTGCTTAAGCAAGAATAGTAGCTCGGCGACTGCTGCAAACCGTGCTTTAGTTCGTTTGATTTTTTCGCCGCACCGTCGCGATCGCCTCACATCGCAGCCGGTGGATCTCGGCGCCGATGTCCCGTCCCTGCCGTTGCCCGGCGGCGAATTGCGTGTTCACGGACTTGGCCGCCGCGTAGTATTCACGAAGCATGACCGCCTGCGGATAGTCGCGATCCTCGTATCCGCTGCGCCCCCGCATGTCGGCCTCGCAGGCGAGGATGAACTGCTCGAGGCGTTGCGGGTGCTGAAAGGCGCGTAAGGCGTCAAGTAATTTCACCACCGTTGACGGCTTGAGCCGTTCGATGCGGTGGGTCAGCAGATGATGTTCGCAGACCGCCACGGCGAGATCGCGGTATTGATTGGGCGCCCGCAGGCGCGCGCACAAATTGCGCACCCGGGCGACCCCGCGCCGTTCGTGATGCGGGTGACGGGGCCAGTCCGATTCCGGCGTCTCGCACTTGCCGAGATCGTGGACCAGCGCCGCGAAGCGTACCTGGACGTCGTTCGTCAACCGGGCCGCTTGATCGACGACCAGCATGATGTGCACCCCGCAATCGACTTCCGGGTGGTATTGTTTCGGCTGCGGCACCCCGAACAGGCAGTCGAGCTCGGGAAACACGCGTTCTAGTGCGTCGCAATTGCGAAGTGTCTCAATGAATAAAGAAGGACGGGATTCGCCCAGCGCCGATTGCAGCTCATGCCACACGCGTTCGGGCACCAGCGCGTCGACCTCTCCGTTGGTTACTATGTTGTTCATCATTGAACGCGTTTCGTCGGCGACCGCGAAACCGTAACGCGCGGCGAAGCGCGCGACGCGCAATATCCGTACCGGGTCCTCGGCAAACGCATCGGATACGTGGCGCAGAATACCATCGTGAAGATCATCTTTCCCGCCGAAGTAGTCGATCAGCCCGCCGTCGGGAGTTTCCGCCATGGCATTGATGGTGAGATCGCGCCGCGCCAGGTCCTGTTCGAGGGTTACCGTGGGTGAAGTGTCAAACTCGAATCCGGTGTAGCCGGGGCGGGTTTTCCTTTCGATGCGGGCCAGCGCGAATTCCTCCTTGGTGTGCGGATGGAGGAATACCGGGAACTCCCTGCCCACCGGCCGGAAGCCCTTTGCAATCATCTGCTCCGGCGTCGCCCCCACCACGACCCAGTCGCGGTCCTTCACCCGCAGCCCCAGGAGCCGGTCGCGAACCGCCCCGCCGACGAGATAGACTTCCAGGTCTTCGCATGGGTCTGGCATAGTGTTACACAACCAATTGAATGTGCTTAGAAATTAATCGGTAAATGCCCCGCGGCTCGCAGCGTTGTTTCGGCCTCATGATAATCGCGGTAACCGCGATGGTCTCCGGTTGTACGACCGTAGGATACTACGCCCAGTCGGTCCACGGGCAGTGGGATATTCTGGTCCGTAGCCGGCCGATCGAGGATGTAATCCGCCAACCGGAAACCACCGAGGCGCTCAAAAGCAAACTGAAACAGGTGCTGACAATGCGCCGTTTCGCGAGCGACGTGTTGTCGCTTCCGGACAACAGCAGTTACACGCGGTATGCCGATCTCGGCAGGAATTACGCGGTGTGGAATGTCTTCGCGGCGCCGGAATTTTCGCTGACGCCGGAAAAGTGGTGTTTCCCGATCATCGGCTGTGTCGTCTATCGCGGCTATTTCAAGCACGAGGACGCGCAGCGCTTTGCGTCGCGGCTCGAACAGCAAGGTAAGGACGTATTCATCGGCGGCGTACCCGCGTATTCCACGCTCGGCTGGTTCACCGATCCCATGCTCAACACGGTGTTGCACTACTCGGATGAAGATCTGGCGGGCCTGGTATTTCATGAATTGGCGCACCAACTGGTATACGTGAAGGACGATTCGGTGTTCAATGAGTCGTTCGCCACTGCGGTGGAACAGGAGGGGGTGAGGCGGTGGATCCAGGCCGCCGGCGACGCCTCGCGGATCGACGCATATCGGCAACGGAAAAACCGCGACCGCGAAGTGATTGCGCTGATCCTGGAATACAAGGAGCGGCTATCCCGGGCATATGCATCCACGAACTCGGCATCGTGGATGCGAACCCGCAAGCACGCGCTCGTTGACGAGCTTCGCATGCAGTTCCAGGAGTTGGTGGCGCCATGGGAGGGTTATGACCGATTCGCGCATTGGTTTGCGGAACCGATCAACAACGCCAAGCTGGTGGCGGTAGTCGCGTACCACGACCTGGCGCCGGCGTTCGAGGCACTGCTGACCAACCATGCGGGCGATCTGGAAAAATTTTTCGCCGCGGTACGGGAACTCGCTGCATTAACCAAGGACGAGAGAACCGCACGCCTCAAAGCCCTGTTGTAACCGTGGGTGGGTTGCTGTACCCGTCGCACATCGCCGTCTGTAGACGAAACCGCTGCCGCTGTGTTCGCGCCGCGCCCCGGGGCGGCGCCGCAAACGTTAGGCCGGGCCGGCCCTAGCCCG
>CAMYKW010000070.1 GCA_947259175.1 uncultured Gammaproteobacteria bacterium | reverse complement strand
CGCGTACCACTCCTTGCCGACTTCGGTTGCCAGCAAGGCGGGGTTTGCCTCGTTGAGAAGCTTGGCAATGCCGAGATATTCCGCGTGGTCCGTGACCACCAGGAAGTCCAGCGGCCGGACCAGTTTTACCCGTTGGCCGGTGTTGGAGATGACCTCCTCACCCCGGGCCAACCGGAAGCTCACTTCCGGGCTGTTAGTGTTCCCGATCAAGCCGCTGTCCACGGACAACGAGGTATGGTGGTGGGCGTCGCCCCAGAGCACCCGCTGGGGGAAGTGCTGATCCACGTAAGGGGAATAGGGTTGCGGATGTTCGACCACCTTGTCCTTGTGCAGCGTTCCAGTATCTTGTGCCAGCGCAGAAGCACTCAGCACGGTCAACGCGATTGCGACCGTGGTCAGGATGGATTTCTTCAGTGCGGCGTCTTTCATGGTGTACTTCCTTTTTTGAGGTTTTTCTATAGCGCTCGATCAGGAAGCGTACCAGATTGGTTTGGTGAGATGTAGGCGAGATCTTGAACGGGCCATCGAAGCAGTAGCCCATACTGCTGGTGCACCCACAGCGAGAGCCTTTAAAGCCTTACGGGGATTCTTTTCACTAATTATTTTTACCTCTTGGAAGAGTTATTGTTGTTGTCAACAGGACCGGAGTATACCGAAATTGCGGATGTGCAGCAGAAGAGTTGAATTTCGATTTTGCAACGCCGTGAGTTATGTCTGCTTTCGATGGGACCGGACGTTCATCCGCTTTTGCTGCGACAGGCGGCAACTGAGCGATGGACCAAAGCAGGAGTAGCGTTTGGTAGAAATCTCACCCATTTGTGTGAAGAAATCCCGTGCCACCTTTCGCTACAATCGGGTGATGGCTAAAGTCAAACTGGCGGCCCGCGAAACTTATCTAGAAGTGTCCGAGTCATTTATGAAAAAAGCAGGAAAAGTCCGCCGAACAGCATTGCTAATACAAGATTTACACCTGTCCCAACTATGAATCGGGTAAATAAGTAATTGCCCAACTCTCGACGCAGATCAAGCGAGATGTCTTTTCCTTTATCTACTTGAACTATATGTTGCCACTCTGCCCACTTCGATGCCATTTTAAATGCCAACCAGAATCCGATTACTATTGGGGCGGAGAGAACGAAGGCCAAGAAAAAAACGACTCGTTCAATAGCTCCGATTAATTCACCCCCCTCTGGAAAACCAGTTTCAGCAGAACTGTGTGATTCGACAAACCAACGGGTCGAGTCATCGTTTTTAAGTTTTTCAGAAGAACTCCTAGCCGACAGGTAGACAATACATTTAGAAATGTCCCAGCCGCGAAAACGGTTGGAAATGTCCCAGCCGCGAAAACGCCCACGAATTTGAGGAAGGACTAGCAGCAGTATAAAGAGAAAGGCGAGCAGGGCTTTAGTCATGATCGATCAGTCACTAATTAGGAGTATGTACTTAAAGAATCGCACAGTGGACACACTACGTCGCGCTTAGATAGTAAACGAAGGGCCGAAATCATTGAATTGGTTAGGCTGCATATAGATGCATTTACCATCTGCCGGGTAACAGCTGAGTTCGGCCATATATAGCGGGCGTAGCAATCTATAGGAATCGTAGTTTTGACTGGCCGGTTAAGCCTTCCATTGCTGTCATCCATAATTTTGCGACGATGGATTGACGCTAGACTTGTCCTTATCTCGGCTTTGTGCCCATAGCGGTCTACATCATCATGCCGAAATTGGGTCTGGATTGGAACACACAGCGGCCAGCGGTCTACATCATCATGCCGAAATTGGGTCTGGATTGGAACACACAGCGGCCTTAATTATTCCTGTATCAGTCACGGCCATTGCTACAATTCTACAGATATAGATCCCACCCAATTTGACAGTACCCTACCGAGCCCGACTGCCCGAATGATTGCGCTCAGTCCTTTTCCTGATCTGAGTTCATTGACTTCGATTGAGGTTTCTGCTCGCCACTATCGCCCTCGACGTAGTCGCCGAGGACGCTCTTCAAAGGGCACATTGAGACTGCCGGACATTTTTTGCAGCCGGCCATAATAGCAATTGGACAAACGGTCATGTAGATTCTCCTGTAGGATTCCGACGCGTTTGTGGCTACCTAAGTGTAAGACTGCCTGAGCGCGACGTCGTTACCATGATACGCCCACGCCATCCGGCTGTCATGCTCGAGCTGCGGTGGAAATGTCGCCTGCGGTTTTGCCGAGTGGGGGGCACATCGTCAAAATCGGATGAACCGCATAGCTGTTGTTCGCTGTGGCTCAAAGGGCTAAATTCAGTACATCACCGCAGGCGCTCTATGACTGCGGCGATGATGCGAAAGATTTTCCAGCCGCTCGATGACCGGCAGCGCTCTGTCTAAGAGAGCAAATGGGTCATCACAAAGCCCTCGCGCCGGATTTCCTCCATTAACTTGTTGTGGCCTGGTGCCCTTCAGCATTTTCTCCCATTAAGTGGAGTGGTATTGGCGGGATGAACCCGCCTCATGCACTTCACCTGTCGAGATCCGACTTCGAGCGGACGTGCCCGCTCGGGTGGGGAGACATTTGGATTCTGGATCGATGTTTGGTCTTGGATCAGATGGTTTGGCAGACCCATCCGCCTGTACACCCGGCAAGTCGTATCGCTTGTTAGATCACTTGCCGTCGCCTCATCAGGTGCCGTCGGGGGCTACGTGACCGACGCTAAACATCCGTTTTCGTCGTGGTTTGAGGGGGCTGCGGCGCCCGCCAGGTCGTCTTGGACCGCGGAGACACACGCACCGTCAATGATACGTAGGCAGAAGGTCCGCCGGATACGGCGGGGAGAATGAACGAGTAATCGGAGGAATTGGTATGACTCCGTTGCAATGGGATGAAGAACCGCAGCGGACTTTCGATGAGTTGATGTTGGATTATTTGAAAGCAACGGAAACCACAAAAGCGACCCATGGGCGGGATAGATGCAGCATGAAGCATCTGTATCCAGTGTTCACCTGGAAAAGCGTTGCCGATATTGACACCGTAACCATCCGTGGATACATCAAACAGCGCAAAGCGGAAGGCGCCGCGGCGAGCACGATAAACAAGGAAGTCGGATTGATGTCGGTGGCGATCAACTATGCACGCAAGGAATGGACCTTTGAAAAACTGGCGCGCCCAACAGGATTCGAACCTGTGACCTTTGGCTCCGGAGGCCAACGCTCTATCCAGCTGAGCTATGGGCGCCGTTTTCAGTGTTGTGAATATTAACGCGCCTATTGTAGCAAGCGCCGCGGCCGGCCCCACAGTCCTTCGCCTATTTCCCTTAACAAATCGGGGACACACACGGTGTGCACGCCCGCCCCGGCGGCGCCCCGTGTTCCACATCAGCGGGTAAGAATCGGCGCCTAATTCTTGGTGCCGCATGCGGGCTAGGTTAGACTAGCGCGTTTTCACACTGAGTCCAGGGCCGGCGCCGTCGCCGGCGAACGTAAACAACGACGCGTGTAAGGTTTTTTGGGTATGAGCGACAACGTAATGAGTGATTCCCGTTTCGGCAGGATCTTCGGGATTATGCTTGCGGCGATGGCGGTGTTGACCGTTGTGCTGATCATTATTGCCAATATCATCGGCAGCACCTTGAAAGACGAGATGGCGTCACTCAAGGATCAGGCCAAAAAGAATGAATTGATCGCGCGCATCGAGCCGATCGGCAAAATAGCTTTCGGCGAACCCGCGGAAACCGCGCAACCCGAGGCTGCGCCCGCGCCGGAAGCGCAGGCCGAGGCCGTCTCCGGCGAAGCGACTTACAACTCCGCCTGCGCCATGTGCCACGGACAGGGGATCGCCGGGGCGCCGAAATTCGCCGACGCCGGAGCGTGGAACGATCGCATCGCCAAAGGGACGGACACGCTGTACACCAACGCCATTCAGGGCTTCAAGGGCGCCGCGGGTTACATGCCGGCCAAGGGCGGCAATGCGGGTTTGAGCGACGACCAGGTCAAGGCAGCGGTCGACTACATCGTCGACAACATCAAGTAGCAGGCGGCCAAGGACGCCCCGTAGCCGGGTCGACCACGCGCGACCTGCCTGCGGCTCTTTATAATCGCGGTTCTTTAGTTTCTACCAGTAGCGCATGGCGTCGCCGTACAGCGACACCAGATGCTCCTCGTTTACCTCGCGTGGTGCGATAGTCAGCAGGCGCTGCTGTTGGTATGCGCCGCCCGCCAGGGCCTCGATGTCGTGCTCGGTATAATTCAGGTCGCGCAATCCATTGGGAATCTCCGCGCGCCGCATCAGCTCGATCAATCTGTCCGCCAACACCGCCCCGGCGTCGTCCGGCGCCGCATCGCGGACATCGGCCCCCAGCGCCTGGGCCGCTTCCAGGTGGCGGGCGGGCGCCGCCGACGCGGTAAAGCGGAACGCCGCGGGGGCATTGATCACCACCGAAATGCCGTGGGGACACAGCGCATGGTCCGTGGGCCAGCCGTCCGGCTGGTAGTCCCGGATCATGCCGGCCACCGAGTAACTCATCGCGTGGGGGATGTGGACGCCGGCGTTGCCGAAGCTGATCCCCGCCATGGTCGCGGCATACATCATCGCATTGCGCGCCTCATGGTCGCTTTTGTCCTTGACCGCGCGCACCAGATACTTCCCGCCCAGGCGGATCGCCTCGAGGCTGCCCAGATCGCTGTGGGGATTAGCGCCCTGGTAGGGCGGGCGCAGACTCGGCTCGGCGGGCTGCGCCCGCTGCGTAAACGGGATCGCCGTATAGCTCTCGATGGCGTGGGTTAATACGTCAAACCCGGTCGCCGCGGCCACTAAAGGCGGCAGGGTATAAGTGAACTCGGGATCTATGACCCCCAGGCTGGGTTTGAGAAATTTGGAGGAGATCCCGGTCTTGAGCTTTTGCGACAACAGATCGAACACCGCCACGCCGGTGGATTCGCTGCCGGTACCCGCGGTGGTGGGACAGGCGATATGCGGCATGAGCGGACCCGGTACCGGTTGCCCGGCCCCGATCGGCTTGTTGACGAAGGTCAACAACTCCCCCGCGTGGGTGGCGAACAGATTGGCGGCCTTGGCGGTGTCGATCACCGATCCCCCGCCGATGGAAACGATGCCGTCGAATCCACCGGTGCGCACGAATTCGGCGGCGGCGATGAACGATTGGTCGGTGGGTTCGATGAGGGTGTCGGGATACATGTCATAGGCGATACCGCTCGCCGTCAGCGATCGCAGCGCGTCCTGAGTCGGCGCCAGGTTCTGCACCGCCTTATCGGTGAACACCGCTACCCGCGACATTCCGAGCGTATTCGCGTCGCCGCCCAACTCGCGCACCGCCCCCGGTCCGAACTTGATCGGCCGCGGATCCACGGTGAAGATCGTATCGCCCCCCGGCTTGGGGGCGTAATATCCAGTCAACATGACAAATACCCTGCGGTTCTTGACAGGTGCAGTTTGGCACAACCCACCCGCTCGATACACCCGCGTCCCGGCGAAAACCCGGGATGAACGATTACGCGGTATCGGATCGTGTGGGGAATGGACAACGCGCGCCGATGGCCGGGAGCTGCGGTGCGGATCAACGACATGATCAGCGAACTAAAACGAAAACAGGTGGTGACGTGTTTTCTGCGCAACCGCGGCGAGGTCTTGCTGCTCCGCCGCAGCGCCAAGGTCGGGTCCTATCAGGGCCGGTGGGGCGCGGTGAGCGGCTACGTCGAAGACACCCCGGAGCGCACCGCGAGGCGGGAAATCAGCGAGGAGACCGGTCTCGGCGCGGCGGTATCGTTGGTGCGCCGGGGCGAATCTTTCAGCGTGGAAGACCCGGAGTTGTCCACCCAATGGGTGATTCACCCGTTCCTGTTCGATTGCGCACACCGAGATCTTAGGCTCGATTGGGAGACCACCGAGGCCGCCTGGGTGCCGGCCACCGACATCCTGGCGCGCGACACCGTGCCGCAACTGTGGACGTCATACGGCCATGTGGCCCCGAGTCTAGACAGCATCCACGGCGATCATGCGCACGGCGCCGCTTATTTGTCGTATCGGGCGCTGGAGGTGCTGCGCGACCGCGCCGGCGTGCTGGCGCAACAGGAGCGCGATCAAGGCACGCACCACGCGGCGCTGCGGAAACTGGCCGCAGACCTGTTGCGGGCGCGGCCGGCGATGGCGGTCATTGCCAATCGCGTCAACCGGGCGATGTACGCCTGCCGCGACGCACCGTCGGCACAGGACGTGGAGCGCGCCGCGCGAAACGCACTCGACCAAGCGTACGCCGCCGACGAGCACACTGCCCAGTGCGCGGCCGGCTACGTACACGGCCGCCGGATACTCACCTTATCCCGCTCCGGCACCCTGACCGACGCCCTGCTGCGCGCCGCGCCGTCGGCGGTGGTGGTGGCCGAGTCGCGTCCCGGCGCCGAAGGCGTAGCGGCGGCGGAGCAGCTGGCGCAACACGGCTACGCGGTGACCTTGATCCCGGATAGCGGTGTGGCCCAGGCGCTGCACCAGGGCCTGGCGGATGCGGTCCTGGTCGGCGCCGACAGCATTCTGCCCTCCGGGGCCTGCGTGAACAAAGTGGGTACGCAATCGGCGGCCCTCGCCGCGCGCCACTACGGCGTTCCGGTATATGTGGTCAGCGCCCTGGACAAGTTGAGCCTGGCGGAAGACGTTACCCTGGAAAGCGCCGCGCCGTCGCGATTGTATGCGGGCGACGAAAAGATCGATGTCCAATGCCCGCTGTTTGAAGTCACGCCATGCGAATTGATTACCGCCTACTTGACCGAGGAGGGTGAACTGGCGCCGCAGCGCATGCAGGCGCTGGCTGACGAGTTTGAACGGATGGCTGAGTGGTAAAAGTCGCGACCACACACCAAACCCGCTTCAGTCTACCGTAACTGTGGGAGCGGCTTTTAGCCGCGAATATTCTAGTCGCGCTGAAAAAGCGCTCCCAGCGTCTTAATTGCGGGTTTGGCGATTCGTCTTCTCCCAGGCGCAGTGGCACGGAGTAATAGCGGCGCCTGCATCAACGGCCCCTGAACGCACTCTATCGGAGCACCGGTCACCCGACCGTGTTGGCATGGCGATGCAGAAACGAAATCGTGCCGGTTGATTGCAGCAAATGAATGACGTTTTCATAAGTGAGCGGCTCGGACAGAAACGTGCCTTGTGCAAATAGACACCCCATCTGTTGCAATCGGCTCAACTGGTCATTCCGTTCGATGCCCTGGGCGATCACCGAGATGTTCAGGCTCATCCCCAGATTAATGATCGCCTTGGCCAGATCCGCCTCGCCGAGGGATTCAGTGATGCCGCTGATAAACAGCCGGTGGATCTTGATGACATCGACCGGGAAGCGATTCAGATAGGTGAGGGATGAATAACCGGTGCCGAAATCGTCCAGCGCTATTCTCACGCCGAGCGCCTTGAACGCATTGAACGCGGTTCGCGACTTATGAATTGCGGTCAACGCCGCGCTTTCTGAAACTTCGAGCACCACGCGCTCGGGATCGATTCCGGACTGGCTCAAGGCATCACCGAGATCGACCGCCGTCTGAGGATCGCCGAGGCGCGACGGCAGCAGATTGAGATGTATATCCAGATTCGGATGGGCCTCGGTGAGTAATCCGTTGACGTCTTCGCAGGCGCGGGCGAACACCCAGCGGTCGAGCTCGCCGATCAAACCGCATTGCTCGGCGATACCGATAAAGGCGCTCGCCGGCATCACGCCCCGTTCCGGATGCCGCCAGCGCACCAGGGCCTCGAGGGCCACGATCTGTTCTGTTTCCAGCGCGAAGATCGGCTGATAATTCAATTCGAACTGATGTTGTTCCAGGGCCTGGTGCAATTCAGTCTCGAAATCGATTCTGTCGAACGCGCCCAACTCGATGTTCTCGTCGAACACCACCGTGGTACCGCTCTTGTTTCCGCGTTTGGCATTGCGCATCGCGGTGTTGGCGTTACGCAGCAACTCGGCGCCGGTACGCCCTCCCGGACCTTCAACCGCCACACCCACGCTGACCGAGAGGTGGATAGGCTGTTCCTGAATGCTGGTAAGGAACGGCCTCGATAACTGCTCATGGACACGTTGCGCGGTCGCCGTGGCGTCCGCGCGCCAGTGGATGCCCTCTTCCAACACCGCGAATTCATCACCGCCCAATCGCGCCGCGATGTCCGTCGCGCGCAGGCAACTGCGTATCCGCCGCCCCAACTCCATCAATACTTCGTCGCCGGCAAAATGTCCCAACGAGTCATTGATCTCCTTGAAGTTATCGACGTCCATGTACAACAGTGCCACTTTTTCTTCGCTGAACTGATGGCGCTCGAGCGCTTGTTCCAGGCGATCCAGGAAATACATACGATTGGGCAACGACGTCAGCGTGTCGTGTAAAGCCTGATAGGCGCTGCGCGAAGCAGTGAGGCGCTGCTCCTCATAAAGCTGCGCATTGGCAATGGCCGCCGCGGCTTGTTCGGCGAACAGACTCAAGGCGCGCAGATCGTGTTGCGTGTACTCGCGTTCGCGTGCGGCGTCCACCTGCAACACCCCAAGCAGCACGTCGCGGTGTATCAATGGCACGCACATGACGCTGTGCGGCAGGGCGTCTTTGTCGTTTTCCTGTGCGTCGTCTTCGGACAGGGTCCCGGTGACCAACAGCGGCTCTTTGGAATTCGCCACCCGACCCGCCAATCCTTCACCGAACTGGATGGTGTCGCGCGAGCTACCGGTCACGCGGCGCAGCCGGTCGTCGGCATGCACCATCATGATTGAGGATTCGCGGCACTGCAGCAGATCAACCATGCACCGCCCGATGGTGTCGAGCACGCCCTGGAGGTCCAGATTCAGATTCAGCGCCTTACCCGCTTCCACCAGAAAGCTGATCTCCCGGAGGCGATTCGTCAGCGAAGCGGTCAGCACCCGCTCAGCAATCAGCAATCGGGTCAGGCGGCGCAGCTGGACCTCTTTCTCCAAGGCGTAACCGGCAAACAACAGTACCAGCACCAGCAAGCCGCCCTGCAATATCCGCGGGCGCAGCCACTCCGGTAAGGTGACGCCGAATTCGAGGGTCACCGACACCAGCACCAGCGAAACCGCCGCAAGCAGCAACAGCGCGGTGATCCACAACTGCATCCGGCGTCGCTCCACCGCTTCCAGAGTAGGCGTGTGGAAGTCCCGCAGCCCCGCGATTCGGGCGGTGCGTTGAATATCCTCCTTTGAGGCTGAGCCGATCTCCGCCATCGACGACGGAGTGTGAGAACCGCTGTTTTTCATTTGCCCGCGCTTTATTCCTGTCTAGTGTAGTGCCGATCACTTAAAAGTCGACTGGATCGTTGCGGAAACCGATAAGCGCGGCAAGTGGGCGGCGCAGAGGTATATGGACCCGGCCTCCGCCGACGCCCCGAGGCGCCGCAGGGCTCAAGCGGGTGCCCGGCCGCCGGGATCCGAATTGCGGCGACAGCTCGCTACCCCCGCCGCGCGGGCACAAAACCGCGGGGATTGATTCATGTTCGCAAACCGCTCACACAGCGCCCCACGCTCGCCCAGATGTCGCTATCGGGCGGGTGCTTTGCACGCACAAAGAAAAGCTCAACTGCGGGCGAATTTTCGCGCGCGCTGCCGGCACCGCGTCATTCCATCGTGGCTTCCACGCACCGGACCACCAGCGTTTCGCCGGCCTCGTCCTTGTTCACGACGTCAAAACTCCAAACACCGGCGTCGCCCACGATTTCGCCGCAGATCATCGCCGCGCTTTCGTAACATCGCTCCCAGCCGTCGGGACAACGGATGCTGAATCCCTCCCCCACTGCAGCCGCGGGCGGCGGTGACGGAATTGCAGGGGTCGCCACTGTTGCCGCCGCGCTCAGCAATATGACGAGTCGCGGATAGTTCATGGGTGCGTGATATTACACCAAACATCTCGATCGATGAGGACGAGATCGGTTTTCGTGCGGCGGCTGTTAAAATTTTTCAGCCTTGATTGCGAAAATACCGGTAAATGCTAATCAATTCGCCGGGACGAAAACTCACGATGACGATTTCCTGCCTGGGGCGCAGCACATCGGGATTCGAACCCATTCGATTCCGCGTGAAATTATAAACATGCGATCGCATCGTCTTGCGATAGATCAGCTTGCCCAGAAACGAACTGGTATCATCGGCGAGCCGTTCATCGGCGTCGTCGGGTATGCGAAGCTTTACGACTTGCGCGGATCCTCCGGCGTCCACCGCGACACCGCGCGCGAAGGTGCGCACCACGGCGTCCTGGATGATTCCCCAGATGCCCTGCGTGTCCAGTTCCTGAACCGTGTGCACGTAATACACGTCGTCGGCATCCACCTGCTTGCCGTGTTGTTCAAGCAGCTCGCCGATGCTGACCACGTCGGCGGGACGCGGACTCCGATGAATCGGCGCCGATTGATCGACCAGTACGCCATCCTCACCGGTTCGCCGGGGCGCCGTCTTGGCCGGCTGTGCGGCGACACCGGCACTCGGCGCAAGCTCGCCGGCTTGGACGGCGGCAGCAGCCGCGACGTGCGCATCGAACCGCGCTTGCGGTGACTGAACCTGCGGCGCAATCGTCGGCGCCGGCACTCGCTGCGGCAGCGAGACCGGTTGGTCTGCGGCAACGAAATCATCAGCCCGGTCGATGGCGACCGGTTGTTGCCGACGCCGGGCGAGACGGCTGACGAATGCCTGTTCCCCTTGGGTGGCACCCATTGTGCCGGCGGCGCGATCTGTATTGACGGAAACTTTGTCGCGGGCCCCGTCCACCGGCGGCGGGGAACCGGCGGGCATCAGAAAATCGCGAAACACAAAGCCGCCCGCGGCAAGCCCTGAGAGCAGGATAGTGGACGATATCAACACCCGGCGCACATCAGCCATACGAGATTCACTCAGCACGGTGTGACGCCTAATTGTACGCCTTTGCCCGGCGGAAATCCGGTGCGCCGGCATATTTAAGGGATGCTCGGCGATAGCAGCACCGGGGGCGGGGCCTGTCACCGCTGCGGATCTCGCGGTTTCTGACCAAGCGCGATTGCGGAGGAATCGTCGCGGCCTGATACAATAGCTGGTCGACCATCGTCGTTTTACGGCGATAGTCGCGGACTCCGCCTCAGGTGTCTCCACGGAACCGGCGGCGACCGCATTGACGCGCACCGATCGACGGTGTCGTCATGCACACCACAAAAACTTCAACTGCTCATAACGCCGATGTTGAACAACATTTTGTTTCCACTGGATCGCGCCGAATTCGCGGAGCAGATTCTGCCGCGTATCACCCAACTGGTGTCCGATACGGATGCTGAAATAACGATCGTGCACGTGATGCAGGATCTGTTGCGCACGGACCCGGAAAAGGCGGAAAGCGTGATCAAGGAAGCGCATGCACTGCTCGACCACGCCGCGGCGCGTCTTGGCGAAAACGTCAAACACGTAAGACGCGAGCTGCGCATGGGAGACACGGTCAGGGAAATCTGCAAATTGGCGATGCTGTTGCCGGCGTCGTTGATCGCCATGCCCACCCACGCGCGCACCGGGCTGGATCGGGTTTTTCACGGCAGCATCGCCGAGAGTGTGTTGCGCAAATCCACCGTTCCGATGCTGATCTCACCGGCCCGGGACAGCCAGGCTACGCAGCCGCCCGACACCATTCAGCGTATCTTGTTTCCCCTCGACGACATCGACATGGCGCTCGAGATCGTGCCTTTGGTCGAGTTCATCGCCGCGGTGTTCGACGCCGAGGTATTCCTGTATCACGACGTGCGCGGCTCGAAAGAGGACGCCGGGGGTGATGAAACGCAGGCGCCGGAGGTGATGTTCGCACCGCTGTGTGAACGGCTGCGGCACAATGGCGTGCGGGTCACCGTGGAGTCCTCCCAACTGCAGCCGGCGGCGGCGGAGATCGTCAACAAGACGCAAGATCTGAACATCGACCTGGTGGCGATGGTGACCCATGGCCGAAGTGGACTGGAGCGCGGCGTGTTCGGCTCGGTGACCGAAGCGGTGCTGCGTCACAGCCGATGCCCGGTGCTCACCAAGCACACCGACCGGTACCGCAAAAAGTCCAACTCCGAGCGATTTGTCACCGGCTGAGCCGGTGTCGCCGGAGCAACGCTTGAAATACGTCTAACCGCATGGCGGCGGCATCACTCAAACAATACATCCCAGCCATCGACTGGTTGTTCAACTACCGGCGCGAAGACTTGTCCGGTGATGTGGTGGCCGGGTTGATCGTTGCGATCATGCTCGTACCCCAGGGGATGGCCTATGCCCTGCTCGCCGGCCTGCCGCCCGAAGCCGGGCTGTATGCGAGCATCCTGCCGCTGCTCATGTACAGCGTGTTCGGCAGCAGTCGCGTGCTGGCGGTGGGGCCGGTGGCCATCGTGTCGCTGATGGTCGCGGCGGTCGCGGGCGATCTGGCCGAAGTCGGTGCACCGCAGTACTCGGCCGTCGCGCTGATCCTGGCCTTGATGTCGGGGTCGTTTCTTTTGCTGATGGGCATCATACGCCTGGGTTTTCTCGTCAACTTCATGAGTCATCCGGTGATCTCCGGCTTCACCAGCGCCGCCGCCCTGGTGATTGGATTCAGCCAGCTCAAGCATCTACTCGGCGTGTCGCTGCCGCGCACCCACCATGTTCACGAGATATTGACAGCGACGGTTCAGCGCGCGGCGGACATCAACGCGGCCACCTTGATGATCGGTGCGGGCAGCATCGCCGTGTTGCTGTTTTGCGCCGGACCGCTGGAGCGCATATTGCGCAACCGCAATCTGGCACCCACCGCCGTCAACGTCGTAACCAAAAGCGGACCGTTGTTCGCGGTGGTGTTGTTCACGTCGCTGGTGTGGGCGTTGCGCCTCGACACCAAGCTCGGTGTACGCGTGATCGGCGACATTCCGTCCGGCCTGCCGCCGTTCTCCCCGGTTCCGTGGGACAGCGGGCTGTGGTGGGAACTGATCCCGGCCGCATTCCTGATTTCGGTCGTCGGGTTCATCGAGAGCGTCTCGGTGGCCAAGTCACTGGCGAGCAAGCGCCGCCAGCGCATCGATGCCAACCGGGAACTGGTAGGGCTGGGCGCCGCTAATATCGGCGCCGCGTACACCGGCGGTTATCCGGTGACCGGAGGCTTCAGCCGCTCGGTGGTCAATTTCACGGCCGGCGCCAATACACCGCTGGCCTCGCTATGCACGGCCGGTCTGGTGCTGTTGACGGTGCTGATACTCACGCCCTTGTTCTACTATTTGCCCAACGCGGTGCTGGCTGCAATCATCGTCGTCGCGGTGGTGCAGCTGTTGGACATTAAGACGCTGCGCCATGCGTGGCGTTACAGCCGCGCCGACGCCGCTGCGCTGATAATGACCTTTATATCGGTGCTCGCGGTGGGCATCGAGCTGGGCATAGTATTCGGCATCGTCGCGTCTTTGGTGATGTATCTGTGGCGCACCAGCCGTCCCCACGTGGCTGTCGTCGGTCGCGTCGGCGACAGTGAACACTTCCGTAATATCGAGCGGCATGAGGTTCGCACCTGTAAACACGTGGTCGCGCTGCGCATCGACGCCAGCCTATACTTCGCCAACACGCGGTTCCTGGAAGATACGGTGCTGCGCCACGTGTCGGAAAACCCGGAACTCAAGCATGTCGTGCTGATTTGTAGCGCGATAAATTTTATTGATGCCAGCGCCCTGGAAACCTTGTATGACTTGATCGCCGAGCTTCGCGATGGCAACGTGTTGCTGCACCTGAGCGAAGTGAAGGGACCTGTCGAGGATCGGCTGCGGCGCACCGATTTCATTGACCAACTCGAACCCGGAAGAATATTCCTCAGCACGGACGAGGCCATGCGCGCGCTTGAATGCGTGTAGATTGATACATCAATTACGCAATACAAACTAGCTGAGGTTTATTCAATGGAGCATTTCACCCCTGTATCTTCCTTGATTGGAGGAGTAACCATCGGCTTGGCGGCGTCGCTGATGCTGTTATTGAATGGACGCATCTGCGGAGTCAGCGGCATCTTCGGTGGACTGCTGCATTTCAAGAAAGGCGAAACCCTGTGGCGGTTTTCGTTCGTCGCCGGATTGCTCTGTGGCGGCGTGCTGTTGCTGGTGTTCCATCCGCAGTCGATGGATATCAATATCCCCTACTCCGGCCCCATGGTGATGCTTGCCGGCCTGTTGGTGGGTATCGGCACGCGTATGGGCAGTGGCTGCACCAGCGGTCACGGGATTTGCGGCGTGAGCCGCTTGGCGCCGCGCTCGCTGGTGGCCACCGTGACATTTCTCGCCAGCGGCGCCGTCGCCGCCATCCTCGCAAGCCAGTTACTCGGAGGGCAGACATGATGGCCCACGTGGTTACTTTTTTGTCCGGTTTGCTTTTCGCCGTGGGACTGGGCATTTCGCAGATGACCCAGCCGCAGAAAATCACCAATTTTCTCAACTTCACCGGCGACTGGGATCCCAGCCTGCTGCTGGTGATGGTGGGCGCTTCGGGCGTGTATTTCATCACCCACCAGTTTATTCTGCGGCGCCCGGCGCCGGTCATGGGAGTCCGGTTTCAACTGCCCACGCGCCGCGAGATCGACCGGCCGTTGATTATGGGTGCGATCCTGTTCGGATTCGGTTGGGGCATGATCGGGTTTTGCCCCGGCCCGGCCCTGGCCTCGATCGTCACCGGCAACGAATCGGTATTGATTTTCGTGTTGGCGATGGGCGTGGGTATGTACGCCTTCGAGGTGCTGGACGTGCGCTTCAGCATGGAACCGGATGGCGGCGCCGGCTTGTTGCCGAAGCAGCCGTTGGGCAAGACCTAGGGAACCTCTGATTGTCAGAGGTTCCGCTGGTAAATGGGCGTACCGAGCTTTGAGAATTCAGGGATGAATTATTCAGAGCTTCCCTAGATGATACGTTCGCGGCAACCAATGCGCGCGAACAGTGGACGGTAAAACAGGAGACCATAATGATTTGCACAGAACTCAACCGATCGAAATGCAAGACCTATCTCGTGGCTTGTGAGGATTCCCACCGGGCGCTGCTGATCGATCCACTGGTGGAAAACATCGACCGTTACCTCGCACTTTTGGCCTATAAAAAACTCGAACTCGATGCGGTACTGGACACCCACACCCACGCCGATCACTCGACCGCGGTCACCACCCTCGCCGAGTTGACCGGCGCGGAAATTATCATGCACCGCAAGGCCCCGTCGCCGCGGCCCACACGCCATGTCGACGACGGCGAAGACATCAACATTGGTAGCATCGCCCTAAAGGCGCTGTACACCCCGGGTCATACGCCTGACAGCATCAGCCTCTATGGCGAGGGCCGTGTGTTCACCGGCGACGTGCTGCTTATCGGCGGTACTGGACGCGCCGATTTCGCCGGAGGCGACGCCGGCGATCAATACGACGCCATCACCCGGAAGTTGTTCACTTTGCCGGACGAAACCATCGTTCTGCCCGCCCACGATTACCGCGGCAACACCGAGAGCACCATCGGCGTGGAAAAACAAACCAACCCGAGAATCGCGGGTCGTTCGCGGCAGGAATACATAGACCTTATGAATTCTCTTGAATTCCCCCTGCCGCAAAAGATTCAAGAGGTGCTGCAACCCAATCAAACGGCGATCGACGATGACAAGATGCAATTTCCCACCTTGTCGCAGCTCAACGACGTGCGTCAACTGGATCCGCAACGGGTGCGGATCGAAATCAACGCCGGAATTCCGGTGCTGCTCGATGTGCGCGAGCCGGAAGAGTACAGCGGCGAATTGGGACATATTCCCGGTAGTATATTGATCCCGCTCAAGGAACTCCCGGGACGCGCGGAGTCGGAGCTGGGTGCGCAGCGTGACCAACCCATCATCGCCATCTGCCGAGCGGGTGTGCGCAGCACAACGGCGGCGGCGATACTGATTGCGCTCGGCTTCGAGAACGTCTCCAACCTAAAAGGCGGCATGCTGGATTGGAACGATCAGGGATTGGCGGTCGAACGCTGAGCGACGCGGCTCCCGAAGCCAACCCATCTTTGAAGCCAACCCATCTTTGAAGCCAACCCATCTTTGACACCCACAAAAGAATCAATCTTAGACACCCATTAGCGCCTAACAATCTTAGACACCCATAAAATAGGATAAGCGATCAGATTCACCTAATCTTAGACATCCACAATATTATGTAACCCGGCGCGCAGACCGATCTGTTACCGGCAAGCTGCTGTATTCAAGCCAAGCTGAGGGAATAATCGCGGATTGCGTACTGGCTCACAATACGCATGCACAACAAGACATCCCGTTGTTTATAACGGGCCTGTAGTGGTTATAGTGATGGCGTCAGACAGGCTGGGTCGCGCAATGTACAGGCGTCCCGCCCATACCCCATAACCAATTCTGCTTGAGTCGTGCACACAAAGCCTGGATCTTGTCTGCAGCACCCACCGCCCGGTGAAATCGCCTTCGATACTGCCGCATCGCATCCAGCCAGGCGCGCTCGGAAATG
>CAMYKW010000069.1 GCA_947259175.1 uncultured Gammaproteobacteria bacterium | reverse complement strand
ACTTGTCGCCCTGCATTGCCGCTGGTGACGTCGTTTGTGCTTGATCCGGGTCATGGAAATCCCGCCCTACACCGGTCATGCTTTAGGTGCAAACTCATCCCTACATGAGGGCATGCCATGAAGTTCATCGTCTATCGCTGCACCAAAGATCCCGACTATTTCATAGTTACCGATCAAGAGCACTCTGAAAACGTAGAGGGCGCTATGTGTCCGAGTGGCGGTGAGGTCGAAGTGGTCGGCGAATACCCCGAGATGGGAGAATCCCGGGTGGCATTTGATGAGACACTGGCCAAGAACTCGATCGAGCATCAGGGTTTTTATCGATTCGAGGCCAACAGTTTCGCCCCGGTCCCGGAAGCCCCGGAGATGCCTGCGTAATCACGGTTGATCCTGGCGATTGTTTCCGCCTTGGATGGATGCTTGCCAACGAGATTACGATTCGCAGTAACTTGAGCGCAGGGCTGCGCCGACGGATGAGCGCGTTCCCAGCGCGCTCGCAGCGCGATGGATCTTAGCGTTCAGCGCAAAGGGTTATGTGCGTAATCTCGAATCAAAACGATTGCGCCGTGCAAGAATTAAGGAACCTCTGATTGTCGGAGGTTCCGCCGGTACCTGGACGTACCGACACAGTTCAATCACGTAATTGATTGCACTGTGGAGAAGAGCGAAAAACGCACTTTTGGTTTTTCGAACTCTGATAATAATGGGATGGATTATTTAGAGCGTCCGTAAATATTCAAGTTCGCAATCCGCACCGCTCAATCCGGCTCCACCGCCAGCTATTCATTCTCGCACAGGTCCGGTAGCCACCTTGGCGTGGTGATTTCAATAGGCACGGCGTGCTTTGTTAACAGGATCTTACGCCGACGACGTTGTAGGTCGTGATCGGGCTCGAGAATCACTTCAGAGTCAGTTCGGCGATGGATTCGACCTCCGCCCGGTCGTCCACTTTCAGACCAGCATGGTTTTGCCGTAACACATCAGTATGGAGGCGCCGGCGCCGGGATAATCAAGAAGATCGAAGGGTAGTGCTTGGTCTCTATCTGGGGCAGTGGTTTGAATCGCTTCTGGAGTGCGTCCGGTAGTCATGTAGAATTATTCGGATGTTACGCGGTAACCAGGATATCCCGGGACACAGATATTGAAATTCTCTCACGGTTTAGTTTTGACCTGCCTGTCATTAATAGTGTTGTTCAACACGGCTTGTCGCGAAGAAAAACTCATATTTCCGCCGGTAACGGATGCGCGAACAAGAGGTTACTGCGGTTCCTGTCATATGGCTTTCCAACCCTCCATGCTGCCCGCGGCATCGTGGCGCAGAATGATGGAAGAACTGAATAATCACTTCAAGGAAAATATCCAGTTAAAGCCGACGGTGATAAAGCATATCACCGGGTACCTCGTGTCCAATTCCGGGGACAGCGCAGCGGCGGGGGCGGCCGGGCGCATCGCGCTGCGCGGTTTGCGGCCCAACGCGGATCTGCAGCGCATTACCGAGACGCCGTATTTCAAAGACGAACACGGTTTTCTGGCGAACCGCGTTCTAGAGGAATGGGTGGGTTCGGTGGCGAACTGCACCGCATGCCATGTCGGCGCCTGGGTGGGTGACTACAAGGAATAATCAGCGTGATTGCCGGTTCGGAGCATTGTACCGGCGAGCCGGGCGGAACGTCAGTGCCGCGCGCTCCAGCGGTCGAGCATCACCATGCCGATGGCAGAGAGCACGAACGTCATGTGAATGACGACAAACCACAGCAGCTTGGAATTCTCGATTTGCTCGACGTTGAGAAATATCCGCAGCAGGTGGATGGAAGAGATGGCGACGATCGAGGCCGCGACCTTGGTCTTCAGAGATCCGGCATCCAGCTTTCCCAGCCAGCCGAGTTTGTCGGCGCCTTCATCGAGATCAATGCGGGAGACAAAATTCTCATAACCGCTGAACATCACCATCACGATCAGCCCGCCGACCAGCGCGATGTCGATCAATCCCAGCACCACCAGCACCAGTTCCGACTCGGTGGTGTCCAGGATGTGCGGGAACAGATGCAGCAGTTCCTGAAAGAACTTGATGCCCAACGCCAGCAGCGCCAGGCTCAGACCGAGGTATATGGGCGCCAGGATCCAGCGGCTGGCGTAAAACATTTTCTCTATGGTGCGTTCCATGAATACGTCGCTTAGTCGCGTTGAAAAACGGCGATTGTACCTATCCGGGGCGGCAATTGGGAGGTGCCGATAGCCGCAACTGACCGCGTAGCACCCGTTGCCGCGCATGGGGTAGCCGTGGGACGGACGTTCGTGCGTGAAAGTGCTCCCGCAGCGGGATGTTGCGACGATCTACCGATGGGCTGTACTCCGGTATCTCCAACGATGTAGTTTCACTTAGAAGGGTGTCATCAACAACAGACTCACCCCGACGAAGCTGACGTTGTCCTCGATTCTTGTGTATTCGAGCTCGAACTGCGCGATGCCGATGCTCAGGCCCGCGCCCAATCCGGCCGAGAAGTCGGTGTTGTTGTCGGAATCGCCGCCGATTTCAATGTCGTTGGACGAGAAGCCGGCTTTCGCCTTCAAGTACACAGGACCCGCGCTGCGCAACGCGCCGTAGACCGATAGCGTTTTGATCTCCCATTCTTGTCCCCCGGGTGCGTCTCCCTTGTCGGCGCTCGTGGTGTACGTACCCTCGACCGCGATGTCGCCGAGGCCCACGCCCAGGAATTCATAGCCCAGCGTGACGCCGGCGTTACGGGCGTCGTCGAAGCCGCCGCGATCGAGATCCATCACGCCGCCGGCAAGCCCTAGATACAACCCATCGGCGGCGCGACTCGACACGGAAAACGTCAGAGTCATGAGACCCGTGAGCACAACGGCCGTCAAATTCTTGTACATCGATTTCCCCCTTGAAGGTTTCACAATCGGCAAAGGGGGGACAGTATACTGAATTCGCATTGTGATCGAACAAGCGTCTCGTCGGTGATCGGGATGGCCGCCAACAGTCCGCATGACGGTGCCGGGGGGGAAGGCGACGACCTCGGCACGGGGCTTCGAGCCGGTTTACCGATGACGCAGATCAACGTTATTCCGGGTCGAGTCTGTTAGCGTGATTCCTGCGCACCCGGGACATTTCGATGGCGTTGTTCAAGACACTACTACGCTGGCTTGCGCTGGGCATGGTCGGCGCCGCCGCAATGCTGGCGCTGATCATCGCGGTCATCGCGATCACGGCGCCCCGCGTTGACCTCGGCATGTTGCGGCCGCGCGTCGAGATTCTTGCCACACAGGCCTTGGGGCGGCAGGTGGTGTTGGACGGCCCGCTCGCCGTGGTGCTTTCTCTGCCGCCGTCTGTCGAAGCCGGGCCCGTCAGGATAGCAAGCTCCGGCTACGGATCGCAGGCCGATTTCTTGCGCATCGACGGCATCGCGGCCAGCGTCGCCCTGATCCCCTTGCTGCGCAGGCAAATCGTGGTTGAAGACATGCATATTGACGGCGGTGAGGTGCTGCTTGAGTCACCCGGCGGTGCACGGCGCGAGCGGATGTTGCGGCCAGGAGACCAGCCGGCCGAGGGGAGCGGCTGGCGTCTCGCGGCGGTCAACCAGGTGTATATCGGTAACGTCAATCTCCGCTACCGGGACCCGACCCGGCAAAACCAGGTGGAACTTCGCATCGATCGGCTGACGGCAGCCCTACCGGCAGACGATGCGATCCGCGCGGAAGCAACGGGATCGGTTGGCGGGCTTCCGTGCACGGTCGCGGTTCGCGCGGGGTCGCTGAATGACATATACCAGCCCCGAGGTCCTTGGCCGCTGAAGGCAAGTCTGACCCTTGATCATAACCGGCTGCAGTTGGACGGGTCGCTGATGGATCCACCCGGACTGCGGAGCTTCGCGGCCGACGTTGAGTTCGCCGGCGCGAGTGCAGCCGACCTCGCCGCGTTGGTCGACGCCTCGGTGCCGGAGGTCGGTGCGTACCATATCGAAACCCACATCAGGGCGGATCGGCGCGGTGTGACGCTGTCCGCCATCAGCGGCGACATCGGCGACACGCGGTTTTCCGGAGATCTGGCCCTGGCGCACGGCGGTGACCGCGCGCGGATCGTCGGCTCGCTGGTCGTGGAGGCGCTGGATGCGGGGCCGTGGCTGGTGTCGCGCGCGCCGCAATCGGGCGCCTCCGCACCGGAACCCTCGCTCCCAAGCATGCAACGCCTGCCGGCGGCGGACCTGCAGTTGCAGATCGAGCGGTTCCTCAACCTGCCGGTGGCGGTTGACGGGGTGTCGCTTACGGCGACGCTGGAGGGCAACGCGCTGAACACGAAGTTCGATGCCACGGCCGAAGGTCTGCCCATTCGCGGACAACTTGGCATCGAGCAAAGCAACGGTGTTTATGCCGCGAACATGGAACTGCACACCGAGCAAGCCGACGTGGGTGCGCTGGTCGACCGCTATACGGATGTCGGCGGCGTTGCCGGTACGCTGAGATCACTGGCCGTCCGCGCGTCGACGCGCGGCGCCGGGATCGAGGCGTTGTTGAACAACCTGAATGTGAGGATGCACATCGAGGATGCGGCGATGACCTACGGAAACCAGCCCGGCGGAACGCCGATCAGCGTCGATCTCGACGAGATCACGTTGCGTGGAATGTTGCGGCGTCACCTGCATGCCGAGGCCAAAGGCCGATTGCTTGGTGAATCGTTTACGGCGGCGATTGAATTGCCCGACTTCGCGGGTGTCGCGGCAGAAAGAAACCTGCGCTTCAACCTGCGCGCCACCGGCGTCGGCGCTGAACTGAGCGCCCGCGGCCGGCTGGCGGGCGCCGCGAGCGAAGACGACACCGCTGTCGAGATCCAGGTGTCCGGCGAGCGCTTCGGCGCGCTCGCGCCGTGGCTCGGTGTGTCCCCGGATGCCGGGGCGCGGTATCAACTGTCCGGGCTGTTGTGGGTGCAGAACGATCTCGATGCCTGGCAGTTGCGGGACCTGCGTGTGCGGCTCGGCCGCAGCGCCATCGGCGGCGTCTTCGGCCGCTCACAGCTGAGCACCCGGCCGCTGCTGACGGCGTCATTGGTGTTCGGCGTGATCGATCCGTTGGAGTTGGAGCGCGCGCTGGTCGGCGGGCAGTCCGACGAATCGAAAAAGACCGGCAAGGGGATCGACGTGGAGATGCCGATCCTGCCCAAAGAATTGAACTTGAAGGACATGGACATCGATATCAGGGGACGGCGGTTGATCCTGCAAACTTCCGACGTCACCGACATCGCTGTCTCAACGCGTATCCGCGACGGCTATGTCGCGCACGCGCCATTTCGCGCGACTTTGGCCGAGACCCGCTTTACCGGCAACATCGCAGTGGACCTGCGCGGGCCGGTGGCTGAAATCAAGTACGACCTCGACGCCGCGGATGTGAATGTCGGGGACTTCCTGCGCGAGCTGAAGCTGGCCAACGAGATTGATGCACACGCCGATCGATTGACGGCGAAAGTGGTTTCCCGCGGCAGCAGCATGGGTGAGTTGTTTAACGACAGCAAGATCGATGTTGAGGTGTATTCCGGGCGCTGGTTCCTCGAGGATCCCAACAAGGCGGGCAGCGCGCGCATCGACGTGATCAAAGGCACCGCCAGGTCGGACACCAGAAAGCGCCACACCGTCGTTGAACTCGATGCGCGCATCGGCGCAGCCAGGGTGCCGATGGATTTCACTCTCGAAACACAGCGGGTGACATCGAAGTCCGGAAAAGATGAGGTCCTGGACACCACGATACGGGCGCGCGCCGCCGGCGCCGAGTTGACGATGCAGGGGTTGCTGCCCCGGTTGCGCGGCTTGCGTGGCCTGGACATGCAGCTGTCATTCCGCGGCGACCGCGCCGATACCCTCGATGAGTTGTTGCAGGTGTCACTGCCGCCGTTTGGTCCGTATTCCGTCCACGGACGACTGAAAAACGGAGACAGCGGATATGGCCTGTCTGACATAGATATTCGAATCGGCAGCACCAGTGCGAAGGGTCACATCGATGTTTCCACTGTAAGACAAAAACCACAACTAACCGCGAGACTCGAGGCCGAGACCTTTCAGGTGGATGATTTCCGCCTTGGCAATTGGTCACCGGCGGCGGCAGTTGAACAAGATGATCAAGCTGGCACCAGCTCAGATCGCAAGTCTGTTGCACAATCATTACCGACCGCCGGCGGAGCAAAGAATAAGACAACGGTCGCGCCGCGACATGAAGCGCGACAACAAGGCGAGCGAGTACCGGCAGAGCCGGCGCAGCCGTTGTTGAGCCGGGAGGTGATGAATAGCTTCGACGGGCAGGTAGAGTTGCGCGTGGGCCGGGTCGTATCGGGACAGGACCAGTTGGGTTCCGGGAAATTGGCCATTACCCTCGAGGACGGAAAGTTGTCGCTGCCGCTGCACATCGACGTGCCCGGTGGCGAGGTCGCGCTGGAGTTGACCCTGGATGCGAAGGACCCGGAGTATGCGGCGACGCTGCGTGCGGTCGTGGAGAACTTCGATTACGGCGTGTTTGCCCGGCGTATTCAGCCCGGCACCGACATGGCAGGAAAGTTCTCCGTTGATATCGAAGTGAGCTCCCGGGGGGAGACATTCGCTCAGATCGATAACCACGCCGACGGGTATTTCGATTTCGTGATCTGGCCGCAGACCATGCGCAGCGGAATATTTGACCTGTGGACCGCGAATCTCTTGTTTGCGGTGCTGCCGATAATCAGTCCGCAGACGCAGTCCAAGGTGAACTGTCTCATCGGCCGTTTCAATGTGAACGACGGCATCATGAAACCGGATCCGCTGTTCATGGATACCACCCGCACCCAGGTAAAAGCGAAAGGGAAGATTGACTTGAAGACTGAACGAATCGAGCTGCGCCTGACGCCGCGGAGCAAACGGCCGAAATTCTTCAGCCTGTCGACGCCGGTCGTGATCGAGGGCGACTTCTCGGACTTCGGCGTCAACCTCAGACCCCATGATCTGTTGGGCACGGCGATCCGTATGGTGTCCAGTGTGGTTACCGTGCCGTTCCAGTACCTCATCCGGGGGGTGAGGCCCGGCGTTGACACCGGGGAGTGCGACAAGCCGCTCGGCCGGCGGGCTAAGCCAACAATTGATTGATCCAGGTCATGGCGCGGTGCAGATGGACAGGGAACGATTGGCACCTGCGCTCGCGGGGCATTGCGGTGACGGTGTCCCATATCTGCGGCGTGCGCTCACAAACGGGAAAGGAAGCGGTCCGACTCCCTATCAATTGAATCTGGAGGAAACAAGAAATGCACAAATCGCTTTATCTGGGAAGCATCATAGCAATCGCATTGCCGGTTTCCGCGGCGTATGCGGACGGCAAAGCGACCTACGATTCCGCCTGCCAAGCCTGCCACGCGGCGGGTGTCGCCGGCGCCCCGAAGGTCGGTGACGTGGCGGCGTGGAAAGACCGTATCGCGCAGGGCATGGATACCCTGGTCGAGCATTCGATCAAGGGTTTTCAGGGCAAGGCTGGCATGATGCCGGCCAAAGGGGGGTTTACGAATCTGAGCGATGATGATGTCAAGGCGGCGGTGGCTTATATGGTCGAAAACAGCAAATGAGTTGCGTTGGGTTATAGGAACACCGGGTGCGGAACCCGCGGTTTCGCACCCGCCCGAAATCCCCCGCAGACTTGCTCCAAGGATCGATGGTACACGTGTGAACAATCATGTTTGAATTGACTACCCTGAAAATTCCGCTGGTCGGCGTCACCGAATCGGCGGCCCGCGCCTGCGCCCCCTACATCGGCTCGGGCAACAAAGAAGAGGGCGACGGCATCGCCGTAGACGCCATGCGCGCCGCCCTCAATGGGATCGAGATGGACGGCACCATCGTCATCGGCGAAGGCGCTAAGGACGAAGCGCCGATGCTGTATGACGGTGAAAACGTCGGCACCGGGCAAGGTGCCAAGATCGACATCGCCGTCGACCCCATCGAAGGCACCAATCTTTTCGCCTTTGACAACCCGGGATCCATCTGTACCCTGGCGGCCGCGCCGGCGGGCACCATGTACCGCCCCGGGGATTGTTTCTATATGGACAAACAGATCTATCCGCGCGCGGCGGCCGGCAGGATCGATCCCGCGGCGCCGGTGGCGGAGCGCCTGGCGTTGCTCGCGGATGCGGTCAACAAGGAGATCGGGGACATCAAGGTGTTCGTCCTGAAAAGGCCGCGTCACGATGACCTGGTGCAGCAGATCTACCGGGCGGGAGCCAAGGTCAAGCTGCTGGGTGACGGCGATGTCAACGGCGCGATCATGGCAATCCTGAATCAGGGAGTGGATGCGCTGCTGGGCATCGGCGGCACACCGGAAGGCATCGTCAGCGCCTGCGCGGCCAGGGCCATGGGCGCGGAGATGTTCGGCCGCATGGCGCCACAGAAGGACGAGGAGATCGCCGCCTGTGAGCGGTCCGGCGTCGATACCGTGACCTGGCTGCATCGGGATGATTTGATCGGCGTCGATGACATACTGTTTGTCGCCACCGGGCTGACCCGCGGCGATTACGTCAACGGTGTGACCATGGCACGGGATGCGTCCGGGCATTTCGTCACCACCGACACGATCGTGATCGCCGGGGCCAACGGCAACGTGCGTCGCATCAGCACTACCGTGCATCAATAGGCCCGCGGTCGGGAATCGCCATGCGGACATCGGCGCGCGCTTGTGATGGAGGCCGCGTTGCGTAGCATCAATCGCGCTGCGAAGTGGTTGGTGTGCCTCGCATCGCTCGCTCTGCTTGCCTGTGACGCAGGCGTCACCCCCAAGGATACGGCACGGGATGAAACACAGGCGCGTGATCCGGCCGGGTTCACCAAGCATCTTGTCGATAGTGTTCTGCTGGTTACCGACCGCGGTTTGTTCAGCGTTGAAATGGACATCCCGGGCAAACGCCTGGCGGTGGGCGAAAACACGATCAACCTGATTGTGCACGATCAGAGCGACCGGGATGCGTCGGGAGCGAAAATCGACGTCACCCCCTGGATGCCGGCGATGGGCCACGGTGTATTCAGTCCCATCAGCGTGACGGACAAGGGACGGGGACTCTATACCGTGGACAATATCGTCATCCCGATGGGCGGACGATGGGAATTCAGGATCAATATTGAGTTGGCCGGCGTCGCCGATGGCATTGTGTTTGATTTTCCCGATGTCGGCGCCGCAACGGGATACGAGTATATTAAGGCGAAGACCGCTGCCGGTTATGACGCCGTGCTGGGAACGAAAAATCCACTCGAGGAACTGGAGCCTGAAGTTGTCGAAGACAACGGTCAGACCATTAAGGTGTTCACGCTGACCGTTAAAAATGTGGGTTTTGAGCTGTTCCCCGATGCACCGATGATGGGATGGGGATTTAACGGAAGCATCCCCGGTCCCACGCTGCGGGTGACCGAGGGAGACCGGGTGCGCATTGTGCTCAAGAACGAGACCGGCGGAAGGCACACCATCCACGTCCACGGTCAGAGAAAACCGGTGGTCATGGATGGCGTACCCTATATCGGCCAGACGCCGGTAAGCAAGGGCGAATCGTACACCTACGAATTCACCGCGGTGACACTGGGCACATCGTTTTACCACTGCCACGTGGACGGCGCGCACCACGTGGACATGGGTATGTATGGCGCGTTTATCGTGGAACCGAAAGTGGAGAAGCTGCAGTACGACCGCGAGTACGTGATGATACTGGACGAATGGCCGACCCAGCATATTCATGTCCACGAGGAGGATGATCAAGCGGCGGCGCAGGTAACGCAGGATGCCCGGCCTGCCGCGGTCGGCTCACCCCAGGCGGAAGCGCCCACCGTTGCGACACGGAAAAAGCGGGATTATTACCCGCAGACGCACAATCCCCACGACCCGGTGTATGACGCCTTCACCATCAACGGCAGGGCGTTTCCCCTCACCGAGCCGGTGTATGTGAAGGAGGGCGAGCAGGTCAGGATACGGTTCATCAACACCGGATACCAGGCGCACTATATGCACACGCACTCACACAGATTCAAGGTCGTCGCCCGGGACGGCGCCTATGTCGACGAACCGCAGCTGATCGACACCGTGCACATCGGTTCCGCCCAGCGGGTCGACATCATCCTGCATGCGGATAACCCGGGTATCTGGCCGTTCCACTGCCATCGGCTGAATCACGTCGCGAACGAGCACATCTATCCCGGCGGAATGATGACGTTCATTGTCTATGAGGACTACGCGCCTGCGCAGGCTGCGACGGGTGATGCCAAGTGACTGATTCCCGCCGGCAACGGGAAATCCAATGCGATCCCCTACGGTCATTCAGCGGAGCTTGATATGGCGAACCGAAAAGACAAGAAATCGAAATCCAGGCAAAGCGCGGATCCGGCGGCGATCCTTCAAGCGGTTCTGCGCGACGCCTATCAGGAGGCCGGCGCAGATCTTCAGTACTACGCGGATAAGATGAAGCAAAATAATGAAACCAAACGGGCCATCCGGCAATACTTGAAGGAGCTGCGTAGAATCAAGGGTACGGTGATTGCCGCCGCCCGGGAGTTGGGTCTGGACCTGTGTAACGGCGGCGACGCCGTCGGCGCACAGGTGGCAGAGCTGATTGAAAAGCACGCGCACGCTCATGATCTGGATGATGGCGGATACGAGCTGTGTATGCCTGATCGGATTCCCCCGGAGGGAGTGGAGGGCCTGGATACCCTCGAAGATGCGATCAAGCAGTGGGAGGAAGAACTGGCCCAGGTGGGTGACGATGCACAACTTGCGAATATCGACCTGCAAAACGCGCTGCAGAAGGCACAGCAGACGGTGCAAACGATGAGCAATGTGTCAAAGCTGATACACGACACGTCGACCGCCATCATCCGGAAGATCGGCTAAGCAGCCAAGGCGGCTACCGCTATGGGTGCGGCATATGCTTGTGCTTCTGCGGCAGCGGTTGGTGCCGCAAACCGCACGCATCACGGCCAATCGCGATAACGATAGTCTCGTCGCGCAGCGCGCCGGTATGCGAATGGGTCCTGTTCGCCCTCACATCCGGTCACCCTCGCCTATACTGTAAATTAAACAATTGCCTTCGGGGTGTTGAAGATGAAAAAGATCGGTGAAGCGCTTTGCGGCACCGTGGCCGTACTGGCGTTATGGTCTTGGCTCGGCGGGGCGGCTGCCGCATACGTCGACGAGTCAGAGGTCGAAATGCTGCTTTCGGCGAAGCAAGTCAATCTCTCGGCGTTGAAACAGAAAGGGCCCGATGTGCTGCCGGTGCTCGTCCACCTGTATACGCAGTCGGATCTAAAACGCAAGGCGGTGATCGCGTGGGTGTTCTATAACCTGGGTTGGAAGTCGCCCGACGCCGCGGCGGTGTTGATGAACGACGTGCGCACGCAACATCGCGGTTTGCGCTTGCAGGTGCAGTGGGCGCTGGGACGCGTGAGTGACAGCCCCGAAGTCGTCGACGTGCTGCTCGACAACATGCGCCACGACCAGAGTCCTTTGTTTCGCGACAAGGCGGCGTGCGCGCTCGCCTACGATCAGATTCATCTCACTGAGGAACAAAAGGTGCGCCTGTTTGCGGGGCTGATCGAGTCCCTGCATAGCCCCAATCCCCAGGTGCGCGACATTTCGGCCAAGGCCTTGAAGATCCACACCGGACAAACCAAAGGCTTTGCACCCAAGGCGTCGCCGGTTGAGCGCGCAAAATCCATTCGCACCTGGGAAGCATGGCTGGAAGAATACCGCGCCAATTTGTAGCAGGAGTGTTGTTCGGGTGTATGGCCGCGGCTGCAGCGCCGGACACACTCGTTCACTACGGCTTCGACGACGCTCAGGTCGACACCGGGCCGGATACCTTTGCGGTATTCGAGAATGCCAAAGGCCGGGTTAAGTTGAGTGATGCCTTGCGTTACAGCGGCTACCGCGCGGTGGAGATTCGCGACGTGTCCCGGGATGGGGATTTTCCCGAGCTGCAGGGTTATTTTCCGCTGCGCGACAGCGGGCGGCTGTATGCCCACTTCGCCATTCTGATCACCGATCCGGGCGAGAACCTGAACATCGCCCTGGCGGGGCCTCGCTGGTTTCAATTGACCCGGGATGGCATCGCCTTTTGGCTGACCACGCGCAACGGCTTTCTGTATCAGTACTCGGACAGTATGCCCAAGCGCCTGTTCGCGCCGACGCCGTTTGTCTGGTACCGGGTCGACCTCAGTTACGATATCGACGCCGGGCGCTACGATCTGCGCGTCTTTGAGGAGAATCGATCGCAACCGCTGGTGGAGCGGCGCGATCAAATCAACGCCGCCAATAAGCCAGGCTCCAGAATCGACAAATTCTCGTTCATCGGTGACCGCGGCGAGGATACCTCCAACGTCGTGTACTACGTCGACGACGTATTGATCGGAACCGACCAGGGCATTGTGGATGCCCCATTAATCGCCCCGGGCCGTAGAAAGCTGTTCATCGATTACTGGAACGACTACCAGCACCGATTACGCGAACGGCTTGCCTGTCTGCCGGCCACGCGTATCGAAGACTTCGGCATGGATGCGGCGGTCCTGGCGCAGATAAGGCGGCAACGAGGCATCTCACCCATCCGGCAGATCAACCGCGACCGGTCGTTTTCGCGCCAATCACTGCAAGCCTTGCCGGAACCGACACGCGGCTACGCGACGGCGGTATGGCATTGGAAGCAGGGCTGCCGCGCGCTGGACCGAGGTGAGTTCGAGCAAGCCATCGCGCGCTTTGAAGATGCGCTGGCGCTGGTATCGAACGGCCGCATCTTCGAACTCTCGTTGCTGCTGGCTTGGGCGGCTACCGGGACGACGGAGCAGGTGGACAGCCGGCTGCTGTCGCTGTATGGCGGCTGGATCGATGACCCCCGGTTCGATATCGCGATCGCCATGATCGCGTTCACCCGGCGCGAGGTGTTGGTGGCTGAGTCCTTGTCGCCGAATCTACCGCGGCTCGCGCCGCGCGCTGACAAAGAGACACTGGTGTGGGCATTGCTGGAAGGAACGTTGCAGGCGCAGATGTATCAAATGCTCGGATCGCGGACTACGGTGGATCGGTATAAGGCCATCGAGCCGTATCTGCTGATGGAACAGGTTTATTTTCTGCATCTGTGGCGGCGTCGGTACGCCCGGGCAGGCGCCTACGCGGCAGACGTAATTGCGCATTTGCGCGACGCCGGATTGCCGGTCACGGTGTGGCAGGAGCGCCTCGGAGACGCAGCATTGCTGGCGGGAGATCATGCCCGCGCCATCGCCGCCTATGAGCAAAGCGTGCAAGCCAATCCGCAGCGCAGCGGCCCTTACACCAAGCTCTCCGACGTGTATTTCCTGCTCCACGACCCGGGGCGCGAACGTCACTACCGCGAAAAGGTCTACGGCAGCCTGATCAACTGAATCTCGCGGGGCCCCCTCTTCATTCTTGTGACCGGTCCACGCCTGTACGAGCGAATCCCGAGCGCGAAGAAGGTCGGCTTACACTTCGATAGACTCCATACCCCTACGTCCGCTGAGCAATTCGCGCCGCAATTAAGACGCACCGTGGGATGATCACGGATCCAGCGTCGGGCGCTCCAGACTCGGCGCCGCGGCGGTTGTCATTCCGGGTCTGAGTGAGGTACAGTGCGGGTCATGTTAGGGGGATGATACGAGTTGTTCCACGCCCCCGTTGTGCCGCCAATCTAAACAAACAAATGTGACTTGAGTCACAATAAGGAGGAAGCGAGTGCGCCAACTACTGTCTGCGATCGTGGCCGCGTTTCTGGCCGCGGCAAGCCTCGCCACCCAAGCTACCGATCCGCACGGCGATTACCCACGTATTCTGAGTGCCCACCCGGACGACGACACGCTGGAGATTATCGGCCATTTTCCGAATCCACCGATCAAAGTCACCCTGGACAAGGCCGCTCTGCATGTCCTCGAGTTCGCGCCCACCCGAATGCTGACCGACCTGCCGCCGTTGCCGCCCGGCAGTTACCGCCTGGTTGTTAAGTTCTGCGATCCCGGGCGTCCCGACGACGACAGCAGCTCCGGCGACGACAGCAGCGGTGATGGCGCCAGCGATTCGGGCTCCAGAAGCGGCAGCAGCGCCAAAAAATTGAGCGCCGCAAGAATAAGAATGTATGGATACAACTATCGAACCTACGGTTCGGACAACAAAAGTGAAGACCATGGTTCCGACCACGGGTCCAACGATGACGAATCCTCCGACGACGTATCCAGTGATGACGACAGTTCTTCCGGGGAGGCGAAGAAACGCTGCATCATCAAGTTCATCGTCGTCATCGGGCCCGCCGGACCCACCGGACCGCCGGGTCCCGCCGGACCGCCGGGTGACGACGGCGCCCCGGGACCGAGCGGGCCAGCTGGACCGAGAGGACCGGCCGGACAACAGGGTCCCGCCGGGCCTCCAGGGTCGCCGGGAGCGCCAGGACCCGGCGGCCCACCAGGGCAAGACGGTTCACAGGGACCTGCGGGACCGCAGGGCCCAGCCGGACCTTCCGGCCCAGCAGGTCAAGACGGAGCGCAGGGACCAGCCGGACCTTCCGGCCCGCCAGGTCAAGACGGAGCGCAGGGACCTTCGGGACCGCAGGGACCAGCCGGACCCTCCGGCCCGCCAGGTCAAGACGGAGCGCAGGGACCTTCGGGACCGCAAGGCCCAGCCGGACCTTCCGGCCCGCCAGGCCAAGACGGAGCGCAGGGACCTTCGGGACCGCAGGGCCCAGCCGGACCCTCCGGCCCAGCAGGTCAAGACGGAGCGCAGGGAC
>CAMYKW010000068.1:33472-36329 GCA_947259175.1 uncultured Gammaproteobacteria bacterium | reverse complement strand
ACGTGACCTGATGGCCTTGCTACAGGGTAAACCTCCACCCGACTATCAAAACGCCCACAACCAAATAGCCCTACTGTGAAAGTTAACGGGACAGCAGTGATTCCATGTGGCATTACCGGCGCTATGGGGTCGAGGCGCTCCTGGCCTTGGGCAAGAAAGCGGAAGCCATTCAGTACGCAGAGGCCTCGCGGGGTTTGAATCAACCGGATTCCCCGATTGACCAGGTTTGTGAGGAGATCCTGATCTCCTCGGGTCTGCATGACGAGGCCTACCGACGCTATGGATTGAGTGCCGCGGTGGGTAACTCCTACATCGCCCGTTTTCGCGCGGTAGCGAAACGCTATCCGATGATGGAACCGTCGCAGATTTTGTCCGATCTGATTGCGACGACGCCGGGAGAGGAGGGCAAGTGGTTTGCCGCGGCCAAGGATCTCAAGCTCTATGATCTGGCGCTGGACCTCGCGAACCGGACGGCTTGCGATCCGAAAACGCTAACGAGGGCGGCCAGGGATCATCTTGATCAGGAACCGCAATTTGCACTCGGCTGTGCAATGACCGCGCTTCGCTGGTTGTGCGCGGGATGGGGCTACGAGGTGACCAGCATTGACGTGGTGGAAGCCTACGACCGTGCCATGGATGCAGCAAGCAGGTTAAACAATACTGGTAGCGTCAACGACCAGATCCGGCAGCTTGTCGAATCGAATGAAAGCGCACCGATGCAGTTCGTTCGACAGTCTTTGCTCAGACGATTGCGTACACATTAGTCTGTAAAAGTCTGAGCACGATCTTTCAGTGTAAATTGACGAGCGCGCCCTAAACTGACAGTTGTACAAGCAGCCGCTGGGTTGAAGTCCGTGTGGGACTGCTCAGTGCCCAAGGACCTTGCTGTCGAAGGCGGGGATGGTTTGTTGCTTCGCAACATCATCGTCCCTGATCGACCCTGACCCGTCATTCGCACCAGAATTTTTGAACGGTAGATGACACCTAAACAGCGGTCGTTTTCTTTGCTGGGAAGCCAGGACCGCCCATCAATCTGGATCTCACTAAGCACGCGTCTTTGTTTCAGCGCAACGGAACAAAAGTCAAAAAGTAGTGCTTGAAACTCGGCAAATAACCTAGAATAATTCTGTGGAATTAACGGGCGAATTAGCTGTGATCTAGGAAACAACCACGTACAGGAATTCACTTGCCATGCTAACGAAGCAATAGGTGACCAGCAAAGATGCAAAGAAAACCGAAAGCAAGGCACCGAAGACCGGAGAATCAAAGCACGAAGATCTTGAAAAGCTCAATGGTGGCACAAGAGGCAACCAGAACGTAGTCGAGACGGAAATCATATAAATGGACCTAAGGAATTTTCCGCTGGCAAACATAGGTCGGAGCAAGTGACGCCTAAATGGGGGGCTGCCATAAATCCCGCCCAAGTACCCATCCGGAGGAAACCGATTGTGAAAAAGATTCTTTGTATGTCTGCATTGGCCGTATCATTCGTTGCGGGGCTTGATAGTGCGTCCGCGCAGAAATTCAACAGGGCAGATTTCGTGAGTAACAGCGAACTCAAGAGAAGTGGCGGGATGCGCATCAAGATACCGCGATTCGGCACTTACAAAATTGTGAGCGCGAGGATTGATGCCCAATCCACCAAAGATTGCCTCGTCCACATCCCGTCAGTTAGGGAACAGTTACTTCGCATTGCCAAAGGGGGCGATGCCAAAGGGAAACAGATCAAGATAAAGCTGATGTCAACCTGGGTGAATGGCGAACTCGCGTGTTACTCCAGCGGGACGGATTGTACCGTGATAGTCCAGGTTCCCACTCCCACTTCGGACTGACGGACGTCGGTTTGGTCCATATGCACTAGGCGGTTAACTCATTAACTTATGAAAACGGTTATAGATCAATTAGTAAAGTAGAATGGGGAACAACGCTTGTTTAGTGAAAACTTGCTAAGTTTCAACAGCTAAGCGGTTTTATGAGACCACGACAGTCCCGATGTGGCCCAAGTACCCATCCGGAGGAAACCCGACTGTGAAAAAGATTCTTTGTATGTCTGCATTGGCCGTATCATTCGTTGCGGGGCTTGATAGTGCGTCCGCGCAGAAATTCAACAGGGCAGAATTCGTGAGTAACAGCGAACTCAAGAGAAGTGGCGGGATGCGCATCAAGATACCGCGATTCGGCACTTACAAAATTGTGAGCGCGAGGTTTAAAGCCCAGCCCACCAAAGACTGCCTCATCCACATCGCGTCAGTTAAGGAACAGTTGCTCCGCATTGCCGAAGGGGGACGTGTCAAAGGGGATAGCGTAACAGTAGAAATAAAGGCCCACATCGGAGCGCAGGGGGACGTCTATTGTATCCATAAAGGTGTGGGGTGCGAGGTGATAGTTGCGCTGCCCTTGCCCTAAATGATCCGGAATCCACACGGAAAGAAGGAAAGAGGAATTTATGGATGACGGCAACGTGGTAAACACCGGACGTAAAATCCTCGAAATTCGAGACTCCGCTACGCCCCCTTTTGGCCGTTTGCCGCACGACGCAGTGCAGCGGTCAGGGCTGAGTTTTTCGTTTTAATGATCCAAGCAAGGCGAATCATTGCGTCTGGACCGCGTGGCCGGTGCGCCGATGATCCGCCTGCCATGCCCCGAACACCGCGAGGTCAAGATCCATGGTCTCGCCCAACCACTTTGATTCGCCGGTGGTGGCATCGATGACCAGCCCGGCATCACGGTTCTGGTCGCAGATGTCGGCGCCGGCGGTGACCCCGGTGGGCAGCGGGTCAATGGCGGTGCCGTCCGGCCGGGCGAAGCGGAACCCGCCGTCCCCCACCGGGTGCACCTGATAACCCCCCTCGTGGAC
>CAMYKW010000068.1:0-33362 GCA_947259175.1 uncultured Gammaproteobacteria bacterium | reverse complement strand
GGCGGTTCCGCCCGCCAATACCTCGCGATCCACGTGCACCAGCACCTGATAACGATCGCCGCCGCTATTCGCCCCCTGGGCCAGGAACGACTCGGCCATCAGCTCCAGGCCATCCGCCCGCCGGGCCGACGGCGGGTCCTCGTCCGGCACCGGCGTTTCCGCGGGAACGTCCACCCCGAGCGTTTCCGCGGAAACGTGCGCCATGGCCTGCTGCAGAAGAGGAGAAACAGGGTCAGAGAATAATTTATTCTAATGTTAGCGTTAATTGTTCTCTGACCCCATTTAGTCCTACTCCTCTGACCCCATTTACTCCCCAACCGCGCCCGAGATGTCATCCTGAGGCGCACCGCGCCGAAGGATCTTGAGTTCCGTATCGGTGTCTGGCTGTTTTGAGATCCTTCGCGTTGCTCAGGATGACAAAGGAGTTGTGGCGGCGCTTTGCAAGCGCGATGGTCGGAATCGCGGTTACGTGTCCCGTGAATTTGTTCTCGGTTCAGCGTTCTCGGCAGTTGGTATCTTTTGTGGGTGTAATTCGCTTCCAGCGGATATTGATCGTGGTTTAAAGGCCAAACAAGTAGCGCAGCTGGATGCCGGCGTAGGCGTTTCGCTCCGGGGCGGGTTCGAAGTAGCGGCCGCCGAACGCATTGATGCGGACATTGGCGGCGTAGGCCTCGTCGAACAGGTTGTTTACGCCCGCATACAGCTTCCACTCCCAGTCGTCGAGGTTCCCGCCGTAACCGGCCTTGAGGTTGGAAACGGTATATGCCTCGTTCTTCTCGCTGTTGGCGTTGTCGACGAAGAACTCGTCGACATGGAGAAACTCCCAGTCGGCGAACAGGCCCCGCCGCTCATACGAGAGGCCGGCGCGCAGCAGGTGTTCGGGTACGCCCGGGGTCCGGTTGCCGTCGAACACGTTGCCCGCGTTGTCGGTAAACTTGTCGAACACGAAGTCCGAATAGGTGTAGCTCAAAGATACGCTCCAGCCCGGCGTCATCTGCGCCGACACGCTGAGCTCCAGCCCGTCACGGGTCGACTCGCCGGCATTGACGAAGAACGTACGGCCGGGTTGCCCCGCGACTTCGAACGGTATCAGCTCGTCTTCGATGTCGATGTGAAACAGCGCCGCCTGGTAACGGACGCCACCGTTGATCGTGCCTTTGATACCGAGTTCATAGTTGACGGCCGTTTGCGGTTCCAGATCGGGATTGAGTCCGCCCTGACCGGATGGGTTGGCGAATTCCGCGGTCGTGGGGGTTTCAAAGGAAGTGGACAGGTTGGCGTAGAGATTGGTGCGTGGTGACAAGTCGTAGACTATCCCTGTCATCGGACTGATTTGTTCGATGGTGCGCTTTCCCGAGTCGTCGCCGTTGATCAGGAACCGGTCATCGACGTCAAACGTGATCCGGTCGTAGCGCACGCCGATGAACAGGTCGAGTTGTTCGGTGACGCTGAGCTCGCTGCGAATGAACGCGCCGGCGCCGGTCACCTTCTCCTGTTGGTCGAATGCCAGTGGCCCCTGTATGCCCTGATCGTTGTCAAACCGTTGACGATCATCGTCCTGCCGGTCGATATCGATGCCGGCGGCCAACCGGTTGTTCAGACCCAGTAACTCGCCGTCATGGGAATACAACGCCCCGCCGCCGACGAAAAACCGGTCAAACCGCACCGCGCCGCCGTCCACGAACGGCAACCGGTTTTCGAAGTCGCGCCACACGTAGTAGTTGCGCACCGTGAGTTCCCGGTGTTCATCGAATCGGTTGTTGAATACGAAACCGAGTTTCTGCTGATCTACTCGTTCGCCGGCGTCGAACAGCACGTTGCGCTGACGCGCCTGCGTGGGATCCATGGCCATCTGCTCCCGGGTCAACGACCCGGGGTCCTGGGCAAGCGGCGAATCGGTCAGATTCACCAGGGTGACCAGGTTCGCGCCATCGCCGAGCGCGAGGCGCACCTTGGAGTTGAATAGTTTGTTCTTCACCCGGCTGTGATCGCGATAGCCGTCCAAGTCGAGCCGCGACCCGTTGGCCAGATAGTTGACGCGGCCGCGCTCGCCGGCGGCCTTGAGTTGGTACTTGCGATAACCGAACTCACCGAACGCGGCGCCGGCATCGAGGAACGGCTGCGACGGACCGTCTTCGGTGGTGATATTGATGACGCCGCCGGAGGCGTTGCCCCACAGCGAGGATGCGGGGCCCCTGATGACATCGATCTGCTGCGCGGATCCCAGGTCTATGCTGTCCACCTGTCCCTGACCGTCGGGAAGCGTTTCCGGCACGCCGTCGACCAGAATCTTGATGCCGCGAATACCGAAGTTCGCCCGTGCGCCGAATCCGCGTATGGAAATCCGCAAGTCCTGGGCAAAGTTATAGCGATTCTGCAGGAACAAACCCGGAACACCGGCCAATGACTCGTCCAGGCCGAGTTGCTGCGTCCCCCGCTGGATGCTGTTCTGGTCCACCACCGAGATCGCCGCCGGTACCCGGTCGGCGGGGGGCGCGATGCGGCCGCCGGTAATGGTGATGATAATCGGCTCTTCCACCGGCGTGGCGTCGTCCTGCGTGAGTCCGGGGGAGGCGCACAGGACACCGGCGCCGAGCAGCAATCCCCGCGCCGTATGCCGGGCCGCCACCGCGGCGCCGGCGCGACGGCGGGTTCGGTGCTTGGCGTTGACGGGGGTGGGCATTGAGGCAAACATGATCGCGAATCTTCGGTGGCGGAAGCTGAGAAAGTCCTGGTTAACTATTTTGGCATTCTTGGCCGCGGCGGCGGGAAAGGCCGCCCGCGTGGTTTCATGGTAATCAGTGAGCGGGCTTGGGCGGCGCCTCGACCTCGAACTTTACGTTCGAGTAGTACGCAACCAGGTCGTCGATGTCGGCATCGGAAAGTTGTTTGGCGATGACCCCCATCACCGGATGAGCGCGCTCCCCGGAGCGGTATTTCACGAGTTGATCGCGCAGGTAAACCGCCACCTGTCCGGCGATGTGCGGTGCGTCGGGTTGGCGGCTGAGGCCATCCAGCCCATGGCAGGTGCGGCAGGCCGCGGCTTTCCGGCGGCCCGCCAAGGGGTCGCCCGCCGCGGCATCCAGCGGCCAGCCGATGGTCAAAGCCGCCCATGCCGCGACGATCACGGTCAGGGCGTTACCGGGCTCGCGCGTTGGTTTGCTTGGACGCATACAAAATTATACACGGCTGACGCAGGGTAGCACCGCGAGGGTTCCGCGGTGCTACCCCTGGTTACGTGTCAATACCGGCTCAGCCGTCGTGCCAAATGCGATAAATCGCGCCGGTGAGGTCGTCGGACACCAGCATCGAACCGTCAAGAAACTGGATTACGTCGACGGGCCGTCCGAGATATTCCCCGGTTTCTTCGTTCAACCAACCGGACGCGAACACCTCGGTGGCCGCCGCGCTCCCATCCTCGTTCAACGACGTGAACATGATGCGGGCGCCGATGGGCGTGGTGCGATTCCACGAACCGTGCTGGGCGCTGAAGATGCCGCCGCGGTATTTCTTGGGAAACATCTTGCCGGTGTAGAACATCATCCCCAGGTCCGCCGCGTGGGCGTCCATTTCAACCTCCGGAAACACCGCGTCCGCGGGGGGTTCGGAGTCTTTGTACTCCGCGGTGCGCACCTTGCCGCCCCCGTACCAGGGAAAGCCGAAATTTTGTCCCGGGCCGGTCACGCGGTTGAGTTCACCCGGCGGGATGTCGTCGCCCATACCGTCGACCTGATTGTCGGTGAACCACAACTCACCGTTGGCCGGGTTGAACGCCATACCAACGGAATTGCGGATGCCCCGGGTATAGACCTCCCAGTTCTTGCCGTCGCGGTCCATGCGCACGATGCCGCCAATGCCGGTGCGGTCGTATTTCTCCATTTTTTCCGGCGCGAACACGTTGTACGGCTGCCCCTGGGCGACATACAGTTTGTTGTCCGGACCGATGTCGCATACCCGCGCCCCGTGGTTGAAGGATTCTTCGTCTTTGGGGATCAGTGGTTCCTTGACGATACCGACCGCGACGTCGGGTCCTTCATAGAAAAACTCCGCAGCCGGGAACACCAGCAAGCGGTTGTGCTCAACGATATATAAGAATCCGTCCTTAGAGAAACACATGCCGTTGGGCACCTTGAAGTCGATGCTCGGCGCGAAGCGCTTCACTTCGTCGGCGACGCGGTCCCGGTCCCGATCGGTGACCGCCCACACGGCGGTTTTGCGGGTGCCGACGAATACGGTGCCGACATTGTTGCCCACCGCCATATGCCGCGCGTCGGGAACGATGGCGTACAGATCGATTTTGAAGCCGTCCGGCAGTTTGATGCGCTTGAGGATGTTTCTCAGCGCGTCAGCCTGGGGGCCGGTCTGGGGCACGGTCTGCAGCTGCAGCGCGGTGCCGGTGGTCTTGAAGTCCTGCAGCTTTTTGAGATTCTGGGCGGCGGCGCCGGTGGCGCCGGCGGTCATCAATGAGACGGCGCAGAAGTAGACAACGCGTTTGGCGGTAATTGACATGATCTCCTCTCTTCTCCTTCGTGTATACGCGAATATTTAATTGTTGTCGTGCGACTACTGGCGGAATCCTACCGCGATTGGGGGTCTTTGGGCACGCGCGGCGTGGCTGCCGGCGGTCGGCTTTTGGACGAAAGGCGTCAGAAGCGGAGCGAACGGATCACCGCGCCGCGGCGCACCGGTTCGCTGCAGCGCAGCATGCAGCCCGCTTGCCGGGGCGGGTAAGCGCGCGCCGTATGCGTGATAGCGGCATGATCACAATCGGCAATGAATTGATTATCATCATGGAGTCGGGATTAATGGCCACGCACACTCGTCCCTAATGAACTCCTGCGAGATCAGCCGATGCCGCGAATCGAACCGCTAACCACAGAAGTTTTGTACACCCCTTGTGACAGCAGCCGGTTGCCGTTCCAGGATACTTCGGACTTGGAGGAATTCGACGGCGTGATCGGTCAGCCGCGCGCCCTGGGCGCCATTAATTTCGGCACCGGCATCGCCAGGGACGGATTCAACATCTTTGCCATGGGTTCCTCGGGAACCGGCCGTTTCACTATTGTCAAGCGCATCCTCGAACAGCAGGCCGCGAAGCGGGATGCGCCTTCAGACTGGTGTTATGTGTACAACTTCGGCACGCCACACAAGCCCAACGCGTTGCGTCTGCCCGCCGGTCGCGGCGTGACGCTGCGGGACGACATGCAGCAACTGATCGAAGATCTGGGATCGGCCATCCCCTCGGCGTTCGAGGCCGAGGAATATCACTCGCGTGTCGAGAAGCTGGAACAGGAGTTGAACGAGCGGCGCGACCAGGCGCTCAGCCAGTTGGCGACGGAGGCGGGCGAACACAATATCCGCTTCCTGCATACGCCCGCCGGCTTCGCGTTTGCGCCGTTGGACAAGAAAGGCGAGGTGATCCGCCCGGAGTCGTTCGAACAGTTGTCCCCGGAGGACAAACAAAACATCGAGAGAACGGTCGAGGACCTGCAGAAGCGGCTGCAGCGGATCATCCGGCAGATTCCCATCTGGCAGAAGGAAACACGGGAAAAGATCAAGGAATTGGATCGCGAAATTGGGCGGTATGCCGCGGATCATTTGATCGGCCTGATAAAGGACCGCCACAAAGACCTGCCGGAAGTGGTGGCATACCTTGACGACGTCGAACGCGACATCGTCGAACACGTGCGCGATTTTCGCGGCGAGTCCGAGCCGCAAGCCGGCCTGTTGGGCATCGGCTCCAAACCCGACGCATTGAATCGTTACAATGTAAACGTGATCATCGATCATGACGGAGAGCAGGCGGCGCCGGTGGTGTACCAGGATCTGCCGACCTACTCCAACATGGTGGGGCGGGTGGAATATCGCGCGCAAATGGGGACCTTGGTCACCGATTTCATGCTGATCAAGTCCGGTGACCTGCACCGCGCCAACGGCGGCTACCTGATCCTGGATGCGATGCGCGTATTGACGCAACCCTTCGCGTGGGACGGGCTGAAGCGGGCGCTGCGCTCACGGGAGATTCGCATCGAGCCCCTGGAGAAGGCCTTGGGTTTCATGAGCACCGTGTCTCTCGAACCGGAACCCATACCCCTGGACGTGAAGGTGGTGCTGATCGGCGAGCGCATGCTTTACTATCTTTTGAGTCGATACGATCCTGAGTTCTCGGATCTGTTCAAAGTCGCCGCGGACTTCGATGAACGCATGGATCGCGATGCGGACTCCAATGTCCAGTTTGCGCGTTTGGTGGGCCGTATCGCACGCCAGGAATCCCTGTTGGATTTGGACCAAGGGGCGGTGGCGCGGCTCATCGAACACAGCTCGCGTCTTGCCGAAGACACGGAGAAGTTGTCCATTCACATGCGGGAAATTGTCGACATCATGCAGGAGGCGGATTTTCACGCCCGCCAGGGCGCGCAACAGTTGATTTCCCGGGGGCACGTGCAACAGGCCATTGACGACAAAATCTACCGGCTGGACCGCGTACGCGAACACATCTATGAGGCGATCCGCCGTGGAACTTTGAAAATCGACATCAAGGATGAGAAGGTCGGCCAGATCAACGGATTGTCGGTTCTCGACCTGGGTGGGTTTTCGTTCGGGCAGCCCGCCAGAATCACCGCAACCATGAGACTGGGGTCCGGGAAGGTCATCGATATCCAGCGCGAGACCGAAATGGGCGGTAATATTCACTCCAAGGGCGTGCTGATCCTGTCGAATTACCTGGCTTCCCATTACGCCCGGGGCCATCCGCTGTCGATGTCGGCGAGCCTGGTGTTCGAGCAATCCTATGGACTGGTGGAGGGCGACAGCGCATCCCTGGCGGAGCTCTGCGCGTTGTTGTCGGCGTTGTCCGGCCTGCCGATCAAACAATCGTTTGCGGTGACCGGCTCCGTCAATCAAATCGGCGAGGTGCAGGCCATCGGCGGCGTGAACCAGAAGATCGAGGGTTTTTTTGATATTTGCCGCGCCGGCGAATTGACCGGGGAGCAGGCGGTGCTCATTCCGCGTTCCAACGTGCCGCATCTGATGTTGCGCGACGATGTGGTCGCCGCGGTGGCGGCTGGTGAGTTCGAGATCTACGCGGTGGATGCCGTGGACCAGGCCGTCGCGCTGCTCACCGGTGTTGAGGCGGGGGTCCGAGACCGGAATGACGAGTATCCCCCGGATTCGGTGAACGGTAAAGTAGAGCGGGCGCTGATTGGTTTGGCGACACGGCGCAGGGAGTACGGCCGCGAACGCGAGGACCGGGACAAAGAGTGAACGAGCCGCAACAAAAATCCGGGACCCGGGTGACGGTGGTCATCGACGCCTCGCGCAGCAGTGTCGACACCTTGAAGACGGCGGCGGACATCGCGGCGCGGGTGCAGGCGCACCTGATGGCCTTGTTCATCGAAGACATCAACCTGTTTTCCCTTGCCGAGTTGCCCTTCGCCCGGGAACTGGACCGCACCAGCGGCGCCTCGCGTCCTCTCGACCGGCATGCGGTGACCCGCGCGCTGCAGGCCGACGCCGAGCGCATCCGCCAGCTGCTCGAGAATGAATCCGCGCAGCGACAAATCAAGACGTCGTTGAAGGTGGTCCGCGGACACTACGTCAGCGCCGCCATGCAGGCGGCGGAAGAAACCGATGTCGTGATACTGAGCCATGTCGCCGGCGTGCGACTGCGCACGGTGGCTGCGCGCATGCAACGCCGGCGGCCGGCCCGCGGCGCCGGCCCGCGGCCGGTGTGGACGGTGTTTGACGGATCGCCCGCCGCCCAGCGGGCGCTGGCGATGGCGAGGGATTTCAGCATCGAGCGCGGCGCGGAACTGGTGGTTGTGATCGCAAGGAGGTCGTTCAAGAGGCTGGCCGCCGAGGCGAAAGACCTGCTCGGCGACGCACCGGTTCGTTTCCGGGCGATTGCGGGGGGCGACGCCGGGGAAGCGTTGCGTGCCATTCTCGCGGAGGGATCGAGCATGTTTTTCTGGCCGCGCGGCGAATCATCGCTATTCGGGAAACTACCGGCGTTCTTGCTGGACGAACTCGTCTGTCCGTTAATCATCGTTTCATGACACGATAATGAGCTGACCCATGGCGTTCACGGATCCGTTCATCTGTGATGTATCGAGGCGGGTTTGGCGGGCCAAGTACCAGTATAAAGACGGCGATGACATTCACGACGGCACCATCGACGACACCTGGCGCCGTGTCGCCGGCGCCGCCGCCGCCGTCGAAAAAGACGCCGATTCATGGTCGCAGGCGTTTTACCTGGCGCTCAAGAACTTCCGCTTCCTTCCCGGGGGACGGATCCTGGCCGGCGCCGGCACCCGCCGCCGGGTGACGCTGTTCAACTGTTTCGTGATGAACGCCATCGAAGACTCCATCGATGGGATCTTCGATGCCCTCAAGGAGGGTGCGATCACCATGCAGCAAGGCGGCGGCGTCGGCTATGATTTTTCGACCCTAAGGCCGGCGGGGACTTATGCGCGTGCGGTGGGCAATATTGCCTCCGGGCCGGTGTCGTTCATGCGCATCTGGGACAAGATGTGCGCCACCATACTTTCCACCGGAGCCCGGCGCGGGGCGATGATGGCGAGCTTGAGATGCGACCACCCCGACATCGAACAATTCATAGACGCTAAACGCGACAAGCATGAGTTGCGCCACTTCAATTTGTCGGTTTTGGTGAGCGATGCGTTTATGCAGGCGGTGCACGGCGATCAACACTGGCCGTTGGTGTTTCCCGCCGACGGGCTGGAGGACGACGGCGAGCCGGCCGAAACCATTGACACCGTATGGTCGGGCTCCGATGTACCGGTGGCGTGCCGCGTGGTCAAACGGGTAAGCGCGCGGGAGTTGTGGGAGCGTTTGATGCGGGCGACGTACGACTTTGCCGAACCGGGTGTCCTGTTTGTGGATCGCATCAATGCCGCCAACCCGCTTTGGTACCGGGAGCGTATCACCGCAACCAACCCCTGTGGCGAAGTGCCCCTGCCGCCCTATGGCGCGTGCAATCTAGGCTCGATCAACTTAACTAGATTCGTGTCGGATGCGTTTAAGGAAAGCGCCCGCATCGACACCACGGGTCTGATTGAAACCACCCGCACCGCGATACGGTTCCTGGACAACGTCATCGACATTTCGGGTTATCCGCTGGATACGCAACGCGAGCAGGCCCGCAGCACCCGGCGCATCGGTCTTGGGATCACCGGCCTGGGAGATGCCTTGGCGATGCTGGGCCTGCGCTATGATTCGGACCCCGCACGGGAACTGGCGCGGCAATGTATGGCGGTAATCTGCCACGCGGCTTACCGCACCTCCATCGAATTGGCACAGGCCAAAGGGAGCTTCCCGTCGCTGGACACGGACGCCCATCTGACGGGTGAATTCGTTCGCTCGCTGCCCGACGACATACGTGCCGGCATCGCCGGGCGCGGTCTGCGCAACAGCCATTTGCTGGCCATAGCGCCCACCGGATCGATAAGCCTGTTGGCGAATAACGTCTCCGGCGGTGTTGAGCCCATTTATGACCTGGCGTTCACCCGTCGGATGATGGAACCGGACGGGGAGTACTCCCCGCAGTCGGTGGTTGATTTCGCATGGCGCCTGTGGCGCGCCGGGCAGCAACGGTCCGAAGACGCGCAATATTTCGTCACTGCGCGCGATATCCCACCGCAAGACCATCTATTGATGCAGGCGGCGCTGCAACCCCATGTGGATCAAGCCATATCCAAGACGATCAATGTGGGCGAACAGGCCCCGTTCTCGGAGTTCAAGCAACTGTACGAGCGTGCCTACCGGCTGGGATTGAAGGGATGCACGACCTACCGCCCCAATCCGGTCACCGGCGAGCTGTTGTCGCCGGAACAGGGCAATATCCACTGCTGCGTCATCGAGCGCGAGGGGGATTGAGGGGGTATCGGGGTCTGCGATTCGGGCTTCGGTTACGCGCAGACTTTGCGCGCGCTAAGTGTAGAATACGCATTGTTGGCAAACCGATTCAGCTTGGAGACCGATAGATGGCAATTGAAGAAGGCAAAGCGGCGCCGGCGTTCACCCTGAAAGACAAGAACGGCGATAAGGTCGCGTTACGCGACCTGCGCGGCAAGAACGTTATTGTGTATTTTTATCCCCGGGACGACACCCCGGGCTGCACCAAGGAGGCCTGCGGGTTTCGCGACCTGTGGAAAAAGATCCAAAAACTCGACACCGTGGTACTGGGTATCTCGCCTGATAGCGAGGCATCGCACGAGAAATTTGCCAGCAAGTACAAGCTGCCGTTCACCCTGCTGTCGGACCCGGATCGCAAAGTAATGACCAAATACGGCGCTTATGGTGAAAAGATGATGTACGGAAAAAAGACTATGGGTGTGATCCGCTCCACGGTGTGGGTGGGCCCGGACGGCAAGGTAAAGAAACACTGGAAGAAGGTCGCCAAGGCCGCCGATCATCCGGCCAAGGTGCTCGAGGCGCTGCAGGCCGACTAGCCCGCATTTCTCACCAGGATCCCGGATGCTGGCGCAGGACTCGTGCAGTTGCGCGCCGCGCCTGGAGCGAGACCCATAGCGAGCTATGGGTCGAGCGAAGGCCAAGCGCAGGTGTGCGAGAACCAGCCAGGGCCGGGATAGCCCAGCTACTATTCTAAGGTAAGCTATGTTCGAATATACGATGTGTCTTCGAACAACTACCATACGAGTCTTTTTAGTGCTTAACAAGAATAGTAGCTGGGCGCCTGGTGAGAAATGCGGGCTAGGCCGCCGGCGCGTGGCGGCTCATCGTCCAGGCCACGCGGCGCGAGATCGCAACAAAATCATCGCGCCGCCCGCAACGCGGCACGCGCGCATGGTGCTTGGATGCGCCGGCTGACGGCCAATACGCGCAACAGTAAAGAGGTGGACGTAACCATCATGCACCGGTTGAGAGTCGCCGTATTGTGTTGCCTGGGACTGACTGTGGCCGCATGTGGCGGCGGCGGCACCAGCAGCGGCGGGCCCACGCCCCATGCGGGGACCTACGAGGGATCGGTGAGCGTCGCCGGCCTGGGTTCACTCCCGCTGACCGTCATCATCGACGCCGCGGGGAATATCGAATTCGACGTCGCCGGCGGCGGCATTGTTTGCAGCGGCGATGTCCCCGAGGACCTGCGTCTGGATGGCGATGCGTTTGACGCCTCCGGCAGCGGCGAGTGCGTGGTCGGCGGTTTCCCTTGTCCGACCACGACACAGATCACGGGCGCGGTCTCCGGGGGCGCCATCACCGGGTCGGGCCAGGTTTTACTGGGGTGTCCCGCCGCCACGCCGGCGTTTGATTTCAGTTTTGCCGCCAGATAGCCCAGCGACTATTCTCGACAAGCAGAATCAATGGTTTTAGCCCAACGCTGTCCCACATAATCTCGAACCCATGCGTCGACATGAATGGGTGGATATATTCGAGGTGTTTTCGTTGTTGATCGAACGAACGGTGTTATGGATACTGATCCTTTGCTGCAGCCTGCCGGCGGCGGCGTCGCCGTTTTCCGTATTCGTCAGCGTGGCGCCGCAGCGATTCTTCGTGGAACGGATCGGCGGCGAACGGGTGCGGGTGTCGGTGCTGGTGCGCCCGGGCCACAGTCCCGTCACCTATGAACCGACGCCTAAACAAATGACTGCGTTGGCCGAAGCGGATGTGTTTGTGCGTATCGGGGTTCCGTTCGAGAACGCCTGGATGGAGCGTATTGTGTCGTTCAATCCGGGAATGATGATCATCGATGCGCGCGAGGAATTGACCCTGCGGGACACGGCCGGGCATCACCATGAGGGGGCCCAGCGCGCAACCCATGGAAATGAAAAAGATCCGCATGTGTGGTTGAGTCCGCCGATGGCGGCAACAATGGCCGCACAGCTGGCGGCCAGATTGGGTGCATTCGATCCGGCTCACCGCGCGGAATATGAAGCGAATTATCGTCGCCTGGCCGCCGAGCTGGATCGGCTCGACCAGCGAATTCGTGCCTTGTTTGCGAGCCTGCGCCAGCGGACGTTCATGGTATTTCATCCGGCGTGGGGATATTTCGCCGACGCCTACGATTTGCGCCAGGTATCAATCGAGGTCGAGGGTAAGGAGCCGGGTCCCAGGGCCCTGGCGCGCTTGATCGACTACGCCAGGGCACAGGGGATTGATACCGTATTCGTGGACAGCCGCGTCAGCCACAAACATGCGGCCACGGTGGCTAACGCAATCGGAGGCCGGGTCGTTGCCATAGATCCACTGGCGGAGGACTACGTGCAAAACTTACTCGAGGTGGCGCGGACGATCGCGGCGGTGAACCAATGACGGCGGTGATACGCGTGCGCGATGTCACGTTTTCCTACGGCGGTCCGCTAGTCCTGGAGCATGTGGATCTGGACGTGGAGGAGGGTGAATTCCTGGGTGTCGTCGGACCCAACGCCGGCGGTAAGACGACTTTGCTCCGGCTGATGCTCGGTTTCCTGGGGCCGGCCGCGGGAACCGTCGCGGTGGACGGACGCGATCCCGGCGAGGGCTCGCGTATTATCGGTTACGTCCCCCAATACCCTCCATTCGCCCGTGATTTTCCAATCACCGTGGAGCAAACCGTTCTGCTGGGGCGTTTGGGGACTTCCCGGGCGCTGGGCGGTTACTCGCGGCGGGATCGTGACATTGCCCGCGGGGTAATGGAGAAAACCGAAACATCGAGCATCTGCGGCCGGCGTCTCAACACCTTGTCGGGAGGTCAGTTGCAACGGGTGTTATTGGCCCGCGCACTGGCAAGTGAACCCAGGATCCTGATGTTGGACGAACCGACCGCCAACATCGACGTGCGCATGGAGTCGGATATCTTCGAGCTGCTGCGGCAGCTCAATGAGCGGGTGACGATTATCGTGGTCTCCCACGACATCGGGTTTATCTCCCGGTATGTCGGGCGCGTCGCATGCGTCAACCGTACTTTGATTTGTCACTCCACGCGAGCCATCGACGGCGCGGTGATCCGTGAGTTGTACGGTGGAGATGTGCACATGGTGGAGCACACGGGTTAGCGATGGAGTTTCTTCATTCATTGAATGGGCAGTTACGTGGTGGTGAAACGGATCGGATTTCTGGCCGGCGGAATCGCCCACGCGGTGCTCGGCGGGATGGGTGCTGCATTTTTCCTGGGGACGGAGCCGATGTACGGCGCGTTGATCGCGGCGATCGCGGTGGCGCTGCTCATCGGCTGGGCGACCCTCGGCTGGCGGCAACAGGAGGACACTTTGATTGGCGCCATGTGGGCCGTCGGCATGGCCGCCGGGATATTGTTCATTTCCCAGACGCCGGGCTACCAGGTCGACCTGATGACTTACCTGTTCGGTAACATATTGTTGGTAACGACTTGGGATCTGTGGTTGATGGCGGCGCTGGATGTTGTTCTGCTGGTGCTGGTGGCGTTGTACTACCGCCAATTTCTTGCGGTGGCGTTTGATGAAGAGTACGCGCGGCTGCGCGGTGTGCCGGTGACGTTGTTCTACATGCTGTTGCTTTGTCTGGTGGCGGTGTCCGTGGTGCTGCTGATTCGCGTGGTCGGGTTAATCCTGGTGATTGCACTGCTCACATTGCCCGCGGCCATCGCCTTGCACTATGTAAACACCGTGGGCCGGATGATGATCGTTGCCACCGTATTGGGAGCCCTGTTCTGCACGGTGGGGCTGGCCGCGTCGTATCAACCGGACTTGCCCGCAGGCGCTACCATCATTCTTGTGGCGGGGGTGGCCTATCTGCTGTCCATGCTGTTATCCAGCCTGCGCCAACGACGCCGGCAGCGCGTCACTTCAACACGATAAAGATCTTTGTATAAGTTTCGAGAAAAACGGGTAGTGGCTCACTTTGAAATTCGCTTTTTATATGGGCCACGTTTCTTGGGCAGTTCATCTTTCACTAGTCCAGCAATTTCCTCTAGCGTCCAGACATGATCCGATACGCCAGCCTCCATCGCTGGCGTGACTCGCAAGGTCTGATGAATCCGCCCGAAATTGTAATACATGTAATGCAGCGAAATAGCGTGCATGTGATTTTCCAACTTTTTTGAGAACGCATTGGTTAAGCGAGTAAATCGACGCATGCTCATCCTCATCGTGAGATTTTGACGTTCAACGTAACTAGTGGAGATATCGCGTTTTTTAGGGTTGCCATTGATCTTCTTTCTCTGAACGCCATTGCATGCCGCCGGGCTATAGCGTTTTTCTTGTTCGGGGGCTGGACCGTAAAGTTTGATTAATTGCGCGAAGTCTATATCCGCGCCGAAAGCACCTTCTACCGCGTCTACATAGACTCTTAGACCGTCTGTGGTAAGTTGTACACGGCTTGCAAGACGCCCCGCCAAATCTTCCATCAACACTTTGGCTGAATACGCATCACGCGGCCCGACGTGCCAGCAAGAGACAATCTTGGAATCCGCGCAGATCGCAGTCCAAGTCCAAACGTCGCCATAACCAAATACGCCCTTAAGTTCCTCAGGCACATTCTTGTCTTTGGAATACACGAAGGACCAGATTTCGTCGCACTGGACTCGTTTGCAGGGAAGGTTGCGTAAATGCTTGTCCTGGTAGTCTAAGCACGCCGATCCAACGTCTTGTAGCAGTTTATCTACGGTGTTTCTGGATACATCGGCAATTCGGGCCGTGGCTCTCAAGCTATTTCCCTCCACCAACAAATGCAGGATTTGTGCCCGTTTCTTGATGTCCAGCCGGTTCATACTGAACATTATGCATGATCGCTTAAGGTGAGTCAAGCATTTTGTTTAGTTTGGCTCTCTCCTTTTATATTTTCTCCCGTAAGTTCCGCAAGGGTTGCGTCAGAAATTGATGCAAGACAATAAACCCCCTTCTTTCCTGGAACATTCTTTATTAGTTTTTTTTGTCCCAGGCGGTAAACGCGGTTGGTCATCGCGGTCCGTCTCGGGATTTCACCTGTGGCGCGATAGTAGTGCACCATAATTTGATCAAGGGACATTATTCCGCCGTGTTCCTCCATGACCGACAGAACCACGAACTCCGCTTTATCGGCACTAGAAATACTAAGTTCGGACACTAGCTCCTCTGGCAATCCATCGAGATCGTCTGGAGTAAGTGCGAGGACAAGCTGTCCTTTGGGGAGAGGGCGTGTGTGAGCCGACTCTAGGTATTCAAGAAGCTCGTCGAACTCTTTTGCGGTTTCTAGGTGTTTGTTTTTACGGAAATTATTGTGTGAGTATATTTCTGCCCGCTCTATATGGAAGTCCCTCTGGCCCTTGACAAAGAGGCGCAGTTTCTCTAAATTGACTGTTGATTGGTTCATTTTTTGACCCGGTCGATACATAAATAGACAGAGAGGTAGGCTACTTTAGGCCGTTCAGATCGCCTTTCTCGATGCCCTTTTAAGGTGCGGAGAGGGTGGGATTCGAACCCACGGAGGGTAGTACCAGTACCCTCGACGGATTTTAAGTCCGCTGCCATAAGCCACTCGGCCACCTCTCCATAATTAGTACGTGCTACAGAAGAAAACGAACTATTTTTTGGTAAGGCCAGCCCTAAAAAGCTGGCCTTACTTCATTCTAGGGGAATCAAAGAGGAGTTGCAACCGAGAAGGAGTGAAATGCAGAGACACTGCAATGTAGGGTTTCTTAGTTTTCCATCAGCACAGCCCGATATTGAGTATTATCAATTGCTTATCAGCTCTTTAGATTGGCTGTAAGAGACGAACTCAAAATAATTACATTTTGTAAGGTTCGCTCTATTGACAAGAAAACAGAATAACTAGTAGATAGATTACTAACCTATCACAATATATTGTGGTGCTGCTAAGCGGGAGCGTGGCATATGTCGAAAGATAATATTTTTGTGAGGTTGCGAGTAGAAAATAAGAATAACCGCATTTATTGGAGTCCTTAATACCCGCAATCAAAGAGCTGTTTCTTCATAATAACGGCATGAATGTAGAAGTTGTTCCTGAGCCCAAAACTACCCATGAAAGATGGTCAGGGGTCGAACATGTTCCACATGCCTTTATTGTCAGGAAGATTGATACCGCCCAAGTGGTTACTTAACCGTGGCGGATAGACCATGGACTGGTCGAGTTCTTACGTCGGGACAAGTAAGGCAGTTACTTACTACTAAAGGATGTTCTTTCCTGAAATCCTTACCAGGAGACGCCCAAGTATGGCGGTCTCCTACTGGTCAAGTATTTACTATTTCTCTCAAAGATTGTGACGATACTTATATTGAGAGAGTTATAGCCCAAATAGAACAATGGGCAAACCAATAACTCACTAGGATTTCTTATTCCATCTGGCCTTCGCCGCCTTCTTTGCTATTTCAACACGCTTCTTTTTGGATAGTCTTTCTGCACGTGCTTTGCCGCCAACAAGTCCACCTTTTCGGCCCAAAGCTACGGCCGCAGGGTCTTTCCCTTCATCCGGATCTTTGTCCTTAGCTTGGCCAGTGGAGAGATCGACAATCTGTTTCGCTAACAGGTTGGTGTCTCGTTCTCGTTTGGGTTTGCTTAACCGCTTAAACATGCCATTAAAGTGGCATCTTTAAGGCTTTGTTTCAACCCTATTTTCAAAGTGAGCCACTACCGGAAAACGGCGAAGTTTGACATAGCGGCTGTTTCCGGTTACCGAATTCGGATAGACTGCTCGGCGTACGGTCTATTAGCGCAACGGGGATGGTTAATTGTGACGATGTCACAGAACAGGTTAACGGATCGACGTGGGGGGTTCGATCGGCGCCAACACCACTTGCGCGCTTTCCTGTATCAATTTACCCACCAGCGACGCCACAGTGATCGGCGAAGTTCGTCGGCGGCGTGCTACGTCGATGTTCACGAACCGATGTTGTTGCTGATTACGTTAACGGCTTTGTTGTTATGCATCGTCGACAGCTACAACACGTTGCTACTGTTGGATCTTGGCGGGGTAGAAGTCAATCCGTTAATGCGCGAGTTGCTCGAGCGTGACGCCACGCTGTTCTTTGGCGTCAAGTACGTCATCACCGCAGTTTGCCTCGTGTTCCTGGTGGCCCACAAGCGGTTCCTGTTGTTGAAAGTGGTGTCCGGTTACCACATCATCATCGCAGTGATGTTCGGTTACACCATCCTCATCGGCTACCAGTATCGATTATTGGCGCTGATCTGACTTCCGCAGGCGCCTTTCCAACATTCGCACGATCTCCTGATAACCGCGTCCCTGGGCAAAGATCAGCGGGGTCGCATCCCACAGATTCTTGATATCCGGAATCGCTCCGCGTTCGAGCAGCAGCGCCACAGCTTCGCTCTGTCCGGCTTGGGCGGCTTCGTGCAGCGGTGTCGAATGCCCGGCGCTGAAGGCGTTGATGTCGGCGCCGGCGTCGATCAACAAGCGCATTATTCTGGTTTGCCCGCGGGCCGCCGCATGGTGCAGCGGGGTGAGCCCGAATTGGTCATGGATACTGAGATTCGCCCCCTCGGACACCAGCAACTTCGCCACGTAGTAGCGACTGAACATCACCGCGCCGTTCAGCGCGGTCAAGTGTCCGGCCCCGAGCAGGTCCAAATCGGCCCCGGCGCGCACCAGGAACTCGACCACCGGGTAGCGTCCGTTGGTGCTCGCTTGAATCAGAGCGGTATGGTTGCCGCTATCCCTGCTGTCGATGGCGACGCCGCGTTTCAGGAACCGTTGCACGGCGGCGAGGTCACCGCGCGCCGCGGCGCCGACAAACTGCTCGCCGGGTGTCGCCGGGGGCGACGGCGCCGCGGCGAGGACCGCGCCGTTTGTCGCCACGATCAATCCCAAAAGCCCCCCCAGGCAACGCGCGGTCATGTTTCGTACACGCCGTGCGCGACCCATCGTTATCGTCGCGGCCGGCGCGGCTGGTTGTTGCGGACAGCGGGCCGGCGTCGACTGCGGGATTGGGAAACGGCGCGGGTTCACGGCGAGTACTATATACGAATGCGGGCGAAAAAAAGGGGCCTTGCGGCCCCTTTTTCAGTGCGACACGCACTGCCTACGCGCCGCGCCTGGAGCGAGACCCATAGCGAGCTATGGGTCGAGTGAAGGCCAAGCGCAGGTGTGCGAGGACCAGCCAGGGCCGGGATAGGCGTGACTGCCTTCACACTGTGTATTTCGTTGATTCGGTACATCGCCTTAAATAACAACTCCAATTTATAACCTGGCGCCGCCTGGTGAGAAATGCGGGCTAGCTCAGCGACATGCCCGGATTGCCCTCGATGCCTTTGACCACCGGAACATTGGCGTTCACTTCCTTGATGACTTTCTTGTCGCGCAGGTACTCGGCGACCACATCCCACACCTCGGGGAGGCTGTCCGGCTGTGGATTGACGCTGGCCCAACCGGCGACCATGTAGGTCTTGGAGGCATCCAACGGCTTGCCGTTGAGCTCCAGATTCGACAGGCGTTTGCCGATCTTCTGGGTCGGGTCGATGGTGTACTTGAGACCGCCGATGCGCACCATGTCGCCGCCCATCTGGTAGTACGGATCGACATTGAAAAGATTATCGGCAATATCCTCCAGGATGTTCTTGATCAGCTCGCCGTTCATCTCGTTGAGGGTAGATTTCGCGTAGGTGATGCCGGTCTGGTCCATCAGCCTGTCCATGGTGATGGCGTCACCGGGCAACAGGCTTGTGCCCCAGCGGAACCCGGGCGAAAACGCGAGGTCGGCCCCGCGCACATCCATCAGCGCGTCGACGATCAACTGATCAAAGGTGCCGTTGAAGTTGCCGCGCCGAAACAGCGTGGTTTCGGTAACCGCCAACTCCTCGGACAGCTTGTCCTTGTACGGCGCGCGCACTTTGTCGATATGCGCGCTCATCTCCTTGTCGGCGGGCAGTAGATTGGAAAACACCGGCATCATATGGAAACGGAAATCCTGCATCTTGCCGTCTTTCACCTGCACATCCAGCACCGACAGAAACTTGGCGTTGGAGCCGGAGTTGACCACCAGGGTCTTGCCGCCCTTGTTGCTCACCAGGGTGGGCTTGGGCATGCCGTCGTGGGTGTGTCCCCCAAGGATTACGTCGGCCCCCGACACACGGCTCGCCATCTTCAGGTCGACGTCCATACCGTTGTGAGACAGGAGGACCACCAGTTGGGCGCCCTTGCCGCGGACTTCGTCGATGTATTTCTGCGCCTGTTCGTCGCGGATGCCGAAGCTCCAGTCCTCCACCATGTAGCGCGGATTGGCGAGCGTGGTGTAGGGAAAGGCCTGCCCGATGATCGCCAGCTTGACGCCGTTGACCTCGCGCATGGTGTATGGCTTGAATACCTGGCCGCTATCCAGGTCGAAAGCGGGCTTTTCCGCGAACTGGGCGTCCTCGGTGAGCATGACGTTCTGGGCGACGAACTCGATGCTGTCCTTGAGTTGATTGTTCACGATGTCGTGGACCCGGTCCATGCCGTAGGTGAACTCCCAGTGGCCGGTCATGATGTCTACCCCCAGCAGTTTGCATGCATCCACCATGTCCTGGCCCTTAGTCCACAATGCCGTCGCCGATCCCTGCCAGGTGTCGCCGCTGTCGAGCAGCAGGCTGCGGTTGGGGCGCTGCGCGCGTATCTGATCGACGAGTGTCTTCAGGTGCGCGAATCCCCCGACCTTGCCGTACTGGCGGGCGGCTTTCTCGAAGTCCAAATAGGTGTACGCGTATGACTCCAGGGTCCCCGGGGCGACGTTGAAATGTTTGAGAAACGCGTCCCCCACCAGATGCGGCGCCCGGCCGTTTGCGTCGCCGATGCCGATATTGAAGCTCGGCTCGCGGAAGTACACCGGCAGAAGCTGCGCGTGACAGTCGGTAAAATGCATCAAGGTCACGTTACCGAAGTCCGGAATCTCGTAGGGGTTTGATTTGTTTTGCGCATGCGCGCTGAGGTCGAAACCGGCGGCTGCGGACACCGCCAGGAGCTGCAGAAATTCACGGCGGGTTAGACTCATGGGTCTCCTCCACTGATTGCGTTACTGTTCGGGGCGTGTGCCGGAGCGCACGCAGTACAGAAAAAAAGCCTGGCCCTTGGGCCAGGCTTTCTCCAAAGCCGTTGCGTTACTGGCGTTGGCTCGGTACTTTGAGCGGGACGCCGGTGCTGATCGCCGCTTCATAAAACTCCAGCGCCCGATACTGCTTGCTCTGGGGTTTGAACGGCTGGGCCCGCACCTGGCTGTTGCAACCGCCGTAACGGCGATGCACGGTTCCCCAGGGCTTGCCTTTGAGCGCCCACTTCGTGCGGTATACCGGGAAGCCGGTGGTGTGCCCGAGACCGGCGCTCAGCACGTCGCCGCGCAGCTTGTTGCCGGCGCTGTGCACGTGGCAGTTGGCGCAGGAGAAATTCAATTGGCCGCGTTTGGTCCAATAAAACTTCTTGCCGTCCTGGTAGGCCTGCACCGCGCCGGGGCTGTCGATGTCGATGTTCCACGGCTGGCCGTTGAACTGCTCACGAAACGCCGCGATCAGCAGCGCCATCTTGCCGTGCTTCAGGTTCTTGATCGGTTGTTCGCCGTTTTTCTTCAGGCAGTCGTTGATATCCAGCTCGATGGTGCGTATCTCTTTGGTCTTGTCGCTGTAATAGGGATACTTGGTCGCCGGACGCTGTAAACAGCTGGCCAGGGTCTTGCCGCTTTTCATCGGCTTGTTCCACAGTGCCCGGGCGTTGTCCATGTCGGCTTCATACGGCGGGAATTCCATCATCAGCTCCCAGTTCGCACGCCGTTCGGCGTATTGCGGCAGGGCGTTGACGCCGTCGCTGTAGTCGGACAGGCCGACCGTTGGAAAACGCTTCTTAAAATAGGCTTGGTACTCGGCGATCTCCTTTTTCACCTTGGGGTCCTGTGCCGCCCACACCATGGCGGAAGAACCGCACAGAAAGGCGATTGTCGAGATCGCTAGAACGGATTTACGCATTACCTCTCCTCCCGTGTCGACGCGCCGGCCAAAGAGGCCGGCGCGCACACATAATAATAGTTATTTGACCGCGCTTTCGGCGCTGCCTGTTTCACCTTTATTATCGGTCCAGCTCACCTCCACCTTATCGCCTGCCTTGGCGCTCTTTATCTGGATGCCGATGAGCGGGTTCTTGGATACACCACTGGCCATATTGGCTTCCGCCACGACCTTGCCGTTGTGTTTGAACGCCATGCTTTTGATGAAGTGGGCGGGGACCAACTGACCGGTCTTGGAGTCTTTGCGCCGCCCGGTCTCCATCGGATGGTTGACCAGGACCAGTACTTGGTGCTGGTCACCGGCTTTCTTGATTTTCATCTTGGTTAAACGAGCCATAATTCTTTACCTCTTCAATTCATGATCGTGGGATTAACCACCACACCCACCGACGGTGACTTTAATTTGCTGGGTGGCCTTCATCAGTTTGCCACCGGACTTCACCACCGCATGCACATCCGAGGTTTGTCCCATCTTGATGCGCGCGCTGTAGAATCCGCCGGCGCCATCCAGGTTGACGTAAGTGGTCAAGGGCGACGGGTTCTTGACGGCGACGATGGCGATGGCCTCGGCGGGCAGGGAAGTCTCGACCTTGATCGGCACCACCGCGCCGTTTTCCGCCTGCAGCGGCGCCTTGATCTTGATGTCGCCGCTGTCGCTCATGTCGGACATGCCCAACGCGGCCTTCAGCGCCTCGCCCGGGGAAATATCAGTCTTGAATGCGGCCTCGGAATAAGCGGCTGCCAGCACCTGGCCGGGTTTTAACAACCCGGCGCCGGCGGCGACGGCGAGAACGCCGCTGGTCAGCGAGCCTTTAAGGAATGTTCTGCGTTTCATAGGGTTACCCTCACTGCTGTGGGATTGGAAATTGCAATGTTCTAAAGATCTTAATCAGTCGGGAAAGTTCAATCGAACGGTTTGCGTTAGATGGTTTGCAACCACTCCACGATATAGTCGATCTCTTTCTCCGACAGTAGGTGATGCTTGCCGAACGGCGGCATCACGCTTTGCGGATTGGCTTTGGTGGCGTCCCAGATCTGGGCGCGCAGTTTGGCCTTGTCCGGAAATCGTTGCTTCATGGCAACCAGTGGCGGACCCATGTTGCCGCCCGGGGGTAAGGTTTCCGGCCAGCGCTGTTTGGTGGTCACGCCGTGGCATGCCAGGCAGTTGCCTTTACGGCGGGTGATCGCAGCGCACCAGCCTTTGAGCACGTTGTTGCCGGTCTTGGCGGCTTTGCCGCATTGTTTCTCGTCGGGCAGGGTCTCGGCGGATGCCACCGGCATCGTCGCCAGCGTGCCGGCGAGCAGGGCGGCGGCGCCGAACGCCACCGTGTAGGTAGTCTTACGCATCAATCCTCCTCATCTAGCGGTTCATTTATCTCGAGCCGAAGCTCGTTCAACGTGATCGAGCGTCACGCCATATCCACTATGTATCTAGGGTTTAAAGCACCGAAATGGTGTTGGAAAAAGACTAAATCACAATCACCTGACGATTACAAGTAACCCTAACTGAATGCTTGGTTTTGTCGGATTCAAATTTTTAGACACGCCAATAAGGGATATTAATTACCCGATTTCAGCGACGTGAGTTCTCGGCCTGGACCTTTTCGCCGGCGAGTCGCAGTTGTTGTTCGATCTCGGTGACGCGGGCGTCAATGCTGGCGCTGGCGTAAAAACTGTCCCCGGCATAGCTGCGCGCCAACCGCAGTTGACGCAGCGCCTCCCGCGGGTAGCCCATCAGGTAATGGTATTCCGCCAGCGCCTGATGCGCCGCGAGGGGATTTTTCAGTTCGCCCTCGGCACGCGCCAGCATCGCGTACAACTGCGGCTCCGCCTGGCGTTTGAGCATCAACTGGCGGATGAGTTGTTTTGCGTCCTGGTGCCGGCCGGACTTGAGCAACGCCGCCGCCGCGTAGAATTGCATGACCATCGCATCGGGATGTTCCCGCAGTGCCGCGCTGTAGAGTTCGACGGCGCGGTCGTGGTTACCCGCGCTCAGTTCAATTTCGGCTTGCGCGATGCGGTAACTGACATTTTCCGGATCCGTTGCCACCAAGGCCTGGATCTCGGCGCGTGCGCGGTCGTATCGCGACGACGCCATCAACGCCAGCGCGTAGCCGTAGCGGTTGGGTCCGATGTTCGTGTCTTGCTTGTCCTCCAGCGCCGATGCGAAATATTTCACCGCGCGCGCCGGTTCGCTCTCGTACAATGCGCGGATCTTGGCGCGCATGTGCATGAACCGGGCTTCATTCGCGTGCGCCGGCGCGGCATATCGTTCCGCCCGTGACATCGATTCGGCAATACGGTCCGTGGTTAACGGGTGGGTGCGCAGAAATTCCGGGGCATTGGAGTCCTGTACCCGCGCCCACTGTTGCATGCGCTCGAAGAATTGCGGCATGGACCGCGGATCGAATCCGGTGCGCGCCAGCGCGCGGATGCCGATCGCGTCCGCCTCGCGCTCAAAATCGCGGCTGTAACTGAGCTGACGTTCAATCAACGACGCATTGCTGGCTACCAGCGCCGCCTGCCCGGCCTGCCCGCCGAGCAGGATGGCGGCTATAATCGCCGCAGTCATCGGCAGGGTCTGGCTTTTCATCGCCGCCAGCATGCGCGGCAGATGGCGCTGCGTAATGTGCGCCACTTCATGCGCCAGCACCGACGCCAGCTCCGACTCGTGGCGCGTGGACAGGATCAGGCCGGTGTGCACCGAGATATGACCCCCGGGCACGGCGAAGGCATTCAAAGCCGGGTCCTTGACGAGGTAGAATGAGAAATCCACGCTGCCGCCGTCGCTGTTGGCCGCCAGGCGCTGGCCGAGTTGGTTCAAATAGTCGTGCAACTCCGGATCATCGACGAAGGTGAGCGTGCGGCGGGCATCGCGCATGAATTCACGGCCGAGTTTTTGTTCTTCAGCGGACGAGACCACGCTGCTCGAGTAGTCTCCCAGCTCCGGAAGTTGGTTCTGGGCGGATGCGGCGGCTGTGGCCGTGGCCACCAGCACCGAGAGCGCGTGCCGCCGCCAGCGACGGGCCAACCCCCCCGGCGCCGCGCGCGCAGCGAGACCGCGTAATAAGGACTTGTTCTGGGTCACAACGGGTGTCGGCATATGCGGGATTCTGACCAGTGGAACCGGGTAGGGTTCACGCGACGCGCCCCTGGGGCAACCGCCGCCCACTCACCGGTGGTGATTCGTACTGTGTCTTCAACGGATGAACTGCGTTGCAGGATGACTTTAAGGGGTGTAAACACCCTGTTTTTACCGGTGATGAGACCAGATTTCAATATTTTTGTATTTTCTAATACAATACTATTATTAAATTCTGGTAATGATTTTGTTCGCACCGCCGCCCGGCTGCGGTCGAACAGGATATGATAAGCCTACAATAAACGGCGTTAATTAACACAGGAGAGCTGAATATGGCTGAATTTGATCAAGAACTCGATGCCCGCGGTTTGAATTGCCCTCTGCCCATTCTGCGCGCAAAGAAAGCGTTGAACGATCTGGGCGACGGACAGGTATTGCGCATCATGGCCACCGACCCCGGTTCGGTCAAGGACTTCGAGGCGTTCGCACAACAGACCGGCAACACCTTGCTCGAGTCCACTGAAAGCGAAGGCGAATTTCATTTCCTACTGCGGAAAAACGGATAGCCGCGCGGTGGGTTGCGGCCTCGACATTGAGGCCCAATACACGACCAACTTTTTTTCAAGGGCATAGAGATTATGGCTGACAAGAAATTGGCGATTATCGCCACCAAGGGTACCCTGGATTGGGCGTATCCGCCGTTCATCCTTGCCTCGACGGCTTCCGCGTTGGGGTACCAGACGTGCATCTTTTTTACGTTTTACGGGCTGCAGCTGATTAAAACGAAGCTGGACCTGAAAGTGAGTCCGCTCGGTAATCCGGGCATGCCGATGCCGATGGGTATGAATAAGTGGTTTCCGGTGCTGGGCACCACCATTCCCGGCATGGAAGGCATGATGACCACGATGATGAAACAGAAAATCAAGGCCAAGGGTGTGGCCTCCATTGAAGAGTTGCGCGACCTGTGTGTCGAAGCCGAGGTCCGGCTCGTGGGTTGTCAGATGACCATCGATCTGTTCGATATAAAACGTGAAGAATTGATGGACAATATCGAGCTGGGTGGCGCCGCGACCTTCTTCGAATTCGCAGGCGACGCCGACGTCACTCTGTTCATATAAGCTCCGGGCGCTTGCCTGGCGCCCGCGACCGTAGAAGCGCACAGTCTCGGTTATCAAACCCCGGTGGTTCACGGCGACACCGTGAATCTCACCCGGGGTCTTTGCGCTTGCGTTTTATCTGGTCGATGGGCACCGAGGCCGGGCCCCGCGATACCGGTTCGTCGATGTAGCGGGGGCGGGCGCTGCTGGGGCGCCCGGCGTTCTTAGCGAGTTCCTGTGTTCGCGCGGAGATCAGCACCAGGCACGCTCGCATGTCATCGATACACGCCTGGGAGAGCGGGTGTTTGAGACCCGGCGGTGTGGCGGTTTCCTTGATAACCCGGGTCAACACCTTTTGCATCGCCGCTAAGATTCGTTCTTCTTTGGATAAGGACTGATTTTCATTCATGATAGGATGTCGGGTGTAGTATTGATGTTTGAGCCGCGGCATGCGCCCCGGCCAGGCAAGATTCAGCGAATAAAGGTCCTCGATGCCTTATTTTATCTACCGCATCTCTCCGCAGCGATTCTTAACCTATGTCGACGAATTCGTCCATTACCGGGACGCCCGCGGCGAAGCGCGGCGGATACGAGCGGAGCAGAGCGGGAACGATGCCGACAGCGTCAAGATCATCTTCGCCAAGGACCGCAGTGAGGCCGAGAGTTTGCTGAAAACCCGCCGCGAGCGTCAAGCTTCGGAAGACGATTGAGAAGAATATGGTCGACGAGGAACAATACCGGCGTACTTATCAGGGAGTGATCACCGCCCCGTGTCCGTTTGAAAAAGCGATACTGCAGCGGGTGTGCGCCTGTCCCCAGGCGGCCAAGTGTCATATCGCCGAACGCGAAGCGGTGAATTGCCAGTCGCCCCAAGCCCAAGAAATTTGTGTGGCGTTTTTGCACCAACTCAGACGGCGGGCGAATTTCGCGCTTGGATTGAAGCGCACCCCGGGGGCGCTGCCGCACGCGAAGGCGATCAAAATCCAATGCGGCGGCCTGTTGGGACTGCAGAACGCGCTGGATCCGTTCGCGCAGGAGTCCCGTGTTGCCGACGTGCACGCGATGATGAATCGCGCCGTGAAACGGTTTCAGGAAATGACCGCATTTCCGTTCGATCAAATCGTCCGCGAAGTGAACAAGTACGAAGGCCGGCGGCGGCAGCGGCGCGCCCGAGGTGTAAAGGATCAACGGGGTGAGTAACAAGCGTGGGTACACCGATGACTGACGACAAGAAACTCGGCGGCAACAATCCTAAAATGAAAAAGGTGCTCAAGAACACGGTTGACAAGATCGTTGCGCGCCAGAACGATGACATCGCGGTGCACATCTGCTCGTTCTGCGGTCGCGATACGTCGCAAGTGAAGCACATGATCCACGGTCCGGCGGTCAATATCTGCGACGAATGCATAACCAAATGCAATCAGATCATCACCGAAGACGGCTGAGTTGCGGGTGCGCCCGCGGCTAGGCGGTGTTTGAAATTTCCGGCGATCCGTTAAAACACACCCATGTGGTCGCGATGTATTTGACGCCGTGCTGTAATGTGACGCCGCGGTGGGTATGGGTCCAGAACGGAGGAAACAAGATGAGTTTCCCCGCCTCGGGTTTGACCTTGACGTCTTGAAAATAGAATTCCGTCTCGCCGCCGGGACCGTCCACGTCGTTGAGATACCAAATCGCGACGAGCTGACGTTGACTGAATTCTCCGGGACCGTTGTCCACGTGCCAGTGATAAAATTCGTCCTGCCCCGTGCGTTGCATGTTGTAACCCATGTCGCGCAGCGCGTTGGATGCGAAAAACGGATGAATCTTGGCGATTTCGTTCACCGCGGCGCTGAGGGACATGAATAAGCCCTCATCCACGGGTTTCCAATCTTGTCTGCCACTGATGCGCAGATCCGTGGAACGCTTGATCGAACGTTCCTGGTCCTGTTGCTGACCGATACGGCCGGCATACTGTTGCTCCGGGTGGGCCTCGAAGCGGCGAATCATGTCGTCGCATGTCTCGCGCGTCAGGGCGTGGCGCACCTCGTAGATGAAGCTGTGGGGGCGCAATTCGCGAAGCGTATAGTCGAGCGCGGATTCAGGTTGCGGGCCCATGGATCGGATACTTGAGATCAGGTTTCGTGCAATTGAAACCGGGTTTCACTCATATTGCCGGTGGTATCGATGTCGACCCCTTGTACCTCGGGCAGGCGCTTGATGATGTAGCCGGCCATGAGCAACAGCGAATTCCGGTTTTCATTGTGTAGCGCGGTCAACAATCGGTCGGCGGCGATCTGGCAGCGTTGCTCGGTATTGGGCTCGGGCACGTATTCACGATTCATTTGCCAACCGCGGTCCATGTCCGCGTCCATCTTCTGAAAAAATGGTTCACCTTCATCGAGCACCTCCTGTGGCACATCGATGCGGTATGTTCTGTCCTCAATTGTTATATTCAAGATCATCGATTTCTCCGGCGGCCGCTGGTGAGCGGCGGCCAGGATACTCGAACGGCGGAAAGACTGGTACCTGAAAAACCGGAAATGACAATGTGCGGCAAGCAGCGGAGAGTTAGGAATGGCTGAGATATTGGTAGAGCACGATCCATCCCCGATGAAGCTCGAGGTCTTGCATGTTGAGCAGTGGGACACGTGGGAGAAGGAGGTGTCGCGGTTTCCCTGGACCTACGACAGCACCGAGACCTGTTATCTCCTCGAGGGAGAAGCGGTGGTAATCCCCGACAACGGCGATCCGGTCACCATCTCCGCCGGCGACCTGGTGGTGTTCCTGGCGGGGCTGTCGTGCGTGTGGGATATCAAAAAACCGATACGCAAGCATTATCGATTAGGATAAGTTGTCCCTGATGTCGACGACCCTCCCAACAGCCGGTTGATGGCGGCCATCAAGGCCTGGGTGACGGGGGCGATTTTGTTGCGCATTACCGACCCCACCGCGTCGGTGCGCGCGAAGATCGGCCGCACCAGCGGCTCGCCGCTGTACGCCAGGAACAGCATCGCCTCGAGGTCGGCTGCGATCCCCGGCAGCCGCCGGCGAAGCGGCGCGCACCGCGAATCAGCGGCGCGGACCATGGCGGCGACGTGGTGTTGCAACGCATCGGGATCGCCGAACTCGCGATCCTCGGTGCGCAGCGGGGCAAAGTAGTCGTGCATCGCGTCCAGCAACTCGACCACCACATCCTGATCGATGGGCTTGCGCAGCACCCGTGCGCAGGTGCTCATATAAGTCTGACCGGGCGCGGACAGCACCCGGATCAGTTGCGCCGCCAGTGGCTCGGCGGCGACCGGCGCCAACCCGCGGGCGACGGCGGGGTGATCCGCGCGCGCCGGCCTCGGGTCCGGCAGCGCGTCGGGTAATGACCGCAGGAATCCCAAGTAGTAGTGACTCTTCCGGCCTCCGCGTCGCCAGATTTCGCGGCGTTTGGCGTCGCTGATCAGCTCCGCTTGCAGGATCAAACGCACGGTTTCGATCAACGCGCCGGGGGACTCCTCGAACGGCAGGTATTCCGCCAGGTAATCGGCCAGCACCGGCCCCATCGAACCGCGCACGACACCGGGATGTTCGAGCAGGTAGCGCGCCACCTCGGCGGTAGGCAGCGCCCACCAGATGCGCGCCGCCAGATCGTCGGTCAGGCCGCCGGCACGGGCCGCCGCGATTACCGCCTCGTCCTCGGCGAGCATCAGCAGCGGCTCGAGCCGGGTGTTTTTCATTTCTCCCATGCGCGTCCAGCGGCGCAAATACACCGGATATCCGCGGGGTGAACCCAGTGCGCTGGTGGAGAGCATTTCACGCACCAAACGCAGGTATTTTTCCGGCGCACAGTTGGGGTTCAGGACCACGGTGGCGTCGTCGCCGCCGGTCATGCCGCGCACGCACAAGGTCCCCTCGTCAATGCGAATCGCTTGCGCATTGGCGATCAACACATTGAGCTTCAAGGCGTCTTCCGCGCGCAGTTCGGTCGATGTGGCAGTGGCCATACGGGTGATCGAAGATACCGTTGTTTCAGTCTTGGCGTGGGAGCAGTCCGGCTCGGAGATTGCTCAGCAGGAATCCAGCGACTATTCGCAGTAAAAAAGTTTACGATTCCACGCCGTCTATTCATAGAAATCACTGGCGAGTCTTTCCAGTGCCTAACAGGAATAGTCGCTGGGCCATCCCTCTTTTTGGGTATCTGCCGGCGCCGGTGCATCTACCGAATTGGGGTGCTTGTGGCCGCCGGGGGGATGCAATATATTGCGCGCCCTGGCATCGGTCCACAACATGCACTAGAGAACGTGATGGACAAAATGTATTACGAAACTATCGACAAGTTAGAAAAGATGGGCGTTGATCGCGAGTATATCCAGGGTTGGATCGGGGGTTATCTGGAAAATCCCAAGCGCGAAGAACAGCGGATTACCGAGGCCTACGAGGCCGGCTACGACGACGGTACCGCGAAAGAAATCGCCAGCGCCGACCGCTTCAAGAACTGATTAATCTAGTCCGCGCCGATCACCGCTTCCTCGGAGGCCGGCCGCGGATCGATATTGGATGTGCCGAACAGGTTGTCCATGGCGGTCTTGAGATGTTTGACCGCTTCCGGCGAGTCCAGGTCGATTACCTGCTGAATGACCCAGCGGTTGGTCTGGGTCATGCCCATCAGTTGCTGAATCTTCTCCCCCAGACAACGGCGCGTCTCGTAACCGGGATCCCCGTCGGTAAACGGCGTTTCCGCGTATTCAGCCGCGCGCGCGTTCAATTTCTCGATATAGCCGGTGCGGTAATCCCCGTGGCCCACGATGTCCGCGACATTGCGTTGGTAATGACGCGCCGTGTGTTGCGCCAATGTGGTGACAAACCGCGCGCGTGATTCCTGATCCATCTGAGCGAACGCAAGCCGGTCGGCGACGTGTACCAGGAACATCAGATATTCCGCGATGACCGCGGTGCGTTGTTCGTCCGACTCATAGTCGAAATCCTCGATATGGAGGTTTTTCGCCGCCGCCAGAGCGATCTGCCAGATCCCGTAGGCGAGGGAGGTGGCGTTGTCCTCCAGTGAACCCTGGCGGTTCCGGTTGCGCCATTTGTCGCGGATGCGGGTTTTCATCTTAACATTTACCTGAGAGATGTTAGTTGCGGTTCAGCGCGTTGCGGATCGACGGTCGCATACTGCTTGAGCCGGCCGCCGGCACGAGCGTGCAACATTGCACCACGTTGTCCAGCGACTATTCCAGGCAAGCCACGTTCGAGTTTACGCTGTGTCTTCATAGAATAACTGTACGGCTCTTTGCAGTGCGCAACAAGAATAGTCGCCCAGCGACTATTCCAGGCGATCCATGTTCGAGTTTACGCTGTGTCTTCATAGAATAACTGTACGGCTCTTTGCGGTGCGCAACAAGAATAGTCGCCCAGCGACTATTCCAGGCGATCCATGTTCGAGTTTACGCTGTGTCTTCATAGAATAACTGTGCGGCTCTTTGCAGTAAGCAACAAGAATAGTCGCTGGGCTGGCCCGTCCTTGGACTTCATGCTACTTTAAACCGGTTAGCGACGGTCCGTCCTTATCCATTATGCAAAGCGACTTTTTCAGTCTCGTCACCGCAGTGCAGAAGAACTGCGATATTTCCGATGCACAATTCGCCGGGGACTACACGCTGTGCGTGTACCTGCTCAAGATGCGGGAGTTCTACCGCTGGAGCAAGGCTCTGCGTCTCGGCGACAGCATCAGCAGCGGCGAGGTGGGGCTGTGGGTGGACCAGCGTGAGGCGTATTGGGAAGAACTGATCGACCGCGATTACCTGCCGGTCACCGTCGACGGCGTCGAGTATGCGCCGATGGAAAGCGAAGCCATCAATGCCCGGCTGCTGCCCGAGGGCTATGTTTACGGTGGCGGACTCGGCCGCTTCTCAAAACCGTATTTTTTCCTTGGAGAGTTGCTCAGCCGCGAGCCCTTGCACGGCTATACGGTGCTGGTGGCCGGCCGCGAATATGCGCGCGAGCTGGCGGCGCCTCCGGCGATGGCGCAGGGCACCACCATCTATATCCGCCGCGAATCGCTGCGCCGCATGTTGTGGGAGAAAGTCGATGAGTGGCGCTGGCGTAAACGCGAGAACGCCATGGCCCGCGCCATCGGCTGTTACGCCTTCGAACACGATCAGGAACACGCCCTGGATTGCATGACCCAGAACGAGTTGGAGACCGTCATCCTGCATGAAATCGGTGAGGTGGTGGCTGGTGAACTGCTGGGCGACCGATGGAACGAGATGCTGTTCACGGTGTCCCGCACCAGCGCCGAGATGTTCGCGCGCGCGGTGCGCGACATGCTCGCCGACTGCCTGTCCGCGTTGCCGGCGCTGCTCGACGACGAAAATCAGGCATCCTTGCATTTCTATTTCGCCAATTTGAGTCCGCTGCGCAAGGACCTGTTTCCCTCGCTGGAAGACGCTTACTCGAGCTGGTTGAGTAACAGCAATATGCAACACCTGAAGACCGTCGTCAGGGATGGAAAGTCCCACTGGCTGGCGGTGGCGGGGCAGATTGTTGATGCCTATGACCGCTACCGTGATCAGAGCGCCACGGCCATCGAGAAGTTGGTGAACGAGAGCCGTTTTTAGCGCTTGCCGGCGAACCGGCCGTCCCCACAGAGCCTCCTGCATGTTGATCAGAATTCCCGCGGTGTTGAATGGCGAACAGCTGGAGCTGGCGCAGGCGCTGCTGGCGCGCGCGCATTTTGTCGACGGAAAACTCTCCGCCGGAACCTCGGCGCGGCGCGTCAAACGCAACGAGGAGGTCGACGTCGAGGCGAGCGGTGAAATCGAGCGGTTGAACCAACTGGTCATGGGCAGCCTGGTGCAGCACCCGCTTTACGCCGCGGCGGCGCTGCCGCACCACGTCGCCGCTCCTTTGTTCGCGCGTTACACACAAGGCATGGAATACGGCCCGCACATCGACGACCCGGTGATGGGGAAGGGCGCCCGTTATCGCTCGGACATTGCGGTGACGGTGTTTCTGTCGCCTCCCGAGAGTTACGCCGGCGGCGAATTGGTGATCACGACTTCGTTCGGCGGCCAATACGTTAAATTTCCCGCCGGGGATGCGGTCATGTATCCGGCGTCCAGCCGCCATCATGTCGCCAAGGTCACGCAAGGCGTGCGCCTGGTGGCCGTAACCTGGGTGCAGTCGCTGGTGCGCGATGCCGCCAAGCGCGAATTACTGTATGAATTGCATCAGGCGCGTGAGTCGCTGTTACAACAACACCCGGACGCGGATGAAACCCGGCGCGTCGACAACGCGTACGTCAATCTGGTGCGCATGTGGGCGGAGGTATGAATCGATACACGGCCCCGCGGGCTGTTCGACTACGTCACACCCGATAACCAACGAGAGATACGAGCATGGCGAGACCTGATCGCTCACGGGAAAAGCTGCGGCTGAAGCCCGTCGACGACGTACAGTTATCCCGGGAATCCTGGAAGGTGTTTCAAATCATGGCGGAATTCGTCGAAGGCTTTGAACGCTTGTCCTCGATTCGCCCGTCGGTGAGTTTTTTCGGTTCTTCGCGAATGACGTCGGCGCATCCTTATTATCAACTGGCCGAGCGCATCGCCCGGGAATTGTCCGACGCGGGTTTCTCGGTAGTCAGCGGCGGCGGTCCGGGAATCATGGAGGCCGCGAACAAGGGCGCCTACGAGGGGGCGTCGCCGAGCATCGGTCTCAACATCCAATTGCCGCGCGAGCAAACCGCCAACGAGTACCAGGACATGGCGCTGGACTTTAATCACTTCTTCAGCCGCAAGGTGATGTTCGTCAAGTACGCCAGCGCCTACGTGGTGTTGCCGGGCGGATTCGGCACCCTGGACGAATTCGCCGAGATCCTGACCCTGGTGCAGACCGAAAAGACCCAGCGCATTCCGATCATTCTGGTCGGCAGCGAGTTCTGGCGCGGGTTGTTGGACTGGTTTCAGGACAGCCTCATCGGCCTGGGCGCGGTGAGTCCCCAGGACCTCGAGTTGTTTCAGGTGTTGGATGAGCCGGCGGCGATAGTCGCGGCGATCTTCGAGCACTACAAGGGACGCAGTTTCGAGCCATCCACCGAGGAGCGCGAGCGATTGATGCGCCTGTAGTCGGCATCATTTATTTGTGGGAGCGCTTTGTAAGCGCGATTGATTGCTTCGCGGTTGAAAACCGCACCCACTAGCCCGCATATTGCACCAGTCGGCCACCGGCCTTAAGGGAACTGACCGTAAAATCAATGGCATATATCGAATCTTGCCCTTCTCGCCCGGGTTACGT
>CAMYKW010000067.1 GCA_947259175.1 uncultured Gammaproteobacteria bacterium | reverse complement strand
CGGCGGCGGAGCGTTCGGCCGCCGATTACGCCAATGCGTTACGATTTCTTACCTCGCGTTCCCCGGGTTGGCAGGTGCCGGTTAAGACGTGTTCCGCACACGAGGGCCGGGGTATCGCCGAGGTATGGCATACCGTACTGGCCTATCGAGACGCCTTGTCTGCTGACCGGGAAATCGAAACTCGGCGCGCCGCGCAGTCAACCGCGTGGATGTGGGCGGAGACTGCCGCCAGTCTGAGATCGCAACTGGAGGAGCACCCCGCGGTCAAATCGTATGTCCGCCATTTGGAAGATGCTGTAATTGACGGGCGCCTTCCACCCACGTTGGCCGCAGAGCAGTTAATAGACGTATTCCTGAGCGCCAAGGCGGAGGCGTGATGTGGCGACGACTCGAAATACAATAAGCAATAGAAGCAGAGGTTGCAGATGATTGGAAAATTGAATCACGTAGCGATTGTGGTGCCGGATCTCGCGGCCGGAAGCGCGATTTATCGCGATACGCTGGGCGCGAAGGTCTCCGAGCCGGTGGCAATGCCCGAACACGGCGTCACTACGGTGTTCGTGGAGTTGCCAAACACCAAAATCGAATTATTGCACCCCATGGGCGAGGATTCTCCGATCGCGAAGTTTTTGCGCCGCAATCCCGACGGTGGGATGCATCACATCTGTTATGAAGTGACGGATATCATCGCGGCGCGCGATCTGTTGGTGGCAGCCGGCGCCCGCGTGCTCGGTGACGCCGAACCTAAGATCGGGGCACACAACAAGCCGGTATTGTTCCTTCATCCCAAGGATTTTTGTGGAACCTTGATAGAGTTGGAGGAGGCCTGAAAACACTGTCCCACGGACCAACGCTCGATGATGCCAGCGGCGTTCCCGGGAAAAGGGCCCTCGGTGTCAGCCGAAAAAACGCGCGGCCTGGTCTATGGTCTTACAATTGATCGCCGGCAAGTACGATGCCTCGTGGTCGGCGAGCCGACATGATTTTTTAATAATGCTCTCCAGATTCGGGCGCATACCTTCGGGCGTGTCGGCGCGGCCGATACCGCCTCCGAACTCGACAAAGGCGTTGATGCCGCCGTTGATCGCCGTCTGCAAGCAGCCTACCCAATTCACGGTATTGAACAACTGGAAAAACAGTCGGGATCTAATAGTTGCCGCGTCGTCGTCGTGATAATCACCGGTGTAGTTGGACAACACCTTAATCTTGGGCGCGGCGATGTCGGTGGACTCCAATACCGGTCTGAAATGCCGTGCTGCGGTAACCATAAAATAGGTATGAAACGCGCCTTCTGTTTTTAACGGCACCGACCGCCGGCGGGGATACAACTCCGCCGCCTCCTTGGTCAGCGCCTCCATGTCCTCGGCGATGCCGCCAACGACGGTTTGTTCGGGCAGGTTGTGGCTGCCGATTCCGCAATAGTGCTTGTCCGCGAGGGGGCGCGCGGAGTCGAGGTCCAGAGCCATCGCCAGCATTCCACCCTCTCCGTACTCACTCATCAACTCCCCGCGTTTTCGTACAAGCTTCAGGGCATTCTCGAAGCTGAGGGCTTCGGCAACGACCAGGGCCGTGTATTCTCCCAGGCTGTGGCCGGCGGCGGCGAACGGAGCCGGATTATTCGCCGCCTGCTCCCGGTAGACCTCGAAACACGCAAGCTGATGGGTGAGCAGCGCGGGTTGAGTGTATCGCGTGAGATTCAGTGCGTCGTCGGGATCCTCAAAAGAAACGTTGACCATATCGTAACCCAGTATATCGCTCGCGTTATCGTATATTCGCCTAGCCGACGCATGGTCGCGATAAAGATCGCTCCCCATTCCTCTATATTGGGACCCCTGTCCGGGGAAAACATACATAACGCGATGTTCGTCGGATGACATTGAGGACGTTCTCCAGGTTGTGGGTCATTGGTTTGTCCAACAAAGCCGATGCAAAACCAGCCGGTTACGCGATCGACGGTGGACCCGCAATAATAGCGATTACCTACATAGCTGTCATGGACCGGTAACCGCGGTCCCACCGTCAGGGAAGAGATCTAACGGGCTGAATTGGTGCGCTGTAGACGTCGAGCGTCGGCATACTGATCCCCCGAGCACGGTTGGCCATATCATCCACAGGCGCCGCGGCCGTGCGCTGCGCGTTGTCGCGGGCCGCCGCGCGGCGCGGTACAAACAGCGGCAAAAGCCTGTAATCGCCGGGGCGTGTGTGACACGGATTTCGGTAATCGGTCCGATCTGCATTAAAATACCAGGTTCGCAGTATCTATCCATAATTAGATCGGAGGACGAGAGATGAGAAAGTTGATGATTTCGACGGCGGTGGCGGCAGTGGCGACGTTGGCCCTGGGGGTACCCGCGGCCGCCACGGCAGCGGACGTACAAATGCGGGCGTCCCATCAGTGGCCCGGCGGCAAGGGCGACATTCGTGACGAGATGGTGCAGATCATCGCGCGGGAGATGAAGAGTGCGGGCGTGGGCGTGGACATTACGGTTTATCCCGGCAAGTCCCTGTTCAAGCCGAAGGAGCAGTGGAGCGCCATGGTGCAGGGCAATCTCGATATCAGCGCTTTTCCGTTAGCCTACGCCGGCGGCAAGCATCCGGAATTCAATCTGACGTTGATGCCCGGCCTGGTCAAGAACCACGATCACGCCAAAAGACTGAACAATTCGGAGTTCATGAAGCGCATCAAGAAGATCATGAACGACTCCGGTGTGATGGTGTTGGCTGATACCTGGCTGGCCGGCGGCTTCGTGTCCAAAGAGGCGTGTGTGCTGGAGCCCAAGGACGTGAAAGGTCAGCAGTTCCGCGCGGCGGGAAAGGCGTTCAATCAGATGCTGGCGGCAGCCGGGGCGTCGATTGCCTCGATGCCCAGTTCGGAGATATATACTGCCTTGCAGACCGGAGTGTTGAACGGGGCCAATACCAGTTCCGCCAGTCTGGTGTCGTATCGCATCTATGAACAAGTCAAGTGCCTGACCGCTCCCGGCGATCATGCCTTGTGGGTGATGTACGAGCCGATTCTGATGTCTACCAAAAGCTTCAATAAGCTGAATCCGCAGCAACAGGAAGCGCTCATGAAGGCGGCAAAAAAGGCAGAAGAATATGCATTCGTTGAAGCTAAAAAGACCGACGACCGTCTCGTAGATGTATACAAGAAAGCGGGCGTGAAAGTTGTGACAATGAGCGCCGATCAAGCCAAGATGTGGCGTGATATTGCCAACACCAGCTCCTATAAAGACTTTGAGAAGAAAGTCAAAGGCGGCCGCGAGCTGTTGGACCTGGCCTTGTCTGTCGACTAACGCGTGCTCAACATAGTGCGGGGCGGACTACCGGTCTTCGGATTAGTAGTCCGCTGTGAGCACACGTCCTGCTTCGTCCGCGTATCGCCTGAAGCCTCCGGAGCACGGCGCTAGAAGCGGCAGGTAACGACGCCGGGTCGGAGCGACAGGCATAGCCGTGACGTCGTTCGTGCAAAACCGCTGGTTCATTGTTCTAATACGAGCCGCCCACGGTACAGACCCAACCCCGGGGACAGCGCATGACTTCAAACATAGTTAGCCCGCATTTCTCACCAGGCGCCCAGCGACTATTCCTGGCATGCACCGGAAAGACTCGATACGTAAATTCTATGAAGAGACAGCTTAAATACCTGATGTGGATTGCTGAGAATAGTCGCTGGGCTATCCCGGCCCTGGCTGGTCCTCGCACACCTGCGCTTGACCTTCACTCGACCCATAGCTCGCTATGGGTCTCGCTCCAGGCGCGGCGCGCAACTGCACGAGCCCTGCGCCAGCATCCGGGATCCTGGGGAGAAATGCGGGCTAGCCCGGTCGCAACCCAAGAGGCACGGCGATGAAAAATTTTGTAAGGGGGGTGGAATTCCTGTCGAAGGTATGCGGGGTCGTTGCCGCACTGATGATCGTAGTGTCCGTGGCGGTAGTGTGCCATATGGTTTGGGTACGCTATGTATTGGAGGCATCCTCCTATTGGCAAACCGAGTTCGTGACTTATTTGTTGATTGCAGCCACGTTCGTCGGGAGTCCCTACGTGCTGTTGACCCGAGGGCACGTGAATGTGGAATTGCTGCCGATGTATATGTCGTCACGACCGAGACTATTCCTGGCACTGATCGCTTACGCCATCGCGTTTGTCTTTTGTATCGTCATTGCCTGGCTCGGATACGAGTTGTGGCTCGAGGCATGGGACAAACACTGGTACTCGGAAACCATCTGGGAAGTGCGCCTGTGGATACCGTATATGGCCATGCCGGTTGGTTTTGGCATCCTGTCTTTGCAGTATCTGGTTGATATCTTCAGTTTATTGACCGGACGCCATGCGCCCTTCGGCATAGAGGAAGGGTCCTGATGTCGGAATTGGCGTGGGGCGTGCTGGCGGCGGGGACGCTGATATTGTTTCTGCTCACCGGCATGCCGGTGGCGTTCGCGCTCGGATCCGTGGCGATGCTGTTTCTGTTGATCGTCGACGGTGTGAGCAGTTTCAACGTCATCGCCGAAACGCTGTTCGGAGGGCTGGACGAGTTCGCGCTACTGTCGATTCCGATGTTCCTGCTGATGGGCGCGGCGGTCGCGGCCTCCCGGGCCGGCGCGGACCTGTATGAGGCCTTGGACCGCTGGCTATATCACGTCCCTGGAGGATTGCTGATTTCCAACATCGGTGCATGCGGGGTGTTCGCTGCGTTGACCGGGTCGTCACCGGCTACCTGTGCGGCCATCGGAAAAATGGGCATTCCCGAGTTGCGTAAGCGCGGATATCCGGCGGGACTTGCCACCGGCGCCATTGCCGCCGGCGGCACCCTCGGGATTTTGATCCCTCCGAGTATCACCATGATTGTCTACGGCATCTCCACCGAGACATCCATCGGCCGGCTGTTCATCGCCGGCCTGTTGCCCGGCATTATGTTGACGATGTTGTTCATGGCCTGGGCTTGGCTGTATGCATACCTCAGGGGCTACCGGTTCACCGAAGAGGACAAGAGTTTTTCGTTTAAGGAAAAAATCATCATCCTGCCGAAGGTGATCCCGTTTCTGATCATCATTGTGTTGGTGTTGTGGGCTCTGTACGGGGGCGTTGCCACGCCATCAGAGGCCGCCGGTGTCGGCGCCTTTTTTGCGGTCCTGCTGGTGATGTTGATCTACAGGGTGTGGCGCCCGGCCGCACTATGGTCGATCCTGAAGACCGCGATGCGGGAATCCGTGATGCTGATGTTGATCATCGGTATGGCGGCCTTGTTCAGTTATATGATGTCGACCCTCTATATCACGCAAGGCATTGCCGAATGGATCGGCGCGCTGGATGTGAACCGTTGGGCCCTGTTGTTTTTCGTCAACATCTTCCTGCTGGTCGCGGGATTTTTCTTACCGCCGGTTGCGGTAATTTTGATGACCACGCCGACGCTGCTTCCGATTATCACCCAGGCCGGATTCGACCCGATATGGTTCGGCGTCGTACTGACGGTCAATATGGAGATAGGTCTGATCACGCCGCCGGTGGGACTCAACCTGTACGTGATCAACGGCATTGTTCCCGATGTAAAGCTGCCGGTGGTGCTGTGGGGGGCGCTGCCGTTCATGCTGTGCATGGTGATTGGGATCGTGCTTTTGTGCGTTTTTCCGCAGATTGCTACGTGGCTGCCGGACTATCTGATGGGAACGATCAGGTAATGCTTACCCAGTGGCTTGACCGCCTCATGGAAACCTTGGCCGCCGCGGCGAGTGAAATTGTGAAATAATATAGCCGATAGCCCGCACTTTTCACGCCGAGGGAGGCATGCGCCATGACACTGGTTATCAACTCAGCGGCTTTCGCAGCGAATGGAGAGATCCCCACGCGGTATACCTGTGACGGCGACGACGTTTCACCGCCCCTGAGTTGGCGCGGTGTGCCGGAGGCGGCGAAGAGCCTGGTGCTGATCGTGGATGACCCCGATGCCCCGGATCCGGCGGCGCCGAAAATGACCTGGGTGCACTGGGTGCTTTACAACCTGCCGCCGCAAGACACGGAGTTTCCGGAGGGGATAGACAGCAGCGGTCTCCCGGCGGGGACAGGGGAAGGGATTAACGACTGGAAACGAACGGGGTACGGTGGACCGTGCCCGCCCATCGGCCGCCATCGATACTTTCATAAGCTCTATGCCCTCGACGCGAAGCTGCCGGATCTCGACCAACCGACCAAACAGCAACTCGAGCAGGCGATGGCCGGCCACATTATCGAACAGGCCGAGTTAATCGGAACCTATCAGCGGTAATTCCCGGCGTGGTCGATGGCAAAACGTTGGTCCCATGTTGTTGGATTCGACGATGGTGCATTCGAGCGCAAACATCGAGGCGATGTGCTATTGGTGGGCGCCGTGTTCGCCGGTCTTCGTCTGGAGGGAGTGCTTTCGGGGAAGGTGCGGCGCGACGGGCGTAACGCTACCGACACGATCATCAGTCTGATCGAACGATCGCGTTTCGTCAGTCACTTGCACGCGGTGTTGTTGCAAGGCGTGGCGGTGGCGGGGTTCAACGTAATCGATTTGAATCGACTTCATCAGGAATTGACCTTACCGGTGATTGCCGTGGCGCGTAAGCGACCGGATTACCAGGCGATCAAACATGCGCTGCTGAACAAAGTGCCGGGTGGTAAGCGGAAATGGCAACTCATCGACCGTTTGGGCCCGATGGAACCGGTAGCGGGGGTGTATGTGCAACGAATTGGTGTCGGTCTGCGCGACGCGGAGAGGCTATTGACGCGATGTTCGGTTAACGGCGTGCTGCCGGAACCGATACGTGTCGCGCATATCATTGCCAGCGGAATCACACTTGGCGAGAGTCGTCATCGTGCTTGAATCGATACGCTGGAGATCGCGGCTTATGAACCGTGAACTCGTGGAATTTAGACACCAACCCGCATGTTCGTGGATTAAAATAAATACTTAGCCGCCATGTTTGCACTGCGTTCGCCACCCAAGCCCGATGCGCGGTTTGTGATTGAGAATTTTAAGCCGGCTTATACACACATGGGCTATGATAAGTTGCGACTGCGCGCGGAAAGGGCGTTGCGTGAGCTTGAGGACTGCTGTGCGTGTCCCCGCGACTGTCACGTCAACCGTTTGCAGGACGAGATGCGCGTCTGCAACACTGGACGCCATGCCGTCGTCTCCAGTATTTTCGCGCATTTCGGTGAAGAAGACTGTCTGCGCGGTTGGAACGGGTCCGGTACGATCTTTTTCGGTCAGTGCAATCTGCGTTGCGTGTTCTGCCAGAATTGGGATATTTCGCAACGCAACAGCGGTGAGATCTGTCGCGCGGATCAGCTCGCCGACTACATGCTTGTGTTGCAGGACCGCGGATGCCACAACATCAATTTTGTGACCCCTGAACATGTGGCGCCCCAGGTGGCGGAGGCAATTGCCGAGGCGGTACCAAGAGGATTGCGTCTTCCCATCGTCTATAACACCAGCGGCTACGATGCGCTCGCCTCACTGAAGTTGCTGGACGGATTGGTGGATATCTATATGCCGGATTTCAAATTCTGGCATCGTGAAACCGCGCGTGCATATGCCAAGGCCAAGGACTACCCCGAGCGCGCCCGCAGGGCGATCTACGAGATGCACCGGCAAGTCGGCCCGCTGCGATTCGGACGTGACGGGCTGGCACGGCGCGGGGTGCTGGTCCGCTACCTGGTAATGCCGGGTCAACTCGAGGAGGCCAAGGCGATTTTCCACTGGCTGGCCACTGCTTTATCCGAGGACACCTACGTCAACATCATGGATCAATACCGTCCTGCGTACGAAGTGGGTCAAAACCCCAAATACGACGCCATCAATCGCCGTCCCACATCCGGGGAGTTGGCGGCAGCGCGCAAGCTGGCGAGAGAGGCCGGTCTATGGCGATTCGATCAACGCTGGTGAACCGAACCAGCCCGGATACTGGTGCAATATCCGGGCTAATCGCCCTTGGGCGGCGTCATGGGAATCGGGAACGGCGTGACTTTGCCCTTGTCCTCTCCGGTGGACAGTATCTTGTTTTTCCCTTCCTTTTCCACCTCGTCGATGCGCACTACGCTGTGCAACGGGATATAGGTGCGTTTGACCCCCGCAAATTGGGATTTCAATTGTTCCTCGCTTGGGTCGACGACAAGTTTGGAACGTTCACCGAAAATAATCTCGCCGACCTCCACGAACGCGAACATCCCGCCCTGATTCACCTCATGAGCGTAAAGCTCGTAGACGTTTCCCTGGTTGTGAAAGATGATCCGGTAGACACTTTTGTTTGTACCCATGATCGTGAACCTAACAGGTTAGGTGTAACGCCGCAACGATGTTGGCGCAGTCCCGCTGCAAGCGGTTGAACTCATCGACGGCCTCGCCGGTAGGAGCGCTGACCACAGTGATGCCCATGCCCTCCAGATAATTGCGGGTTTCCTCAGGCACCGTCATCCGACCATAGAAGCCGGTGCCGACCACCAGGATTTCCGGTGTTGCAGCCATGACCGCGTCGAGGTCTTTGATCTGCAGTCGATGTCCCTGGTCCCGCCGCCAGTGGTCGCGTACCTGTCGACCGGTGACGATCACGTCGGACGTGTAAGTGGATCCTGCGATCTCAATACGGCCAAAATCATATTTGTCGACGTGCATCATTGCGGTTCCTGCACTGCATCGACGCTGAGCACTGACTGGCGGGGGTTCGAGATTTCTATTTTCATCACATATGGGGTATCCCGATCCGGGTTTAAAGATTCTGCATGTCTGTTATTCTATCGCCATCTTTTGCCTGGTGTGCGGTTATTATGCTGTTGATTGATGAAATTACCGAAGCAAGAATCAAACAGGCGATCGACCGGGGTGAGCTCAACGATTTACCAGGCGAGGGCAGCAGGTTGGACCTGGACGATGATGTGCTGGTGCCGGAACAACTGCGGGTCGCGTACCGGATATTGAAAAATTCCGGTTTCGTGCCTGAGGAACTGGCACTGCGCAGGGAGATCTCCGATATTCATGGTTTGCTTCACGGCATCACCGACGATTGCGAGCGTGCACGCGCGGTAAAGCGCTTGCAGATGTTGAAGGTCCAGCTGGGTGCGGCGCGCAAAGGTGGGGTCAACATGCTCACGGAGCAGGCGTACTTCAACACGCTGTGTGATCGTTTTGCGCCCCGCTGACGCGATGCCGCTTGCGGTAAACGGTTACAATCTCCTGTAAGAATAAAATCCGGTAAATAACATGTGCATGAAAATGAGAATTGTTGCCGTTCTGACGGCGATCATAGGGTGTGCTCCGGTGTTGTCGTGCGCCGATCAGACACGGATCGAGGATTACGAGGAAGCGCGGCACTTGTTCTGGACGGAGTTGTATAACAAGGGCGGTAAAACTCTATATTGCGGCGAATCATTCAGCGCCCGGCACCGCCGGGGCGTGAATATCGAGCACGTTTTTCCGATGTCGTGGGCAACGCGGACCTTGAACTGTGGCCGGCGCAAACAGTGTCGTGAGGACAGCCCGCGATTCAATCGATTAGAGGCGGATTTACATAATCTGTATCCGTCGCGGCGGGACATCAATGATGCCCGTGCGAGTTTTCGTTTCGGTGACATTGGCGGTGAGCGGCGCGATTATGGTTCCTGTGACTTCGAAATCGACGAACGGCGGCGGGTGGTCGAACCCAGGCCGGCATCACGAGGCGAAATTGCCCGAGCCATGTTCTATATGCACAAGGAATACGGAATGAAGATATTTCGCAGGTTGGGCCGGACGTTGCAGCGCTGGCATCGGCAAGACCCGCCAAGCAAGCATGAACAACATCGTAACGAAGTCATCGAACGAATACAGGGGACACGAAATCCGTACATAGACCAGCCGGAACTTGCCGGCGAACTACGTTTCGATTGAAGATGGTCGATTACTGCTCGAGGAACAAGTTATGAAGCATTTGTTGTTACTGTTGCCGCTGCTGGGATTGCTTCCGATGGCATCGCCGGCGCAGACCCCGGAGGATAAGGGATTGGCCATCGCGGTGGAGGCAGACAAGCGCGATTTGGGATGGAGTGACAGCAGTGCGGATATGAGCATGATCCTTCGCAACCGGCAGGGCGAGCAGAGCGAACGCGCGATTCGCGTGCGCTCGCTGGAAGTCGACGGCGATGGCGACAAATCGCTGACCATCTTTGACCACCCCGCCGATGTGAAGGGGACTGCATTCCTGAGTTACACCCACGCGATCAAGCCGGACGATCAATGGTTATATTTACCGGCGTTGAAGCGGGTGAAAAGAATCTCATCGGCCAATAAATCCGGCCCATTCATGGGCAGTGAATTCGCGTATGAAGACATCAGCTCGCAGGAGGTCGAGAAGTATGATTACAAATATCTGCGCGGTGAGACTCTCGACGGACAACAGGCGTTCGTGGTCGAGCGTACGCCGCGATACAAACATTCGGGATATACCAAGCAAATCGTGTGGATAGACGAACAGCATTACCGCGTCTTAAAGGTCGAGTACTACGATCGCAAGGGTGCGCACCTGAAAACGCTCAACATGACGGGCTACCGGCAGTATCTCGACAAGTACTGGCGCGCAAATCGAATGGATATGGTTAACCATCAAAACGGCAAGAGCACGAGCCTGTTGTGGAGCGATTATCGCTTCAAAAACGGCTTGTCGGCACGGGATTTCGATCGCAACAGCCTGAAGCGTGTGCGCTGAGATGACTCTGCTGTGAATGCCTATATATAATAGTCAATTCAGACGGTAACAACGATGACTTAAAGCGAATTATGAGTATGGGTCCTGGGTCCGGCTGCGGTCCCGTGCGGGGCTGGCTCGCCGGCATGACCGGGTTGGTGTTGGCTGGATACGCAGCCGTTTCCCATGCGGCCGAATTCGCGGTTCAAGTCGGCGCATTCGCGAAAGACAATCAAGCTCGCGAGGCGCAGTCACAATTATCCGTTTTGGGATACCCGGGATTGGTGCGTCGTTACCCCCTCGCGTTGCTGGTGCAGCCTTACCCCGCCAATGCTGAGCCGGAACCTACGCGTCTACCCTCGATTGCTCAAACGGCGCCATCGGCGCGCGCGGATCGGCCTTCCGACACGTCGCAAGAAGACCCTATTCGGCCGCAATGGTCCGGGTATGTGGCTTTGGAATACCGCAGGTTCTTTCACTCGCCGCTGGATTCGCGTCAACACCGCAATAATTTTTCGCTGGCCATAGAGCCGGAAATGCACGTTGCATGGAACAAAGGCCGCGACCTATTCACCCTGGTGCCGTTTCTCCGCGTGGATCAGCGTGACGATGAACGCAGCCACGCCGATATCCGTGAACTCACCTGGTTGACCGCGCACCACGCGTGGGAGCTGCGCATCGGCGTGCGCAAGGTGTTTTGGGGCGTAACCGAGTCGCAGCATCTGGTCGATATCATCAACCAAACCGATCTGGTGGAGAACATCGACGGCGAAGACAAGCTCGGCCAGCCGATGCTCAACCTGGCGCTGATTCGTGATTGGGGCACTGTCGATCTGTTCGTGCTGCCGTACTTTCGCGAGCGTACCTTCCCCGGGCCCAAAGGGCGGCCCCGCGTGACGCCACGCGTCGATGCGGATGGCGCGATTTACGAGTCATCCCGCGAGCAGGAGCATGTTGATCTTGCCGTGCGCTGGTCCCACTCTCCGGGGGACTGGGACCTCGGCCTGTCCCATTTCAATGGCACCAGCCGTGAACCGCGATTGATCCCGGGTACCCGGGGCGACGGCGAGCCGGTGTTATTTCCCCTGTATGAGCAAATCGACCAAACCGGATTGGATGTTCAGGCAACCAAGGGGTCATGGCTGTGGAAGCTGGAGGCGATACGCCGGTCCGGGCAGGGGCCGACATTTTTTGCCGGTACCGCCGGGTTCGAATATACGTTTTTCGGCTTGTTCGAAAGCGCGTCGGATTTGGGACTGGTAATGGAGTATCTTTACGACGACCGGCCGCGGGATATCGAATCCCCGTTTGCCAATGACGTATTTGCCGGCCTCAGGCTGACACTGAACGACGTGCAAAGCTCGGAGGCCTTGTTCGGCTGCATCTTCGATCTGGATTCCTCGGCGCGACTGTGTAATGTGGAAGCCAGCCGCCGGTTGAGTGATCACTGGAAGGCTGAGTTCGAGGTACGCACGTTTCAAAACCTCTCAGAAACCGATCCCTTGTTCTCCTTGCGCCGTGACGATTACGCGCAGTTGGGGCTGTCATACCATTTCTAAAATCGCCCGATCATCGCGACACGAAGATCGCACGAAAGTCGTTGACGTTGGTGCGCGTGGGACCGGTTACGATGAGATCATCCAATGCGGTGAAAAAGCCATAGGCGTCGTTGCCGTTCAGATAGGCCTCGGGATCGAGCGCTGACGCACGGGCGCGGCGCAGCGTGTCCGGCGTCATCACCGCGCCGGCATTGTCCTCGGTGCCGTCTATACCGTCGGTATCGCAGGCCAGGGCGTAAACATTGTGTTGCTCACCCAGGGCGATCGCCAGGCCGAGCAGGTATTCCACGTTACGCCCGCCCCGGCCGTTGCCGCGCACTGTGACGGTGGTTTCACCGCCGGACAAGATCATGCAGGGCAATTTCCCGGATGCCTGCAATACGCGTCTGGCCCGTGCCGCATGTTCCGCTCCGACCTCGCGCGCCTCTCCTTCGATATCGTCGCCGAGGATTAAAGCTTCAATACCCCGCTGCTCGCAGACCGAGGCCGCGGCGTCCAAGGCCTGACGCGCAGTGGCAATCACGGTGTTCGATACCTTGTCGAATCGAGGATCGCCGGGCTTGGGGGTCTCGTTGCCCAGATCGGAAAGGTGCGCGACGATGTGATCACCGGTGTCAATGTGGTAGCGATTGAGGATGGCGAGTGCGTCTTGTTGGGTGGTGTGGTCGGGGACCGTCGGACCGGAGGCGACGGTGGCCGGATCATCGCCGGGTACGTCCGAGATGATGAGGGTTGCGACGCGCGCCGGCGCACATCGCAACGCGAGCTGACCACCCTTGATCGCCGACAGGTGCTTGCGCACCGTGTTCATCTCGCCAATGTTGGCCCCGGATTTGAGCAATTGTTGGTTGATATGCTGTTTGTCCGCTAACGAAATGCCCGGGGCCGGCAGTGACAGTAATGCGGAGCCGCCGCCTGAGATCAGGCACAGCACCAGATCATCGTTGTTAAGACCGGTCACCCGTTCTATGATCTCCCGGGCCGCGGTTTGCCCCACGTTGTCGGGCACCGGGTGGCCAGCCTCGATGACTTTTATTGACCGGCATGGCACCCCGTGTCCGTAACGGGTGACCACCACGCCCTCGCAATCCGCGCTCCAGTGTTCCTCGACCGCGTGGGCCATCGCCGCAGCGCCTTTACCGGCGCCGATGACTATGGTGCGTCCCGTCTGGGGCTGCGGGAGAAATTGCGGTACACACTGTGCCGGGTGTACCGACTCGACCGCGGTGTTGTAAAGTTCCAATAATAAATGCTTTGGGTCGTCTGGCATTTGCATGAGCGCTCGCGGTTAATAAAATCCTTGGAAGGCAAAGGATAGTGAGGTTAACACATGACTGACAAAGTAGGGTTTATCGGTACCGGCATCATGGGTTTGCCCATGGCACTGAACGTCATCCGCGCCGGTTACGCGTTATGGGTGTTTGCGCGCAGCAAACACAAGGCCGCGCCGCTAATCGATGCCGGCGCCCATGAATGCGGCTCGCCGCAACAGGTTGCGGAGCGGGCCGATGTAATCATCACCATTGTCGGCGATACCCCGGATGTGGAACAGATCGTGCTCGGCGATAACGGCATTGTCGCCGCGGCGGCGCCGGGCAAAGTGCTGGTCGATATGACCACCAGCTCGGCGGCGTCCGCCCGCGACCTGGCGCAGCGGCTGGCGGAGAAGGGTATGGATATGCTGGATGCACCGGTGTCCGGGGGCGATATCGGCGCGCGGGACGGCACCTTGTCGATCATGGTCGGCGGCAAGCCGGCGGTGTTCGAACGGGTGAAGCCGGTGTTAGCGGCCATGGGCCGGAACATCGTCTTGGTTGGAGACCACGGCGCCGGGCAGGTGGCGAAGGCCTGCAACCAGTTGTTGGTGGCGCAACATATGTACGCTACCGCCGAGGCACTGTTGCTGGCCAAGGCGGCGGGGGTGGATCCCGGCCGGGTGCGCGAGGCCCTGCTCGGCGGATTTGCCGCCAGCCGGGTATTGGACCTGCATGGACAACGCATGCTGGATCGCAACTTCGAGCCCGGTTTCAAATCCAAACTGCACAAAAAGGACATGCGTATCGCGTTGCAGACCATGCGCGACTGCGGATTGGATCTGGATGGGGTTCGACTGGCCGCCGATGGCGTCAACCGCACTGTGGAGTCGGGCTACGGCGAATTGGACACAACGGCTCTACTTCAGGTGCTCGAGGCGCGCAATCACCTTAAGCTATCGTAATCAAGCGCTCCCGGTAAAAGCCGGTACAATATTGGCCATAGGTTACTTGGGGAAATATTCAATGAAGCAATGGGCAGTAGTGGTTGTCGGTGTCGCATTCGTGCTCACAGCGTGTTCTCGCGGATTGGAGTTGGCGGTGTCGTTCGGCGACGTGTCCGGGCTGCAGAAGGGAGATGCGGTGATGCTGGACGGCACACAGATCGGCAAGGTCGCGAAGCTCGAGCAAATCGGTCAGCAAACAAGAGCCGTTTTGGCGCTCGATCCGGATAAAGCGACGGGTCTGCGCAGTAACGCCGCGGCGATGGTGGTCTCGCAGGATGCGCAACACGCAGTTGAAATCTACAACTCGAGTACCGGCGCTACCCCGATTGCATCGGGACACGAATTGCTGGCTATCGACTCGAGTCTGGAGCTGCTGGCGTGGCGCGCCGGCGAGGCCTTGGACCGTACCAACCAGCAGCTCGGGGATGCGCTCAGTTCGATGCAGGATTATTTCGCCAGCCCGGAATGGCAGCAGCAGAAAAGCGAGCTGCAGCAGGATCTCGCGGATTTGGAGCAGGCGGTGGGCAGATCATCGGATCAAGCGCGGCGCGAGCTGGAGGCCTTGCTCGGTTCCCTGGAACAGGAATCCCAGGAGACTGCCAAGCAATTGGAGCAACAGTACCAGACCTTCAAACAAGATCTGACGGAGCTGGGCGAGGATCTGGCCAGGCAGGGGAAAGAGAATCTCTTGCCGGCGCTGGAACAAATTCTATCCACCGTTCGCGATGCCCTGGAGCAATACCAGCTACTGGAAAAACCACCCGCGGAACGGCAAGAATCTACTTGAGTAGAGCAGGCGCGGGAGTGGGATTCGCATAGCTGTGAGTCGGCCGCATGCCAACTCCGACACCGCCGTCGCCGAAATTCCAAGCGTAAGTCAGGGCTCCGTTTTCCGGGTCGGAGGAACCCGAGGCGTCAT
>CAMYKW010000066.1 GCA_947259175.1 uncultured Gammaproteobacteria bacterium | reverse complement strand
TCATCGCCGCCGTCAGCGTCGTCTTCCCATGATCTACATGACCAATCGTCCCCACATTTACATGCGGCTTCGTTCGCTCAAATTTTTCCTTAGACATGGCTGTTTACCTTTTATCGCTATATATATGTTGTGACACGTTGATAGATTAAAAAACGCTAACTCGCCTTCTTCATGACCACTTCAGTCACGTTACTGGGAGCCGGTGCGTACTTCTTGAACTCCATGGAATAAGTAGCGCGACCCTGGGTCGCAGAACGCAGCGCCGTGGCATAGCCGAACATTTCCGCAAGCGGGACTTCGGCGCGTACCACCTTACCCGCGGGCACCGCTTCCATGGCCAGGATGACACCGCGGCGCGCGTTTAAATCACCGTTTACCGAACCCATATAGTCTTCCGGCGTCACGACTTCGATCGCCATGATCGGCTCGAGCAACACTGGCTGGGCACGCAACGCGCCTTCCTTGAATGCCATGGCGCCCGCCGCCTTGAAGGCGTGCTCCGAGGAATCCACTTCATGATACGAGCCATCGTACAAGGTGACCTTGACGTCGATGACCGGATAGCCGGCGATTACTCCGCTCTCCATGGCGTCTTTCACGCCTTTTCCCACCGCCGGTATGTACTCTCGGGGTACCACGCCGCCTTTGATTTCATCCACGAATTGAAAACCGTCACCGCGCTCTTGCGGCTCAATACGCAGGTAGACATGCCCGTATTGTCCGCGCCCGCCGGTCTGTTTCGCGTACTTGTGTTCCTGCTCGATCGGTTTGCGTATCGTTTCTCGATATGCGACCTGAGGTTTACCGATATTGGCATCGACGGCGAACTCACGTTTCAAGCGATCGACGATGATCTCCAAATGTAATTCACCCATGCCGGAGATGATGGTTTGTCCGGATTCCTCGTCGGTTCGCACGCGAAACGATGGATCCTCCTGCGCCAACTTGCCCAGCGCGACACCGAGTTTCTCCTGGTCCGACTTGGTCTTGGGCTCGACCGCCTGGGAAATGACCGGTTCCGGGAATTCCATACGCTCAAGAGTGATCACATCCGCGGGGTCGCACAGGGTATCCCCGGTGGTGACCTTCTTCAGTCCGACCGCGGCGGCGATATCGCCGGCATACACTTCCTTGATGTCCTTGCGCTCGTTGGAGTGCATTTGCAAAATCCGCCCGATACGCTCTTTGTTCTCTTTGATCGGGTTATAGATGGTGTCCCCGGACTTGAGACTCCCGGAATAGACGCGGAAAAACACCAACTGTCCGACATACGGATCGGTGGCGATTTTGAATGCCAGCGCCGAGAACGGCTCATCGTCTTTGGACGCGCGTACAATCTCGGAGCCTTCCGCGTCCTCCGCCAGACCGCGTACCGGCGGTACATCATGGGGCGACGGCAGATAATCGATGACCGCATCCAGCATCGCCTGCACACCTTTGTTCTTGAACGCCGATCCGCACAACACGCAGACGACCTCGTTAGCCAAGGTTCGCTGACGCAGACCGGCTTTGATCTCCTCCGCGGTTAACGTGCCTTGCTCGAGATACTTGTCCATTAACTCTTCGTTGGCCTCCGCGGCAGCCTCCGTTATATGCTCGCGTAGATCCTCGGCTTTTGCCTGCAGGTCGTCGGGTACGTCTCTTTCCTCGAAACTGGCACCTTTGGTCTCCTGGTCCCAGTAGATCGCCTTCATCTTGATGAGGTCGACGATGCCCTCAAAATTGTCCTCGGCACCGATGGGAATCTGGAGCGGGATCCCATTCGCGCCCAAACGGTCATTGATCTGCCCGACAACTCGGTCGAAATCGGCTCCGGCGCGATCCATCTTATTCACGAATGCAATTCGCGGTACAGCGTACTTGTCCGCCTGGCGCCACACGGTTTCCGACTGCGGCTCCACGCCGCCCACCGCGCAAAATACGGCGCACGTCCCGTCCAACACCCGTAGCGATCGTTCGACTTCGATGGTGAAATCCACGTGGCCCGGTGTGTCGATAATGTTGATACGATGCTCAGGGTAGTTCTGATCCATGCCCTTCCAGAAGCATGTGGTGGCTGCGGAGGTAATGGTAATGCCCCGCTCCTGCTCCTGTTCCATCCAATCCATCACCGCATTACCATCGTGGACTTCGCCCAGCTTGTGGGACAGGCCGGTGTAGAAAAGGACGCGTTCGGTAGTCGTGGTCTTACCTGCATCGATGTGCGCCATGATGCCTATGTTTCGATACCGTTCGATTGGTGTTGAGCGTGCCACGATAATCAACCTGAGTCGTTGAGCTGTTGAAAAAATCTAACCTAAATTGTTCAGACTAATGTGCAATTTGCTTGAGCGATTGCCTCAAAATCGGTAGTGCGAGAACGCCTTGTTGGCCTCCGCCATGCGATGTACGTCCTCGCGCTTCTTTACCGCGCCGCCCTTGCGCTCCGCGGCATCCATCAGTTCCGACGCCAACCGCGCCGTCATCGATTTTTCGTTGCGCTTGCGCGCCGAATCCACGAGCCAGCGCATCGCCAACGCCATCTGACGCGCGGGACGCACTTCCACCGGCACTTGGTAGGTCGCGCCACCGACACGGCGGCTTTTCACTTCCACCAAAGGCCGGACGTTGTCCAATGCGTCATTGAACACACCAAGCGCTTCCGGCTTCCCCCGCTGGGTGATCAGATCCAGGGCCCCGTAGATGATGCCCTCGGCGATGGATTTCTTGCCATCCACCATCAGCACGTTGACAAATTTAGCCAACGTCTGGTCACCGTACTTGGGATCCGGCAGGATCTCGCGTTTGGGAACTTCTCGTCTTCTCGGCATAGGTTCTAATGGGTAAAAAAGCCTGTCGCTGGTTGGCCATGAGGCCAGCGCAGCGCACAGACGCGTTGGTTTAGGACTTCGGGCGTTTTGCGCCGTACTTGGAGCGTCCTTGCCGTCGGTTGCTCACCCCGGAGGTATCCAGCGCACCACGCACGGTGTGATAGCGCACACCGGGCAAATCCTTGACGCGCCCGCCGCGAATCAACACCACGGAATGCTCCTGCAGATTATGACCCTCACCTCCGATGTAACTGGTCACCTCATAACCGTTGGTCAGGCGCACGCGAGCCACCTTGCGTAGCGCCGAATTCGGCTTTTTGGGGGTGGTTGTGTACACCCGGGTGCACACCCCCCGTTTCTGCGGGCAGGCCTGGAGAGCCGGCACGTTGGACTTCTTAACTTGCCGCTTCCTGGGTTTCCTGACTAATTGGTTGATCGTGGGCATAATTTCTCGGTATTAAAAAGCTTTCAGGCCGGATTTCCGGCCCGAAAAGTGCGGCGATTCTAGGCACATGCCCCTACCCTGTCAAGCAAAAAACCACCGCTGACAGACCGGGATCTACCTAGGCGTTGACCGCTTCCTCGTCCTGCTGTACCGCCTCCTTTTCCTCGTCGGGTGCTCCGCCCAATAATTGCTCCAATTCCTCCGCCTTGGTGACCGCCTCGGCACGTTTGCGGCGCCGTTCGTCGTGGTAGGCCAGACCGGTCCCCGCGGGGATCAAACGGCCGACGATTACGTTCTCCTTGAGGCCCCGGAGGCGGTCGACCTTGCCGTTGATCGAGGCCTCGGTCAGCACCCGGGTGGTCTCCTGGAACGACGCAGCGGAGATAAACGATTCCGTGGTCAGCGAGGCCTTGGTAATACCCAGCAAAACGCGCTCATATTGTGCGGGTTCACCGCCATCCGCCTTGATCCGCTCGTTCTCCTCCAGAATACGGGAACGCTCGGCCTGCTCGCCGGGCAGGAATTGCGTACCCCCCGGCTCCACCACCCGGCCCTTGCGCAACATCTGGCGGATGATGACCTCGATATGCTTGTCGTTGATGCGCACACCCTGGAGACGGTACACATCCTGGACTTCATCAACGATGTAGTTGGTCAGCGCCTCGACGCCCAGCATTTCGAGAATATCGGAGGCGATGGGCGGGCCGTCGACAACCATCTCCCCACGCTGGACGGATTCCCCCTCGAAAACGGTGATATTCCGGCCCTTGGGAATCAGATACTCATGCTGCTCGCCCTCTTTATCGGTAATGACCAGCCGCTGTTTGCCTTTGGTCTCCTTGCCAAACGACACGACACCGGTCTTTCCCGCCAGAATCGCGGCATCTTTGGGTTTGCGTGCTTCGAACAACTCCGCCACTCGCGGCAAACCACCGGTGATATCACGGGTCTTGGACGACTCCTGCGGGATTCGCGCCAAGACGTCACCGCCTCTGACCTTTTGTCCGTCCTGCACCATGACGATCGCGCCGGGCGGCATGAAATAGCGCGCCGGGACATCGGTGCCGGCGATCAACAAGGTCTCACCCGCTTCATCGATCAAGGTGACCACCGGTCTGATGTCACGAGCCGCGCCGCGGCGTTGTTTGGGATCGATAACCACATAAGTGCTGACACCGGTCAACTCATCAGTCTGCCGGGTGACGGTCACGCCCTCGGTCAAGTCGGTAAATGCCACAATACCGTCGACTTCGGTGATGATTGGATGCGTGTGGGGATCCCAGGTGGCGATCACCTGCCCGGCCTCCACCGCGTCACCGTCCGCGACCGTCAACAACGCGCCATAGGGGAGCTTATACCGTTCGCGGTCGCTGCCGTGTTGGTCCTGAATCAGCAGCTCTCCGGAGCGTGTTACCACGACGTTTTTCTCCTCCGAGTTCTTGACGACCTTTACATTGTTGAGCTTGACCTTGCCGTTGGTCCTCACTTCCACATTGCTGACCGCTGCCGCCCGCGACGCCGCACCACCGATGTGAAAGGTACGCATGGTGAGCTGAGTGCCGGGCTCGCCGATACTCTGAGCCGCGATCACTCCCACCGCTTCGCCGCGATTCACCATGTGTCCGCGCCCGAGATCGCGGCCGTAACATTTTGCACAAATGCCGTAGCGGACTTCACACGCCACCGGCGAACGCACCTTGACGTGATCGATATTGTGTTGCTCGATCAGGTTGATCGCCTGCTCATCTATCATCCCGCCATCCTTCAGCAGCACCCTGTTGTCCAGGGTGCTGACGACGTCACCGACGACAACGCGACCCAGGATGCGATCGCGAAGCGGTATCACCACCTCACCACCCTGTACCAGGGCTTGGCGAATGATCCCCTCCTCGGTGCCGCAGTCATCTCCGGTAACGACCAGGTCCTGGCACACATCCACCAAACGGCGTGTCAGATACCCGGAGTTTGCGGTTTTCAGCGCGGTGTCGGCCAGTCCCTTGCGCGCGCCGTGGGTGGAAATAAAGTACTGCAACACATTCAAGCCTTCGCGGAAATTCGCGGTAATCGGCGTCTCGATAATGGATCCGTCCGGCTTCGCCATCAAGCCGCGCATTCCAGCGAGCTGCCGGATCTGTGCATGACTGCCGCGGGCGCCGGAATCCGCCATCATATAGATGGAGTTGAAGGATTCCTGCCGGACCTCGTTGCCTTCGACGTCAATCACCTGCTCGGTACCCAGCTCCCCCATCATCGACTTTGCCACCTGCTCGCTGGTGCGGGTCCATATATCGACAACCTTGTTGTAACGCTCACCGTCGGTCAGCAAGCCGGACGTATACTGCGACTGGATGTACTTAACCTCCTGTTCCGCGGTACCCAGAATGTCACGCTTCTCATCCGGAATCACCATATCATCGACGCCGATAGAGATGCCCGCTTTGGCCGCGTAATGGAATCCTATGTACATCAGTTGATCGGCGAATATCACCGTGTCCTTCAACCCGACCTCTCGATAGCAGATGTTGATGACCTCCGATATCGATTTCTTCTTCATTACTCTGTTGATCAGGGAGAACGACATGCCCCGCGGCAGAATTTCCGACAGCAGCGCGCGTCCCGCCGTGGTGTCGAAAATCGATCGAGAAGTCACCCATTCTCCGGTGTCGTTTTGCAGCTGTTCGGGGATGCGAGCCTTGATCTTGGCGTGCAGCGAAAGCTGGCCGGTTTGATAGGCGCGATGCACTTCCGCAACGTCCGCGAACACACGCCCCTCGCCCATTACATTCACCGATTCCCGAGTGAGGTAGTACAAACCCAAAACAATATCCTGTGACGGCACAATGATCGGGTCGCCGTTCGCGGGTGACAGGATGTTGTTGGTGGACATCATCAATGAACGGCCTTCCAACTGCGCCTCAACGGAGAGCGGAACATGAACCGCCATCTGGTCACCGTCGAAATCGGCGTTGTAGGGCGTACATACCAAGGGATGCAATTGAATCGCCTTGCCTTCAATCAACACCGGTTCGAAGGCTTGGATACCGAGGCGATGCAGGGTGGGAGCACGGTTTAGAAGCACCGGGTGCTCGCGAATCACTTCTTCGAGGATGTCCCACACCTCCGCGCTTTCGAGGTCCACCATCTTTTTGGCTTGCTTGATGGTGGTAGCCAAACCACGCAGCTCGAGCTTGTTGAAAATGAACGGCTTGAACAGCTCAAGAGCCATCTTTTTCGGCAATCCACATTGGTGCAACTTCAGGGTCGGGCCGACCACGATGACCGAACGGCCCGAGTAATCGACTCGCTTACCGAGAAGGTTCTGACGAAACCGGCCCTGCTTACCCTTGATCATGTCCGCCAGCGATTTCAGCTGGCGCTTGTTGGCGCCGGTAATCGCCTTGCCGCGCCGACCATTATCCAATAAGGCATCAACCGATTCCTGCAACATCCTCTTTTCGTTGCGCACGATGATGTCGGGCGCATTCAAATCCAGCAACCGCTTGAGACGGTTGTTGCGGTTAATAACGCGGCGATACAAATCGTTCAGATCCGAAGTGGCAAAACGACCGCCATCCAACGGCACCAAAGGGCGCAGGTCAGGAGGCAACACCGGCAGCACCGACATGATCATCCACTGCGGATTGTTGCCGGAGTTCAAGAACGCCTCCACCACCTTGAGCCTTTTAGTCAGTTTTTTGATCTTGGTCTCCGAACCGGTTGCGGCCAGCTCTTCGCGGAGCCTTGCCGCTTCGTCTTTGATGTCGATCAACCCAAGCAATTCAAACACCGCTTCGGCGCCCATTTCCGCGTGAAACTCGTCTCCGTACTGCTCGATGGCGTCCAGATACCCGTCCTCGGTCAGCAACTGCCCGCGCTCGAGGGGAGTCATTCCCGGATCAATCACGACATAGGCCTCGAAGTACAGCACCCGTTCGATTTCGCGCACCGTCATATCCAGGATCAACCCCAGACGCGACGGAAGCGATTTCAAGAACCAGATGTGGGCAACGGGACTGGCGAGGTCTATATGCCCCATACGTTCGCGCCGCACCTTGGACAAAGTGACTTCGACGCCGCATTTTTCGCAAATAACGCCGCGGTGCTTGAGCCGCTTGTACTTGCCGCACAAACATTCGTAATCATTGATCGGGCCGAACAGCTTGGCGCAAAACAACCCGTCGCGCTCCGGCTTGAAAGTCCGATAGTTGATGGTCTCCGGCTTCTTAACCTCTCCGAAAGACCACGATCGGATCTTTTCCGGCGAAGCAATCGAGATGCGGATCGCGTCGAAATCTTCGATCTTTCCGGGCTGTTTGAACAAATTGAACAAGTCTTTCATCGTCGTTCCTCGAGAATGCTCTTACGAAATGTCAAGTTAGTTTTGCCTAGTCGTGCTTCAGCTCTATATTGAGAGCCAGTGATCGAATTTCCTTGATCAACACATTGAATGACTCCGGCATACTCGCTTCCATGTAGTGATCTCCCTTGACAATGTTTTCGTACATCTTGGTGCGTCCAGTGACATCGTCCGACTTTACGGTCAACATCTCCTGCAGTGTGTATGCGGCGCCGTAAGCTTCCAGGGCCCACACCTCCATTTCACCGAAGCGCTGGCCACCAAATTGCGCCTTGCCACCCAGCGGTTGCTGTGTAATCAGGCTGTATGGACCGGTGGATCGGGCATGCATTTTGTCGTCCACGAGGTGGTTGAGCTTGAGCATGTACATGTATCCCACGGTAATCGGCCGGTCGAAAGCCTCGCCGGTGCGACCGTCAAACAGCATTGCCTGGCCATTGGTGGGCAAACCACCCAGCTTGAGCATGGCCTTGATTTCCTGTTCGTTGGCCCCGTCGAAAACCGGCGTCGCCATGGGAACGCCTCCGCGCAAATTCTCCGCCAGTTCCATTACTTCGCTGTCGGACAACGACTTGACGCGCTCCTTGCGCCCGTTGTGATTGTAGATATCGTCGAGATACTTCCTGAGTTCCACGGCGGTACTTTTTTGCTTCAGCATCCCATCGATCTGCCTCCCCAGGGACCGCGCCGCCCATCCCAAATGGGTCTCCAACACCTGGCCAACGTTCATGCGCGACGGAACACCCAGGGGATTCAGAACGATGTCAACAGTGGTGCCATCCTCCATGTACGGCATGTCTTCAATCGGAACAATCTTCGAAATCACACCCTTGTTTCCATGGCGTCCCGCCATCTTGTCCCCGGGCTGAAGTCGGCGCTTTACGGCGACAAAAACCTTGACCATCTTCAATACACCGGGGGCAAGGTCGTCGCCCGCCTCCAGCTTGGCGCGTTTTTCATCAAACAGCGCGTCGAAGTGCTTTCGCTGTGCGTCGAGGTCGGCGCGCAGTTGCTCAAGCGAGTCGTTAGCCTCCTCATTGCGCAAGCGTGTCTCGAACCATTTGTCCCGCGGCAGGTCGGCCAGGTAACTTTTGGTGACTTTGTCGCCGGATGTCAGCCCGCCGGGCCCACCCTCGGCGGTACGACCGGTCAATAGCCGCTCGATTCGAGCATAGGCGTCTTCTTCCACGATGCGGAATTGATCGTTCAAATCCTTGCGAATGCCGGCAAGCTCCATTTCCTCGATTTGCCGCGCCCGCGAGTCCTTTTCCACGCCGTCGCGGGTGAACACCTGTACGTCGATGACGGTACCCGCCATTCCCGAGGGCATGCGCAGCGACGTGTCTTTTACGTCAGACGCCTTCTCGCCAAAGATCGCGCGCAACAGCTTCTCTTCCGGCGTGAGCTGGGTTTCGCCCTTGGGCGTAACTTTGCCCACCAGAATATCGCCGGAAGTGACTTCGGCTCCAACATATACGATCCCGGACTCGTCCAGCTTGGCCAGCGCCGCCTCTCCAACGTTAGGAATATCGCGCGTGACTTCTTCGGAACCCAATTTCGTGTCCCTGGCCACGCAAGATAATTCTTCGATATGGATGGTGGTGTAGACATCGTCTTTGACCAGCTTCTCCGAGATCAGGATGGAGTCCTCGAAGTTGTAACCATTCCAGGGCATGAACGCCACCAATACGTTACGTCCCAGGGCCAACTCACCCATGTCGGTGGAGGGCCCATCGGCGAGCACATCCTGCTTGGCGATTTTGTCGCCCACACGGACCAGCGGCCGCTGATTGATTGTCGTGTTCTGATTGGAGCGCTGGTACTTGATGAGATTGTAGATATCGACACCGGGTTCGCCGGCGCGGGTCTCGTCATCGCTGACACGCACCACAATGCGGCTGGCGTCCACTGCTTCCACGGTGCCGCCGCGTCGCGCCAGGACAGTAACGCCCGAATCCACCGCAACGATGCGTTCCATTCCGGTACCCACGAGGGGCTTTTCGGTTTTGACGGTGGGCACGGCCTGGCGCTGCATGTTCGAACCCATCAGCGCCCGGTTGGCGTCGTCGTGTTCCAGAAACGGAATTAACGACGCGGCCACCGACACAATCTGAGACGGCGCCACATCGATGAAATCCACCTGATCAGGCGTCGACAGCATAAATTCATTTTCGTGGCGGCAGGACACCAGTTCATCCACGAGGGTGCCCTTCTCGTCCACCGTGGCGTTCGCCTGGGCGATAACGAACTTGCGTTCCTCGATCGCCGACAGATATTCGATGTCATTGGTCACCTTGCGGTTTCGCACCTTGCGGTACGGCGTTTCCAGGAACCCGTACTTGTTCGCTCGCGCGAAGCAGGCGAGTGAATTAATCAAACCAATGTTGGGACCTTCGGGTGTCTCGATAGGGCAAACCCGCCCATAGTGGGTGGGATGCACATCGCGAACTTCGAACCCGGCCCGCTCCCGGGTTAAGCCACCGGGGCCCAGGGCCGAAACGCGCCGCTTATGCGTCACCTCTGACAGCGGATTGGTCTGGTCCATAAACTGTGACAGCTGACTGGAACCAAAAAATTCCTTAACCACCGCGGACACCGGTTTGGCGTTGATCAGCTCCTGGGGAGTCAGGTTCTCCGATTCCGCCATCGTCAGCCGCTCACGTACCGCCCGTTCCACGCGCACCAGACCCACCCGAAACTGGTTTCCCACCAGTTCGCCGACGGACCGCACGCGTCGATTGCCGAGGTTGTCGATATCATCGATTTCCCCGTGACCGTTCTTCAAGTCAATCAACGTCCGCATGACTTCGATGATATCTTCCTTGCTCAATGTGCCCGGACCTTCATCCTCGTCTCTACCCAACCGTCGGTTGAATTTCATGCGCCCGACCGCCGACAAATCGTAACGGTCCACGTTGAAAAACAGGTTGTGAAACAGCGCCGCTGCGGCTTCCTTGGTCGGCGGCTCACCAGGCCGCATCATGCGGTAAATCTCAACCTGGGCTTCCAGCTCATTGCTGGCTGAGTCGATGCGTAAAGTTTCCGACAGGTACGGTCCCTGATCCAGGTCGTTTGTGTAGATAGTCTGTATTTCCTTGACCCCCGAGTCGACGAGCTTTTCAACCAATTCTTCGGTTATCAGGTCATTGGCCTCGGCCATTAATTCTCCGCTCTCCGGATCCGGAATGTCCGTGGCCAAGGTCCTTCCGGCGAGAAAAGCGGTCGGAACCGTAATCTTCTTGACTCGGGATTTTCCCAACTCGCGCACGTGTCGCGCGGTGATGCGCTTACCGCTCTCGACGATGACCGCGCCTTTCGGCGTCGTAATATCAAAGTTGACTTGTTGTCCGCGCAAGCGCTGCGGCACCAACTCCAACTTGACGTCTTTAGCGGAGAGGTAAAACATATCGTTCTCGAAAAACATCTCGAGGATTTCCTGGGTAGTGTAACCCAACGCGCGCAACAGAATTGTCGCCGGCAGCTTACGCCGCCGATCGATGCGAATGTATAACAGGTCCTTGGGGTCAAACTCGAGATCCAGCCACGATCCCCGGTAAGGGATGATTCGCGCAGAAAACAGGAGCTTGCCCGAGGAGTGGGTTTTACCGCGGTCGTGATCAAAGAACACACCGGGTGAGCGGTGCAACTGAGAAACGATGACGCGTTCAGTACCGTTGATCACGAAGGTTCCGTTATCCGTCATTAACGGAATTTCACCCATATAGACCTCTTGCTCCTTTACGTCCTTTACTGACTTCGCGCCGGTTGTCTCGTCTTTCTGGAACAAGACCAGACGCAGCAGCACTCGCAGCGGAGCGGCATAAATCAGGCCTCGCTGCTGACACTCGCGGACGTCGAACGACGGCGTACCCAAACGGTAGCTGACAAACTCCAACGCAGCGTTACCGTTGTAACTTTCGATTGGGAATACTGACTTGAAAGCCGCCTGCAAACCCTGTTCCAAACGTTGCGCACCTTCCGCATCAGATTGCAGAAACTTAAGATAGGAGTTCTTCTGGGTAGCAAGCAAATACGGCACCCGCAAAAAACCCGGGCGTTTACTGAAGCTCTTACGTAAACGCTTTTTCTCAGTAAAGGAATAACCCATTTATACCTCTCACACTCGCGTTAATAATGAATGAACGCCAAGCATTAAACGGTCGGGAACCTTCGCCACCGACCGTGCGTTTGTAGATCCCTTACGTGGATTCACTCGTGCGCGTCGTCGGTTATTTCAAGTCAACCGTCGCGCCAGCTTCCTCGAGCTGTTTTTTGACATCTTCGGCCTCGTCTTTGCCGACCCCTTCTTTGATCGGAGCCGGAGCGCTTTCAACCAAGTCTTTGGCTTCCTTGAGGCCAAGGGCGGTAATGGCGCGAACCGCCTTGATTACCGAAACCTTATTGTCACCAAAACTACTCAACACGACGTCGAACTCGTCTTTCTCCTCGGCGGCACCGGCGGCCTCACCGCCGCCCGCCGCCGGTGCGGCTACGGCCACCGCCGCGGCGGAGACACCGAATTTGTCCTCCATCTCTTTGATTAACTCAGACAATTCGAGGACCGACATGTTGCTAATCGTCTCTAGAATATCTTCTTTGGATACAGCCATGATGTTTAACTCCTGAAACAGTTGAACTCAATTACAGTGATCGTCAGGCGCTTTGTCGCGCGTCGCGTACCGCTGCCAAGGTACGTACAAACGACGCAGGCACCTCGTTCAAAGTCTGTACAAACTTTTGAATCGGCGCTTGCAGCGTCCCAAGCAAGTTGGCTAACAGCTCCTCGCGACCAGGCAATTTGGCCAACGCTTGAATATCGTCTATTGAAAGCAGCGTTCCGGACATCGCACCAGCCCGTATTGACAGCTGCTCGTTGTCTTTGGCGAAGGTATCCAAGACCTTTGCCACCGCCACCGGGTCTTCCGATGCCGCAAGGGCAAGGGGACCCACAAAGTGCTTCTCAAGACACGCAAACTCCGAATCCTTGACCGCTCGCTTGGCCAATGTATTCTTGACAATCTTAAGAAACACGCCCGCCTCCCGGGCGCGGCGGCGCAAATCGGTGATCTCGGCCACGGTCAGGCCGCGATATTCCGCAACCACCGCGGCCTGTGACTCCGATAAAACACCAGAGACCTGCTCGACCACCGCCTTCTTTTGTTCAAGACTGAGACTCATTGACGACCACCTCCGTTCGGCGCCCAGGTCCAGGAGTTATCAATTAACACCCGCCCTTAGGTACCATCTGCGCAGGTAAGCCTTTCGGCTCATTAAGGAACTGCTCTTCCACCTGCGGTCTTTGACTACCGGAAAACGTCAAAAGACCTGGGGATCGAAGCGCGCCCGATGACCGCTTGGTCATACCGGCAACATAACCCGATCCGTCTTGAGTCGTTTTCCTACCTATCGAACGTCATTCCTTTTATATCGGTAACGACGCTCTATCCACACGGATACCCGGTCCCATGGTTGTGGACAAGGTAACCCGATTGAAATACTGGCCTTTCGCCGCCGCTGGTTTCGACTTCTGCAGGGCTGACAATAAGGCATCAAAATTTTCTCGAAGCGCAGCGGCATCGAAGGACACCTTGCCTATGGCGCAATGGACGATGCCCGCCTTGTCGATCCGAAATTGAACCTGGCCGGCTCTTGCGTTCTCCACGGCTTTCGCGACATCCTTGGTAACCGTGCCCACTTTTGGATTCGGCATAAGGCCCCGGGGCCCGAGAATCTGCCCGAGCTTACCGACCACCTTCATCGTGTCCGGAGTCGCAATGACCACATCGAAATCATAATCGCCTTTTTTGACCTGTTCCGCGAGATCTTCCAACCCGACCAAATCCGCACCGGCTTGCTCGGCTTCGGCGGCCTGCGGACCATCGGCAAATACCGCGACTTTCACGGTCTTGCCGGTTCCCCTGGGCAGCACCGTAGACCCGCGTACGTTTTGATCGGATTTGCGCGCATCGACGCTCAAATTCACCGAAACATCGACTGACTCGTCGAATTTCGCCGACGCCGTCTTCTTTACCAGTTCAATCGCCTCGTCCAGCGGATAGAATTTTGACCGGTCAAAGGTGTCCGCCAGTTGTTTCATTCGTTTACTGTTCGCCATGGCTTTCAGTCCTCCGTCTCGATTCCCATACTGCGTGCGCTGCCTGCAATGATCTGCACTGCATTGTCCATATCATAGGCGTTCAGGTCAGGCATTTTGGTTGTTGCAATTTCCTCCAACTGCTTGCGGTTAACTTTACCGACCTTGTCGCGATTCGGCTCGGCGCTGCCTTTGCCGATACCCGCGGCTTTGCGCAATAGAACCGACGCCGGGGGAGTCTTTTTGATGTAAGTAAAGCTCTTGTCGCTGTATACGGTGATTACCACCGGTATCGGTAAACCCTTCTCCAAGTCCTGGGTTTCCGCGTTGAATGCCTTGCAGAATTCCATGATATTGACGCCATGCTGCCCCAGCGCGGGGCCAACGGGCGGGCTGGGATTCGCCTCTCCCGCCGGAACTTGCAGTTTGATATACGTTTCGACTTTTTTTGCCATGTGTTATTCCCGTGGGTGTAAACGCCTTTCAGCTCCCCGTTCGAATTTTGAATAACAAGTGAACCGCCTGGTAGCGAGCATCCGCTACGCGCTTCACTCAACCTTCATGAACCGCTCAACCCTTCTCTACCTGACTGAAATCCAACTCCACAGGTGTGGACCTTCCAAAAATGGAGACCGCGACCCGCAGTTTGTTTTTCTCAAAATTGACGTCCTCAACCGTTCCGTTAAAGTCTGTAAACGGTCCATCTATGACTCGTACGAGTTCCCCCGGTTCAAACGAGAACTTAGGCCTTGGTTTCTCCGCCCCAACCTTGACCTGCTGCATGATCGCATCAGCCTCGGCGTCGCTGATCGGCGTCGGTCTGGAACTGGTCCCGCCGATAAAACCGGTGACCCGTGGAACACCCTTGACCAAATGCCAGCTATCATCGGTCATCTCCATCTGCACCAGCACATATCCGGGAAAAAACTTGCGCTCGCTGGTACGCTTCTGACCACCCTTCATTTCCACGACATCCTCGGTGGGAACCAGTATCTCGCCGAATTTATCCTGCATGCCGGCACGCTCGATATGATCTCGCAGCGACTGCGCGACATGTTTTTCGTACCCGGAGAAAGCGTGTACCACGTACCATCTTTTAGTCATGACTCGATTCAAAAACTCCCAACGATTATGTCCCTCTGGCCTTTAATACAAGGTCATAAATCACCCAGAACAGCGAGACGTCCAATAACCACAAATACAGCCCAACCAACACCACCATCACCATGACTACTAGAGTGCCTTGTACGGTTTCGCGGCGCGTCGGCCAAACGACCTTGCGCACCTCGAGACGAGCCCCCTTGGCAAAATCCCAGGCCGCCTGGCCCGGCGCGGAAGTCAAAACGATACCCAACGCGGCGGCGACGCTGACTATGACCATTCCCGCGCGCAGCAATACGGATTGGCCCTCGAAGTAATAAAACGCCGCAATACCTGCGATTATCAGCAGGCCCGCAGCCGCAATTTTAAGTTTGTCCACCACCGGGGTCAGATACCGTTAATACACAACAACTTGGCAGGCCAGGAGGGAATCGAACCCCCAACCTGCGGTTTTGGAGACCGCCGCTCTGCCAATTGAGCTACTGGCCTAGACATATAAGACACGTTCAAAATGGTCAGTCTGAAGATCGAATGAGCGATACCGCTGCATGGAAGATGCGTGATTCACGTCTCCCGCCGTGACTCGCCGCGTTTTATTCAATAATTTTCGTTACCACGCCGGCGCCCACGGTGCGGCCGCCTTCACGAATCGCAAAGCGCAATCCATCCTCCATCGCAATCGGCGCAATCAA
>CAMYKW010000065.1:18260-34635 GCA_947259175.1 uncultured Gammaproteobacteria bacterium | reverse complement strand
ATTCGACGTATTTCTTACCGTGGATCGAAATCTATCATTTCAACAATCGATTACGAATTTTGATATCGCCGTGGTCGTAATGAAATCACGAACCAATCGACTCCAAGACTTAAGAGAGTTGATTCCGGCGGTTTTACAAGCGATTTCGGATGTAAAACCTGGGGAGGTCGTCTGGATTGGTTAGCCCAGGACTTGGTGTCCCTCCCATTTATTGATCTTTTCTCAAGCAGCCTGTGCCTCCTATAAATAGGATCGACTTGTAATTGTTGACTTTTCTCGGCGATGACTGAAACATTGCTGAGATGTTCCGTCACTTCATTGGCACTGCAGTAGCTTCCCTCAAAACCCGGCAGGGCCTCGTCATTGAGAATCTGGCACTTCGCCAACAGCTCTCGGTGTTGGAGCGCTCCGTCAAACGGCCCCGGTTTTCTTTAATGGACCGCGTATTCTGGGTTTTGCTGTCAAGGTGTTCATCTCGCTGGCGCAAACTTCTTCGCATCGTGACGCCAGACACCGTTGTGCGCTGGCATCGAGAGGGATTCCGCCGCTACTGGGCTTGGAAGAGTCGGCGTCATGGCCCGGGCCGACCGCCCATCGATCCAGCAGTCCGTAAACTGATCCGGCAAATGCAGTCGGCGAATGTGGGATGGGGCGCACCGCGGATACACGGTGAGCTACTGAAACTGGGAATACAAATTTCCGAGGCAACCGTTTCGAAGTACATGATTCGGCGGTCCGAGCCGCCCTCGCAAACATGGCGGACGTTTTTAGACAACCATGCCAAGCACATCACGGCGATCGATTTCTTCACCGTTCCCACGGCAACGTTCCGCGTGCTTTATGTACTCCTTATATTGCATCACGAGCGACGACACGTCGTGCATTTCAACGCAACCGAGCATCCCACAAGCACATGGATCGCCCAGCAACTCGTTGAAGCTTTCCCATTCGATACAGCGCCGCGCTATCTCCTTCGCGACCGGGACGGCAAATATGGAAGACAGTATCGCACGCGGGTTCGTAGCTTGCGTATCGAGGAAGTTGTGATCGCGCCGCGGTCTCCCTGGCAAAATCCATTCGTTGAGCGGGTCGTAGGGTCCATTCGCCGCGACTGCTTAGATCATGTCATCGTTCTTAACGCACGTCATTTACGTCGTATTCTACGGGCCTACGTGGACTATTATCACGGATCCCGTACGCACCTGTCCTTAAACAAAGATCCGCCTAACACTAGGCCGGTTGAATCGCCCGAAATCGGAAACATTGTCGCCTTTCCGCGTGTCGGGGGTCTCCATCATCGATACACATGTTTAGCGGCATGAACAGGGATACTAAATTGGGTGCCGCAGTTCCTCCGATCCAATTTCAGGAGGGACAACCTGGCTTCGGGAAGCTGGCGTATCCAAGGAAGACCGCCAGGCGATCTTGAATCACTACAACGGCGACATCACCACACATTACAGCGTGACCGAGATCGGGTACATGCTTGAACAGGTGGAGAAGCTCGTCAACCTGGTGCACAAGCCGAGGTTCTACCTTGTGCGGGCCACGGCGTAAGGGCCAAATACGGGCCAGTTGAAATGGGAGACTTCCGAGTGATCGCTAAGTCTTTGAAAAATTGGCGCGCCCGGAGGGACTCGAACCCCCGACCACCTGGTTCGAAGCCAGGTACTCTATCCAGCTGAGCTACAGGCGCGATGATGCGGTGTGAACTGCGGAGTATAAACGTTTGCGTAGGCTCGCTTCACGTTATACGTCGAGTTTCCGCTTTAAAATTTCATTGACCTGTTGGGGATTGGCCTTGCCTTGGGTGGCCTTCATCACCTGGCCGACAAAATATCCGAACACCTTGGTTTGCCCGCTTTTGTATTGTTCGATCTGCGCCGCGGACCGTGCGAGCACCTCGTCGATGATCGCCTCGATAGCGTCGCTGTCGGTGATCTGTTTGAGCCCCTTGTCGGCGATGATCTCGTCGGCATTTCCCTCGCCGTTCCACATCGCCTCGAACACCTCCTTGGCGATCTTGCCGGAGATGGTGTTGTCGTGGATGCGATCAATGAGCAGCGCCAGCTGTTTGGCATTGACCGGTGATTCGTTGATCTCCTTATTCTCTTTGTTCAGATAAGCGGACAGTTCGCCGACGATCCAGTTGGCGACGTTCTTCGCGTCGCCCTTTGTGGCGCCGGCGGCGGCTTCGAAGTAGTCGGCCAGGTCCCGGGACGCCGTTAGTTGCGTTGCGTCTTCGTGGCTGAGGGCGTACTCAGCTACGAACCGTTGTTGTTTGGCATCGGGAAGCTCCGGTAGGGTCCGGCGTACTTCCTCAATGAACGGTTCGTCCAGCTCCAGGGGAGGAAGGTCGGGGTCCGGAAAGTAGCGATAATCGTGGGCCTCCTCTTTGGTGCGCATGGGTCTCGTTTCGCCCTTATCCGGGTCATACAGCCGCGTCTCCTGCACCACGGTCCCGCCGTCCTCGAGGATATCGATCTGTCGCTCGATCTCGTACTCGATGGCCCGTTCTATGAAACGGAACGAGTTGATGTTTTTCAACTCCGCGCGCGTGCCGAGTTTCCGTTGCCCCAACGGCCGCACCGAAACGTTGGCGTCGCAGCGGAACGAACCCTCCTGCATGTTTCCATCGCAGATTTCGAGGTAGCGCACCAGGGTGTGCAGCTTCTTGAGATACGCGACGGCTTCTTGCGCCGAGCGCATGTCCGGCTCGGAGACGATCTCGATCAACGGCGTGCCGGCGCGGTTGAGGTCGATGCCGGTCGTGCCGTGAAAATCCTCGTGCAGCGATTTGCCGGCGTCTTCCTCCAGGTGCGCCCGGGTGATGCCGATAGTTTTCTCACCGTCGTCGGTGTCGATAGTCAGATGGCCCTCGCCGACAATGGGCAATTCGTACTGGCTGATCTGATAGCCCTTGGGCAGGTCGGGGTAGAAATAGTTTTTGCGTGCGAACACCGAACGCCGATTGATTTTCGCATCCACCGCCAGCCCGAACTTGACCGCCATGCGCGCCGCCTGTTCGTTCATTACCGGCAGCACCCCCGGCAGCGCGATATCCACGGCGCACGCCTGGGTGTTGGCGTCGGCGCCGAAGGCGGTCGAGGCCCCGGAGAAAATCTTGCTGCGAGTGAGCAATTGCACGTGGACTTCGAGCCCAATGACAGGTTCCCAGTTCATGGTGTGTCTACCGCGCTCGGTGCCTGGCGTGGGGCTTTCGCTGATTTCGGCTGCGCCGTGTCCAGTGCCATTATTCAGCTCCCACGGGCGCGCGCTGATGCCAGTCGGTGGCGGTTTGCAACCGGTGGGCGACGTTGAGCACATGGGCGTCGTCAAAATACTGTCCGATGATTTGCAGACCGACCGGTTTGCCGGCGTCATCCCACCCCGCCGGGATGGAGATACCCGGCAGCCCGGCGAGATTGACCGAGATTGTGTAGATGTCGTTGAGATACATGGCAATAGGGTCGTCGCTCTTCGCGCCGATGGCAAACGCGGTGGTCGGCGTCGTCGGTCCCATGATCACGTCGCATTTTTCGAACGCCTGTTCGAAGTCCTGCGCAATGAGGCGGCGCAATTGCTGTGCCTTCAAGTAATACGCATCGTAATAGCCGGCGGACAACGCATAGGTGCCGATCATGATCCGTCGCCGGACTTCACCGCCGAATCCTTCCGCACGGGTCTTCATATACATATCGATGAGGTCGCCGTAGTCCGATGCGCGGTGGCCGTAGCGTACGCCGTCGTAGCGCGCCAGATTCGAAGACGCCTCCGAGGGGGCGAGCACGTAGTAGCAAGGTACACACAGGGCGCTGTTCGGCAGGTCGATGTCGATCAGCGTCGCCCCCAGTTTCTCGTATTCGCCGAGCGCCGCGCGCACCACGCGCTCGACGCTGTTATCCAGACCTTCGCCGAAGAACTGCGCCGGCAGCCCGATGCGCAATCCTTGGATATCGCCGTCAAGTCCGGCCGCGAAGTCCGGCGTCGGCTGTTGCACCGAGGTCGAATCGCGGGCATCGAATCCGGCGATCACGTTGAGCAGCAGGGCGGCGTCCGCCGCCGAGCGTGTGATCGGCCCGCCTTGATCGAGGGACGACGCGAAAGCGATCATTCCATAGCGGGACACCTGACCGTAACTGGGCTTGAATCCGGTGATGCCGCAGAACGCGGCCGGCTGGCGAATCGATCCCCCGGTATCGGTGCCGGTCGCCGCCGGCGCGATGCGCGCCGCGACCGCCGCCGCCGATCCCCCCGAGCTGCCGCCGGGCACGGTGGCGTGATCCCACGGGTTTTTCACCGCGCCGTAATAAGATGTCTCGTTGGACGACCCCATGGCGAACTCATCCATGTTGGTCTTGCCGAGAATGACGGCGCCGTTTTGATTGAGCCGGTCGATCACCGTCGCATCGTAGGGCGAGACGAAGTTCGACAAGATGCGCGATCCGCAGGTCGTCAACATGCCTTTCGTACAGAAGATATCCTTGTGCGCGATGGGCACGCCGGTCAATGTGGCAACGTCGCCTTGCTGGATCCGGCGGTCGGCCTCGCGCGCCTGGGCCAGTGAGAACTCGGGATCGACGGTAATGAATGCGTTCAGGTGCTGGTGTTGCGCGACGCGGTCGAGATAATACTGCGTCAATTCAACGCTCGATACCCTTTTGGTAACCAGATCATCGGCAATTTTTGATAACGGCTTATTGTGCACGGATGTCTACCATGAAGAATCTTCGCTTGCGGATTTGGCATGTCCGCTGGTCGGGGCTGCCGGGAATTCCATCGATTATTGTTATTCGATGACCTTGGGCACCAGGTACAGGCCGGCTTCTTTTTCCGGCGCCACCTTCTGGAACGCCTCGCGCTGATCGGTTTCCGTGACCACGTCTTCGCGCAGACGCAGCCGGCCGCCCTGGGGATGCGCAAGGGGCGCCACACCTGCGGTATCCACCTGGTTCATTTGTTCGACAAAGTCCAGGATGCGGGACAACTCGCTGACGTAGCGATCGATGTTTGATTCATCGATTTGCAGGCGTGCGAGCCGGGCGATATTTTTAACGGTGTGGTGATCTAACGCCATTTGTATGTCACAATTCGTGCGCCGGATTTTTCAAATTAACACATCCCGCCCTTAGGTTGAACACATTGCCACCCGTTGATACATTACGCCGGTTTTATTGCGCCGGTTGGTGTACACTGATGACATGCTGAAGCGCGTCTTAGGACTTTTCTCCAACGATCTCGCCATCGATCTCGGTACCGCGAACACCTTAATCTATGTCCGCGACAAGGGAATCATCCTCAACGAGCCGTCGGTAGTGGCGATCCGCCACGCCTACGGCGGCGGCATGAATAACAAAACCGTGCTTGCGGTGGGGCAGGAGGCGAAGCGCATGCTCGGCCGCACCCCCGGCAACATCCAGGCCATCCGGCCGATGAAGGACGGGGTGATCGCGGATTTCACCATCACCGAGGTGATGCTCAAGTATTTCATCCGCAAGGTGCAGGAAAACCGCTTTCTGCGCCCCAGCCCGCGTATCATCATCTCGGTGCCGTGTGGCTCCACCCAGGTGGAGCGGCGCGCGATCCGCGAATCGGCGGCGGGGGCCGGGGCCCGGGAGGTGTATCTGATCGAGGAACCGATGGCGGTGGCCATCGGCGCGAATCTGCCGGTCGCCGATCCCACCGGCTCCATGGTAGTGGATATCGGCGGCGGCACCACCGAGGTCGGTATCCTGTCACTGGGGGGCATGGTCTACAGCACCTCGCTGCGGGTTGCGGGGGACACCTTCGACGAGGCGATCATCAATTACATACGCCGCCAGCATGGCGTGTTGATTGGTGAGGCCACCGCGGAACGGGTGAAAAAGGCGATTGCATCGGGATGGAGCAAGTCCGATATCCGCGAAATCGAGATCAAAGGCCGCGATATCGCCGAGGGCATGTCGCGGGCTATTACCTTGAGCAGTCATGAGATCTATGAGGCTATCAGCGATCCTTTGGATTCCATCGTGCAGGCGACCAAACAGGCGCTGGAACAGACGCCGCCCGAGCTCAGCGCGGACATTGGCGACAAAGGCATGGTGGTAGCCGGCGGCGGCGCCTTGATGCGCGACATGGATCGCCGCTTGACCGAGGATACCGGTCTCCCGGTGGTCATCGCCGACGATCCCTTGACGTGTGTGGCGCGTGGTTGTGGCAAGGCGTTGGAGGAGATGGACACCCTCGGCGACGTATTCGCAAACGAATAGAGAGTGTGCGGCAGCGAACCTAACTGTTGAAATCTGGCGGAAGATGCGATTGCGCCGCATCGGCGCGCGGGGGAGAGTGGTCTTCCGAAAAACCACAGCTGAAGGCTATCCGGTTGATTTCATAAGCGAAGCAGGCATCGATTCGCGTCAGCGGGTCACACGGAGTTGATATGGCGGCCCGGGATACGCGAGCACGTTCTTCCGATTTTTTACGACTCGTCTTATTGATCTGCCTGTCGGTGGTGGTGATGCTCGCTGACCGTCGCACCGAATACCTGCAAGGCGTCCGTTCCACCCTCTCGGTGGTGACCACGCCGCTGCAATTGATCGCCAGCACCCCGGACCGCATCGGATCCTGGTTCCAGGATTTGTTTACCTCTGAGGAGAGTGTCAATCAGGCAAACACGCGGCTGCGCGGGGACAATATGAAACTGCGGGCGCGGCTGCAACGCATGCAGGCCCTGGAGGCGGAGAACGCCAGCCTGCGCCGGTTGTTGGCCGCCGCCGAAAAGGTTCCGGACCAGGTGTTGATGGCGGAGTTGGTGGACGTCAGCCTCGACCCCTACACCCACAAGCTGATCGTCAACCGCGGCGTGACCGACGGTATCTATGTCGGTCAACCGGTGTTGGATCCCCAGGGAGTGATGGGCCAAGTGACCGAAACCATGCCGTTTACCAGCGCCGTGACCCTGATCACCGATCCCAGCCATGCCACGCCGGTACAGGTCGAGCGCAACGGGCTGCGCGCAATTACCTTCGGCACCGGCAACGCGGACAAACTCAAGGTGTCTTATCTGACGCACAATGCCGACATTAAGATCGGTGACGTGCTGGTGACTTCGGGCATGGGGGGGCGATTCCCCGCCGGCTATCCGGTCGCCGAAATCAAGGAGATCATCCGCGACGCCAGCGAGGCGTTCCTGCGCATCGCCGCGACGCCGGTGGCGCGGCTGGAGCGCTCGAAACAGGTGTTGCTGGTGTGGCAGGGCATCGGTAAGAATTTCTCCGACAATCTCAAGGATGTGGAATGAACGGTGCACGTTGGCTGGTCATCGGCTTGACGTTTGTAGCGGCATTCGTGCTGAACTTGATTCCGTTGCCGGGATGGGCATTGCCCTACCGGCCGGACTGGGTGGTGTTGGTGTTGATCTACTGGTGCCTGGCGATCCCGGATCGCTTCGGCACCGGGATGGGATGGATGATCGGTCTGCTGGTGGACGTGACCAATGCGAATCTGCTCGGCGTGCATGCACTCGGTATGGCGACTTTGGCGTATCTCACGGGCCGTTTACACTTGCGTATCCGCATGTTTCCCTGGTGGCAGCAATCGTTGAGCATCTTACTGCTGCTCCTTATATATAAGAGTCTCGTGGGTTGGATGCGGAGTCTGCTCGGCGAGCTGCAGTTCGATTGGATGTATTGGATGTCCAGCCTGATCGGAGTGATGATCTGGCCGTGGCTGTTCATCGTCATGCGGGATCTGCGCCGCTATGCGCGAATTGCCTAGATGATTTAGATGGATGAACTGACTTTAAAAGACTATTTGCGCGAGACCAGTATCGTCCAGTCGCGGCTGATCTTTGCGGCGGTGATCGGCGTCATTCTGATTGTGACTCTTGTGCTGCGCTTGTTCTATCTGCAGGTTGAGCAGCATCAGCACTATGCAACGCTGTCACAGGACAATCGCATTCGCCTGGTGCCGATCCCGCCGGTGCGCGGGCAGATCTACGATCGAAAAGGCGTTATTCTCGCCGAGAACCTCCCCGTATACACCTTGGAGGTTACGCCCGACCGGGTGGCGGACATGGACGCATTGCTGCGACAGGTGGGACAGCTCTTGGAATTGAGCGACAAGGACCTGGAGCGTTTCAAGGAGACGCTGCATGCGCGGCCGGGATTCGAGGCGCAGACCCTAAAGGCGGGGCTGACGGATGACGAGGTAGGCCGATTCGCTGTGAATCAACACCGTTTTGACGGGATCGAACTGCGCGCCAGGCTGCAGCGGCACTATCCCTTGGGCGAGGAACTGGTTCATGTCGTCGGTTATGTCGGGCGCATCAGCGAGGCGGATTTGGGTCGAATCGATCGCTCCGCCTATCGCGGCACCGACTACATCGGTAAATTGGGGATCGAGGACCGTTATGAGGATGTATTGCTGGGCAAGGTGGGTTACGAACAGGTCGAGACCAACGCCCACGGCCGGGTGGTGCGCACCCTGGCGCGCACCAGCCCGGTTGCCGGGGGTAACGTCTACCTGAATATTGACACCGAGCTGCAAAAAGTGGCGCGGGAGTCGTTGGGGGAGTACGAGGGCGCGGTGGTTGCGGTGGAGCCGCGCACCGGGGCGGTGCTGGCCTTCGTCAGCAATCCGGTGTACGACCCGAATCCATTCGTCAACGGAATCGATTCCAAATCGTACAAGGTATTGCGCGAATCGCCGTCGCGGCCGTTGCTCAACCGCGCCTTGAACGGCCGCTATGCGCCGGGATCTACGGTCAAGGGCTTGTTCGCGCTGGCGGCGCTGGAGAACGGCCGCAGTCCCGAGTATTCGGTGTACTGTCCGGGGTGGTTCTCGCTCAAGGGCAGCCGCCACCGCTACCGTTGTTGGAAGCGCAGCGGTCATGGATCGATGAATCTGTACAACGCCATTGTGCAGTCCTGCGACGTGTACTTCTATCAGTTGGCGTATTCCCTGGGAATCGACAAACTCTATGAATTCCTTACCCGCTACGGACTGAGCCGCACCACCGGCATCGACCTCCAGGGTGAGCCCAGCGGTCTGGTGCCGTCCCGCGAGTGGAAACGACGCGCCAAGGGTCAGCCGTGGTATCCCGGGGAGACGGTCATCACCGGCATCGGCCAGGGGTACACCCTGGTAACGCCGTTGCAGTTGGCGAGCGCCACCGGAACCATCGCCAACCGCGGCGAGCGCATCCGGCCCCGGCTCGTGCACAGCATCCAGGAGTCCCAGTCCAAGACCCGCCGGGTATTGCAGCCGGAGGTGCTGGAGAAGGTGAAGCTTCCCAGCAGCCAATACTACGATCCGGTGATTCACGCGCTCACCGATGTGGTCCATGGCCAGCGGGGAACGGCGCGGCGCGTGGGTCAAGGCGCGGAATACCGGTTTGCCGGCAAGACCGGCACCGCGCAGGTCATCGGCATCGCCCAGGGGGCGCGCTATGACGAAAAAAAAATCGCCAAGCGCTTCCGCGATCACTCGCTGTTCATCGCCTTCGCGCCGGTGGGAGAGCCCAAGATCGCGGTGGCGGTGATCGCTGAAAACGGCGGCAGCGGCAGCCGCACCGCGGCGCCGATCGCCCGCCGGGTGATGGATTTTTTTCTCACCGGGGCGGTCGAACCGTTGGTTCCTCCCAAAAGCAAGATCACGGATTTGCAGGATGGCCGACCCGATCAAACGTGACGAACTCTGGCATCTGGATCCGCCCCTGTTGGCGGGATTGATCCTGCTGTGCGGCTTGAGTCTGCTGGTATTGTACAGCGCCGGCGGCGAGGATCCGTCGTTGCTGTTCAGGCAGGGGGTGCGTGTGGTCATCGGATTCGCGGTGTTGATCGCACTGGCGCAGGTGCCGCCGGAAACCCTGGCCAGATGGTCGCCGCATGTCTTTGGCGTGGGTCTCGGGCTGCTCGCCCTGGTTTTGCTGGTCGGCATCGTCGGCAAGGGCGCACAGCGCTGGCTCAATCTCGGGCTGTTCCAGTTCCAACCCGCGGAGATCATGAAACTCGGCGTGCCGATGATGGTGGCGTGGCTGTTGACCCGGCAAAAGCTGCCACCCGGCTGGCGGGATGTCTCCATCGCACTGGCGATTGTCGCGGCGCCGGTGTTGCTGGTGGTGCTGCAGCCCGACCTGGGGACCGCGGTGCTGATCGCGGTGTCCGGACTGATCGCGATTTTTCTCGCCGGTCTGCGCTGGCGGTACATGTTGCTCGCGGTGGCTGCGCTGGCGGCAGCCGGTCCGTATGCCTGGTCGATGCTGCACGAATATCAGCAACGCCGCATCGTGACCTTGTTCGACCCATGGTCCGATCCCCTCGGCGCCGGCTATCACACGATCCAGTCGATCATCGCCGTCGGATCGGGTGGTGTATACGGTAAAGGCTGGTTGAACGGCAGTCAGTCGCAGTTGGAGTTCATCCCCGAGCGGGGCACCGATTTCATCTTCGCCGTGTTCGGGGAGGAGTTCGGCCTTATCGGGGGGTTGCTGCTGATCTCTTTATATGTGTTTGTCACCGGCCGCGGCATCTACATTTCTTTTTACGCGCGCGATACGTTTTCCCGGCTGGTCGCGGGCAGTCTGGCATTGACGTTTTTCTTTTATCTGTTCGTCAATGTCGGTATGGTGTCGGGAATTCTGCCCGTGGTCGGAGTACCGCTTCCACTGATCAGTTACGGCGGGACGTCGATGGTCACATTAATGGCGGGATTCGGTATCCTCATGAGCATCCAAACCCACAAGAAATTCATGCCCAAGTAATGATACCTATGACGCGAACTGTGTGGCTCGTATTGCTGAGCATGCTCGTTGTGTACAGTGCGAGCGCGACGGAGGTCGCCAAGTACCCGGTCATTGAGAAAATCATCGACAACCTGGTCACCAAGCACGGCTATCCCAAAGCCGAGTTAATGCAGGTATTTTCCCAGGCCCGGTTGCGGCCAAAAGTCGTGGCGGCGATGAAAAAACCGTATGAGGCTCTACCGTGGCATCGCTATCGGAAACTTTTCGTTACCGATTCACATATTCGCGACGGCATTGATTTCTGGAAGCGTCACACGGCGGTCTTGGATCGCGCTAAACGGGAATTCGGTGTTCCCCAGCACATCGTAGTGGCCATCATCGGTGTGGAGACCCGCTACGGTCAGCGCATGGGTAAGCACCGGGTGTTGGACTCGCTGGCCACCCTGGTTGTGCAATATCCGCGACGGCGGGCATTTTTCAGCGATGAGTTGGAAAACTTCATGTTGCTCACGTGGGAGGAGGGCCTTGACCCGCTCACGGTTAAAGGTTCCTACGCGGGGGCGATGGGCGTGCCGCAGTTTATCGCCAGTAGCTATCGCCACTACGCGATTGACTTCAACGGTGATCGGCGCAGGGACCTCATCGGGCAGCCGGAGGACGCCATCGGCAGCGTCGCCAATTATCTTCATCGTCACCGCTGGCAGAGCGGTAAACCCATCGCCGGCGCCGCAATCGTTAAACAGGCGTCGGTGGCCGACAAATACGTGACCGAGAAACTGAAAACCAACAGCACCGTGGCGCGCTTGACCAAGGCCGGAATCCGCAGCGCGGTGCCGTCAAACGGCGCCAGTCCGGCGGCGCTGGTGCGTCTGGACAAAGGTGGCGCACCGGATTACCGGATCGTATTCAATAATTTCTATGTCATCACCAAATACAACCGCAGCATTCACTACGCCATGGCGGTATTCGACCTCGCCGAAGCGTTGCGCAAGAGGCGGGTGTCCGGGTGATGCGCATCGTCCATCCCGCTGTTCCGCCCGTGTCCATACCGTCGCAACGAATATTGTGGGTCGCCGGGTTGTCGTTGATGTTGTGCGCGTGCGGTGGCCCGTCGCGGGGGGGGTATTACAAACATGATGGACCGCCAAGGAATCAGCGCGTCAACGTAGCGCGCGTGCCCGACGCGGTGCCGCGCCATGAGCCGCGGAGCGAAACCGGCAATGATCCGTACACGGTCAACGGCAAAACCTACCATCCTCTCAAGACGGCATATGGATATCGCGAACGGGGTGTGGCCTCCTGGTACGGCAAAATGTTTCACGGCCGCCGTACATCGAGCGGTGAACCGTACGACATGTATGCCATGACCGCGGCTCATCGCACCTTGCCGCTGCCCAGTTACGCGCGGGTGCGCAATTTGCGTAATGGCAAGCAGGTGGTGCTGAAAATCAATGATCGCGGCCCGTTTCTGCACAATCGCCTGATTGATCTGTCCTATGCCGCGGCCCATCGCTTGGGCATCGTCGCCACCGGCACCGGCCTGGTCGAAGTCGAGGTGGTCGGCGCCGACACCATGCTGGCGGATGCGCCAATCGGCGCGCCCGTGGTCAATCGCGTGTCCCAAGCGCCCGCGATCTACATTCAGCTGGGCGCGTTTTCCGAGCGCGACAACGCGGAGCGCATGCGTCGCCGGTTATATGGCCATACCTACGGACCGGTGGTGACCCAGTACGCGCGCGTGAATGGCAGCGACGTGCATCGCGTACGCGTAGGTCCGATCGCTACGGTGGATGAGGCCGACAAATTGGTGGAGCGCATGCAGTACCAGGGTTATCAGCCGAGATTGATCGTGGAATGAAACGAGTATCCACTTTCCTTGGAACACTCGCCTGGTCTTTGCTGGTGATGATCGTCGTGTGGCCGTCGCACGCAATCCAGGTGCCGGAACTGGTTCGATCCAAAAATCCGGCGCCCAATTTGACGGCGGAGACGTGGGTGTTGATGGACTTCAATACCGGTTGGGTGCTGGCGGAAAAGAACGCGGATAAGCGGATTGAACCCGCCAGTCTCAGCAAGTTGATGACCGCTTACGTGGTGTTCCAAGAAATTCGCAAAGGCACTCTGCAATTGGATGATGTCGCCCACGTCAGCGAGAAGGCGTGGCGCACCGAGGGCTCGCGGATGTTCATTAAAGTAAACACCAAGGTTTCAGTGAAGGATCTGCTGAAGGGATTGATCGTCCAGTCCGGCAATGATGCCGCGGTCGCGCTGGCGGAGCACGTCGCCGGTTCGGAGGAAGGATTTGCCACGCTGATGAATCAACACGCGCGCCGATTGAATCTTGCGAATACGAATTTCACCAATGCCCCGGGATTGCCGGCTGAAGATCATTACAGTTCGGCGCGGGATGTATCGCTGATCGCGGCGGCGATCATTCGCGAGTTTCCGGAGTACTACAACTGGTACTCGATCAAGGAGTACACCTACAACGATATCAAGCAACACAACCGCAATCTCCTGCTGTGGCGGGACGCCTCGGTGGACGGAGTCAAGACGGGACATACCAGCACCGCAGGCTACTGTCTCGTAGGATCGGCGAAGCGTAACGGTATGCGATTGATCGCCACGGTCACCGGAACCGCCAGCGCGAAACAAAGGGCCAAGGAGGTCCATGCGTTGTTAAAGCATGGGTTTTCCAGCTACGAATCCCAGCGCGTTTTCGAGCAACAAAGCGCGACGGCGCAAATCAAGGTGTTCAAGGGAGACCATGACCGGCTTCCCCTGGGTTCCGCCAGTCCGGTGTACGTCGTGGTTCCGCGCGGCCAGGCGAATTCGCTCAAGGCGAGTCTCGAGGTTCCACAATTCGCCGTGGCGCCGATATCCGCCGGCATCGCATTGGGTATCGCTAAAATCGACTATAACGGCAGTCCGCTCATGGAAGTGCCTCTGGTGGCATTGTCGGACGTGCCGCAAGGGTCTTGGTGGCAACGGGCCATGGACACCGTACTACTTTGGTTTGAGTGACGCACGATGAATGACATGTTCAAAGACGTTGTAAGCACCTACATCAACGGCGAGTACGTAGCGCCGGAAGATGCCCGCATCTCGGCGTTCGATCGTGGTTTGATCTTCGGCGATGGAATCTACGAGGTGGTCCCGATTTACGCGGGACAGGCATTTCGCTGGGAGGAACACCTGGCGCGGCTCAACCGCAATTTGGATACCGTCGCCATACCCCGGCCGCACACGCCGCAGGAATGGAACCAGCTCGTGGCCAAGCTGCTCGCACCCGCCACCGGCACGGATCACTATCTGTACATTCAGGTCACCCGCGGGGTGGCGCCCCGCAACCATGTATTTCCGGACGCAATCCAGCCCACGGTGTTCGCCTATGTGCAGAAGATGGCGCCCGTGGCCACCGCGGCCCTGAACGAAGGAGTAGCGGTGATCACGATTCCGGATTTTCGCTGGCATCGTTGCGACATCAAGACGACGTCATTGATCGCCAACGTCTGGCTGCGCCAGCAGGCCAAGGAGCGCGGCGCCACGGAAGCGATACTCGTCCGTGACGGGATGGTCACCGAGGGTGCGGCGACGAATGTTTTCGCGGTGATGGACGGCATCGTACGCACCGCGCCCCAAAGTCCCGACCTGCTGCCGGGTATCACCCGTGATCTCGTGGTCGAACTCATGCAACGCCACGGGGTCGAATATGAACAACGGGCGTTCACCGAACGGCAGATGATCGACGCGGACGAGGTATGGATGACCAGTTCAACCAACGAGGTCATACCGGTCGGTCGAATCAACGATAAGGTCGTCGCCGACGGCCGTCCGGGCCCGGAATTCCGTCGCGTTTACGACTTATTTCAACAATTCAAGGCGCAGTGCCGCGCTGCCGCGAAACAGCATGTCGGATGAAGCGGGTGACAACGGTTCCACGCGTGCGGATCCATGGGATCTGTTGGAATACCCGTGCCGCTACGAGATCAAGGCCATGGGCCGCCGCACCACACGCTTCAACGCCCTGGTGCAGAATATCGTATCCCGGCACATAAAAACGGATGAACTTTTACTGAGTCAGACGCGATCCAGCCGCTATGGAAAATACATTTCCATCACTTGTATCATCCGCGCCACCAGCAAGTCGCAGATTCACGCGATCTACGCCGATCTCGCCGCGTGTCCCGAGGTGTTGATGACGCTGTAAAGCCTGATTCGGTAGTGGCAATCGCATTCGAAGTTCGTATACGCGACCTGGGAGTGGTCGACTATTCGCAGGTGTGGGAGGCGATGAAGGCGTTTAACGAGTCGCGCACCGCCGCCACTCACGATGAGGTGTGGTGGGTGCAACATCCACCGGTGTACACCCAGGGTTTGAATTGCGACATGGCGACGCTGTCTCCGAGCGACATTCCGGTTGTCGCCACCGATCGCGGCGGCCAGATCACCTATCACGGTCCGGGGCAGTTGGTGGTGTACCCGCTGCTCGATATCAAGCGCCGCGGTCGGGGTATCAAGTGGCTGGTGAATTTATTGGAGCAACTGATTATCGATTTTCTCGCGAATCACGCTGTTCACGGAGAGCGCAAGGCGGGGGCGCCGGGGGTGTATGTGCGGGGCAGGAAAATCGCCGCCTTGGGCCTGCGCGTGCGCCGCGGCGCCAGCTATCACGGACTGAGTTTCAATGTCGATATGGACCTTGCGCCGTTTGCCAACATCGACCCGTGCGGCTTCGAGGGCCTGGAAGTCACCCAGTTGCGGGATCTGGGAGTACTCTTGTCGATCGGCGAGGTACAACAGCAACTCAGCGATCGGCTGCTGAACCTGTTGGCAACTTAGCATCAGCCCCCCGGTGACTAACCCGCATTTCTCACCAGGGGCCCAGCTACTATTCTTGTTAAGCATCGAAAGGACTCGTACGGTAATGCTACGAAGATACATCGTAAATTCGAACATAGCTTGCCTAGAGTAGTAGCTGGGCACGAGTCCTGCGCCAGCATCCGGGATCCTGGTGAGAAATGCGGGCTAAAGGGTTTTCGCCGCCTCCCACGCGTGGATGGCCTTTTTTCTCGCGGTGCCGCCCTGGTAACCGCCGAATTCGCCGATGTTGCGGATCACGCGATGGCAGGGGATCAGGAAATGAATCGGATTCTTGGCGACCGCATTCGCCACCGCGCGAGTGGCGCGCGGCGCCCCGACGTGGTTCGACAGGGCCTGGTAGGATACGAGGCGGCCGGGGGGCACGCGCAACAGCGCCTCCCAGACCTTGATCTGAAAATTCGTCCCTTTGATGAGCATGTACAGCGCCTGCCGTCGTCGGGCGCCGGGTGCGAACACCTGTCGCACGATCTTGGCGGTTGCCGTTGAATCCTCGGTGAGCTGCGCGTTGCGCCAGTTTTCAGCGAGTGTCGCGTACGCCCCGTTGTGGCCGGAGTCATTCACGAATTGCAACGCGCACAATCCCCGCGGCGTGGTGGCGACGAGACATTCGCCGAATGGAGTTTGATGAAAGCCGAACCGTATATCCAAACCGGCGCCGTAGTGCTTGTATTCACCGGGCGAAATGGCTTCGCACTCGACATACAATTCATGCAGCCGGCTGGTGCTGGAAAGACCGGCCGCTTGTGTCGTATCCAGGGTATTGCCGGC
>CAMYKW010000065.1:0-18233 GCA_947259175.1 uncultured Gammaproteobacteria bacterium | reverse complement strand
GTGGGCGGCGACCTGCGCTAATGTCGGCTGCGCGTGTCGTTGGTGTTCCAGATAGCGGATCGCGGTTTCGATGCGCCGGTAATCGAGAGCCGACCGGTTGAGTGGGTTGGATGCTGTCATCGGGCCGCAGTGTGCGCTGATTCCGACTATCGGATCAATCCGATTCTTGCGCCGTCAGCAATTCATTCAGCGTCCTCAACCGGTCCGGCGTGCCAATATCGAACCAGGTTCCCGCATAGTATTCGCCACTGATCAGACCGCGGTCGCACGCGGCGAACAGCAGCGGCGCGAGGGGCAGCGATTCGGCGGCGCGGTGTTCGAACAATGCCCTGCGGTAGACGCCGATGCCGGCAAAGGTAACGAGTCGGCCGGCGCCCGCGTCGAGCCGGCTGACGCGATTGCCGCGCAGGCAAAAATCTCCGTTGCGGTTGTGCGGCGGATTGTCGACCAGCACCAGGTGCGCGAGACCGGGTGGATCGCGCGGCAGGCCGGTAAACGGGTAATCGGTCCAGATGTCGCCGTTGACGACCAGGAACGGATCACTGCCCAGCAGCGGCAGCGCCTTGATAATGCCGCCGGCGGTGTCCAGTACCCCGCTGGACTCGTCGGAGTAGCAGATGCTCACCCCGTAACGGCTGCCGTCGCCGAGGCGCTGCACGATCTGCTGACCCATGTGCGCATGATTGATGACGATGTTGGTGATCCCCGCCGCCGCCAGGGCGCGAATGCGGATCTCGATCAAGGTCGAACCGGCGACCGGGATCAGCGGCTTGGGCAGGGTGTCGGTGAGGGGCCGCAGCCGCTCGCCGCGCCCGGCGGCAAGAATGAAGGCATCCACGGTTACCGTTCCGGTGGCGGAAATTGCATCAGCAGCGCGTGCAGGGGGGTGAGCTCGGGATAAACGGCGCAGACTTCGGTGAGGTAGCTGTAGACTTGGGGCAGGTCATCGAGAAAATGTAGTTTTCCGTCGCGGTACGCCAGGCGCGAAAATATTCCCAGCACTTTCAAATGCCGTTGTACGCCCATCCAATCGAAATTCCGCATGAAGCGTTGATCATCCTCATGAACCGGCAGCCCCGATTGTCGTGCCAGGTGATGATAGCCCTTGGCCCACTCTTCGACGCGTTCCGGCGGCCACGAGATATAGCAGTCGCGCAGCAGTGAGACGAGATCATAGGTGACCGGTCCGATGACCGCGTCCTGGAAGTCGAGGATCCCGGGATTGTTGGCCGCCGTTACCATCAGGTTGCGCGAATGGTAATCCCGGTGCACCCACACCTTCCCCTGCGCCCGGGCGTTGTCCAGCAGCAGAGCGAACATGGCGTCCAGGTTCCGGTGTTGGCCGGCGGTCAACTGCTGTTGCAGATGGCGGCCGACATACCAGCGTCGGAACAACTCCATCTCCTGCATGAGTAAGGCGTCGTCGTAGTCCGGAAAGCCCTTGGGATCTTTGTAGATTCCGGTCTGGAGTACGATCAGCGCGCCCAAGGCGTCGCCGTACAGGCGCTCCACGGTACGTGGCGTCAGTTGCTCCAGGTAGGTTTGTGTACCCAGATCGGTGAGTAACAGAAATCCCCGCGCGTCGTCCGCGGCGAGGATCTCCGGCACGTTGAGGCCGATCTCGAGCAGGCGGTTCGCGGCGTGGACGTAGGGTCCGACGTCTTCCTTCGCGGGTGGGGCATCCATGACGATATAGGACTCGTCCCCCGATTCGACGCGGAAATAGCGCCGAAAACTGGCGTCGGCAGAGGCGACAGTCACCTCGACCCCGTGTTTGCCGATCCGCTGTTCCACCCAGCCGGTCAGGTCGATCAACCTTTTATCCAATACTCTAGACCCCTATAATCCGGTCATAATCAAGCGGCACACTGCCCCGGGCGTGTGTGTGTGGATCAAACGCGATAACATTACATTCCGCAATTCACTAAAAATCATAAAGGTCGTTGATTCTATGCGATTTCGCTCCCCAGGTAACAAGCCGGACGCCTTGCTCGAGTCTAAGGCTTCCTCGCGTCGAACAGCCGTTTTAGGCGTGGTATTGACGGTGCTCTGTGTCCCCGCAGCGATGGCCGCCGAGCCGATTTGTGTGCCGGATTTGCTGTCTTTGCCGAAACCGGGGCCGGCCCCGGAGAAACCCGGCGACCCGCTGCCGATCGAGCTGGAAGGCGATGAAGTGGAGTCCGTCAAACAGGATCTGATCAAGTTGCGTGGAAACGCGACCGTCAAGCGCGGCGGGCAGACGATGTCGGCGGATGAATTACTTTACCACCGCCAAACCGACGAGGTGGAAGGGAAGGGGAACGTCATATTGCACAGCCCCCAGGGGGACCGCCTCACCAGCTCAAACATAAAGCTGCAGGTGGAGACCTTTATCGGCGAGGCTGACGAGGCGGAATACCGGCTCGCCAAACGCGACCGGGTGCCCAAGGATCCGGGCAAGGCGTATGTCAATGCGCGCGGCGACGCGGACAAGATCTTCTTCGAGGGTCCCGATGTGATGCGCATGCAGAACGTGCGCTATACCACCTGTGTGGAAGGCAAGGATGACGTTTTTCTGAGTGCGTCGGAATTGACGCTGGATCAGGCGATCGGTCAGGGATCCGCGAAACATTTGCGCGTCCGGTTCATGAAGATACCGATCTTCTATTTTCCGCGTGTCACTTTCCCCATTAACGACGAAAGAAAGTCCGGTTTCCTGTATCCCAGCTTCGGCAGCCAGGATGGGTCCGGATTCGTTATGCAAACGCCGTATTACTGGAACATCGCGCCGAACTACGACGCAACCTTTTATCCCCGCATCATGTCGAAGCGCGGGGTTCAGATCGGTGGCGAGTTTCGTTATCTGACGGGCGGCGGCGAGGGCACTTTGTACGGCGAGTATCTACCGTCGGACTCGGAATTCAATGACGACGATCGCGGTGCCTACAACATTAAACTTTTTCAAAAATTATCCCGCCGCTGGCGAGCCAACGTGGGCGTCGAGTGGGTGTCGGACGACCAGTACCTGGATGATTTCAGCAATGACATCCAGGTTTCCAGCGCGGTCTTTCTGCCGCAGTTTGGCCAGGTCGTTTATACCGGAGAGCTCTGGGATTTCCAGGGGCGGGTGTACGCATACCAGACCGTGGACGAAAACATCCCCAGTTTCGCCGAGCCGTACGACCGGCTGCCGCAGTTCATCGTGCGCAGCAAGTTCCCCCGCGGCCCTTACGGATTACGCTACGGCCTCGAGTCTGAATTGGTGAATTTCGAACAACCGGAGCTGTCGGACGGTTTGCGCTGGGACATCACGCCGTTTGTGCGAATGCCTTTAGACAACACCTGGGGCTTCCTCACACCCAAACTGTCGCTGCGGTACACCAGCTACGACTTGAAGGATGTCGCCGAAGGGGAGGATGACCGGCCGTCCCGGAGCGTGCCGGTATTCAGCCTCGATTCGGGGTTGTTTTTCGAGCGTGTCACCGCCTGGCGCGGCACTTCGATGCTGCATACGGTCGAACCCCGCGCATTCTACGTGTACATCCCCAAAAAGAATCAGGACGATTTGCCGATCTTCGACACCGGATTTATCAATCTCAACAACTTCGGCAACATCTTCAGTGAAAATCGATTCTTCGGCCGTGATCGCGTCGGTGACACCAATCAGGTGACCCTGGCTCTGACCAGCCGGTTCATCGAGTCCGATAGCGGCGCGGAGTGGATTCGCGGCAGCATCGGTCAGATTTTCTTCCTCGACGACCGCGAAGAGAATTTGTCGCCGGACCAGGTGTTCACCGAGGACACTTCCGATTTTCTTGCCGAAGTGATCGCCCGGCTGAGCACGAATTGGAGCACCTATGGCTATCTGCAATACGACGACGACGAGTCGGAGGTTCGTGAAGGCAAGGTCGATTTGCGTTATCGGCCGGAAGCGCGAAAATTCATCGATCTCAGTTATCGGTTTTCGCGGGATGCGCTGGAACAGGTCGAACTCTGGGCGGAGTGGCCGCTGCTGAGTCCCCGCTGGCATGCGTTGCTCAGGGAGCGTTACTCCATACGGGATGAGGAGAATCTGGAGACCAGGGTCGGGCTCGAATATGATTCGTGCTGTTGGAAAATACGAGGATTTTTCCAGAATCGAAAAGACAACAATTCAGAATCAAGAAACGCGTTTATCGTTGAGTTGGAACTCACAGGGCTTACGCGCATACGTTCTGGAATATGACAATTATGTATAGACAGGATGTCCGCAAGGCCCACGACCGTGGGCCTTTTGCGTTGTAATACCAAGAGATAGAGCGATGTATAAGCTGCGACCATTTTTTCTTGTCATGGCGTGTGTTATCGGCGCCGCGTGGGTGCCCCCTGCGCACCCGCTGCAGATCGACCGCATCATTGCGGTGGTGAACAACGATGTGATCACCGACTCGGAGTTTCAACGGCAACTGCTGCGCGTGCAGCGGGAGTTGCGCGCCCGCAGGGCGCAGGCACCGCCGGCAAATACGCTGAACCGGCAGGTCCTGGAGCGCATGATCATGGACAGAATCCAGCTGCAGGTGGCCGGCCGCATGGGCATTAGTGTCTCCGAGGACGCCATCAGCGATGCGATGCGGGAATTGGCTGGACGCAACAAGCTTACACTGCCACAGCTCAAACAGGCACTGGCGCAGGATGGGATATCCTACGACGACGTACGGGAGAACGTGAAGTCGCAATTGATTATTCAACGCCTGGTGGACCGCGAAGTCCTGAGCCGGGTGTCGATCAGCGACGAAGAGATCGAGGGTTTTCTCGCGAATCAACGCGAGCGGCCGGAGGAAGCGAAAGAATACCATATCTCACACATCTTGATTCGCGTGCCGGAAGCGGCCACCACCCGGACTGTCGATGAGTACAAGGAAAAAGCCCAGCGCGTGCGGCAGCAAATCCAGCAAGGCATGGAATTTGCGCAGGCGGCAATAAATTACTCGCAGGCGCAAAACGCGCTGGAGGGCGGGGATCTGGGATGGCGCCAGGAGGGTCAACTGCCGGCGCTGTTCTTGGGCGCGGTGCGCAATATGCAGCCGGGTCAGGTGACCGATCTCCTGCGCAGCCCGAACGGATTTCATATACTCAAACTAAACAACGCCCGGGGCGGCACGGGACAGGTCGTGCGTCAGACCCGGGCGCGTCACATTTTGATCAAGGACGACGAGTTCTTGTCTCCCACCGAGGCGACGCAACGAGTTGTTCGCATTCGTGAGCAACTAATGGCCGGCGGTGATTTCGCCGAACTGGCCAAAGCCAATTCCGATGATCCGGTATCCAGTATCAATGGCGGCGATCTCGGCTGGCTCAATCCCGGCGAGACCGTGCCGACATTCGAGGCGGTGATGCACCGGTTGCAGCCGGGGGAAATCAGCCAGCCGGTGACGACCCCGTTCGGGGTGCACTTAATTCAGGTGATCGAGCGTCGCGAGCAGCGACTGGACGACGCCGTGGGCAGGAACAGCGCGCTGATGCAGTTGCGCGCACGCAAGTCCGACGAACGTTACGAGCAATGGCTGCGCCGGCTTCGGGATGAGTCCTACGTGGAGCTGAAAGTGGAAGGACTTTAGGGAAGTGGAATCCCGGGGCGCGACGCGCCCCGGGGTTGCGTTGAGATTAAAGGTTATAACCGCGCTCGTCGTGAAGCACGATATCCAGTCCCTCGGTTTCTTCTTCTTCGGTAACCCGTAGTCCGATGATCCCATCGACGATCTTCAGGATGATGAAGGTGACTATCACGACGTAGACGATGGTGGCCACCACGCCGATGATCTGATTGAACACCTGGACGCCCATGCTTACGCCTTCGGCCAGTCCGGCGCCTCCCAGGGATGCGTCAACGAACACACCGGTGAGGATCGCTCCGATGATGCCGCCGACGGCGTGGACGCCGAACACGTCCAGCGAGTCGTCATAGCCCATGGCGCGTTTGATGCGCACCGATGCGATATAACAACCGAAGCCGGCCGCCACGCCGATCAAAAGCGCCCCCATCGGTCCGACGAACCCGGAAGCCGGTGTAATCGCCACCAGACCAGCGACGGCGCCGGAGGCGATGCCCAAGGCGCTGGGTTTCCCGTGAAACGACCACTCGGCGAACATCCACGTCAGCGCGGCGGCGGCGGTGGCAATCTGGGTGACCGCCATGGCCATGCCCGCGGTGCCGTCCGCGGCGAGCTCACTGCCGGCGTTGAAGCCGAACCAGCCCACCCACAGCATCGCGGCGCCCACCAGTGTCAGCACCAGGCTGTGCGGCGGCATCGCCGTGGTCGGGTAGCCTTTGCGCTTGCCGATCATGATCGCGGCGACCAGTCCCGCGATGCCGGCGTTGATATGTACAACGGTACCGCCGGCAAAATCGAGCACACCGAGATCACCGAGCCAGCCGCCACCCCAGACCCAATGGCAGATCGGCGCATACACGATGGTCAGCCAGATGGCCATGAACAGCAGCATTGCCGAAAATTTCATACGCTCAGCGAACGCGCCCACCATCAACGCGGGGGTGATGATCGCGAAGGTCATTTGGAATGTCGCGAACACGGTTTCCGGTATCGTCCCGCTCACCGAGTCCACGGTGACGCCTTTCATGAACGCCTTGCCGAGCCCGCCGACCCATTTCTGCATGGCGCCGCCGTCTTCGAAGGCCAGACTGTAACCGTACAACGCCCACAAAATAGTCATCAGTCCGGTGATCGCGAAACATTGCATCATCACCGATAGGGCGTTCTTGTTACGAACCATGCCTGCGTAAAACAATGACAAACCCGGAATGGTCATGAAAAGAACGAGCGCGGTCGCGGTGAGCATCCAAGCGGTGTCGCCGGAGTCGATCTTGGGGGCTTCCTCCGCGAAAACGATGCTTGAGGCGCACAGGATCACCACAGCGGTAATCCCGCGCCATAGATCGAGTTGTTTCAATTTCATCTTAACACTCTCTATTGGTTGAGCTGCGTGGCGTCAAAGTGCCGATTTGCCGGTTTCTCCGGTACGGATCCGGATCACCTGTACAAGATCGAGGATGAAGATCTTGCCGTCGCCGATCTTGTCGGTTTTTGCAGCTTTGGTTATCGCCTCGGTCACGCGCTCCGATAAATCGGCATCCACTGCGACCTCCAGCTTGATCTTGGGTAGAAAATCCACGACGTACTCCGCGCCGCGATACATCTCCGTATGTCCCTTCTGGCGGCCAAATCCCTTGACCTCGGTCACGGTCATCCCTTGTACGCCGATCTCGGACAACGCGTCGCGCACGTCATCGAGTTTGAACGGCTTGATAATTGCGGTTATGAGTTTCATTCAACCACCTCTAACTAGTTGTGTTACTTACATTTCCCTGGAAATGGAAAGCACCCCGCGTCCATCGGCGTTGTTGCCGAATAGCTCTCCGCCTTTGCTGTTGGTGTCGTGATAGCGCAGGTCGAGCGCCCAGCCTTCGCCGAAGCTGTAGGTGCCACCGACATTCCAGTAACCGTAGTCGTCGGGTCCGTCGTCCGGGTCAACTTTGCCGGCGAGGGCATCGATGCTGAAGCCGGTGTCCGGGAACTCGTACGCCAGGGTTCCTTCGAATACGGTGTAATCGTCTTGATCACTGTTGATGTCCCGCCAGATATTCACGCCGATGAAATTCCAGGACAGCTGTGCGTAGATTTCCGTGAACTCGGCGACGCTCGAGGGAAAGTAATCGTAATATATGACGCCCACGTCCAGGCCCAAGCCGTTGTCCCATTCCTTCGCCCAGCCGCCGTAGTAATCCACCTCGAGACTTCCCTCGTCGGGCGAGAAGTCGACATTGGATCCCCACACACCAGCGTAGAAACCCGGGCCGATCGACAGATCAAATCCGCCCTGTAAGGCGGGGTCCTCGTTGGTCTGCGAAACGCCGCGAAACACGTAGTCATTGGTCAATGCCACGTTCGCGGATGCAGACAGCTCCTGTGCATGAGCCGAGACTGCGGCAGCCAACAACGCGGCGGTTGCCGCAGTACTGCTTAGGACTTTTTTCATCATGTTCTCCATAGAAGTTTGTTGTACAAATCTGCGAATGGCCCTCCAATAAGCAGAAATCGTGCCAACCAAGAATCGACCCACACCGCGGCGTGTTTTGTGCGCTTGGGGGCCCGCAAGTCGAATCTCCTTGCACCAAATTGAATACCGGCAGGCACCATTTCAGTGCACAGCAACGCGCATTGGTGCCCTGGGGTGCGTTTGCTAGAATCCACGCCATGGAAAAACCACGCGCGATTTTCGAACAGTTGGCTGACGCCGTGGCCGGCGTGCTGCCGACCGACGACCCCAGCGGCGACTTCCGAAAAAATGTCCAGGCGAGCCTCAAGAGCGCCTGTGAGCGTATGAATCTGGTCACCCGCGAGGAACTCGAGGTGCAGGAGGCGGTACTTCAGCGCACCCGGGAAAAGGTCGATCAACTGGAGGCTCAGGTCGCGGCGCTGGAGGCGCAGCTACTCGGAGACAAACCCACGAGTTAGTCCGCAATCACCATTACCAAGGAGGGTTATCATGTCGCTCGCCGTCGTATTCAGTCGCGCCCAGGTCGGCGTGCAGGCGCCCCAAGTCACCGTCGAAGTGCATCTCGCCAACGGGCTGCCGCGTTTCAACATCGTCGGACTCGCGGAAACCGCGGTCAAGGAAAGCAAGGACCGGGTGCGGGGCGCGTTATTGACCTCCCGGTTCGAGTTTCCCGCGCGCCGCATCACCGTTAACCTGGCGCCCGCGGACCTGCCCAAAGAAGGCGGGCGCTTCGATCTGCCCATCGCCATCGGCATCCTCGCCGCCTCCCGTCAGATTCCCACCGAACCGCTGCAAGGTTTGGAGTTCTTGGGCGAGCTCGCGCTCACCGGCGGATTGCGTCCGGTGCGGGGTGTATTGACCGCGGCCTTGGCCTGCCAACGCGTGCGGCGCGGTCTGGTCACGGCGAATGACAACGCCCGCGAGGCGGGCTTGATCGATGGCGTGCAGGCATTCGCGGCGGAGCACCTGCTAGAGGTAACCGCGCATCTCAATGGCGGCGAACCGCTTGGCGAGGTCAGCGGCAAGCCGCACGGCGTCGATGCACCGCTCACCGACCTGGACCTCGAAGAGGTCAAGGGGCAGGCATTGGCGAAACGCGCGCTGGAGGTCGCCGCCGCGGGCGGCCACAGCCTGCTGATGATCGGCCCGCCGGGTACCGGCAAGACCATGCTCGCCTCCCGGCTGCCGGGCCTGCTGCCCGAACTCACCGACGACGAAGCTATCGAGACCGCGGCAATACACTCCCTGGTGCGCCATGGCTTGGATGTCGCGAACTGGCGGCAACGACCGTTCCGCAGACCCCACCACAGCGCGTCCGGGGTGGCGCTGGTCGGCGGCGGCAGCGATCCCAAACCCGGCGAGATCTCGCTGGCGCATAACGGGGTGTTGTTCCTGGATGAATTGCCGGAGTTCGAGCGGCGGGTTTTGGAGCTGCTGCGCGAGCCGTTGGAAAACGGCGCCATCCACATCGCCCGCGCCGCGCGCCGGGTCGAGTATCCGGCGCGTTTTCAACTGGTGGCGGCGATGAATCCATGCCCCTGCGGCTGGCTGGGCGACGCCGGCGGCCGCTGCCATTGCACCGAAGAGCAGGTGCACAAGTACCGCACCAAGGTGTCCGGACCGCTGCTGGACCGCATCGACATGCACATCGAGGTGCCGCCGGTGCCGCGCGAGTTGCTGCGGCGCCCCGGCGGCGGCGAGACCAGCGCCGCGGTGCGCGCACGGGTGACCGCGGCGCGGGCGCGCCAGTTAACGCGCCAGGGCGTGCTCAATCACGCCCTTAAAGGCGCGGCGCTGGAGCGTCACGGGGCGTTGCATCCTGCCAGTCAAGCGTTGCTCGACCAGGCCATGGATCCCGTATCGTGCGCCTCGCGCGTACTATCGCCGATCTCGCCGGTTCAGACATCATCGAACCGGCGCACATCGCCGAGGCGGTGCAGCTGCGTTGCCTGGACCGCAGCGTGCGCGGTTAACCGGCATCTTTACATCGAGAAAGGGGAAAGAGGGATCAGTACCCTTATCAATGTTCGTATCAATGCTAGTAAAGGGTACTGACCCACTGCTGTCCCACAAACTCATAAGTCTCCGGGAGCCATACGCTCTATCGGCACGCACAAACAGTACGACATTGCCCCTCCAACGGAAAGCCTGATGGTCACCCCGGGAAAGGCGCTAAAATACCTGTGCTTCTACCATCAGACTTGAGGACACGATATATGGCTATTTACATGACGCAGCAGATGAGTTCTGCCAACACGATACCGATCACCTACTATCGCAAGCAGTCACAACCGCACGTGAGCCACGAAGAGTCGGGTGCGTTCACGCAAGCGGCGAAGCAGAACTACGCGCAGTTCAACAACATCAATATTGATCAAGTGGACGCAGGTACGTACCGAAGCGGGCAGGGCGTGCCGACAGGGGGCAAGACCTACGAAATCTGACCGTGCTGGCGTGGGCATTTTATTCGGGCTCCGACGAAATTCGAGACACCCACGGAATCATGTGGAGGGGCGAAATTCGAGACACCCACGGAATCAATTCGAGACACCCACGGAATCATGTGGAGGGGCACCGCCGCACATCATTGAGTAAGTTTTCGGATTTTCGAAAATTGGATCCCTGTTATTCGGACACCCATGCTGAATCAGAGATTTTGGGTGTCCATAAATTGGTGAATTGGTTGATTGTCGTTGGAAATATCACCCATCCGGGTGAGGACGTGGACCTGTTGATTTGTCTACGATGCGTCTTCGTATTTGAGCTGGAACAAACAAGGGAGGTACAGCGGAGATGCGTCAAACAGTCAAACGTGGGAATGCCCCACACAACATGGCGACTATTGTTTTGGTATTGGCATTATTGGCGCTAGCCGGTTGTGGCGGTGGAAGCAGCAGCAGCGGCGCAGGTGGGGGAGGCGGTGTTTCCATACAACACGCCGGCATGTATCTGGGGCAGGGCACGATCTCTGCGACGCTGCCGGTCGTTGGTTCAATATCGGAGCCGGTGTCGATAAAACTGGCGATAGACGCGGCGGGAACAGTTACCGTCGATCCGGATGGTGATTCCCTGACCGGCGCCATGAACGGCGATGCATTCGCGATCAATTTGCCGGCTTCGAGCCTCAACGAACCGGGCTTGGCTTGCAGCGGCACACTGACCATGGCCGGCACGGTGACCGGAGGCACCGTCAACGGGACGTTTTCTTCGAATGGTGCCGTGTGTAACGGTTTGCCGGCTCAGGTCGGGGGTGGCTATACAGCCAGTAAAACCGCAACTGCGGCTTTGCGTACTTCAGTTCGGCACGAGAAAACGTTTGTTGGACTTTTGGGCGGCGCGATTCTCGGTGCGAGATAAAGTTAACGGCTTACAGATAACGGGGACAACGGCTGTGATCCAACCGCGCCTTTACGCGGTGCGGGCTGGTGGCAAGGTCGGTTACCAACAATCCACAGGCGTTTTAGCCTTTAGTGATGTCATGGTCATTGTCTTGCAGGTCGTATCTTTAGTCTGATTCCCCTGGGCCGTAGCGCGTAACGTATAACCGGTGACCGACGCGCTGGGAATGGAAACCGTGAAATAGCCATTGGCAGTCGTAGCGTCTCTGCCGAGATCCCCCATGGAGGTGGCGTAAGTCTTGTTGTCCAGATAGAACTGCTCCTGCCGCGCAGCCAGATCGGACAGCGCTTCCCGCGCTTCCGAACGCCGTGTACGCTGCACAAGGTTATCGTAGGTCGGCAGCGCGATCGATGTCAGCAACGCGATCACCACCAGGGTGATCATCAGTTCCAGCAGTGTTATGCCACATTGCCTGGAACCCGCGGTCATCGTCGGGACCTCTCGTACCAATAAGTCTCGGCGCTGGTGCGTGCGCTGGTATCCTCGATTTGCAGATCGCTGCGGATCACCTTGCCGTCGCTCATCGGGACCAACTGAGCGGGAATTCCATGCGCCTTCATGGATTCGAATCTCTCCAGGGTTTCCGAGCCGGAACCATCGTTGCTGACGTCGAAGTTGAACACCGCGGAGGCGTCGAACATGGAAATGCCGTAATACAGGCCGCCTCCTTCACTCGGCGTGCAGCTGTCGGAGACATTGGTGCCGGGTGGCACGTAGGTCGTGAAGAATACCTTGCCTTGTATGGTCAACGGTTGCGCCAGACTCTTCTCGCCGCAATTACCCGTCGAACCGTCGGCGCAATTCTCCAGTTTGATCCGCCAACCGTCGGTCAACTTCGACTCCACATCCGCATCGCTGCAGTCGGTGGCGTCCTGATCCTGCATGCAGTTATCGGTGAGATCGGCGAGATCGTCGTGATCCTTCGCGGCGCTCGGCGGATTGCCGCTTGTTGTGTTCCGGTCCTTGAACATGTACATGTAGTTCTGCACAGCCGTTCCCAGCGGATAAGGCCGGTCGCCGGAACCTACGATGACCGCGTCAAAATCGCCCGTTTGGTCGCGTGACTGTACAAAATCCACGCGATGAAAGAAGCGCCGGTCAGCGGCATTGGAGTTGCTGAAATGCCTTCCGACTGACAGCACCGGCTTTAAGGTCCAATCGGAACGCAAGGCGCCGGGGATATCGCCGCGCCAGACCACGCCGCCGGTGTCCCCAACATACATGCGATCCATATAGGCATCGCCGTTCGTGTCGGCGATCGACAAATTCGCGGCGATGCTGTCGTGCAGGTTGGAGTGTTTGTACAACTGCGGCTGCGAACTGACCGGACCCGTGGATTCGCCGGTCGCGGTTTTTACCGCCTTCCAGATGAGCTCCCCGGTGAGGGCGTTGACGATGAAAACCGCATTGCCCTCGTCGTCGTTGCTGCCCACGAAAGCGCTTGCTTCGTCGCGCTCGTCTTTGCCGAGATCGCCCAATTTATCGCCGGCATCGTCACCGTTGTAACCGCCGGCGAACATCAGAACGTAGACGCTGTTCACATCGCCGCTGGTGGCGGCATTGTCGTCGGCGTCGACACGTAGCCGGGCGACTCGCGGAGTCGACCAGCTCTGGCCGAGCTGCGTGAAATCGGCATCGCTGTTTGCGATGGACCACAGCAAATCCGGGGCGTCCGGGTTGCTGATGTCCAGCGCATAGTAGCGTTTACCGCCGCGCCGCAGGCCAAAATAGACCACCACTCGATCACCGGCGGAATGATTCAAGGTACCGTCGCCGTTATTGTCCACGGCCAGGATCGATGGTGCGCCATCCACGAGATAGGGATGAACGGGCGTATCGATGTTGTTGTCTTTGAGGCGTAACATCTTGGGGATCATTGCCCGAGGGGCGAATCCCCACAGCTCCACGCCCGAGTTGTCGTCCGCATCGAACATACGGACGAAACCATCGTTGGATCCCATCACAATGCGGATGTCGGGATTGTTTTGTGTCGCCATACCGATCGCGCCGTAGTTGATCGCCACCGGCCGCGAATGCAACGCGTCACCAAATATCCAGGGACGAGCATCGCTGGTGTCGCCGTCGCTATTTTCGTCCATTAGATCCAGGCCGCGGGCGAATTTGACCAGTTCCAACACCCTGGCTTCGGCGTCGGCCTTTTGCGCCGCCGTCGCACCGGCATAAGTGCATGCACCGCAACCCATGACAGTCTGATACAAGCTTTCCGCTGAGTCGCCGGTGGTCAATAGCGCCTGTACGGTTTCAGTGTTGGCCGCCAATGGCCGCAGATCCGCGGCGGTGCCATTGACACTGCTGTCCGGCTCGGTAAACAGTTTGCGCGCCGTGCTCGCCGTAGGTGTACCGGTGGGATTGAGCAACCCGGGTGAATTGCCGTTCAACGGCCGATATCCGGGAATCACGCCCCCTGCACCGCCGCGGTCCACGGTCCTGCCGTCCTTGCCGGCCACGAACTCGTCGTCAGGTCCAGGATCGGGCAGGTCGCCGGGATGCGTCCAGTAGGTCAGCGCGCTGTGTTTGATCCGCCCGTCCGCGGCGACTGCGGCCTGGCCGTTTGCGTCCCGTAAATACAAGTTGCCCGAGGCATCCTCGGCGATCTTGAGTTTTTTCAGGTTGCCGGTCCAACGGGGCTGCATGTCCTCGTTCGCCTGGAACACGGAGATGTACATGTCGTTCAAGGTCTGCGCGCGGTTGAAGACGTTGACCGGAACCGAAGGCGATACGAAAGTGGTGCTGACGCTGAGGATTTCTTGAAACAGGTCATGCAGTGTCCGATACAACTCATCGGGATCTTCGCTCAAGCCCAACGCGCGACCGGTGCCGCCCGCGTTGGCGTAACCGTGTGTCGTGGTGTTCTCGTTTGCGCTGATGAAATAGGAGGTCACGTTCTGTTTACCGGGAATATCGACGCTGGAGTTGAAGCTGCCGTCGGCCAGGTCGGTATCGTGCAGGTATTCGAGCACCGTTGGAAACGTAGCCCCGCCGCTGATGCCTCCCATACCACCGTTGGGTTTGCTGGCGGTCAGCGCGTTATCGGAATCGTCTTCCTGTTGCGAAACCTGGAACAGGACGTTGATGGTGTAGATCTTGGAACAGCTGCCCATGTCGTTGATCGGGCTCGTGTATGTTCCGTTGGTTTCAATCGACCCATCCCAACTCAAGGTCGCGGCGTCGTGCGGTGAGGTATCGAGCTGGTCATCGATGTTGAGATTCTTGTTGGTTCCGTAATCCGTCCAGCCGTTGTGGCCGTTGTATACTCCTTGGCCGGTCAGGTAGCGGAAGAATTCGAAAAACAGCTCTTTGCCCTGGTACTTGTGGGACGCGTTTCCGTGGGCCAGGGGGATGGCGTCCAGGGCCGCATATAACTGCGCGCGTTCATTGGCATCGCTGATGTCTTTGAAGCCGGAAAGGATATATCCGCCGTTGCTGCAGCCGGTCTTGGTAGGACCGGCGCAGTTGTTTTTGTTGTCGTGACTCATCATCAGCCCAAGGCTCAGTCCTTCGAGAGGATCCAACACCTTCTTCAGGGTCGCCTTGAGAACTTCGAAATAAGTGATTTGATTGGGATTGACCGGAGTCAGAAATCCCTCATCGATCAACGATTGGCATTCGCCGCCGTTGCACACCGTAGATCCCAGGTTGGGGCGCCAGTCAATGCTGAGCATTACCATGGCCGTGCCCTGTGAAGCCGACGGACTCATATAGATGTCGGTATCATCGCCGACGATCGACGCGCTCATCCCGAGCAGCATCGCGATCAAGCAACCGTTTATGATCTGTCTCATGGTCAACCTCCACTCATCAACGTCGCGCCGCTCAACCGCCCTGTTGGTTTTTTGGTACCAGAACCAGGTACCCTTGAACCAATTCCGAGCGCCCGCCCCGTGTCTGGGTGGCGTCGAAACGGCTGTCCATGGAGAACGTGGCGACGCTGTAACTCTCGCAACTGGTAGACATCCCCCGCGGCGGGCATTGCTCCAACGGCGCCTCTCTCCTTACATACATCTCCGTGCCCGCGGTGTCGTAACTGGACGGCAGAGTTACGGATGTTGCATTGCAGGTCCCGCCGTACTTGGAAGCGAATCCACTGGAACAGTTCTTGTGTCCAACGTTTCCAAACACCTGGAAATTGTTGCGGTCGGCGGTAACCGCATCGATACCCGCTTGTGCTTTCTGAAACGCGGTGGTCCGTGCTTCTTCGCTGCCGGCCATTACCAGCTCCAGCATGCTGGTTGTCAGCATCGTCAAACTAACGACCGTAACCCCGACCAGGATCATCAGTGCGACCGCAAGGGCCACGCCCCGTTGTGATTGACAAAGTCGTAGGTCGCATATCATTCCGTTTACCTCAGATCAGGGGCCGAGCAGCAGCCGGTTCGCCTGGTTCCGCAACCGCACGGTAGTCGTAAACACACGGCGATAATAGTTATCGGGATTTCCGCTGTAGTCCTTAGTAACGTCCCCGAGTTGGTAGACTTTACTATTCGTGTAGGCGGGGTCCGGGTTCATGCTCCGCGCGAGGAGATAAATCCTGGCGGTTACCGAATTTTCGATGTTGGCCGCGGTCGGTGACGAGGTATAAATATTGGCGACGCCATCGGCGTCCTCGTCGATGCCGAACATAATGCGAAAGTATTCTATGCCCGGCGCGACACCCCCATCTTCCGTTTGCATGGCCGATGCGCCGGCGGGGCCCCCCAATTTTTTTCGAAACAGCGAAGGAATGCCGTCCCCGGAGTCGGCGAAGTGGTTCTGCACGTAGTAGACGTTAGCGGCATATGCCCAGTCCAAGATATCGGTGCCGGCGGAGTTCATATCGCCGTGATCGTAATTCAACAACATGCCGGAAGCTCCCGTCGCACGCAGGTAAACTGTCCCGTCATCACCGGAATCGGCACGTGTCGATGCCAGGCCTTGTCCCTGCACCCGCTTGATTACGAGAATGTCGGTACCGGCCTGGAATTCATCTTCATCGATGCAACTGAAGGTGGTCTCCGCGTCGTCGGCGTCCGCCTGTGTAACGATCTCGATGGGGGGCGTAACACTGTAGGCCCACTTGGCGGGAGCCGGCGAGACGCTGCCCGGTCCGCAGTCGGTGGTCAGCGCCAAAGACGTACCGGCGTAGGCATGCTGGCATTCTGCGCCGCTGCCGTCGCTATCGCAGTCACGCACCGCGGTGTTTATCTCTCCGGGATTCAGCACCTGGCCCCAGAACCCGACCATCGACAGGTCGTTGGCCAATATCCGCATCGCGTAACGGGCGTTTTCCTGCATTCGGGAGATCTGTTGATCTTGACCGAAAGAGCGATTGGTGCTCACGAAGATGGAGATCACGACGCTGCTTGCAAACAGGCCGAGCAACGTGGCGATCATCAACTCAATGATCGAAAATCCGCGATTGGTGACAGGTGCGCACGGCATCATGACTAACCCGCTTCAATGAACACATCCAGCGTCAACACACGGCGAAACGCGTCCGGGTCGCCACCCCCCGGTGCATCGTACTTTCCCGAACTCTCCCCGCAACTACTGGACGGTGGATTGGCGACGGAGTTCTGGCCGCGCCACGCAATGGCGACGGAGTAGGTCCCCGAACCCCCGCCGCTGGGTCCGGTGAGACACGCGGTGGGCGAGACCAAGCCGCCGGACTTACTGCCTCCAGCGGTCTCGCTGGCCCCGTCTATGGCCTGTTCCCATTCCCAGACGTCGTGCTGCGCCAGCTGTGATGGCGTACACGAACTTCCCGCGGTGCAGTCCGGCGAAGGTTCGCTGCTGATGGTCTCTCCGCCCACTTGGGCCCCCTGGCTGAGATAGGTGCTCAGGGCGGACTCGTTGGCGCGCATTCGCTCGATCACGGCGTGGGCCAGCATCGTCGCAGTGGTGCGTTGCACCGCCTCAAAGTTCGATCGTTTCGATTGCACCTGCAGCGCAGCGATGCCGAGCAGGCCGATCGACATCACCACGACCGTGACCATCACCTCTATAAGGCCGGTGCCGCGGCAGCGTTTCATGGGAATGCCCACGATCATCGCGCCGTCCCTAGCCCGGGGAACAATCGTCGGTCTTGGAAACAAGAGGACGACCGATGAGCGGAATCTCGACTAATCTCCCGGTGTTGTCGGACCCGTTGCGGTCGTCGCAGATGACGTAACGGGCGCTACCGGTTTCCTGGAGCGTACCGTCGGCGTAGTAAGACAACCAGCGGTTTCCCGTTGCGTTGGAAGTGATGGTGACACCGTTTGGCGCCGGGTTGCCGACGGCGATCAAGTCGTCACCGCCGCTTTTGCTGTAATCGAGTTCTCCCTTTGAAGGATCGAAGTCTATCGGCAGGGCATAAATCAACCAGCCGGGGGTCCAGTCTTTACTCGCATTGGAAGCGCCGCTCGGCAGCTTGGCGGCGCAGGCCGGGTCGGCTTCATGAGGATCTCCGGTTCGGCAAAGGTAAACGCGTACGCCGCGTTTGAGCGCTTCAGTGCGTGCCTGTACAACCGCAGTGACAAAATCCGAGGTCGTGCTGGAGATACGATTGTTTTGAATAAAGGTACGAAAATTCGGGACCGACACCCCGAGCAGGATTGCGCTCACGGTAATGGTGACCAACAATTCAATGAGGGTAAATCCGCGTGCGCGTGTTTTCATTCGCGCGCCGTCGTTTAGACCCATCAGGTCTGTTGACCGGCCTGCCAAGTCGACGCATGGCAACTGCGTGTGTGGTCCCAATCCACTCACTTTTAGACACCCCAAATTAATTCGTATCTTTATTATTAACTTTAGGCGAAATA